>JAGXIL010000058.1 GCA_024635655.1 Gillisia sp. | reverse complement strand
GTCCGGAAATGGAAGGAGGTTTTCATTGAGAACAGTCTTTTGGCCAGTGCTCTTGTTACCATAGCTGTTACGGCAGGGATTATTGTAGTACTCTCTATCGAGGCTTTTAGCTTTTTCAGGGAAGTCTCCATTGTTGACTTTTTGACCGATACCCAGTGGACTCCACTGTTTTCTGACAAACATTTCGGAATCCTGCCACTACTTTCAGGAACTTTACTTACGTCTTTTATAGCAATTGCCTTTGCAGTACCCATCGGTCTGTCAATAAGTATTTATATAAGCGAATATGCACCTAAAAGTTTCCGGAAATCTATTAAACCTGCATTAGAACTTCTCGCAGCGGTTCCTACTGTGGTATATGGTTTTTTTGCCTTAACGGTAGTCACCCCTTTTCTGCAGAGCTTTATTCCCGGTCTTTCCGGATTTAATTCTCTTTCTGCTGGATTGGTAATGGGAATCATGATCATTCCCTTTGTTTC
Organism: Gillisia sp.; assembly: GCA_024635655.1. Taxonomy (GTDB): domain Bacteria; phylum Bacteroidota; class Bacteroidia; order Flavobacteriales; family Flavobacteriaceae; genus Gillisia. Next base: position 18,504 of record JAGXIL010000058.1, on the reverse strand, counting down.
ATCTTTAAGTGAAGATGCTCTCCACGCGGTTCCTAATTCATTAAGGGAGGCCGCTTATGGAATGGGGTCAACCAAATTGCAAAATTCTTTCCGGGTTTTAATTCCTGCGGCATCTTCAGGGATTATTGTTTCGGTGATCCTGGCTATTTCCCGGGCAATTGGAGAGACAATGATCGTTGCCATAGCAGCGGGACAGCAACCCAGGCTTACTTTAGATCCCACGGTTCCGGTTGAAACCATTACTGCTTATATAGTGCAGGTAAGCCTGGGCGATGTAGGCCATGGTACCCTGGAATACAAAACCATTTTTGCAGCCGGTATTACCCTCTTCATATTTACCTTTTTGTTGAACACCATAAGTTATAAGATCAGAAAGAGATTCCGTGAGAAATATGAATAACATCAAAAAGAACAGGTTGAAAGACCAGGCGTTCAAAATATGGGGGATTGGCTGTACGTTTTTAGGCCTTATTCTTTTGTGCATATTTATAGGTTCTATATTAATTGACGGGATACAGCGTATAGACTGGGAATTTATTACTAATCTGCCTTCGCGGAAAGCTGAAAGGGCAGGTATTTTTACTGCACTTATGGGAAGTGTCTGGATATTAGTTTTAACTACGATCATTGCACTTCCATTAGGAATTGCAGCTGCAATATATCTGGAAGAGTATGCAAAGAAAGGCCGCCTTTCTTCCTTGTTAGAAATCAACATTTCTAACCTTGCCGGAGTCCCATCAATTATTTACGGTTTATTGGGACTGGAGATTTTTGTTAGGATCCTGGAAATGGGTGCAAGTATTCTGGCGGGTAGTTTTACTCTGGCTCTCCTCATATTACCTATTGTAATCGTATCTACCCGTGAAGCTATAAAAGCCGTTCCAAAATCTATAAGGGATGCATCATTTGCGTTAGGTGCCTCTAAATGGCAAACAGTTTACATGCAATTGCTACCTGCTTCGTTTGGGGGGATATTGACCGGAGTGATCCTGGCTCTTTCGAGGGCAGTAGGGGAGACAGCCCCTTTAATAGTTATAGGAGCTTTGGCTTATGTACCTTTTGCGCCGGCAACTCCTCTTGATGAATTTTCTGTTCTGCCTATTCAAATCTTTAACTGGATTTCCAGGCCGCAGGCAGGATTTGAAGTGAATGCAGCTGCTTCAATTATTATCCTTTTGGCGATTACTTTTACAATGAATGCCATAGCCGTTTATTTCAGAAATAAGTGGCAGGCGAAATTAAAATAATTAAGTTCTATAGATGGAAACTAAAATAAAATCTGCCGTGATAGATCCCAGCATTAAAAAGAAGCATAAACTGGAAGCCAAAGCTGTAAAGGTTTATTATGATGGTTTTACGGCAATTAAAGGGATTGATATGAATATTAAGGCCAACAAAGTAACTGCTTTTATTGGCCCCTCAGGTTGTGGAAAATCTACTTTTTTAAGGTTGTTCAACAGGATGAATGATTATGTGGACGGATTTAGAATGGAGGGTGAGATCCTGATAGATGGCGAAAATATATATAAGAAGAAAGTAAATGTGGAACAACTGCGAAAGCAGGTGGGAATGGTTTTTCAAAAACCCAATCCGTTTCCAAAATCAATTTTCGAGAATGTAGCCTACGGGCTTAAGATCCAGGGAATAAATGATAAGAAATACCTTCTGGAAAGAGTTGAAGAATCTCTAAAGCAGGTTGCGCTTTGGGATGAGGTAAAGGATAATTTGAATAAATCGGCTTTGGCATTATCTGGCGGACAGCAGCAACGGCTTTGTATAGCCAGAACTTTGGCAGTAGAGCCTTCTATTATATTAATGGATGAGCCAACCTCTGCTTTGGATCCTTTGTCTACAGCTAAAATCGAGGAATTGATCTACCAGTTGAAAAACCAGTACACAATAGTTATTGTTACGCACAATATGCAACAGGCCGGGAGGGTAAGTGATTACACTGCTTTTTTTTACATGGGGGAATTGATTGAATACGACAGTTCGAAGAAACTTTTCACCAATCCTGAGAAAAAGCAAACCGAAAATTACATCACCGGAAGGTTCGGTTAAAAATATAAAGTTATGATGAGTATCGATCAACAAAGAGAGGCATTAAATCATTCTGGTCTGGAAATGTTCAGCCTTTGTAAAAAGCAGCTGGTAAATGCACAGGAAGCTTTCTTCACCCATGACAATGATCTGGCCGAGGAGGTAATCCATACAGAAAACAGGGTAAATGGGCTGGACCTGAAAATAGACCGGGACTGTGAACGCTTTATAGCTTTATATAATCCTGTGGCAGGAGACCTTCGTTTCGTGCTGGCATTGAGAAAGATCAATTTTGACCTGGAGAGAATTGGCGACCATTCTTATGGAATCTCTAAATATATAGTAGAAATTGACCTAACTCCGGATGAAAGATTACTGGAATTACTACAGGTGAAAGAGATGTTTGATTCTGCCCTTTCTATGCTGGATGATATCTCCGAGGCTTACAAATCGGGAAATTCAAAAAAAGCAAGGAAGGTTTTTAAAAAGGACAAGGTCTTGAATAAGATCAATATGAAAGCCTTTGGGATTATTTCTACTGAAGTAAAGAAAGATCCACAAATAATTGATCAGGTTATGCTATTGTTTTCAGTGATAAAAAAACTGGAAAGAATAGGGGATTTAGTGACAAATATAGCTGAAGAGATCATATTTTTCAAGGAAGCTGAAGTGGTCAAACATCAAAAGAAAAGCGCAGTAAAAAGAAAGAAGTGAGGTGGTAATTTTTGTTTAATAGGAGATAAGCCAAATCACACCTTGTAGTTAAAACAATCTAATAAATAACATCAAGATCAAAAACGAATCCTGGAACAGTTGAATATAATTTCATTTTTAATTGTAAGGTCTTATTAATTAAAGCGATAAATAATTGTACCTCCATTAAGTACCCCTTTTAAATCCTTTAAGAAGAGCATATGATATAATCAAATGTTTACTTAAAGGATTTTTATTATTACTTTAATTAAGGGTTTTTAAGGGGATGCTCCTCCAAAACTTCATTAATAATACCTGTTATTGCTTCAGTATAACCCCTTTTACCTCAACTTTAAACAACAATTGTGATTTTGGAAATATTTTAGATGGGTGATGATTTGAAGTTTAGAAGCGTGGTGGAAAAGAAAAGCCTATTAGATATTTCTATCATATACTCCCCGTCAAAGTTTACCTCAAATGGTTTGAAAATTTTTAAGAAATTAACAATAGGTGGAAAAGTAACTGTCAGGAATTAAAATTTGTAGACTCTTACTAATCCAACTTCATTATCATATTCAGCAGTTATTAAACAAACTCCTTTCACTTCCTTTACCTCATATACAATTCCCTTGCTGTAATCCTTCCACTGGCTATCGGCAGTTTGTACCAGGTCATTAGAGAATAAGGATATATTATAATTCGTTTCTGAAGAAGGTTCTATGATCTTGAATTTGTAGCAAACTTCAGAACCATCACCAAAATTTTTAAAGAAGAGAACCCTTCGCTGATCGTAAGTTCCGCTGGTTTTAGTGGTTACGGGTATTTTGTAGAAAAGAAAATGCTCTCCATTTTCAGTAACACCTGAGTGAAATGGTTCCCCATAGGTTTCAATAATTTCCTCCTGTGTTTGTAAGATCTGGGCCTGAAAACTAAAGGCGATTAAAAATAAACCAACTCCCATTAAATATTTAAATATCTCTTTCATCTTGCAATTTTTAGGGTGAGGTAACAAGTTTCTTCCTAATTAAATATACAAAAAAATTGGCAGGATATTTAGAAGTGTTTAATTTATTCTTATATGGAACTGGAATATTTACTTTATATGTAGTAAGATGTTATCAATAAAATAATTTGGTAAAATCTATAAAATAATAAATATCCAATCATTTTTTCGGATAGTTTTATTAGGAAAGTCTAAGGTTTTCCACCCAAATTTGTATTAAAACTTTGCGGGGGAGGGGGCATGGCAGTAAATTTATTTTAAGGGAAAGAATCCTCTTTCCATTTAATAAAACAATAAAAAATTTGCTATGAAAGTATTAATGGTGTTAACCTCGCATGACGAATTAGGTGACACAGGAAAAAAAACAGGATTTTGGGCAGAAGAATTTGCTGCTCCTTATTATGTATTAAAAGATGCGGGAGTTGATATTACCCTCGCCTCGCCAAATGGGGGACAGCCTCCTATAGATCCCAAAAGTACAGAGGATGATGCCCAGACAGAAGCTACAAAACGATTTAATTCTGATGAAGAACTAAAAGAAAAGTTAGCCAACACTCAAAGACTTGAAAATATCGATCCTTCAAATTATAAAGGGGTGTTTTATCCCGGAGGCCATGGGCCCTTATGGGATTTGGCGGTAAATTTGGAATCTATCGCACTTATCGAAGATTTTTATACTAATATGAAACCCGTGGCATTGGTATGCCATGCGCCTGCCGCCCTTGCGAATACCCGGTACCATAATGAACCTCTTGTTCGCGGAAAGGAAGTGACCGGATTCGCCAATTCTGAAGAAGATGCAATGGGACTAACAGATGTTGTCCCTTTTTTAATTGAAGACAAAATGAATCAATTGGGAGCGAATTACAGTAAAGGAGAAGACTGGAGTTCTTATGTAAGAGTTGATGGGAAACTTATTACCGGACAAAATCCTGCTTCTTCGGAAGAAGCCGCAAAGGCTCTTTTACGGTTCCTATAAACAAATGTAAATTTAAGTTACTATAAGAAATAACCTGCTTCTCTAAGGCAGGTTATTTCTTTTACCCGGATCTATAAAATTTTCTATTTTTTCATCTTTGAGAACAGGATTGGCTCCTTCCTCCCCAGCTACCAAAGCTCCCACAGCACAGGAGTAATTTATTGCTTTCTGAGGATCTTCATTCTTCAGTAGTTTGGCAACAAGAGAGGCTAAAAAAGAATCACCTGCACCAACTGTATCCTTTACGTTAATTAAAAAGCCACTATTATAATATAATTTACCATCTATTAGCAACACGGCGCCATGGCTTCCTTTAGTAACACATATTTTATAGGTATTGGTTTGGACAGAGACAAACATTAAGTTTTGTTCCAGGGAATGATATGGGGAGTTTAATAGCCTGGCAATTTCATATAGTTCCTCATCATTAAATTTAATGAAATCGGCTATTTGCATAAGCTCTTTAAGAACTTCAGGTTGATAGTGCGGAGGACGCAAATTAAGGTCAAAAATCTTAAATGGGGATACCGGCAATAATTTGAATAATGTATTTTTGCTTATTTCATCCCGGCATACCAGGCTGCCAAAAATAAATGCATCGGCTTCCTCAACCGCTTTAATCATATTTTCCTGAAATTCAATCTTGTCCCAGGCAGAAGGGTAATTGATCTCATAGGTGGCAGATCTGCTCTTGCTTAATGTAACATTCACCATTCCTGTGGGATACCTTTTATCTATTGCGACATGTCCCGTATTAATCTTATTCTCCATTAGATATTTTAGGATCTCTTTTCCTTTTTCATCATCGCCAATTTTGGTAATGAGCCCGGTTTTTATTCCTGAGGCACTTAGGCGGGAGGCCACGTTTAAAGGAGCACCGCCTATACGGGCTTTGTCAGGGAAAACATCCCATAACACCTCTCCAAAACAAATCGCTTTTTTTCTCATTGTTTTGATGGTGTTGTTTCTGCTATTTCGAAATTAAGCTGGTTTATCTTTATATTCTGAATCGAAAATTCCTCTTTGTTATTTGAGGAAAAGGTGGTGTAGGGGGTAGTTGGAAAAAAGATCTCTGTCATAACAGTTTCTCCCTCATCGTAGAATAATTCAATCGAAGTTCTGTCTAATAATATGGTTACAGATAAAGTATCATCATCAGCTGTTCGAGGTGCTGTTGAAATTTTGTTTGCGAAATCATCACTAAAGTCCGTTAATCCCGATTGTTTGCGGTCAATAAAGAATTGCTTCTCCCGGTGATCATAACCAAATCTTAAGGTATCTCCTTCTTTGTTGGTCATATAAAATTCATACCTGTTGTTTGTTAGTTGGGGTATTTCAAAGGAAATTTCAGCACGGGAGAGATCGCCGTCAGTTTCTTCAGAAATAATATTTGAACCGCCGGCTGACAGTTGATCTTTTTCAAAAATTGTAGTTTTGTATTTGTCCAATTCTCTGACAGGGAGGGAGAAGATGCGAAAAGTACCGTCCTTTTGCTTCAGGGTAATTTCCCGTGCAATGGTCATTGCACTTCGCCATTTCTCAGTAGGTACTTCTTGTGCATACAGCCAGTTAGACATCCAGCCAATAGATAATTTTCTGCCATCACTCCCGGGAATATTAGACCAGGTGACCCCGGCATAATTATCTTTCCCGTAATCTATCCAGAAATCATGTTTTTCCTCGAGGTTTTCCATTGCAGGATCAACGATAAAATTTTTACCGTCGAAATCTCCAACAAAATACTGAGTTCCGGAACCTCCATTATACCCTCCCGGATTAAGGCTTTGAATAAGCACCCATTTTGTTTCTTCTGAATTTTCCACCTGTATCGGAAAAAAGTCCGGGCATTCCCAAACTCCGTCGTGGGCACCTGTACCCTGTCCAAATTCAGAGATCAATTCCCAATCCTTTAGGTTAGGTGAACTGTAAAACAAGGTGCGATCTATAGTAGCCAAAACCAGAAGCCATTGTTTATTTTGTTCGTCCCAGGTAACTTTTGGGTCTCTGAAATCTTTTATATCGGGATTGGCGATCACAGGATTTGCTTCATATTTAGTCCAGGTTTTACCCTCATCCAAACTATAGGCAATGGCCTGGGACTGGTAATCTATTCTGCCCTCCTCTTCTCCTTTAGGATCGTGGTAAGTAAAGATAGCAACAATAGGAGGTGTGGTTCCATCACCAAAACCTGAAGTGTTATTACTGTCCACTACAGCACTTCCGGAGAAAATATATCCCAGTTCATCAGGTTCTAAAGCTACCGGAAGCTCCTTCCATTCAATCATATCTTCACTGGTAGCATGACCCCAGTGCATGGGCCCCCATACATTTCCTTCAGGATAATATTGGAAAAAGAGATGATAGGTGCTGTTGTAGTAAAACATTCCATTAGGATCGTTCATCCAGTTCTCTTCCGGAGTGAAATGGAAATTAGGCCTGAAAATTTCTGAATTTAAATCAGATGGATCTGCAGCAGTTACTCTATGGTCGTCTTTCTCTCCTTTACATGAAATAAAAATAAATGTTGCGGAGAATACCAGAGGCAGAAAATTTTTAGACAGATTCATTGTGTGTATTTTTTACTTTCTTAAAAGATAATTCAGTACCTAATTGTTCCAGGGATTTCCCCTTGGTCTCGGGCATCATAAAAATTACGAATAAAAGTTGAAGCACCATCATAAATGCAAAAAAGGCGAAAACAGAGCCTGCACCTATAGTTGAAAAAAGGAAAGGTACCATTGCCGGAATTATAGCTGCCAGGATCCAGTGTACTGAAACTCCAAAGGACTGTCCTGATGCTCTTAGATGATTAGGAAAAACCTCTGAAATGTAAACCCATATTACTGCACCCTGTCCTATGGCATGTGCTGCTATAAACAGAAACAAAAATATTGGGACCCATAGTCCTCCCCAATTCAGAAAAAATGCAGCTGCGACAAGAGATAAGGAAACAATGTATCCAATTGATCCTATCAACATAAGCTGTTTTCTTCCCCATCTGTCTATGAGAAAAACACCCAGTAAAGTGAATAACAGGTTTACCACTCCAATCCCAATGCTACTTAATAAGGCAGTACTTACCCCTAATCCAGCTTCCTGAAAAATACGGGGAGCATAATATAAAAAGGCATTAATGCCCGATAGCTGATTAAAAAAAGCTATTAAAAAAGCAAGTAAGAGCGGGAAGCGGTATTTTTTCATAAATATATTTTCCCCCGTTAAAGTGGTCTCAGATTGCTGCTTTATTTCAAGCATTTTTTGTTCAATTTTATGTTCGGAATGGGTGATTCTAAGAATTTTTTCAGCTTCTTCATATCTTCCTTTTGAAATAAGCCATCGTGGACTTCTGGGGATGAAAAACACAAAGATGGTATATAATAAAGCAGGCAGAGCTTCTATCCCTAACATCCAGCGCCAAGGTTCGCTGCCTGTGTTTCTAAGTAGATAATTAGAAAGAAAGGCGATAAGTATTCCGAGGACAATGTTAAGCTGATAGAGAGCAACCAGTCGTCCCCTGTCCTTTGCCGGTGCTATTTCTGAGACATATGCAGGAGCTGCTATTGTAGAAACTCCCACTCCAATTCCGCCAAGAAATCTAAATATGGCAAAGGATACAGGATCATTTGCAAGTGCCGATCCCAAAGCAGAAACAATATAGAATATCCCAATCCACACCAGGGTGTTTTTTCGACCCAGGCGATTGGTAGGAATACCACCAAAAATTGCCCCCAAAACAGTTCCCCAAAGTGCCATGGACATAACAACTATTCCGTGGAAAGCATTAGAAGTTTGCCAAAGAGCCTGAAGCTGAGTATCAGCGCCGGAAATCACTACTGTATCAAATCCAAATAGAAAGCCTGCCATCGCGGCGATTATGGACCATAGTAATATTTTATTCATACTGGAAATTTAGAGGGAATTAAAAAAGGATAATTTAACAAATTTTCTAATAGTATTACCCGCCTGTAGGGCAGGATGTTGACCGCTATTTTGAATTAATTATGATTGCACGTTAAACAACCTATAAAATAAATTTACAGAAGAGTTACTTGCTGTATTTTTATCAGCAAATAAACCAAAATCATGACAACCTACTATAATCAACAAGAGTTAAAAGCATCCATGAAAAGCCTTGTACAAGAGTTTTTAAGTGAATGCAAAAGATGCGAAGAATTACCGGAAGATTTCGTAGACCTAATCAAACATAATTTTTTAGCCAAATTTGTTTGTTATAACAATAAGACTAAAAATATTGAAATAGGGGTGGAGGATTTTTCAGAAGAATCTCTTTATCCGAATATTAAAATTTATAAGTTCCCTATGGCTTCTAATAAAAAGTGGGTTGAGAAATCTTTTAGAACTGGAAGAAATGACCTGGATTTTTACGGTAGATTATTGAACAAAAAGAAATCGGCAAACCGTGATGCAGAGGTCGTAGTGATGTAAGGAAGAAGGGTTTTGCCTTTTAAGAATGGATTTTAAATCTTAAATTTAAAATCCATTCTTTTTATTTTACAGATGCGGGCATATTGGACACTATGTTCTTCATAATTATTTTTGAATGCACCCTGGAGTTTTCGATAAACCATTTATGGGTTTCCATTCCGCCACAGATCACACCGGCCAGGTAAATACCCGGAACATTGGTTTCCATGGTTTGTTCGTTATACCGGGGGATCTTTTTCTCATCGCTTGATAGAATAATTCCTATTTTCTTTAAAAATTGAAAATTGGGCCTGTAGCCGGTCAATAGTAATACAAAGTCATTTGGCAATGTACATGCTCCTTCAGGAGTTTCTATGATAACTTCCTCTTCTTTAATCTCCGCAAGCCTGGCGCTGAAAAGAGCTTTGATACTACCTTCTTCTATTCGATTTATTATATCAGGACGTACCCAGTATTTTACCCTTTCCCCAATTTCCGGGCTTCTTACGATCATAGTTACTTCCCCACCTTTCCTATAGATCTCAAGAGCTGCATCTACTGCAGAATTACTCGCTCCAACTACCACAACCTTTTGTTTAGAATAATAATGCGGATCATTATAGTAATGTGCTACCTTGGGCAGTTCCTCACCGGGGATCTTTAAATAATTTGGAATATCATAAAAACCTGTAGCCACAATAACATTGCTGGCAGTATAAGTAGCTTTTGATGAAATGACTTTATGCATATTGTCTTCGGGCGTTTTAACAGATAAGACACTCTCAAAAAGATGGATATTCAGATCATTCGAGGTGGTTATTCTTCTGTAATATTCCAATGCTTCAGCTTTTCGAGGCTTTGGATTATTGCTTATAAAAGGAATATTATCCAGTTCCAGTTTATCTGAAGTAGAGAAAAAAGTCATATTAGCAGGGTAGTGATAAAGGGAATTAACCAGGCAACCTTTCTCAAGGATAAGATATGACAGCTTTTGCTTTTTAGCTTCAAGCCCGCAGGCGATGCCAATGGGGCCACCGCCTATAATAATAACATCAAAATTCATTTCAGGAGTTGGCAATACTTCTAAGTTCTTTTATGGTTTTGATCTGATCCTGGGCTTTAAAAACAAAACTTCCTGCGACCAACACATCTGCACCTGCTTTTGCAAGTTGAGCAGCGTTTTTATCGGTTACACCTCCATCTATTTCAATCAAGGTAGAAGCATTGTGCTCAATAATTAGCGCCTTTAATTGCTTAACCTTGTTATAGGTGTTTTCAATAAAGCTTTGCCCACCAAAACCGGGGTTTACACTCATAACACATACTAAGTCGATATCTTTAATCACATCTTTCAAAAGATCTACATTTGTGTGCGGGTTAAGAGCAACTCCTGCTTTCATTCCTTCAGCTTTAATGGCTTGCAAGGTTCTGTGCAGGTGAGTACAGGCTTCATAATGTACAGTAAGCACATTAGCACCCAGGGCGGCGAACTCCTTGATGTACCTGTCCGGGTCAACGATCATCAAATGGACGCCAATGGTTTTTTTAGCGTGTTTTTGAATGGCTTGTAAAACAGGCATCCCATAAGAGATATTCGGGACAAAAACACCATCCATAATGTCAATATGGAACCAATCGGCTTCACTATTATTTATCATTTCCAGATCGCGCTGAAGGTTGCCAAAATCGGCGGCAAGAACAGAGGGGGCTATAAGCTTTGGGTTCATATTTTAATGTTTCGGCAAAAATACAACATCCAAAACAACTATCATAAACAGGTCTTATTACTTACTGTTAAGGAAAAGGGTCAGTACATTTTTTACGGCCTTTTGGGTGCCGGGATCAAGCACCTGGATATGATCAAAATATCTCCCCATTTTAACCGGATCATATTTCGTGTTTTCTGAAACAATATCAGAATCATAGCCGTCAAAGGATTCTTCTGAAATCTCCTTTTCAAAGATCTTGATGATGTTTTTATGACGTATATCTTTTTTGATCTTTTCAAACAGGTCCCGAACATGTCCTTTTTCACCTTCCAGTATCTGAAGAAAGTTTCCATCAGAATAAAGTAACATACCTGTTATTTTATGGTTGTTGTTCCAGTTTTTTGAAAACTCCAAAACCTCTTCAACACCCGAGTTAGATAATTCAGAAGTCGCTGTACTTACATAAGTAATGGCATATCTCATGGTTCGTAATTCTGAAAATATTTAATAGTAGAGTTTAATTTGGCATTTAACTAAAAAGCTTCTTCCCGGTTTTCTTCAAAAGTTTATAATATTTATTTAAACCCGGGTATCGATAAAAACTTCAAGAATGTTTTTAACAACATCCTGAACCTTCTCATCCATGCCATCTAAAGGCTCCAGATATTCCTGCAGAAGGTTGCGGTCATATTTATTTTTTTCGGTGACGACATCAAATTCGTACCCGTCAAAAGAACCCTGAGAGATCTCCTTACCTACTACCTGTATTATGGTGTGATGCCGTGGATCTTCTTCAATTTTTGAAAACAATGGTAGCACATACTCTTTATCACCCTCCAGTACCTGAAAAAAATTTCCTTCGGAATATAAAAGAATTCCCTTTACATCATTTTTAATATTATTTTTCCGGGCATGGTCAAATAAATCTTGAATCTCTTTATAAGGGAGATCTTTAACTGCAGTGCTTATGTAACAAATAGCATATCTCATAATTTCTTAGGTTTAAATCATTTTAACTGTTTGAAAAATGATCCTTTACAACTTTTTTTGCAGCATGAAAACCGCACATGCCATGGACACCACCACCGGGAGGGGTAGAGGAGGAGCAAATATAAATACGTGGATCTGGAGTGGAATAAGGAGACAGGCTTATAACAGGCCTTGTAAACAGCTGAGTAATATCTTGTCTTCCCCCGTTAATATCTCCACCCACAATATTGGGATTCCATTGCTCCAACTGGACGGTATTCATAGTAGATCGTTTGAGAATGGTGTCTTTGAAACCCGGAGCCGCACGTTCTATCTGGTTTTCTATTACACTTGTAAAGTCTTTGATACTTCCGTTTGGCACATGACAATAGGCCCAGCCGGTATGTTTCCCTTCCGGAGCACGGGTTTTATCAAATATGCTGTGTTGGGCGACCAGAACGTAAGGGGTATCTGTCATATGTTTTTGATGGATATTTTTTTCAGACATTTCAATCTCATCTGTAGAAAATCCTATATGTACGGTGCCTGATCTTCTGCACTTTTCGTTTGTAAAAGGAATGGGTTCACTAAGTGCCCAGTCTATTTTAAATACCCCGGCACCATATTTATAGGATGCCAGTCTGTTTCTGTAAAGTGAAGGAAAATCCATTCCTTTAATATTTAAAAGCTGTTTAGGGGTAACATCAAATAGATAAGCTTTTGCATTTGGAAGTTCTTCTACGTGAGTAATGTGGGTATTTAAATATATTTCACCACCCAGGGACTTGTAATGTTCTATAAGGCTGTTTATAAAATTCTTAGCCCCTCCCTCAGGAAACGGCCATCCATACTTGTGAGCCATGGTTGTAAGAACAAGACCAAAAGAGGCAGAAGCTATATTGGTCAACGGCAAAGTAGAATGAGCTGCAGAGCCATAAAAGAAGACCCGGGATCTTTCATTTTCAAAAAAATGATTGACCAACATTTTTGCAGAGGGAATGGCTTTTAAACCGAATTTTACAAAGTCTAAAGGATTACCCGGGAAACCTAAAGGACCTAACAGGTCTTTATCCAATTTTTCCCAGTCTTCTACCAGAGGCTCAAAGATCTTTAAGTAGGACTTTTCATCCTCTCCAAGTTGTTGTGCCGTCTGGTGCAGGTTTTGGAAACACGCAATTGCTGTTCCATCATCTAGAGGATGAGAATAAGGTATGTCAGGGTAAATCCATTTTAAACCATAGTCTGCCAAAGGAAGGGTTCTGAATAAAGGAGAGGCCACTCCCATGGGAAGAATTGCAGACCCTACATCATGTTGATAACCGGGCAGTGTTAATTCTTCTGTTCGTGTTGCCCCACCGGGAGTTGAGGCCTGTTCGTAAACTGCAGTCTTCAGTCCTTGCTGTTGTAAGTATATTGCCGCAGCTAATCCATTTGATCCGCTTCCAATAACAATTGCATCATAATCCTGCGGCATTACGGTAATTTTTCAAGATCGAGGGTTGTCAAATAATCTTCAAAGGTAATAGACCCGTGAGGGTCTCCAATCATATCGTTCGTAGTGATAAAGGTGAAATAGTCAAGTTTATCGCCGGTACCTTCATCAAAAAACTTGGGAATTTTATTGCCAATTTCTGCCATCGTTTTAGGCACTTTGATGATCTGGCCTCCAATCTTTTCTTTTACCATTTCTGCCATTTCAAGTCTGGTATGGATCTTTGGCCCCCCTATTTCTATCATTCGAGGACCGTCTTTTAAATAAGAAACTACTACTTCAGCCAGGTCTTTATGGTGTATACTATTGGTTTTGGCTTTGCCGTCTCCTACAATGGGAATAACTTTACGTTTAGCCATGATTGCTAGGTCATTCAATCCGGAATAAAAACCAACCGGCCTGAGGATGGTATAATCCAATCCTGAAGATTTGAGTTCATTCTCAAACATCTTATGGGCTTTGGCAATGCTGTAATCTTCATCTACATCAGCGCCTTTTATAGATACATAAATAAAGCGTTTTACTCCATTTTTTATAGCATCATCCAGAATAGTTTTATTTGCAATGTAATCTGTCTCATAAAATGAATCGTCAGACATTTTAAAAAGGCTAACGCTTTTTCCAAGAGATGATATTACAGTAGAAATTCCTTTTGTAATATCGTTAATATCGGGAGATTTGGTTGAAGCATCCCCTTTCCATATATCATTTGAATAGGGAGTTAACTTGGAGACACCCTCTGAAGTATTCGTTAGTACCCTTACAGGTATTTCCTTTTGTTTGAGAATTTTGACAACCTCCATTCCCAATGCCCCTGAGGCACCTATTACTAAAACTTTTTCCTGTTCATCCATATTGACTATTCCATTTTGTTTTGGTTGAATTTAATTAGAAAATACCTTTTAAAAGGTGCTGGGGGTTAGATTAACACAACTTTAATGCTCCATTATATGATGTATGTAGTTTAAAAAAAGGCACATGAAAAAACCCGGGTCATCACTCCCGGGTTCATTCATCAATCAAAAAACGAACAGTTATTGTTGCCCCAGTCATCACACAGGGACTAAACTGTTGTTGTCTTACATATTATCCAAGGTAAGTTTTTAAGATCTTACTTCTGGACGTATGTTTAAGTCTTCTAATGGCTTTTTCTTTGATCTGGCGCACTCGCTCTCTTGTGAGATCAAATGTTTCACCAATTTCTTCTAACGTCATAGGGTGCTGATCTCCTAAACCAAAATACAAACGTATAACATCTGCCTCTCTTGGGGTAAGAGTTTCCAGTGCGCGTTCGATCTCTGTACGCAAAGATTCGTGCAATAATTCCCTGTCTGGGTTTGGAGACTCTCCAGAACGTAAAACGTCATAAAGGTTAGAATCTTCACCTTCAACCAACGGAGCATCCATAGATACGTGACGGCCGGAGTTTTTCATAGACTCCTTTACATCGTTTATAGTCATGTCAAGTTCCTTGGCAATTTCTTCAGCGCTAGGCGGCCGTTCGTGAGATTGCTCAAGAAAAGCAAAAGTCTTATTGATCTTATTAATAGATCCAATCTTGTTCAAAGGCAAACGCACAATACGTGATTGCTCGGCTAAAGCCTGCAATATCGATTGCCTGATCCACCATACGGCATAGGAAATAAATTTGAAACCACGGGTTTCATCAAATCGCTTAGCAGCTTTTATTAATCCCAGGTTACCTTCATTAATAAGGTCAGGAAGGGTTAATCCCTGGTTTTGATATTGTTTTGCTACAGAAACAACAAAACGTAAATTCGCTTTTGTTAATTTCTCTAATGCACGGTCATCACCCGCTTTAATTTTTTGTGCTAATTCCACCTCTTCATCGGCAGTAATTAGGTCAACTTTACCAATTTCTTGCAAATACTTATCCAGCGAAGCAGTTTCACGGTTCGTTACCTGCTTCGTAATTTTAAGTTGTCTCATCTATCTTCTCCTTGGATTTAATATGAATAGTTCCTTGTGTTAATTGTACGTAAGAAGTAGGGAAAAGGTTACAAAACTTACAATTTTTTCTCTAATGCCTTCTTCTGAGACTATGGTATTTTGAGGTGATTGTCTTCGGCTTCTTCTGTCATCATTGACTTTGGCGGACTTTCATCACATCGCATGCTTAAAAATAAATATTTTGAGAAATCCATAAAAAAACCTCCTTAAAAGAAATTAAGGAGGTTCTATAAGTAGAAAAACTATTAAAATTTAGTCGTTTCTGTTTTCTCTGGGTTTTCTATCGTCACGATTTCTGTCATCCCGACCTCTGTCGTCACGTCCGCGGTTGTCTCTTGACCCCCGGCTATCACGTCCTCTGTCATTGTCACGTGGTGGTCTTGCGGTATATCCTTCCGGCTTTGGTAATAAAGCTTTTCTGGAAACCTTTTGCTTACGTGTTTTAGGGTCAATTCCGAAGTATTTTACTTCAAAAACATCTCCCATATTCACTACATCACTTACATTTTCTGTACGTTCCCAGGCCAGTTCACTTACGTGAAGCAAGACTTCATTCCCCGGGGCAGTTTGAAATTCAACAACAGCACCAAAATCAAGCATCTTGATTACTTTAACCTCGTAGGTTTCCCCAACTGTTGGTTTGAACATAAGAGCATCAATTTTAGCTAATACGCCGTCAATACCTTCCTGACTTGTACCTAAGATCTCAACAACTCCTTTTTCATCTACCTCATTAATAACAATAGTAGTTCCTGAAGTTTTTTGCATTTCCTGGATCACTTTTCCACCAGGCCCAATCAATGCACCAATAAATTCCTGAGGAATGATTTTAGTAACGATCTTTGGAGCATAAGGCTTCACGCTCTGGTTTGGTCCTGAGATAGTTTCAGTTAATTTTTCAAGTATGTGCAATCTTCCTGCACGGGCTTGTTTTAATGCTTTTACAAGGATCTCATAAGGCAAACCTTTTACTTTTATGTCCATCTGGCAGGCGGTAATTCCATCTGCTGTTCCGGTTACTTTAAAGTCCATATCTCCCAAATGATCTTCATCTCCTAAAATATCTGATAGAACCGCATTACGCTCACCATCAGAAATCAATCCCATAGCAATCCCGGAAACCGGCTTCTTCATTTGAATACCTGCATCCATCATAGCCATAGTACCGGCACAAACAGTTGCCATAGAAGAAGATCCGTTAGATTCCAATACTTCAGAAACTATTCTTATGGTATATGGATTATCCTGGGGGATCATTCCTTTTAGTGCACGTTGTGCAAGATTTCCGTGACCAATTTCTCTTCTTGAAGTTCCTCTTAAAGGATATGCTTCACCTGTTGAGAAAGGAGGAAAGTTATAATGTAAATAGAATGTTTCCTCTCCCTGGTGGGTAGGCATATCTATCATATTGGCTTCTCTTGAAGTACCAAGTGTAACCGTAGCCAATGCCTGAGTTTCCCCACGCGTAAAAAGAGCCGAGCCGTGAACGGAAGGCAAATAGTCAATTTCACACCAGATAGGACGAATCTCATCTGTTTTTCTTCCATCCAGCCTAAGGCCTTCCGCAAGAGTGAGTTCTCTTACCGCTTCTTTTTCAGTTTTATTAAAGTATGTTTTGATAAGATCTTTGTTCTCTTCCAATTCCTCTTCAGAAAATAAAGCCATCACTTCCTCTTTTACTGCTGAAAAAGCCTCGCTGCGTTCATGTTTTCCATGGCCGCCTTTGGCAATATCATAGATCTTTTGGTAAGCTGCCTCACGAACTTTTGCTTCAATAGCCTCGTCATTTTTCGCAGGAGCATACTCTCTAGTTGGTTTTCTGCCAACAGCCTCTACCAATCTATTTTGAGCCTCGATCTGTATTTTTATAGCTTCATGTGCAAATTTAATTGCATCAGCCATTTCTTCTTCAGAGATCTCATTCATCTCGCCTTCTACCATCATCACAGAATCTGCTGAGGCACCAATGATCATATCAAGATCACTCTCCAATAACTGGCTTCTGCTTGGGTTGATCACGAATTCTCCATTGATCCTCCCTACACGGGCTTCAGAAATAGCACATTCAAAAGGAATGTCTGATAACTGTATTGCCGTAGATGCAGCCAATCCGGCTAAAGCATCGGGCATCACTTCTTCATCGTGAGACATCAACTGGATCATTACCTGGGTTTCTGTCTTGTAATCTGAAGGGAAAAGCGGCCGCAATACTCTGTCTACAATACGCATGGTCAAAACTTCTCCATCACTTGGCCTGGCTTCCCTTTTGAAGAAACCACCGGGATATCGTCCTGCAGCTGCAAATTTCTCTCTGTAATCAACTGTTAGCGGGAAAAAGTCCATGGTGCTTTCTTTGTAAGAAGAAACCACGGTACATAGCATTACTGCATTTCCCATTCTTATCTCCACAGACCCATGGGCCTGCTTTGCAAGTTTTCCGGTTTCGAGTGAGATGCTTCTTCCATCTCCTAAATCGATAACCTCTTTAAATGTTTTTGGAATCATAAATTTTTTAAATTCTAATATGTACAATTACATATTACGTTAAACAATGGTCTCCCGCTGAAAAATTCATCGGGACTAGCTGTGTTGTTGTGTAGTTGTTGTGCAGACCAATGAAAAACTACTCCCGGCAAATGCCCGGAGTGTCAGTTTTGTAATATAATAAAAAAGACCCAAAGGTCTTTAATAAAAAAGGGGGCAATTAAGCCCCCTTGAAAATTATTTTCTTAATCCTAATTCTTTAATGATAGCACGGTATCTCATGATATCTTTTTTCATTAGGTAATCGAGTAAGCTTCTTCTTTTACCTACCAGCATTACCAAAGATCTTTCAGTATTAAAATCTTTACGGTTATTCTTCAGGTGGTCTGAAAGGTGAGAGATACGTTGTGTAAACAACGCGATTTGACCTTCTGCACTTCCGGTATCATCTTTACCTTTACCGTGTTTTGCGAAAAGATCCTGCTTTTCTTCTTTAGTTAAATACATTCCAATATTAATTTTAATGATTTTTATGTATTGACAGCATTTCTGTCAAGCGGCAAATATACTATATATTTTAGTAAATTCTTTATCGCCATTAAATTTCTTTTTAATGCCTGAAGGGTTGATTTTGAATTAGATCCAAATACTGATTGATCTTATCTTTTAATTCAGATCGGGGAGATATAAAATCAAGAAATCCGTGTTCTTTCAAAAATTCTGCGGTTTGAAAATCCTT
>JAGXIL010000009.1 GCA_024635655.1 Gillisia sp. | reverse complement strand
ATTGTCTGCTACGTATCCATCAGGTTGGTCACAGGCATCTACCGTATCATTTGGATTACCAAAGTCATCCCCGTCCGAATCGGCATACCAGGTGGTGGCAATTCCAATTTCAGCATTGGTATCATCACAGTCATCTGCATTGGTCACATAGCCATCAGGCTGGGTGCAATCTTCCGTACTGCTGTTCGGATCCCCAAGGCCATCGCCATCAGAATCTGCATAATAGATCACCGTTTCGATATCCTCATCGACCTGGCCATCACAGTTGTTGTCCTTGCCGTCACAGAGTTCAGGAGCATCGGGATATACCGTGTTATCTCCATCGTCACAATCGGTATTGTCTGCTACATAACCGGCCGGTTGTTCACAGGCCTCTACCGTATCATTTGGATTTCCAAAGTCATCACCGTCCGCATCGGCATACCAGGTAGTGGCCGCTCCAATAGTGGAATCTGTATCATCACAGTCATCGGCATTGGTCACATATCCATCTGGCTGGGTGCAATCTTCCGTACTGCTGCTTGGATCCCCAAGGCCATCATTATCGGTATCTGCATAATAGATCACCGTTTCAATATCCTCATCGACCTGGCCGTCACAGTTGTTGTCCTTGCCGTCACAGAGTTCAGGAGCATCGGGGTAGACCGTAGCATCTCCATCGTCACAATCGGTATTGTCTGCTACGTATCCAAGAGGTTGGTCACAGGCATCTAAAGAATCATTGGCATCCCCGAAACCATCCCCGTCAGTATCTGCATACCAGGTGGTGGCAATTCCAATTTCAGCATTGGTATCATCACAGTCATCGGCATTGGTCACATAGCCATCAGGCTGGGTGCAATCTTCCGTACTGCTGCTTGGATCCCCAAGGCCATCATTATCGGTATCTGCATAATAGATCACCATTTCAATATCCTCATCGATTTGGCCGTCACAGTTGTTGTCCTTGCCATCACAGAGTTCAGGAGCATCGGGATAGACCGCGTTATCTGAATCATCGCAATCTTCTGTGCCGGTAATAACCATAGTGTAATCCTCACCAGGACTCTCACACTGGGTCATTGATGAAACAGAATGACCATCTCCATCAGCATCCAGGTACCATACTGTTGCTGGGTTTAAATCAGGATCGCTATCATCACAATCTGTATTGTCTGCTACATACCCGGCTGGTTGTTCACAAGCCTCCACCGTATCATTTGGATTACCAAAGTCATCCCCGTCCGCATCGGCATACCAGGTGGTGGCTGCTCCAATTTCAGCATTGGTATCATCACAGTCATCCGCATTGGTCACATAGCCATCAGGCTGGGTGCAATCTTCCGTACTGCTGTTCGGATCCCCAAGGCCATCATTATCGGAATCTGCATAATAGATCACCGTTTCAATATCCTCATCGACCTGGCCATCACAGTTGTTGTCCTTGCCATCACAGAGTTCAGGAGCATCGGGGTAAACCGTAGCATCTGAATCGTCACAATCGGTATTGTCTGCTACGTATCCATCAGGTTGGTCACAGGCATCTACCGTATCATTTGGATTACCAAAGTCATCCCCGTCCGAATCGGCATACCAGGTGGTGGCCGCTCCAATATTGTCATCCAAGGGGTCGCAATCTTCTTCATTTAAAACTCCGTCACCATCAATATCTTCATCACAAGCATCTCCTATTCCATCATTGTCCAGATCATTCTGATCCGGGTTAGAGATTGAGGGACAATTATCCTCGTCATCTGCAATGCCATCGCCATCTGAATCAACTATCGTAATAGTAAAACTATTACTTTCAACCTCAGGTAATGAACCTCCGGAGGCAAGGAGAGAATAAATTCCGGCAACATCTACACTCAAATCTGAAAAAGTAGCCAGGCCGTCTATTGCTGCTATGGTTGTCGTTCCGGAAAGAACTACCGGAGAATTATATATATCAAGACTGACATCAGCAGAGGAGAATACCCGGTTGCCAAAGTCATCCCGGATTTCCACACTTACGGTACCTATTGAAGTCCCTGCTTCGGCATCTGAAGGCTGTTCTACAAAAGCAAGATCACTTGCAGTTGCGCTGCTTATATTAAAGGAGGTACTTTCTACTGCAGGCAGTGAACCACTCCCCGCTTCAAGTTTATACGTACCCACAATGTCAATACTGAGACCTGTAAAAGTAGCAACACCCTCTATTGCTGCTACTGTAAGAATACCCGAAAGCTGTGCACCGGTTTGAAAATCATCATTTAGTTTAACAGTAACATTCTCTCCGGAAGAAACCCGGTTTCCGTAATCATCCAGTATTTCTAGACTCACTGTGCCTATTGAGGCTCCTGCTTCAGCATCTAAAGGCTCTTCTATAAAAGCCAGAGTAGTGGCGGTGGCTGCTGAAACTGTAAATTCATCACTAACCGCAACCGGTAGATCTCCACTGGTTGCCTCCAAAGTATAAATACCTGCCAGCTCTGTACTCAGATCTGCAAAAGTGGCAATACCGTCTACAGCAGCTACTTTAAGAGTACCTTGGAGGACATCCTGAGATTCCGGAATGGCTATAGTAACATCTGATGTCGAAGTCGTACGATCACCAAGCTCATCTAAAATTTCGACACTAACAGGGGAAAGTGTTGCACCTGCCTCGGTATTTACAGGTTGGTTGACGAAGGATAACGACGTTTCAATTGTTTCTCCGGATGAAATTATATTTATAGTATAGTCCTCAACCTGACCATACTGAGAATCACCACACGGTGTTCTGTTACTTAAGTTATTAGGGTAATTTAATCTTATTCTCATTCGGGTGGCTCCAGCTAATGCACTCGAAGGAATGGTAATATTACCAACCATTGGATTTTCATTGGCTGTAAGGAATAATACCTGTTCACCAGGATCGGTGAAATCTCCGTTTTGATTGTAATCGATCCATACTAAAAGCTCATCCGCAATATCAAAATTGGAGATTAAGGCTGAAAAATCGTATGTTTCTTCCATTTTGACATTTGTGGAAATATTTATAAAATCTTCGTAACCATCAGTAGAGGAAGAAGTATTATCAATAGTATTAAAATTTATGTTTCCTATTTTTTCATATGAACTGTTAGTGGCTCCAGCATCACAATAAACTACAGATTCAAGGGTGAATAAGAATGAAGCCGAATAGTCAGAGGAATTGCCATCTTCACATTTACTTCGCACCTGAACTTCATATTCCTGTGCAAAGGTCAACTCCTCAAAATTCACTGAAGGATCAGTTAGGTCAAGGATTTCCAGCCATTCAGTGGCTCCAGTTTCCCTGTATCGAACATCATAGGTTGCAAGAATTATTTCATCCCAGCTCAGGGTGGCCGTTGTCGAGTTATTATTATCTAATTTTATATTAGCAGGTACAGTAACATTACATACCGGCGGTTCGCCCAATATTACTGTATAATCTTCCACCTCGCCATAGTTAAAAATCTCACAGGGTCCGGGAAGACTTCCCTGCTTCGCACTTACCCTTATTCTTACAGAACCGGGAACTACTCCATAAGGGACCGTAAAAGTCTTTGACACAGAAGTGGAGCTAGTAATTCCCAGGGGGGCGAATATATGTTCGTCTGTACCATCAAAATTTCCATCTGAATTATAATCTATCCATACGCCATAACCAATAGAATATGTTGAACCCACCCATTTTGGGGTTATAGTAATGGTATAAGAACTTCCCTGTTCAAGCTGTGTGGAAAGAGAAGTAAAATCTGAGTATCCAGAGACTTCATTGGAAGAGGAGTTGTCCAAAGTTGCTAACTCAACCCGTTGAATAGTATGATAAGCTAGACTTTTTCCACCTGATTCACAATAATCGGTTGTAAAAAGCAAGGAGTCAGAAAATTCCCCGGAAACACCAGAACAAATACTAGTTATTTGAGTTTCATATTCGGTATTGGGGGACAATCCTTCTATTTGATTAAAAGGATAGATAACTTCTGTTATATAAGCCCATTCAGTAGTCCCCGATTTCCGGTAACGCAATTGATAGGAATCGATTCCTTCTTCCGGATCCCATTCCAGCAGCACTCCAGAATCTGTTATCTCTGTAATTCTGAAATTTTGAGGTATCGTACCGGCCGTACAAGGTGCAGATTCTCCCAACACTATGGTATAGTCTTCTACCTCTCCATATTGATCCGTGCCGCAAGGAGTAGAACCGGTAGTATCACCATCAAGATATAATCTCATGCGCATTCGCTTTTCTCCAGCAGCTTCCCCCAACGGTGCTGTTATAGAAAAAGAATGTTGCGTTAGACCTGATTCTGAAGCATATAATAATTCAGATTGATCATCAAATATTTTATCATCATTCCAGTCTACCCAGACTTTCAATCTTTGAGCGGGGGCTTCCATACTTGTGGTTATTTCCATATTTTCAGTATCCCCCGGTTGCATACATGTCCCAATGGCAGAATAACTGCCGTAACCTTCTCCCTTGGGAGTGGAATTGTTGATACTTCCGAATGTCACATTGGAAATGAATAAAGAAGGAGTATTTACCACCGAGGCGACACAATATTGGGCCGTTTCGGAATATTTTGCTATATAATGCTTTATTTCCTTTAAGGTGCGGGCATTATCTCCCGATGCAGCATGCCCTGCAAGTTGACCCTCATGGGTATGGGTTGGATCTGAAAAATAGGGGATGTTTGAATAATGATTTCCATCATCATGATAGTATGAAGATGCGTAGGTCATTATATCTGAATAGTAAAGATTATTCGATCCCTGCCATTTCCATCCTGCGGTCCAGCCATTTTCTGGCCAGTTAGTCCACACAGTAGGGCCTGGGGCACTGTTTATTTGAGTCGCATTATGATTGGCTCCAAAATTATGACCTAACTCATGGATAAAAGTATTTGTATCACCTGCATTATAAACTTTTGTAACAGAAAAACCAAGGTTTGGATTACCGTATTTATTGTCAGGTAGATTCGCTATTCCTCCAATACCATCTGCAATATCATTTAAAAGAACAACCAGGTCAGCACCATAAGTTTTTCTTAAAGTATGTACCTCATCCATTTTACCATCATCAGCATTACGCAACGCATTTAAATCTGCACCTGAACCTGTTTCTGTATAATTGACTTTTGCTGAATGTACAAGATTAAATGTGATACCAAGAGAGTTGTTTTCAGCAGCTTGATTTGCAGATGTTATGGCTATGGCTGCGGTATTGGCAATTCCTCCATCATTGGTAATTGACCAGGATTCCGCAGCATCCGTATAAACGATTAGAACATCAATTACTGCCTGGACTTCGGGTCCTGGGGTTTCCAAACAAGAAATAGATTCACTGGCGAAACTGTATGATTCCATGGTTTTGTTCCCACTATTAGGCATCGTTTCCTGCCCTTCTTCTAGCATCATCGCAGAGGTACCACATTCAAAATCTTCCAATTTGCTTTCATCTACCTGGAACAGGTAATTTTCCCCTGTTTCCTGCATTTTACGAGTTGTATATTTTTCTCGCAACTCGGGAATATTCACATTAATTAGGAATGAATTAGGGGAAAGAATTATATATGCAAATGCAAAATCAAATTCATCAAATTTTATGGTCAATGAAGTCACTCCGTTTATGTCAGTTGATTTCTGAACAATGGTAGCTTTAAAATCCTTGTCATGAAACAAGTACATGCGAACTTTACGACCCTCCTGTAGACTTTGAGGCGCTGCAATGCCTTTGTTTAAATCAAAAATTCTCGCTCGCTTTGCCTGTACAAAGAATGGAATATCAGTTTTTTCGGAAAGATTGATTTCTACATCTGGTTGGGAACCCGGTTCATTAATATTTATTTGGGTTTGGGCAAAACTTTGCAGACCTAAAAGAAAAAAAGCCGTCCCAATAAAGGTCTTAATTAAAAAATCGCGTAATGTGTGGTAATGATTTTCCATGCCAAAAAATTTAAAAATTTATAATTGTATTTATATCCCTCATTAGAGGGCAAATTTTACCTGATTAGGTCAATTTCGATTAGGAAAATCTTTATAGGGAAGATGTAATTTTTAGAATCTATGAAATCGTTAAATACTCAGTTGATTTTAATAAATTTATATGGAATAGAGATATAAAACAATCCCCTTTAAGGGGGATATGTTTGCTATTACATTTAAAAACCAGAGTGCAAAAACTTTTAATTTTAGATCCACCAGGAAGTTATTTTCGATCTTGTAAATGCTTATTGACATTCTGTTTATTCATTCCTGGATTTATTAAAGAGAAGAGGTGAAATTATCTTCTAAGGAATAAATGGCTAATATTTCTAAATAAAAAAGCTTCTCTACATTTGTTTAAACCAATGTAGAGAAGCTTTTAAATATCTAGCTCATTCTCCCTCCAGCCCCTTTGGCGAATCGAGAGGGATACCTAAATCTTTAGTTTTTAAAATTGCACCGTTACTTCATTTGAACAATTCATTGTTCCTGCCTCGCAAATTTTATAATTCAGAGAACCGCCTCCTTTAAAAATTGTTATATCCTTAAATTCTCCGGTATTATCTGAACTACCAAGGATATTGCCATTTCTGTAAATAT
Organism: Gillisia sp.; assembly: GCA_024635655.1. Classification (GTDB taxonomy): domain Bacteria; phylum Bacteroidota; class Bacteroidia; order Flavobacteriales; family Flavobacteriaceae; genus Gillisia. The sequence goes on along the minus strand of JAGXIL010000009.1, from coordinate 5,696 downwards.
CCACTTTAGCAGATGTTCCTGCAGGCGTCCAGGAAAGGTCGGTTCTCCAACTACCTTTCTCTTTATATCCCGTTCCGTTTAATACTATCTCCTCAGGGTTTGGAATTACAGATCCCACTGAAATTTCTTAAATTACAGAACTGATTTCTTCAAGATTATCTGTGACAACTAATTGAACATTATATGTTCCGGGCTCTTTGTAAAGATATTTCGGATTTTGGGCCGTAGTATAATAACCGTCACCAAAATACCATCTCCAGCTAGTTATCGAACCATCATCATCATCTGTGCTAAGATCTTTAAAGCTGACTTCCATATCGTTAATTTCATAAGAAAAATCTGCAATTGGAGGTTGATTAGGTTCAAAATCAGAACCTCCTTCATAATCGGGTTGAACTTCTGCTGAACAATTGTCATAATTTACTTCCCATACCTGAAAAACATCACTGTTTTTTCCGCTTGTTTCAATTTTAAACTCTCCTGTATTAGAAGATCGGAAATAATAGCCGTTTCTGTAAATGTGTACATATGGATCAGTTGTGGGCTGCCAAACCAGATAAATTGTATTAATGTTTTTTTCTTTGAAGCCATAAACCTCCAGCATAAGGTCGGGAGGTGAGGGAGGATTAAATGTTACATCTTCCCAAAGGCTGTGGATTAAGTTGGTGGTGCCTGAAGGCACGTTGTTAATAGCACCCGTGGTAGCGTTCTCCACAATTGCAGTATGAACCTGTGCTGGTGTTGCTTCCTTATTCTTTACCAGATAAAGAGCGGTCAAACCTGCGACATGAGGAGCTACCGTTGATTTGCCGTTCATTTCCCGTACGGAAGAATCATCTATATAGGATGCCGAAATTATATTATTTCCTGGTGCATAAACATCTAAACATTCTCCAAAATTAGAAAAGCTTGATCTTTATTTATCTATAATACTGAAACCTACTGTATCCAATGAAGCTCCATTTAAATAAAAGAACCAGAGAAAAAAGTATGAGAATTTTCTGATACATAAAAAAGATATACAGAATATTCGGTAGGGAGAAAAAAACCAGTTTATACCTTGAAAGGATACAAGGGAATTAAAATTAAAAATCAGATCCTTTAACCTTTAATAAAACTTATTCCTCCCTCTTTTGATGCTGAAAAAACAACCTCGAAACCGGAACAAGCATCAACCCTGCTATTAAAAGCAAAAGAAAAGAGATCTTAAGGTTGAAAAGGTGGGCCAGGTAACCAATGAGCGGCGGGCCCAGGAGCATTCCTGCGATCCCATAAGTAACAATTATTGAAATGGCCATTCCTGCCGAATATTTAGAAGAGGTTCCAGCCAGAATATAAGTCATAGGAATTACAGCAGCAACTCCTGTTCCCACCAAACTAAAACCTATTATAGCCGGCCAGAAGAACGGAAATATGATCATCATTATTATTCCTGTGGCAATGAGAGAAGCACTAAGTATATACATTTTTGCCATTCCAATGCTTTCGATGAAACGGTCAACAAAGAAACGGGAGAGCGCCATAAAGACCATGAAAATGAGGTATCCCAAGGTAAAAATATCTTCTCCTACGACTTCTTTAAAATAAACTCCGCTCCAGTCAAACATACCTCCTTCACATATGGCGGCAAAAAATACCATGATACCCAAATACAAGATAAATTTATCCGGCTTTCCCAGCCGCAGCCTGTTTCCCTGTGATGCCTTATCCTTATCAAGAAGAAAACTGTATACAACGCTTGCAGCAACTATTCCTAATCCCGAAACCATCATTAAATGCATCCACATGGGAACTTTAATAGAGATCATAAAGGTTGAAAAAATCACCCCAGCAAGTCCACCTGTACTCCATAAACCGTGAAAGGAACCCACGATCTTTTTGGGATATGATCTTTGAAGGGTCAAAGACTGGGTATTCATTGCTATATTTAAAATTCTCATACAGAAGGAGAACAGACAAATTCCTGTGACAAGGGCAATGATGTTGTCTGCCATCCCGATCAAATTTAAAGACAAACAAAAAAAGATAAAAGATACTATCAACGGAAATCTACTGTCAAACCTGGAAACCAGCCAACCGGAAATAGGCAATCCAATTAAAGAACTTACAGGCATAGCAAGTAATAAATTCCCCAGCTCTGCTTCATTAAGTTGGAAATATGTTTTTATGGTAGGGATTCGTGAAGCCCAGGTAGCGAAGCCAAAACCGGCCATAAAAAATAAATACTAAGAGAAAATCTCTGCTTTTGTCTTACATCCATTAACTCCGGGTATGCCTGCAAAAACCATGTCCAGAAATTAAAATTAAATTATTATCAGGAAATGTAAACAGAATCCAATTAAAAGATTTCTTAAAATGCTGTTACAACAAATAAAAAAACCTGCTTTTATAACAGGCTTTTTATTCGGCATTCCTCAATCTATAATTAATAAATCCGGTGCACCATTTAATTTTTATATGATCTATGATCTTTATCGCTTGAAGAAATCAGCACTCCAAGAATAGCACTGGTCACAAGAGCAGTTGCAGCAATCTTTATAACAAAACTTTTTCGGTTATGTTTCCATTCTGCCTGCCAACCCCGCTCTGCAAAAGTATTGGGAAAGTAGCCCCGCTTCAAATCGTCAATGATTCCTTCATATACCCCTATCCTGTCAGCAAGTACAAGAGGAAGCCAGCGTCCATAACTGGATTCGCTTTTTTTAAAGGCCATTCTGCGAATCATTCCGCTAAGGCCTTTTGGTGGTGCTGCCGTTCCAAAAGTAGCAGAAATATTAGGCCTTTCTATTGAATGTAAAACTTCAATATCAACTTCCTGCTGAGGAGGCCTGTCCCAGGTATAGCCTTTATGCTCTGCATTATTTCGTTTTTTAATGGGATATGTAGGATCGTTATCCGAATTGGCGTCAACACCCCATCCTTTAATATGACTGTGGTCACTGCCTCTTTTATTTCTAAATTCTTCAGATTTAGTTTCGTCTGTATTCATTTTTAAAGTTTTAGATAATTAATTTTAGGTGGATCAATAGCATCACCGAGAAAACTGAGTTCAAAGCTGGAATTGGAATTTTTACATAATGCCAATTCCATTTCCGAAACCCTTTTTTCTGATTATAAGGTTTCCTTTTTAATTTTTCAGGTCTGTGCGGAGGGTGGGATCAAAACAGGCTTAATACAATTATCGAGTTTTCTTGAAAAAATATGATAACCTTCAGCTACTTCTTCCAGCGGAATTCTATGGGTTATCATCTCTTTTGGATTGATGTACCCATTTTGTACGTGCTCTATCATCTTAGGCAATAGCCTTTTTACATTTGCCTGGCCGGCCCGAAGGGTTATACCTTTGTTGACAATGTTTCCCATAGGAATTAATGCGTTGGTAGGTCCATATACTCCAACCACAGATACAATACCTCCTTTTTTAACTGAATTGATAGCCCAGTGCAAGGCTGTAGTAGAACCTCCCTGTAAAAGTAACTTTCTTCCCATCAGGGTATTTAAAGTATCTCCTGCAGCTTCAGCTCCTACAGCATCTATACATACATCGGCTCCTAAAGAATCTGTAGTTTTTTTAATAAACACTACCGGGTCTTCCAGCATCTTAAAATTATAGACTTCGGCATTGGCATAATTTTCAGCAAATTCAAGCCTGTAATCCAGTTGGTCTATGACAATTACTCTTTCTGCTCCAAAAAGCCAGGAGCATTTGGCGGCCATGATCCCGATTGGGCCAGCACCAAATACCACTACCGTATCTCCTTTTTGAATTCCACCCATTTCTGCAGCCTGGTAACCGGTAGGAACAACATCTGTAAGCAATACCGCATCATCAAGATCCATCCATTCGGGAATTACTGTTGGTCCCACATCGGCATAAGGTACCCTCACATATTCTGCCTGGCCCCCGTTATATCCTCCTGTAGTATGGGAATACCCAAATATACCTCCGGCCCCCGTGGCCTGAGGATTGGCCTCGTGACACATTCCATATAATTCTTGCTGGCAAAATGCACATCTCCCGCAGGCAATATTAAATGGTACCATTACCCTATCCCCCACTTTAACCTTTTGAACATCAGATCCAATATCTACAATTTCTCCAACAAATTCATGTCCAAAAGTAGTTCCTACCCGGGTATCGGGTACCAGGCCGTGGTATAAGTGAAGGTCAGATCCACAAATACAGGATCTTAATACCCGAACGATGGCGTCTTCCGGATGTTCAATAGCTGGATAGGGTTTGTCATGGTCGGCACGCACACGAAATGGCCCGCGAAAGTTCATTGCTAACATAATTCAATAGTTTTAAGGATTAATAATTGTTGTTGTTAAAACCATTTTTATTTATTTGATAAATAGAAAGGTTTTGCCATAAAGCAATGGAAATTACAAAAAAGAAGGTGTTGTTAAATAAGATTTAACGCTACTTTAAACCGTTAGCAGGCAAATGTTTAGGTTGTGTTAATGAATCATTGTAAATAACAATTCTTTAATCTTTTGAAATCTCTAGTATAAAAATCTGCAGGAATGAAATGCGGATTTTAGTGATTTATGTATATAACAAATACAGGTAATTGATAATTGCAGTTACATTAAATTCTTATTTCACTTCAACCATTCCTATTTTAAAAAACCTAATTTTGACATCTAACGGAAAATTCAAATGCAGGAAATATTTATTGAAAATACAGATTTTAATGCTGAGAATTTTGTTCTGAATCCTCTTCGAAAAGGGGAATATGATAATTGCAGCTTTTCCGGATGCCTTTTTTCAGACACTCATATGTTAAGTTTTACTTTTGCAGATTGCCTATTTATAAATTGCAACTTTAGTAACTGCTCCTTGAAAGGCAGTACTCTTAGAAATGTATCCTTTAAAAATTGCAAAATGCTTGGAATAAGATTTGAAGAATGTAATCCTTTTTTGCTGTCATTTACATTCGAAGAATGTATTTTAAACTTCTCCTCTTTTTACCAAACAAAAATAAAAGGAACAAAATTTAATACTTGTAAAATGGAGCAGGTAGATTTTTCGGAGGCTGATTTATCCAGATCTGTGTTTAAAAATTGCGATCTGAATGCTGCAGTTTTCAGCAATACAAATTTGGAAAAAGCTGATCTTTTCTCGGCATCTAATTTCAATATTGATCCAGAAATGAACAGAATATTGGGTGCAAAGTTTTCATCGGAAAATTTGGCCGGCCTATTGTATAAATATAAGCTGACCATAACATAAATTTCCCTCATTTTATTTGAAAAAAATGGATATAAAAATCCCGGGTTATAAACCCGGGATTGATTTAGCACGATGGCTAGTACCCCTAATAACCATCTGCTTGTCTTTACTAAAAATTTATTTCTTCAGCTCTTGAGAACTTTTAATATATGTCCTCTTTAATATTATGAGTCTTTCCTGAAAAAATATTTCAGAAAAGCTGAACCTTTTTTAAATAAACCCCGGGTTATAAACCCGGGATTGATTTAGCATAATGGCTAGTACCCCTAATAACCATCTGCTTCTTTCACTGAAAAAATGTTTCTTCAGCTATTGAGAACTTTTTCTCTAAGCACTCAATTATATCATGGTCTTTCCTGGAACAAAATTCCAAAAAAGCAGAACTTTTTAAATAAACCCCGGGTTATAAACCCGGGATTGATTTAGCATAATGGCTAGTACCCCTAATAACCATCTGCTT
>JAGXIL010000008.1 GCA_024635655.1 Gillisia sp. | reverse complement strand
TTCTCAAAGCAGCTCCCACCCACCAAATTCTAAATCCGTTTTAATCAGTTAAATCCGCGTTTTCCCCTCAATACTAATTTTTAACCACGAAGGGCGTAAAGAGTGACGGAGTGACACTGTAACGCTGTGACGAAGTGACGCTGTGAAGGAGTGACGCTGTGACAAAAGCCGGAGGTACTAACATGTTTGGGGTTCTTACATGAGTTTGCCGCGCTGCGCTCGCAATGACGTTTGCCCACGCTGTGATAATGTGATGCTGTGATGTTGCTGTGAAGTATCATTCCCAACGATTTTGTTTAGGACCGTCATTGCGAAGGAGGCATTAGCCGACTGAAGCAATCTTATGTAAGCCGGAGGTTGCATCATGTTTGGAGTTTCTCTCAACAACCTCAATACTCAATACTGATTACTCACTACTTTTCTGAAATACTCAATATTTCTTTCCACCACCACCTCCGTAGAAAATTTAGCAACCACCTGCTCCCTGGCTGCTTTTCCCATTTTTTTAGCTAAAGCAGAATCATTAAGAAACTGAAGGATACGTTCTGCATATAATTTATGATTTTTAGGATCTACGGTAAACCCTGTTTCGCCGTTTATCATTATCTCTTTTGCCCAGCCGATGTCTGAGGTCACCAAAGTTTTTTCCATCGCCATGGCTTCTATACAGGTCAAGATGGTTGGTAGGTTAATCCAAGATGATGAAATCGGGTTTATGAAGCAGCATATTGGCCAGGGGCAGGCGTTTTTTTTTGAACTCCTGATAGTTCACCTACCGGCTTTTACAGCTCGTTCATATTCAGCTTAAAAAGGATCTGTTTGTACTGGGACTCAAAATCCCAGGCCTAGTGCCTTTCCATTTCCTCAAAGGCTTTTTTATAGGCATCGGCATCGCCGGGGTTCTCCAGGGCCTTTTTATATTGGGCTATCACGTGCAGGATCTCATTTTCTGCGGCAAAAATAGTCTCCTCAACCGTTAGTTTAGGATCCAGGTCCGGTTGCTGGGCGAGAAAAATCAAAGTTATGTCCTCGCGGTAAACTACCCACCCATCATCAGGAGGGGTGTCGGTGCCTGCTAGGATGTTTAACAGGGTGGTTTTTATTGTTCCGTTTTTTAGTGACGAAATCTGCCTTTTGACCTTCTTTTATTCTAAAGGATATATTAGAGAAGATTTTGTGCTCCCCGAATGACTTTGATATATTTTCAATTGATAAGTAATTTGTAGAAATATTTTTTGCAAGAATAGGCAGATTTTACAGGGATAAAAGTAGATTAGTTTTATTATTAGCTCACAACAGCTATATTTGTTTGCAGAATATCAGTTTTTTCAGGAAAATCTTTTTCGAATCGGTACTTTTTTTCTGCAGAAAAAAATAACGAAGTTATTGATATACAGAAACCCTGACATTAATTTTTTTTGTATGTTTAGCCTGTGATCCCAACAAAAAAATGATGTATTTACAGGAAGCACAAACTGCAACCGACAGCGTTATTGATATCGAAAGGCTTCAAAAACCTTACCGCATCCAGGTAAACGACCTGTTGAGCATACGGGTAAAGGAGCTGGATCAGCAACTTATGGGAATGTTCAACCCAATAGGGGAGGCAAATCCTGGGCAACTGGTAAGGAAAGTATGTATTACGACGGATTTATAGTAGATCCCTACTGAAACATCCGGGTATTCACATTGGGAAAGATCAATGTGCTGGGATATACAGTGGAAGAAGTTCATGAAAAGATAAAAAAGGAATTGCTTGACCATTATTTTAAAGAGGAAGCCAACATTTTTGCAACCGTAAAACTGGCGGGAATACGATACACGACCCTTCGAGAAATAGGTTCCGGAAGCCAGGTAATCTACAAAGAAACAGTGACTATTATGGAAGCAGTGGCAGGGGGTATTACAGAATATGGAGATATGACTAATGTAAAGAATATACGGCAGTATCCCGGCGGAGGAGAGAAAATTCACAGTATCGACCTCACGAGTATGAGTGCGACTAAAAGTCCGTATTATTATATTCAGGCAAATGGCCTTATCCTGGTGAACCCGCTGCCTCAAAAACCCTGGGGAATAGGAACAACAGGTATTGAAAATTTCAGGACTTTAGTGAGTGTAATTACAGTTTTTACTTCGATAATTTTAATAGGAAACAGGTTTTAAATGGCAAATGAAGATGATCATATCAGTGATGTAGGTTCCACTTTTGACTTTAAGGGATTTGTACTTAAAGTGGTTAGTTACTGGCAGCTTATTATAATTTCTATTGGAATAAGTGTGGCAGTGGCCTATTATAACAACGTAAGGAAATTGCCTGTATATAGATTAGACAATTCAATATCTATAAAGGATGACCAAAATCCGTTTTTCACCTCCAATACCAGTTTGACATTTAACTGGGGAGGGACTTCAGATAAGGTAAATACAGCGATAACTATCCTACGTTCCCGATCTCATAATGAAGAGGTTGTTGAGCGTCTTCAGTTTTACAAGACCTACAAGCAGGACGGGGAATACCAAAAGGTGAATGCATATGGTTTGACCCCTTTTAAGGTCTTAGCAGATACTGAGGCATCGCAGGCACTGGAGCTTCCCCTTACTATTACCTTTAAGGACGAAAATACCTTTAACTTAAAAGCTAATGTACCTGCAACTTTAACCACTCAAAATTTTACTACAAAAGAAAAAGTAAGTGTAAGTGTAGAACCCCGGGAATTCAGCAGGGAATATAAGATAGGGGAAAAGATCTTATTACCGTTTTTCAACGGGGAAGTAACAAGGAGCGATCAACCTCTTCAATCCGGAAAGCCATTTTATATCGAATTTAAAAATTTTGATAATGTGGTGAATTCGTATAAATCCATATCTGTAAATATTGAAAACACGAATTCTTCGGTTTTAAAACTTGCCTTAACCGGGGACAATAAAGCACAAATCGTGGATTATCTAAATGGTTCTGTTGCAGTGTTAAGTGAGAATATGTTGAAGCGTAAAAACCTCTTTGCCACAAAAACAATCCGTTTTATTGACAGTAGTCTTGCGGTGAAGTCCAGGGAGTTGCAACTGGTGGAGAATGAATTAAATCTTTTCAGGAACAAAAATAATACACTCGATATTTCTGCGGAAAGCAATGCAATCTCAGGTAAACTCTCAACTCTGGATCTAAGGAAGGAAGATATTAAACGTCAATTGGCATATTACAATACCCTGGAAACCTATCTGCAAACCCGGAATGATTACAGTAGTGTACCGGCACCCTCTGTAGCAGGCATTGCCGAAGGAAGTATCGTTAGCGGGGTAGGGCGAATCCTGGCACTGGCAGAAGAAAGGAACAGATATCAATACTCCTTAAAGGAAAATTCGCCGGTCTTTGATGACATTGACCGGCAGATCAATTCTGTAAAAACGGTACTGCTCGAGAATATTACCTCTTCCAAAAGTTTACAGCAGACTGAGATCAATGACCTTAATCGGCAGATTTCGGTTGCTGAAGCTGAAATAAGAAAACTCCCTCAGGAAGAACAGGACCTGTTAAAGATCCAGAGACAATACAGCATAAGTGAGAGCACCTATAATATGTTCCTGGAAAAACGTAGTGAGGCAGGTTTGGTGAAAGCTGCTAATGTAAGTGACGTTATGGTCATTGACAATGCAAAAGATACAGGAGGCGGGAAAATTGGACCCAATACCCAATTGAATTATGTAATGGCTTTCTTGGTGGGAGGTGTGGTTCCCTTAACTTTTGTTTTCCTGCTGGTTTTTCTAAACACAAATGTTCATAATGCTCAAGAAGTTTCCAGATTATCTCCAATTCCGATTTTGGGTTTAATTGGGAAGAATAAAGTAGATTCTAATCTGGTAGTTTTTGAAAAACCTAAATCAGCGATTTCTGAGAGCTTTAGAGGAATCCGGAGTAGTCTACAGTTTATGTATAAGAAACTGAGTGTTACTGGTTCCAAAACCGTAATGATCACTTCTTCTGTTTCTGGAGAAGGAAAAACATTTTGTGCCATGAATTTGGCGACGGTATTTGCATTAAGTGAAAAGAAAACGGTTTTACTTGGACTCGATTTAAGAAAACCAAAGATCTTTGATGATTTTGAACTGGATAATGATCTTGGTGTAGTGAATTATTTAATTGGTAACAACACTATAGATGAAATTATTCAACCCAGTAAAATTCCATTTCTGGATGTGATCACCGCAGGACCTATCCCTCCAAATCCTTCTGAATTGTTGATGGGGGATCAAATGGAGGTGATGATGGCTGAGCTGAAGGAGAAGTATGACTATATCATCATGGATACTCCACCAATTGGGATAGTGGCAGATGCTATGAACTTGGTGAAGTACGCAGATGCGACATTGTATTTAATAAGACAAGATTATACTAAACGGGGAATGTTAGAATCCATTAATGAGAAATATTCCAAGGGCGAAGTAAAGAATATTAGCTTCGTACTTAACTACTTCCAGCACAGGGCAAAATACGGCTATGGTTATGGCTACGGTTATGGCTACGGCTACGGCTATGGTTACAACCGTTATACCAAAGGTTACAATGATGAAACCCCCGCAATTTCAAAGCTTAAAACAATGTGGAGTAAGGCAATGAGAAATTTTGAGTAGGGTTGTATTTCATACGTAAGTAATAAATAAATAATTATGGGTCTTAAAAATATAATATACATGGGTAACTCAGCTGTTTAAAAGCTGTAGCTTAAATTTATAAATTATTAGATTGAAACCGGACGGTTGTTCTCGTGAAACCCTATCCCCCTCAAAAGTTTCTTATTGGAAGATAAATCTCATTTAAGACATCTTACAAAGGCCATAACCTGGAGGTTTATAGGTACTCTGGATACTTTTCTCCTAGCCTGGTTTGTCACAGGGAATTCTGTTACAGGATTGCAAATTAGTGTGACAGAGTTGATTACCAAAACTTTACTTTATTATTATCATGAGAGGCTATGGTTTAATTTTAGTTTTGGAGAAAGGTTGAGAAGTAGATGGCGCCATATTTTTAAAACATTCAGCTGGCGAATTGTGGGAACTGCAGATACTATAATTATAGCCTGGATAATTTCAGGAAATCTAACTACCGGGCTTAAAATAGGGGGTTTGGAATTACTTACAAAGATGATATTATATTATATTCACGAACGGATCTGGTATAGGATCAATTTCGGTCTTGAAACCCGAATAAAAAAGAGATAAGAGAGCAATGAAAAATTTGATTTCCCATAAGTATACAATAACCGGCAAAAATCGCAGTGATCAAAAAGGTCATAAACCTATGGTGATATGGTTTAGTGGCTTATCGGGATCGGGAAAATCTTCTATTGCAAGTGGGTTAGAAAAAATGTTACACAGTAAAGGATTTCATACTTTTTGTCTGGATGGGGATAACATTCGCCTTGGTTTAAATAAGGATTTGGGGTTCTCACAGGAAGAAAGAAGTGAAAATATAAGGCGAATTGCTGAAGTTGCGAAATTATTCAACGAAGCGGGAATCCTTGTTCTTGCTGCATTTATTACCCCATTAGAAAAGGACAGGAAAACAATACGCCAGATTGTGGGAAAACAAAATTTGATTGAAATCTTTATAGATACGCCTCTGGAAGAATGTGAAAAAAGAGATGTAAAAGGTTTGTACAGAAAAGTCAGGGAAGGCAAAATTAAGGAGTTTTCTGGTATAAGCTCTCCTTTTGAAATCCCGAAAAATCCCGACTTGAGTATTAAGACACAAAATATCTCTGTAAAAGAAGCTGTAAATGAGGTGGTTTCTTTTTTAGGGTCAATTATCGATATTAATGAATAAATATTTTTTAAACTTCCTGGACGAGTTGGAATCTGAAGCAATTTACATTCTTCGGGAAGTTTGGGCTCAATTTGAAAATCCTGCAATACTATTTTCGGGAGGAAAAGATTCAATTGTAGTAACACATTTGGCGAGAAAGGCATTTTATCCTGCCAGGATGCCTTTTTCTCTAGTTCACATTGACACAGGTCATAACTTTCCTGAAACAATACAATTTAGAGATGACCTCGTAAAAGACCTGGGGTTAAAATTAATAATAGGCTCTGTTCAAGAGGCTATAGATGATGGCAGGGTAGCTGAAGAAAAAGGGAAAAATGCTACAAGGAATTCGCTGCAAATCACTACACTTCTGGATACTATTGAGAGTAATAAAATAGATTGTGCTATTGGAGGTGGAAGGAGAGATGAGGAAAAAGCCAGGGCTAAAGAACGCTTTTTATCTCACAGGGACGATTTTGGCTTATGGGATCCTAAAAATCAACGGCCGGAGTTATGGAATCTTTTAAACGGGAAATGTTTTGAAGGTGAACATTTCAGAGCCTTTCCTATAAGTAACTGGACAGAATTGGATATCTGGAATTATATCAAAAGGGAAAATATCAGCATTCCTTCACTTTACTTTGCACATAAGCGGGAAGTGGTTCTTAGAAATAAATCCTGGATCCCGGTATCTCAATTTTTAAAATTGGAGGATAATGAGGTGGTTGAGGTTAAAAAGATAAGATTTAGAACTCTTGGGGATATAACCATTACAGGTGGAATAGAATCTGAAGCAAACGATCTGGAAAAAATAGTGATTGAAGTGGCTGCAATGAGATACACAGAGCGGGGAGATCGGGAAGACGATAAAAGAGGTGAAACTGCGATGGAAGACAGGAAGAAAAAAGGGTACTTTTGAATTTCAAGAATTACTTTGAATTTTAACAAAATGGAAATTAATAATAATCAGTTATTAAGATTTACTACTGCAGGAAGTGTAGATGACGGAAAAAGCACCCTCATTGGGCGTTTGCTTTTCGATTCTAAGTCTATATTTGAAGATCAGCTGGAATCGGTATCCGCTACCAGTGCAAAAAAAGGCCACCAGGGAATAGACCTTGCTCTCTTTACAGATGGTTTACGGGATGAAAGGGCTCAGGGTATCACTATAGATGTTGCTTACCGTTATTTCACTACTCCAAAGAGAAAATTTATAATTGCTGATACTCCGGGTCATATTCAATATACAAGGAATATGGTCACCGGGGCTTCAACAGCAAACGTGGCCATCATTCTTATAGATGCCAGGAAGGGGGTTATTGAGCAAACAAAGCGACACGCTTTTATAGCATCTCTTCTTAATATTTCACACATAATTGTTTGTATCAATAAAATGGACCTGGTAGATTATAGTGAAGAGGTCTTTAGTAAATTTGTAGAAGAGTTTGAAGAGTTTTCTTCAAAGTTGCTGGTAAAGGATGTACGTTTTATTCCAATATCGGCTTTGTTGGGAGATAACGTGGTAAACCGGTCAACCAGAATGAACTGGTACCAGGGTAGTACTTTGCTAAATGCCCTGGAAACTCTGCATATAAGCAGTGACATCAATAAGATTGATGCGCGTTTCCCGGTCCAAACTCTTATTCGGCCGCAGGCCGGAGAATATTTGGATTATCGCGGTTATGCGGGGAGAATAGCTGGGGGAATCTTTAGGAAAGGAGATGAAGTAGTAATACTACCTTCCGGTTTTTCCTCAAAAATCAAATCAATTCAGGTGGGGGAAAAGCTTCTGGAAGAAGCCTATGCTCCTATGTCTGTCGCAATTACTTTAGAAGACAATATTGATGTAAGCAGGGGAGATATGCTGGTAAGAAAGAATAATCAGCCCCGGCTATCCCAGGAATTTGATGTTATGTTGTGCTGGTTGAATAATATGCCGGCCAGGCCTGATGCAAAATATACCATTATACATACTTCTAATGAACAAAGAGCTATAATAATGGAAGTGATCTATAAGATTGATATAAACACTTATAACAGGGAAACAGAAAATAAAGATTTGGAGATGAATGATATTGCCAGGATAAAAATTCGTACAACCCGTCCTTTAATGATAGACTCCTACCGCGATAACCGAAATACAGGTAGTATAATTCTCATTAATGAAAACACCAATGAAACGGTTGCTGCCGGGATGATCGTTTAAAATGGTAGTACCAATAACTTATGGAACTTTCAGTGTTACTTGAAATTGCGATTAAGGCTTCAATAGAAGCTGGTAAGGAAATCCTATCTATATATAATAGCGGCAATGTTGAGGTTGAGATTAAACAGGATTCTTCTCCCCTTACAAAGGCAGACACGGCTTCGCATCAAATCATATTAAGGCATCTTAAAATGACTGGTGTTCCTGTGCTCTCTGAAGAAGGAAAGGATTTGCCCTACAAGAAAAGAAAACATTGGAAAAAGTTGTGGATTGTAGACCCATTGGACGGCACAAAGGAATTTATAAAAAGGAACGGGGAATTCACAGTTAATATAGCCTTGGTAGATGAGCAAAAACCTATACTGGGTGTAATTTATGTTCCTGTACTACAGGAACTTTATTTTGCTGCCCCCGGGATTGGATCATTTAAAATACGATATACACAAGATGTTTTTTGTTGGGAAAAAGTTAAGGAAACTGCCGTGAAATTACCTTATGCTCGCCTTCCGGAAAAATTCACGGTGGTAGCAAGTAAGTCCCATTTTAGTTTGGAAACCCGAAAATATATCGAACAGTTGAAAAGGGAAAAAGGCGAGATAGAAATAATTTCTAAAGGCAGTTCTATAAAGTTATGTTTAGTGGCTGAAGGCAAAGCCCATTGTTACCCCCGGTTTGGTCCTACAATGGAGTGGGATACTGCTGCAGGGCAGGCAATTTGTTCCTTTGCGGGAAAAGCGGTAGTAGATTGGGAAACACAGGTGGAAATGATCTATAACAGGGAAAGACTTCTCAATAATTGGTTTATCGTAAAATAATGAGAGCAATACAAGATTGGAGGTTATGTTATTTGACTATATTATTGTTAAAAACGATTTAATAATCAGTACTGTCATGGAAAGAATAAAGATCATTCCGCCTCTGGCGAAGCTGAAAGAAACAAGAATAAAGACTTGATTTTAATCAACTGATAAACATCTTATTATAATATCTGTATTTTTCAGAATGCTCTAATTATCAGAATAATTTGAAAATTCAGAAAATAATTGTGTACTTTAAAAATATCTCTGGAAATTCCGTTTAATGTGTGATTATAGTGAGAATATAGATTTTACAGGACAACAATATTTATTAAAATGATTATCCACTAACACTCCTAAAGTTAGTTTAGGTCATTTTTAATGAAGTTGAAAGGTATGATAAAAACGTCTCGACTTCGCTCGACGAGACATTTTTAAACTAAATTTCATAATTAGGTCACTAAGCGAATATGCAATTTTAATAATATCAAATTTTTCCTTTGCAGTTTTATTTATGGGGTAGTTCAAGCCGAAATAAAAACCAGATTCTGGATAAGTAAATCCAGCTTTATGCGTTATATCTATGTAATATCTCTAAAAATATTTGCAGGGAAAGAATATTTCCCTTTTTCTTTGTAATATTATAGGATCTAAAATTATTTTACTATGAACAAATACTTTCTCTTGCTGTTATTTTTTTTAACTATTTCCATTAACAGTTTTTCTCAAAAATTTAGTTATGGCCTGGGCCTTAAAGGAGGGGTTAACTATTCAATGGGAGGTGAAGTACGAGGTAGCAAATCCGGTGCTAATTACTGGGGCGAGACTGTCCAGGGAGTGGGAGGATTGGGATTCCATGGGGGAGCGTTTGCACAATTAAATTTTGGAAAATTATTTTTACGGCCGGAATTTGTCTACAGCTCCTTAAATCAGGAATTTGAAATCCCTATAAAAG
>JAGXIL010000057.1 GCA_024635655.1 Gillisia sp. | reverse complement strand
GCTCTACAGAAGTAAAGATGACCAATCCGTTTTGAGGATCTATGGTGATCCCGGGAACATAATCAAAGAATCCGTCCCCTCCTACTACAGGATCATTTGTGAAGTTAAGCCGGTCCAGATTAAACACCCGGAGTAGGGTTGTCTCTTCCACATCTTCAGGAAGTGGAACGTTAGCATCTTCAGCTGCAGTAATATAGTTAAGGGGTTGGGGATCTGTATACAATATATTCAACCTGAAATCCTCCTTTTCCAGCTGAAAGGCTCCCAGGCTGTAAATGTTCTTCATCATCAGGTCCCATATTGGTTCGTTTACATTAGTAACTGTGCTTTTCAACAGTTTCACCACAAGATTTTGATTCACCCTTACTTCCTCCCCCACATCTCCGGTGGAAACATTGGCATCTACCCCGTCATTGGCAAATTCCCCCACCTGGTACACCCTGCCATTAATGGTATATTGAAAGGCAACTGCAAGCACCTCATCATTACTAAGGCGTTGGTTTAACGAGATGTACCCTAACCTGCTGTTCAAATTAAATTCATTGGGTTTTAATTGCCGGGCGTTTTCTAGTTTAGCGTAATCTATTCCCTCAGAGACTGTCAATCCACCAAATCCGCTTTGTACGGTAGAAATATCTCTGATGGCAGGAGTAAGAATAGATTCTGCAGTGCCGTTGATCCCAAAAGGGTTGAGATCGTTATTGGCATTATCTGGAAAAGATCCCGGAGGGCGGTTAAAGAAAGTGCCGGGAGCCTGATTAAGGCCTATATTTCCGGGAACATTAGATTCCCCAAGATCCTGAATTCCTACTATGTTCCGGGTATCGTTTAAATTTTGAATATTATTGGTCCGGTTGGTTACCCAAACCTGAACCCGCTGTATCTGGACGTTGCTATTAATAAATGGGTAATTCTCAAGTGCCTCGTCGTATTTATCCCTAAAATAATGTGCGAGAAAAAAGTGGCGGTCCTGGTCATAATCAATGGCAAAACGTTCAAATTCCTCTACAGTTGCACCCCCTTCAATATTGACGGTGCGTCGTTCAGATTTTTGTTCAGAAAAAACTCCGGTTATCGTTGTCTTTCCGAACTGCAATTCTGTTTTAAATCCGAATAGGCTTTGTGCGCCCTGAATCAATGAACTGTTGAGGGGCATATTCACATTCCCCACCTCTATTTTTTGTACTATATCATCTTCCGTGGGGGTGTATTCCAGCCTTAACTGGTTCTGAAAATCAAAAGTAGATTCGGTATCATAGTTGGCTATAACTGAAAGCCTGGATCCTATTTGGCCCAGTAAACTCAGCTGTATACGCTGATCAAAATCAAAGGTGAGATTACTTCGGTTACGGGGTGAAAAAGCGGGATTGTCCTGTTTGGTATACAGCAGCCCAAGGTCCATGGCCACACTTCCCTGTGGCACCACTTCTATTTCCTGGCCCCCGAAGATATTTTCAAAGAAACTGGAATTCACGTAGTAACTGGGCAAAAGATCCTGTTGCACATTAACATCTCCTTCCCGGTTATCTGCAATGGCGTTATTTTTCGATTTGAAATAGTTCCTTATTTCTTCTTTAATAACGAGTTGCTGGTATTCTTCAGGAGTTAATATTAACGGAACAGAAAGATTATACCGGCCAATTTTTTCGGTATAAACATACCTGTCAAGAAGGGGATCATATTCATAAGCCGAGACAATACTACCGGGGTTTGGCAATGAGATAGTTCCCGTGGAATATCCGGTGCGGGTAGTGTCCTGAGCATTGGTAGCTGGATCCTGTGCAAATAAAGAAGATGGAAATGCAAGTAGCCAAAAGATGCAAAAAACAAAACACTTTAGAACTTTAAAATAATAACTCCTCAATGTGTTTGATAATGAAAATTATAAATCCTTTAAAGCCAGCTTGATGATAGTCTCCACGGTAGGGTCTGTGGTTTGCTTCATAATTCTCTCTACAACTTTCTCTGCCGGTTTTCGGGCAAAACCTAATGTCTCTAGTGCAGATAACGCTTCTTCCTTATTGGTATTGCCTTGGGAAAGAAAAACTTCTCCTTCTCCAAACACCTTTAAAACCTTATCTTTTAGATCCAAAATCACCCTTTGAGCAGTTTTAGCTCCTATACCTTTGATACTCTGAATTGTCGCCGCATCTCCCGATGCTATAGCATCCATGATACTTTTGGGTTCAATGGAAGAAAGCATAGTACGCGCAGTACTGGCACCAACTCCTGATACAGAAATCAATAACCGGAAAAGTTCCCTTTCTGATTTCTCTATAAAACCAAATAAGGTATGGGAGTCTTCTTTTACCTGTAAGTGCGTAAATAACTGAATGGCTTCACTGGCTTCAGAAAGCAGGGAAAATGTATGTAAGGAGATATGAACAAAATATCCTACCCCGTTGCAGTCAATTACAACGTGGGTAGGATTTTTTTCTACCATTTTTCCCTTTAAGTGATGGATCATAGGTGTTTTGCGAGTTTGGTCCCAAATGTAGTAAAATTAACAAGAGTCTCAATACCTCTGTGTGAACCTAACGGCAAACCAACAGAACCTGGATTATTTTGTCTTACTAAGCTTTTTTTCCTTCTCCTGGGCATCTATAACTGCAACAGCAGCCATATTTACCATTTCTTCCACACTTGCTCCAAGCTGAAATATGTGTACCGGTTTATTCATTCCCATCATAATAGGGCCTATGGAATCTGCCTTATTCAGTTCTTTTAAAAGTTTATAGGTACTGTTGGCAGCTTCAAGATTGGGATAGATCAACGTGTTCACCTTTTTCCCTACCAGCCTGGAGAATGGAAATTTGCTCTGTAACATGTCTTTATTCAATGCAAAATCGATCTGCAGTTCCCCGTCTACTTTTAATTCAGGTGAAGCTTTATGCAGCATTTCCACGGCCTCTTTTACCTTTCTTGCATTGGCGTGTTTGGAAGATCCGAAATTTGCATAGGAGATCATGGCGATAACGGGTTCCATTCCAAAAAGCCTAACGGTTCTTGCTGTCATAAGCGCAATTTTCGCAAGATCTTTGGCTGAAGGATCTATATTTATAGAAGTATCACTAATAAAAAGCGGACCTCTGGAAGTATTCATTAAGTTGGTTGCAGCCACCCTGTCTATTCCTTTGGCCATTCCTATGAGTTCCAGCATGGGTTTTACAACTGATGGATATGCCCGGGAATAACCCGATAAAAGAGCATCTGTATCTCCTTCGTTGACCATCATAGCCCCAAAATAATTCCTTTCCCGCATAAGGCGTTGAGCATCAAATTTTGTTACCCCTTTTCTGGATCGTGTTCTCCAGTAAACTTCTGCGTAAGCATCCCGCCGCCTGGATTGTTCATTCGATTTTGGATCTATAATGGTGGTGGTTGCAGGATCAAAATCAATTTCAGTCATTAATTCCAAAATAACCTCCTTATTACCCATAAGAATAGGAATAGCTATTCCCTCTTCCTGAACTATTTGCGCTGCCTTTAGTACATCTAAATGATCTGCCTCGGCAAAAACAACCCGTCTTGGGTCAGATTTAGCGCGATTCATTAAAAGACGGGAAATTTTATTGTCATTACCCATTCTTTCCAGCAGCTCCTCTTCATATTTTTCCCAGTCTCCAATAGGATGCCGAGCTACCCCACTGTCCATCGCAGCCTTTGCCACTGCCGGAGGTACCCTGGCAATAAGCCTGGGATCAAATGGTTTGGGAATAATATACTCAGGCCCAAATTGTAATTTTGTTTCTCCGTAGGCTATATTCACCTGTTCCGGTACCGGATCTTTAGCCAGTTTGGCAAGTGCTTTTACTGCGGCCATTTTCATTTCTTCATTGATCTTGGTTGCCCTCACATCCAGGGCACCTCTAAAGATGAATGGGAAACCAAGAACATTGTTCACCTGGTTGGGATGATCGCTTCTTCCGGTTGCCATAATAAGATCTTTTCTGGCAGAAACTGCAAGATCGTACTCGATCTCAGGATCGGGATTGGCCATTGCGAAGACAATAGGCCTTTTTGCCATGCTCTTTAACATAGGCACATCAACAATATCGGCAATGGAAAGTCCCACAAAAACATCGGCGTCTTTCATTGCTTCCTTGAGCGTGTCAATTTTTCGTTTGGTGGCGAATTCCAGCTTTTCAACAGAAAGATTTTGCCGGTCTGCCCGAATAACCCCTTTACTATCCAGCATCACTATATTTTCCGGCTTTGCACCAAAAGCCTTATATAGCTTTGTACAGGAAACAGCTGCCGCACCGGCACCGCTTATTACTATTTTTACTTTGTCAATTCTCTTTTTGGCAAGTTCTAATGCATTTATTAGAGCAGCAGCAGAAATAATTGCTGTTCCATGCTGATCATCGTGCATCACCGGGATATCCAGCTCTGCTTTTAATCTGCGTTCAATTTCAAAAGCTTCCGGAGCTTTAATATCTTCCAGGTTTATACCACCAAAAGTGGGTGCTATATTTTTTACAGTTGCTATAAATTCCTCAACATCCTTTGTATCTACTTCAATATCAAAAACATCAATATCGGCAAAGATCTTAAACAGAAGACCCTTTCCTTCCATCACCGGTTTAGAAGCTTCAGGACCAATATCTCCAAGGCCCAGGACGGCGGTGCCGTTGGAAATTACGGCAACCAGGTTGCCTTTCGAGGTATATTTATATGCATTTTCCTTATCCTTTTGGATCTCAAGACATGGGGCTGCCACTCCTGGGGAGTAAGCTAAAGCCAGATCTCTTTGGGTAGAGTATTTTTTGGTAGGAACAACTTCAATTTTTCCGGGCTTTGGTTTAGCGTGATAAACCAAGGCTTCACGCCTTTTACTGTCTTTACTCATAATATTCGTTTATTTCCGAATTAACAAAGGTACTACTGCAAATGCCAAAGATGAAATATAATTTCTAAAAAGCCGGTATTTGCAAAGGATCATATTATTAATGTTTCCGAAGCAATAGATATCTGGATGAAAAAATACTGCTTTCCCGGCTTTGTTTAAGTCATATCTATTTCCTCAACGTAAAATAGAACCAAATGGATACAGTATTTTTTCAAGAACTAAATATTAACTATCTTGGTGTATACCAGGAAATGTGATTATTTTAATGTCAACATCTTACATTCGGTTTTCCTCTGACCGTTAATAGAATAATAGGCATCGTTTGTTTCACCCTACTTACGATAATTCCGGAAGGTTGTAATAAGTTTTTTGAACGTGCTCAATGAACTTTTGTGCTTATGCTAATTTGATACCCTCCCTTTTGCAAAACAATAAACTCCCTTTTCTATATCTATATTGATAATATATATATAGGTACTAAAGGTGGAAAAGTTGCAACAAAATCAATTAATAAGCATATAAAGCTGGGCGAACAATAAGAAGTAACAGGTGAATTACTCTATTATTTGAAGACAAAGCCAACAAAGCAAAAGATGATTAATATGGGCGCAGCCCTGTGTTCACTTTTTAAAAAAAGAAACGGAAGGCACGGATTAGGTGAATAATTCTAACTAAAAATTAAAGCTGGGGAAATTATTCAATTAATGCCCAAAAGTAAAAAGGATTACAATACACCATTAAATTATTTCAAGATAACAAAAATGTGTTCAGAAAAAGAAAACCAGTTAGAATTAACGTTGGACAGTTTCATAAAGGCAACTTTTGTGATTGGGACCATAAGCAGTGTTGAAGAATTTATGGATAAAGATCTTATGGTCTATGGTACTGCCCCTGATGAAAAAGTTTTTGGGAAAGATGGATTTAAGTGGATGGTAGAGAGGCAACGGCAAGAATTAAAAGGTCCCAGTCCTGAAGTAAAACGGCAGCCCGTACTGAGAAAAATATTTGGCCAGGGTAATTCCGCTTTTAATGTAGAGGAAGTAATAATGAAAGTGAAGGATGAAGACGGCACATATATCTTTACATTAAGAATGACCACCGTATTTGAATATGACGGAAAAAAATGGAGGATCCTGCATATTCACGGCTCCACAATAGATACCAACATACAAAAAGGCTCTGCATGGCCCATTGAGGAGTTTAAACGAAAAAATGCCGAACTGCAACTTCTGGTAAAAGAAAAAACAGCAGATCTGGAGCAATCGCTGATTGATTTAAAAGCTATGCAAAATCAACTTATACAGCAAGAAAAGCTTGCTTCCCTTGGCCAGCTTACGGCGGGAATTGCTCACGAGATCAAAAATCCGTTGAATTTTGTTACTAATTTTTCCGAAGTAAACATTGAACTCTTACAGGAGATAAAAGAATTAAGAGCCAGGAACAAAGACGAGCGGGATGAGCAATTAGAAGGGGAAATTCTGAAAGATATTGAGCAAAATCTAATGAAAATCAACCAACATGGAACCCGTGCAGACGGGATTGTAAAATCCATGCTGCAACACAGCCGTGGCGGGAGCGGCAAAATGGAACCAACAGATCTCAATGCACTTGTTAGGGATTACGTAAACCTCGCTTATCATGGGATGCGGGCCGGAAAAAAAGTTATTGATGTAACGATTGATTTGCAATTAGATCATAAAATGGGCAAAGTGCCACTTATTGAAGAAGATTTTAGTAGGGTAATTGTAAACATATGTAATAACGCCTTCGATGCGATGAAGGAGAAAATCTCATCTGGCGGTAAGCCAACTTCTGTATGCAGTGATTACGCGCCCATATTGACAGTGCGAACCTTAAAAAATAAAAAAAATATTATTCTGGAAATTGAAGATAATGGCCCTGGAATCCTAGAGGAAAATAGGGACAACATCCTGCAGCCTTTTTTCACCACTAAGAAGGGTACGGAAGGCACAGGCCTCGGGCTAAGCATTACCAATAATATAGTTAAAGCCCATGGGGGAGATTTAAAAATTAATACCCATTTAGGCAAAGGCTCCAGGTTTATCATTTTATTGCCAATGAAATCAAGCAAAAATTGAATTAAAAGGAAATATAGAAATTATTTGTAATGATCAAGGCCAACTATATTTTCCGGCGACCTCGAAAAAGGTAATAACAGAAAGGCCGTATAAAAGAGTTTAAGCGATTACACTATTATTCTATTTTTCAAAGAATTAGCGTTTTATAAATATAACATTCCTTTTCAGCCCCTCAAATTTGGTTCTTTTCACTGCAGATTTTTTAAAGATCTCATTAAAGGTTTCGTGGGTGATCTCTTCCCATTCCTTTTTGTTCATTTCCAACAGTTCCGGATGTGGATCAAAAAGAGGCTCCTTATGGGATTTAGAGAATTTGTTCCAGGGGCAAACATCCTGGCAAATATCACACCCAAACATCCAGTCGTCAAATTTTCCCTGCACATGTAAGGGAAGTTCCTCTTTTAATTCAATGGTAAAATATGAGATGCATTTACTGCCGTCTACCTTGTAAGGTTCTACGATGGCCTGTGTGGGGCAGGCATCGATACAGGCTGTACAGCTTCCGCAGTGATCGGTCACGGGAGTGTCATAGTCCAGTTCCAGGTCTACAATAAGCTCTGCTATAAAATAAAAGGAACCTACCTGCCTGGTTAGCAAATTGGAGTTCTTACCAATCCAGCCAAGTCCGCTTTTTGCAGCCCAGGCTTTATCGAGTACCGGAGCAGAATCCACAAAGGCCCGGCCATGAACTTCCCCTATTTCATCCTGTATCCGTTGAAGCAGATCCTTCAGTTTGTCTTTGATCACGAAATGATAATCGGTGCCGTAAGCGTATTTGCTGATCTTATAGGAATCTTCCCGTTGTTTTTCCTCCGGATAATAATTCAGCAATAGTGAAATAACGCTTTTTGATCCTTCAACAAGTTTAGTAGGATCCAGGCGCTTATCAAAATGATTTTCCATATACCGCATCTCCCCGTGCATCCCCGCCTGAAGCCAACTTTCCAAACGTGGCGCTTCCTTTTCGAGAAATTCTGCTTTGGAAATACCGCATGACATAAAGCCAAGGCGAATTGCCTCAGCTTTAATCATATTTGAATATTGGGTTTTCCTGTTCACCCAACAAATTTAAATATTTAAAGGAGAAAAGAGAGAAAACTACTTCCCAAATGGAGGGCTTCCCATATTATCTATGGTTAAAATCTCTCCGGCAAGGGTCACTATATATGCTGTATTTCTAACGATCTCCATTGAGGTTGGCCTGTCCAGACCATCTGTAATTACACTAAAAGTGCCATCATCATTTACACTAACCAAAGATCCGGTATTAGGTAATGCAGGAGATCCCTCAGAAACACCATCCCAAACACCCTGAGAGAGCGCATATAAACTTTGTCCCCGTCCAAATTCTACGTCAACAACCAAACGTGCCCCACTGGCAAGGGTAGACACTTCAGAACCTTTTGGGCCAAATGTTACTATTTTTCCATCCTCCGGTTCGTGTGGAATTGGCCCTGCCTGAGCAAGATATATTGTATTTCCCTTAACCTCAAGCCCCGTAGGAACAAGATTTTCAAAATTTCTTAGAATAGAAATATCCCCATCTCTGGTAACCGAAAGCACACGGTTGTGGTGAGCATCTGCTACAATTAAGCCGCCACGAAAAATTTCCATTGAATATAACATCCCCATGTCGACAAAAAAATCAGTGTCAGACGGGTTTTCGAGTGCATATTCCCCCAAATCGGCTATTACTGTATAATCATTAGGTCCATCTATACGATACACCCCTACAATATCATTACTACCAAACTGAGGCCCCACAAGAGTGACAAGAACATATGCCTGGTTCCCAAGAAAAACTATATCTGTTACCCCTCCAAGGCCAATTAAGGAAGGTGGCAGTCCTGTCGCATAGGTTGACCGTTCCCCGGTTTTAAGGTCAATACGTGTTATTTCACCTGTTGCGCCTTCAGTTACAAACAGATCTCCTCCCGGGCCAATGGTACTTCCGGAAGCACCCTGCAATCCGGATATGAATAATTCTGCAGGCTTTGTTTCCATTGAAATTTTGGAAGTTAAGTCCTGTGTTTCCAAAACTTCCGGTTCTGTTTCGCACCCGCTAAAGACAAATAGAAGTAAAAGGATTGCCAAATAATCTGCTGTTGTTCTCATAAGTTAGTTTTTAAAAATTAAGACAGGAAGCGCTTAATTTTTAAGCTGTACTGTCACTATGAAAACAAAATTAGGTGTAAGCAACTGCAGATTCCACCTCATTTATCTCAATATATGCAAAATTTGATACAGGAAATTTTCGTAGTTAAATGATCCTGATATTAATCATGCCATATGTAAAAATCAAGCTGAAAAGTTCATACAACAGTAGTAATATTAATGCTAATTTTTATTTTCTCATTTTAATTTATTGGTATAAATGATTACTCATGCCATTTCGTTTTTTCTATGAAAGCAACGGTCTTTTGTATAAGTATCAGTCACATATTTATGCAAGCAAACTAAAAATTCAATGGAGAATGATGTTCGTGAACAATTTTCCATTCACCTTTTGTTTTGACAAATAGTAAAGAAGTTTGTTCTCTAACAACAACAAGATCCTCTCCAAACAAAAGATGAAAATTAGAGTGAAAGGT
>JAGXIL010000056.1 GCA_024635655.1 Gillisia sp. | reverse complement strand
TTGATGGCCAAGCCTAAAAAATCCAACTCAGGTGGTGGTGAAATTATTGAGAACCCGATCCTTTCCAACTTTAAGGAAGGTCTATCGATTCTTGAATACTTTATCTCTACTCACGGTGCACGTAAAGGTCTTGCCGATACCGCACTTAAAACTGCCGATGCAGGTTACTTAACCCGTCGTTTGGTAGATGTTTCACAAGATGTAATTGTTAATGAAGAAGACTGTGGAACCTTACGTGGAGTTGAAGTTTCTGCACTTAAGAAGAATGACGAAATAGTTGAATCTCTTGGAGAGAGAATACTTGGACGTATCGCTCTTACTAGTGTCTATAATCCGCTAACAGAAGAATTACTTGTTAGCGCAGGAGAAGAGATCACAGAGCGAACAGTAAATAAAATCACTCAAGCCCCAATTGAACACGTAGAGGTGCGTTCTGCGCTTACCTGCGAAGCGAGAAAAGGGATATGTGTGAAATGTTATGGAAGAAACCTTGCAACAGATAAGCTGGTGCAAAGAGGAGAAGCTGTAGGAGTTGTTGCTGCCCAGTCTATTGGGGAGCCGGGAACCCAGCTTACATTGCGTACCTTCCACGTGGGTGGTATTGCAGGTAACATTTCTGAAGAGAATAAATTGATCGCCAAATTCAACGGTATCGCTGAAATTGAAGATCTCAAAGTGGTAAAAGGGGAAGGGCCTGATGGTTCTATAACCGATATCGTGATCTCAAGAACATCAGAGCTTAAACTGAAAGATAAGAAAACCGGAGTGGTACTTACTACAAGTAATATTCCTTACGGTTCACAAATCTTTATCAATGATGGTGACGAAGTGAAGCGGGATGATATCGTTTGCCAGTGGGATCCATATAACGGTGTTATTATTTCAGAATTTGCCGGTAAGATCAAATATGAGAATATTGAGCAGGGATATACTTATCAGGTAGAGATCGATGAGCAAACAGGTTTCCAGGAAAAAGTAATTACCGATTCCAAGAACAAGAAGCTTATCCCAACTTTACTGATCCTTGGTAAAAAAGACGAAGTAATTCGTTCTTATAACCTTCCGGTTGGAGCCCACCTTATGGTAGACAAAGACGAGAAGATCAGGGTTGGTAAGATCTTGGTGAAAATTCCACGTAGATCATCTAAAGCAGGTGATATTACAGGGGGTCTTCCAAGAGTTACCGAATTATTCGAAGCGCGTAACCCATCAAACCCTGCTGTAGTAAGTGAGATTGACGGTGTTATTTCCTTCGGAAAGATCAAGAGAGGTAACCGCGAGATCATTGTTGAATCCAAGCTTGGAGAAGTAAAAAAGTATCTAGTGAAACTTTCTAACCAGATCCTTGTACAGGAGAACGATTATGTACGTGCAGGAATGCCGTTATCTGATGGTTCAATTACTCCGGAAGATATTCTTTCGATCAAAGGGCCAAACGCTGTTCAGCAGTATCTTGTGAATGAAGTACAGGAAGTATATCGTTTACAAGGGGTGAAGATCAACGACAAGCATTTTGAAGTTGTGGTTCGCCAGATGATGCGTAAAGTGAGAATTGTAGATTCAGGAGATACTTTGTTCTTAGAGAACCAGTTAATTCATAAATCAGACTTTATCGAAGAAAACGATAAGATCTTTGGAATGAAGGTTATCGAAAGTGCAGGAAATTCAACTAATCTTAAACCTGGTAAAATTGTATCGCCAAGAGAGCTTAGAGATGAGAACTCATCTTTGAGAAGAGAAGATAAGGAACTTGCTACTGCAAGGGATGCTGTTGCAGCAACTGCAACTCCAATCCTTCAGGGTATTACCAGAGCTTCACTTCAAACCAAATCCTTTATCTCGGCTGCATCCTTCCAGGAAACCACCAAGGTTCTTAACGAAGCTGCAGTTGCCGGTAAGATCGATGAGCTTGAAGGTCTTAAAGAGAATGTAATTGTTGGACACAAGATCCCTGCCGGTACCGGTATGAGAGCTTATGACCACATTATTGTAGGCTCTAAAGAAGAGTTTGACGAAAGAATGGAGAAGAAACAAGAAGTTAATTATAACTAATCTTGGATTTCAATAAAACAAAGGGCCGCAATTTGCGGCCCTTTTTTTATACTCCTATAAAAGGTTTTTATTTCGGACAAAACATTATCCTGACGTGTATCCGGATTTTGCACCTGTATTTAAACAAAAAGTAAACTTGATTAAAATCGAAAGCAGTTGGGGGCAAAAAATGAAAAGAGTATATTTATATAATAATAGAATAAAATGAACGACGATAACAACAGCAACAACAAGAAAAAAGGGCAGATCAATATAGAACTTGATGAAAAAGTAGCCGAAGGAACCTATTCCAACCTGGCCATAATCAACCATTCTGTTTCAGAATTCGTGGTGGATTTTGTGAGTATTATGCCAGGTACACCAAAAAGTAAAGTGAAATCAAGGATAATTTTGACTCCGCAGCATGCAAAACGTTTACTTAAAGCTTTAGCTGAAAACGTACAACGGTTTGAGACGGCTCATGGCGAGATTAAGGATTACGAGCAACCTCCTATTCCGCTGAATTTTGGCCCTACAGGACAGGCTTAATTACTCAATAGAAATATATTATAAACCCGGAGCATACTTTTGCTCCGGGTTTAACTTTTTGTTCAATTCTCCAGGTAGTATATACAATAAGCATTAACGTGTTATTCCTGTTTTGTTTATATTGCTTCAAATTAGCTAAATATGAGACATATAATATTAATTATTTTGGTTCCGGTAAGTTTATGGCTCATATATCTGTCCCTGAACAGAATTAATATACTTTATGACAATAATAAGATCAATAAGGTCACAAGATTTTTTCTCACCTATTTATCCATATTGCTTCCTATAGTAGGTTATATATGGGTTAAACAGTATCGTCTTGCAGAAATCGAATAGTTAAACCTGCTGAATGTTTTTTGATTTTAGTAACGAGCTATGGAGAATTAACTCCGTTAATATAATTTTTATAAATTTTGAGTGATATAATATTGGTTGTGGGTGGCACCGGAGACCTTGGAAAAAGATTGATCAATGCCCTGCTGGTAAAAGGTGCTGTAATACGTATGCTCGTTCGCAATGAAAGCAGTAAGGAGACTATTCTTGCATTTAAAAATCATGGGGTTGAAATAGTATCGGTTGACTTCAACAGCCAGGAAGATCTCAAGGCCGCATGTAAAGGAGTTTCTTGTGTAATTTCTACCTTATCTGGATTAAGGAATGTAATAGTAGATCTTCAAAAACGCATCCTGGATGCGGCCATTGCGGCTGGAGTACCACGGTTCATACCTTCAGATTATTCTATAGATTTTACCAAACTTGCTCCCGGTGAGAACAGAAATTTGGATTTTCGTAAAGAATTCCACGGGTACATAAATAGTACATCCATTTCAGCCACAACAATCTTTAACGGTGCTTTCGCAGAATTATTAACTGAAGAAATGCCACTAGTTCTTTTTCCTGTTAACCGAGTTCTCTATTGGGGGAATGCAGATCAAAAACTTGAATTTACCACTAAAGACAATGTTGCCGAATTTACAGCCAGGGCAGCTATGGATCCCTCAACTCCACGATATTTATATATAGCTGGGGACATAGTTAGTCCACGGGAGATGAAAGGGATCGCCAGCGAAGTAACGGGCAAAAAGTTTAAGTTATTTCGTCCAGGAGGATTGGGTTTTTT
This sequence comes from Gillisia sp., assembly GCA_024635655.1. GTDB lineage: Bacteria > Bacteroidota > Bacteroidia > Flavobacteriales > Flavobacteriaceae > Gillisia. Next base: position 7,011 of record JAGXIL010000056.1, on the reverse strand, counting down.
AAGCATAATGATCAAAATTGCAAGAACAGTCGCGCCCGGAAAAGAAGATCTTTATCCTGCTTGGCAGGGGATGCAGTATATGCATAATATGATGAAAGGCAAAACAATTTTTATGAACCTGGATAACAACAGATATCCAGATTTACAGTGGACCCCGGTAAAAGAAGTTTTGTCGGCTCATTTAAATGAAAAAAATAAAAACGAAGATTAGCCAATTATTTTTCTCCTCTAACCTCCTCCAAACTTCCAAAAGATATTATCCTTTTGCTTTCCTCCTGGATCTATAAAAACGATACTCTTTGCAAAAATAACAGTGGTTATAGGTTACAGGTTTCAGAAGCCGGATAGAGGTTTATGTTCAGGGTTGTTATCACTCCCATTTTGCCATAAACCCCGGATGAAAATGCTTTTCCAATACCCGGTTTTCTGTAGAGGTGGCAAAGGGGCAGGAGATTATTTAGGTTTTAAATTTGCAGTCCCATACATTAGTTTTTAGATTTATCAGAAAAATAGGAATGGTTACTATATCAAGAACAAATCCTCAAGATTCGACGTATATTTTGCTTGTCGCTATTCTGGACAGGGAACTTGCAATAACAGACGGGGAAGACCACGCTTTTTATGATCAATTCAATAAGAGTGATACGATCAAACATGCAATAGTACTTTATGAGAACGAGATTCCCGTTGGCTGCGGGGCCATTAAGGAGTTTGAGCCCGGGGTAATGGAGGTGAAACGAATGTTTACCCTCAGAGATTACAGAGGTAGAGGTTACGCCTCTAAAATCCTGAATGAGCTGGAATCCTGGGCGGTAGAATTGGGCAATTATAAATGTATTCTTGAAACAGGTATTAATCAGCCCCAGGCAATAGCGCTTTATAAAAAGTGTGGTTATAATTTAATTACCAACTATGGCCAATATGCAGGTGTGGAAAAAAGCTTTTGCTTTGGTAAGCTCCTGGGTTAACTTTCGGCAAATATGATTGACTGACTTATATACCAAGCCTCAAGTTCGGCCATAAATAAGTGTCACCGCCACTACGCTGTGCTGTATAATTAAAAAATACCCTTCTAAATATTATTTCTTTAGTGCTGATTTGCAGTTATCTATGTTAAATTTCTGACCAAAAATGATTAAATTGATGTTAAGTGACCTAAGCGTATTCATGCGTAGGGTCATTAGAGATTTGTTATTGTGACAGGATTTTAAGCCGAATAAAAATGGATTCACCAAATAGAATAATAGCATTAATAGATCTCAATGATCCTTTAGAAAATATTGTAAAATTTGCAGAAGAACTTGCAGTTGTAACAGGTGCTTCCATTTTATTTGTTCATAAGTTAAATACTTTCATTCCTGCGCTGGAAGATATTAAGAGCAGGAATGAAATTCTTAAACTGGATAAATACGAGGCATTAGCGTCTTTAAGAAAAGTTGCGGGTAGAAATAACAGCATCCAAAAAAACTACTATGTAAATGATAAGGACTTGTTAGGCATATTACAGGACCTTAAAGATCTAACTGTTTTTGATTGGGTACTGGTAGGATTAAAGAAAACAAGCCAGTTAAAAAAATTGCTGATAGGAACTACAACCATTTCTGTCATTGATGAATCCGATCTACTTACTGTAGCTGTACCTTTAAATAAAGAGATCCCGGTGCCCGACTCCCTGGTTGTGGCTGTAAATCCAAAATATCCTTGTAATCATTTCCAGTTAAATATAGTATTGAACAATTTGAAACATTTGAGAAAAGTTGAATTTATTACTGTAGTTACAGAAAGTGATAATGAATTAGCATCTAAGGGGTTTTTAGATTCTCTTAAAACTAAATACCGTGCTTTTGAGCCTGAATGTAAAATCTTTCCGGGAAATAATTTTTCTGAAGAAATTAAAAAATATATGCAGGGTCGGAGGAATTCATTTCTGGTCATCCAGCAAGGGTCCCGCACCTTAAAAGATAGTTTATTCAGAAAATTCACGATCAATGAACTGGTTTACAACGGCGAAACTCCTTTAATCGTGTTGTCGGAATGAACTGGCAGGATCTATTCACCCAGAATGCGCTTCACCGGCGATTTAAAAGATCCGGAATTACTTAAAAAGTATATCCAATCATTTAATGTATTTAAACTAAAATTCTGAAGTAAAATGGAATTTTATTGTGGTGTATTTCTGCTGGGTCATTTGCAGTGAAAACTGAGAATCGGCAAAGAATACCAGCTGTCCTCTTTTATCGTGCGCCAGGTATTTAGCCTTCACTCTTTTAAATTCTTTGAATTCCTCACTCTTCGGATCTTTTGCTTCTACCCAGGTTGCTTTATAAACGTTCAAAGGTTCGTATGTACATTTAGCACCGTATTCGTGCTCGAGCCTGTATTGAATTACTTCAAACTGCAGGGCACCAACGGTACCAATAACCTTTCTTCCGTTTAATTCCAGGATGAACAATTGGGCAACCCCTTCATCCATCAACTGGTCAACTCCTTTATCCAGCTGTTTGGTTTTCATAGGGTCTGCATTGTTAATGTACCTGAAATGTTCCGGAGAAAAACTGGGGACTCCGCGGTAATTCAATGCTTCCCCTTCTGTTAGGGTGTCACCAATCTTAAAGTTTCCGGTATCGTGAAGGCCTACGATATCCCCTGGGTAGGATACATCGACAATTTCCTTCTTTTCAGCAAAAAATGCATTGGGACTGGAAAATTTCAAATTCTTCCCATGTCTTACGTGCAGGTAGGGTTTGTTCCTTTCAAACATTCCCGAAACCACTTTGATAAACGCCAGCCTGTCCCTATGTTTAGGATCCATGTTGGCATGGATTTTAAAGACGAATCCGGTGAACTCTTTTTCCTCAGGATTTACGGTGCGTTCTTCACTGTCCTTGGGTCGTGGGGTAGGAGCTATAGTAACGAAGCAGTCCAGTAATTCCCTTACTCCAAAATTGTTTAATGCAGAACCAAAAAAAACAGGTTGAAGATTTCCGGCCAGGTAAGCCTCTTTGTTAAATTCAGGATATACTCCTCCGGCAAGTTCAAGTTCCTCCCGCAGAGTGTCGGCAGATCTTTCCCCTATCAGTTTATCCAGTTCAGGGGAATTAAGATCTGAAATTTCAATAGTATCTTCTATATCCTTTTTAGGATCTCCGGTAAAGAGGTTTACATTCCTTTCCCAAATGTTGTAGATCCCTTTAAAATCATATCCCATTCCAATTGGAAAACTTAAGGGAGTGACCGTCAAATTCAGTTTTTGCTCGATCTCATCCAGCAATTCAAAAGCATCTTTACCTTCGCGATCCATTTTATTAATAAAAACAATCATAGGTATATTTCGCATCCGGCAAACCTCTACCAGTTTTTCCGTTTGTTCCTCAACCCCTTTGGCAACGTCAATCACTACAATTACACTATCTACTGCAGTTAATGTTCTAAAGGTATCTTCAGCAAAATCCTTATGTCCCGGCGTATCGAGGATATTAATCTTTATGCCATCATATTCAAATGCAAGTACAGAAGTTGCTACAGAGATCCCACGCTGCCGCTCGATCTCCATAAAGTCACTGGTTGCACCTTTCTTTATTTTATTTGATTTTACCGCACCTGCTTCGTGAATTGCACCTCCAAATAATAACAATTTTTCTGTAAGGGTGGTTTTTCCGGCATCTGGGTGGGAAATAATGCCAAAGGTTCTTCTGCGTTTAATCTCGTCGGTAAATTTCATGTACGTATTTAAGGCTGCAAAGATAAAATAATTGCACAAGAAAAGTGAAATGAAAGTCATTTAGCTTTTTATAATTTTTAACCATAATAAAACCTTGCAGTACCTAATTTTCCTATGATTTGGCGGCCTGATTTTGTATTTTTGAAAATTGAAAAAAATTATGCAGGAAGAAAAAGTTATACTGGTTAATGAAAACGATGAGCAAATAGGGTTGATGCCCAAAATGGAAGCTCATGAAAAGGCACTGCTGCATCGCGCTTTTTCAGTTTTTATATATAATGATCAAAATCAATTGATGCTCCAGCAGCGGGCACAATCAAAATATCATTCCCCTGGTCTGTGGACAAATACCTGTTGCAGTCATCAGAGGGAAGGGGAGTCAAATATAGAGGCAGGTAAGCGAAGGCTACAGGAAGAAATGGGATTTAGCACAGATCTTCAGGATACTGTTTCCTTTATTTACAAAGCTCCTTTTGATAATGGTTTAACTGAACATGAATTTGATCATATCCTGGTAGGAAAATACAACGGGGAGCCTGAACTTAATTCAGATGAGGCCGCAGCATATAAATGGTTAACTTTAGAGGAAGTTAGAACAGATATGCAGGTGAACCCCCATATTTATACTGCCTGGTTTAAGATCATTTTTATGAAATATTATCAAACCATTAAGCAATGAAAGTAACGGTTCACAGAAAAGCGCATTTTAATGCTGCCCATAGATTATATCGTAAGGAATGGGATGATACTCAAAATGAAAACATCTTCGGAAAGTGCAGTAATCCTAACTTTCACGGGCATAACTATGAACTCACTGTTTCTGTGACCGGCGAGATAGATAAAAAAACAGGTTTTGTAGTTGATATGAAGATCCTGAAGGATTTGATCTATGATGAAATAGAAACTGCTTTTGATCATAAGAATCTAAATGTGGAGGTTGATGAATTTAAGGATCTTAATCCTACAGCTGAAAATATAGCGGTGGTGATCTATAATAAGTTAAAACCAAAACTCGAGGAAAAGCTGGAACTGGAGGTTACGCTGTATGAAACCCCGCGTAATTTCGTAACCTATAAAGGAGAGTAATGTCATTGAAGAAAGGAGAGTTTGTGCCGTCGGTAGTTTTGAAAGACCAGGAAAAAAAAGCTTTTGATCTTGGGAGTCTAAAAGGGAAGGGTCCTTTTGTAGTTTATTTCTATCCAAAAAATTTTACTCCGGGTTGTACAAAAGAAGCTTGTGAGTTCAGGGATAAATACCAGGATTTTAAAGATCTTGGTGCTGAAGTAATAGCCATAAGTTCAGATTCTGAAGCATCGCACCAAAAGTTCATGAACGAATATAACCTGCCGTTCATTTTTCTTTCAGATAAAAATAAGGAAGCGAGAAAAGCTTTTGGGGTTCAATCCTCTTTCCTTGGTTTGGTTCCCGGAAGAGAAACCTTTGTTTTTGACAAAAAAGGAATTCTCAGGATGCGGTATAATAGTTTAGATGCTTCAAAACATATGTCAAAAGCACTGGAAAAGCTGAGGATAATGAATGCGGAATAATTTTTATGAATAAGTGTTTTTATATTCAAAAATACCTTAAATTCGCAGCCTAAAATTAGTAAGAATGGCAAGTAAAAGATTGTTAAAGAGGGACGTGAATTATGTGATTGGAGATATCATTGAAGCGGCATACGTTCACCAGTTAGCAAACCCGGAACAAGACCCTAAGAAAACTGAAGATATTGTTGATGAAGCAATCAAAGATTTTGACGTTTTAATGGCAAAGATCAACCAGAAAAAGGTTGAGAATAAAAAAGAACATTTTAAAGCAATTGAAAAAGAACTTGAGATAAAAGCTCAGGACCTGGTTGCTAAGATCAACGAACTATAAAATTTTTTTGATGCCGATGTAGCTCAGCTGGCTAGAGCAGCTGATTTGTAATCAGCAGGTCGTGGGTTCGAGTCCCTCCATCGGCTCAAAATTAAAAGCCTTCCCAATTTTCGGGGAGGCTTTTTATTTTATACAAGTGGGACGAGGCCCGATAGTTAACGGGGGTCCTGAGCCAGCCGAATTAATTCGACGCAGACGAAGGAAGTCCCTCCATCGGCTCAAATACGAAAGCCTCTCCTTTTTCCGGAGAGGCTTTTTAATTATATCAAATAGGACCAGATCCCAGCTATTGGGTATCCTGAGCCTGCCTAATTTAGCCTGCGAAGACGAAGTGACTTTTTATTCTTCCATGATCATTTCCCCCATCTTCCCTGATTTTTTGACAACCTGTCCTGTAGTTTGGTACAAGAAAGGCCTTAAGGAAAATCCTGCCCGTTTGAGAGCTCTTGCGGCCCAAACATTTGAATTTTTCGGAAAATAATACGTGGAGCTACTCTTATAAAAACGATAACCTGAATCTTCTGCAGTAGGAATTACTTTGCCATTCTCATCCAGTTCCAATTCTTCCACTATATAGGTAATTAGATTTTGCAGCTGCTCATCATTCACTTCCAATTTGGCTACACCTGTGTTAGTGTAATGGTTTTCTACTTGCTGGGGAATTGGTTTTATCTGGATCACAGCAGGAGTGGGCCACATAACAGCTTTTAAGCCATACCATAGATTAAAATTTCTTGTAGTAAAAAAATCGGAATCACCCCAGCCTATTTCCAGGTACTCAGCTTCTGAATAATCGTGTCCTTCCTTCCACAAACTTTCAGGAAAGCTAGCTGCCGGAATTACAATTCCCGTATGCCAGCTTAAGCTACTAACATATATTGAATTTGTATTTTCCTGTTCCTGAAAAGCCTTAGCGTCTATGGATAAAAGAAAAAGAAATAAAAAGATATGTAGCTTCAGTTTAACCATGCCAGGAAAATTTCGAAAAGGAATAAAAAACCGTATTTACTTAGATTTAGCGTCTCTCCAAGTTTTTTTTCAGGACTAACTCTTCTTTAATAAAGTTAATGAAACTATTTTACAGCTCTTATTAATTACAAATAAAAGGGGAGCGAATTACGATTCTGATCCTGGGAAAAAAATATTTGGAAATAAAAAAACCGAAGGTCCTGACCTTCGGTTTTAAATAAAATTTTTTATCAGGACTTTATTGATCTTCCACTTTCTCTTCCAGTTTTGCCAAATCCCGACGTTCTTTAAGAAAATCCTTGAGGTCCTTACCATACTTGGATTTTTGAACTTCAGGAGTGAGGGAATTATAAATAGTATCCAGATACTTTATATTCGCATCAAAAACTTCAGATAAAGCTAAATAAGGAGCGATTTCAAGATCTTTATTGTTTACAGCATAA
>JAGXIL010000055.1 GCA_024635655.1 Gillisia sp. | reverse complement strand
TTTGTTGAAAAAGGAGGAGAGATCATTCCTAAAATCGTAGGTGTAGACTTCACCAAACGCAATTCGGATTCTGAACCTACCAAATATCTTACCCATTGCCCGGAGTGCGATACAGCATTGGTGAGAAACGAAGGGGAAGCTTTGCATTATTGTCCAAATTTGAGCAGCTGCCCTCCGCAGATCATTGGCCGCATCCAGCATTTCATTTCCCGAAAAGCGATGGATATAGAAGGCCTTGGCGGAGAAACCGTGGCTTTACTAGTGAAATCTGGATTAATAGAAAACTACGCCGATCTTTATGAAATAAAAAGGGAGCAAATTCTTCCTTTAGAGCGAATGGCCGAAAAATCTGCTGATAACTTAATTCAGGGAATCCAGAAATCAATAGAAATCCCTTTTGAACGTGTTCTTTTTGCTTTAGGTATTCGATATGTAGGGGAGACAGTGGCTAAGAAACTGGCAAGGCATTATAAAAGTATTGCAGCCATTTCTGAAGCCTCTCAAGAGGAGCTTACAGGAGTTGATGAAATAGGAGAGCGGATTGCCCAAAGTGTCCATGCCTTTTTTTCACTGGAAGAAAACAGGATCATGGTGCAGAGACTTAAAAGTTACGGAGTGCAACTGGAAGTGGCTGCAGAGGATTTTGCGCATCATACAGATAAATTACAAGGAAATACCTTTGTCATCTCGGGCGTTTTTTCCAGGATTTCCAGAAATGATCTTAAAAAAAAGATCGAAGAGAACGGCGGGAAAGTTTCAGGTTCTATTTCGGCGAAAACCAATTACCTGGTCGCAGGTGAAAATATGGGCCCCAGTAAACTGGCCAAAGCAGAACAGCTGGGAACAAAGATATTAAGTGAGGATGAATTTTTGGAAATGGTAGGAGAATCATAATATGTTATAAGAAAATCCTGGTTTTCCGGATGTTCGTAAAATGCTTCTCAATTTTTATAGTAGAAGTAAGGTGGAATGGTCATTCAGACAAAACGAATTCGTATAAAGTGGTTCTCTTAAGCGGGTAGTTTTCAGCCAGCTTTCGGAAGAAAATTGATTACCGGAAAATTTCCTTTGTTCCTAAACCTTAATCCTTACTCCTTCCCCCTGCACATTATTATCTTCATCAAGATAAAAATCTATCCTGCCTAAGTATAAACCAAAACATCCCACCTGATTGACTAAAACCGGTTTGCCGGCCTGGTTTGTTTCAATGGTAGGTTTTTCTAAAAATGTATGGGTGTGGCCGCCAATGATAAGGTCAATGTTTTTAGTTGCCTTTGCCAGTTTTATATCAGATACTTTCTCGCTTTTGTATTCATATCCTAAGTGAGAAAGGCAAATAACAATATCACATTTTTCTTCTTCTTTAAGAATGCGGGACATGTCGGTAGCAATTTCTATGGGGTCAAGATATTTGGTCTCTTTGTATAAGTGATCGTTAACCAGTCCCTGCAGTTCAATCCCCAGTCCAAAAACGCCAATTCTTATTCCGTCTTTTGTGAAGATCTTGTGAGGTAAGGTATGGCCGTCCATAACGGTGTTACTAAAATCGTAATTGGAAGATATAAAATCAAATTCGGCATGGGGAAGCTGGGAATATAATCCGTCAATGCCGTTGTCAAAATCGTGGTTCCCTATGGTAGCGGCGTCATACCTAAGTTTGCTCATCAATTTAAATTCCAGTTCCCCGCCATAAAAATTAAAGAAGGGAGTGCCCTGAAAAATATCTCCTGCATCCAGTAACAAGGTGTTGGGATTTTCCTTACGAATATTTTCTACCAAAGTTGCCCTGCGGGCAACACCTCCCATATTGGGATTTCTGGGGTCATTAGGCCCCAGAGGTTCAATGTGGCTGTGTACATCGTTGGTGTGAAGAATGGTAATATGTCTTTTGGTATTGGCAGCAAATGAAAGGGATAATCCCCCTAAACCTATAAAAGCTCCGGTTGCAGCAGTTTGCTGAATAAAATTTCTCCTTTTCATCTTATTCTATTTTAATGTACCTGCCATCAATGCCGGTATTAAGGGTGTCAATTTTTTGAAAATAATCAATCATAGCATTTCGGATCTTATAATCTACGATATATAAATTTTCGGGATCCCGAAAAAAGGTCATATTGTCCCCTCCCTGCTGTAAATAATCTGATGTGGCAACATAGTAATTTTGGTTTGGATCTATTTCCTTTCCGTCAATAGTTGCAGATGTTATCTTGTGGTTCTTATCTGCCTTTAGTTTTATCCCGCTTAAAGGATGAGGAGTACGGTTATTTTCAAGGTAGGAGATCATTTCCAGGATCTTTTCCCCTTTCAGTTCTGCTACCACGATTTCATTTTCAAATGGCATCACGCTATAAGCAGTACGGGCGGTAACCGGTCCTTTTCCAATAGTTGATCTTATTCCGCCGTGGTTTAACAATACTATATCTATATTTTTTCCGGTTCGGCTGTTAAAAACAGGATTTGCCTGCTCCATCACAATATCGGCCATAAGGTTTCCTATGGCAGTATTTAAGTCTCCTTCACTTTTATTCAAGTCCTGCTGGTTATAGGCAAGAATACTATCCAGGGTAGAATTGATATGTTCTGAAAAAGGTTTTATGAAATTGGCGATAGCAGTATCTTCTGGTATTGAAGATTCTATAGGAATTCTTTCACCATTTATTTCAGTACTTTGATAAGACTCTGTTTTGCATCCCAGTACTCCAAATACAATAACAATAAAAAAGAATCCTCGATAGCCCATTTAAGTTATTTAAGGTGTTAAAGGTAAAAAGATTTTTTACACTAAAAGCCTTGTCAGTGAAGGCTGCGGATTTATTATAAAAAAAGCAAAATCATAAATAAATGTTAAGTATTTTATAATTTTATTAGTTTATGGTGCTGTGATTTTTATATATTTACCACCTGTTCATAACCTATGAAAATAAAAAACCTTGGTTGGTCTTTAATAATCCTTACAATTTTGATCAATATCTGGGCGATTTTTACCGAGATTCACTGGTTGGAAAACAGCTCTTCCATTTTATTCTTTTTATTGGCCATTTTACTTGTAGTTCCTGAATATAAAAAGTTTAATAATTTCCTGTTCATTTTCTTGGGATTTACAATACTTTCTTATTGCGCCCGCTTTTTGGGCGGTGACTGGTATAGCTATGAAATTTCCCTCGCATTTTTAACGGTGGCATATATTGCTTTGATCATGGAAGCCACAAAACATATAGCCATAAAAAATGCCAGTAATTATATGTTGCTTTACTTTATTGCAATAGTGGGTATAAATGGCTGTTTGCTTGGGTTTCATGTCCTGGAAATAAAAGAATATATGAGCAGCAATATCATTTTTTCTATTTATTTACTCTATTATATTAATCTTCTTATCCTGGGCATCATTTCCTTTATTTATTATCTCAATTCGTATTCCCGAAAATCCATGTTCTTTATTTCTCTTGCCCTGGGTATAATTTTTGCTGATGTGCTTCGGGATATGGGAGTGTTTTTTCCAAAGGACTATAGCGTAGAGGTTGCAGAAAGTCTAATAAGAAGTGGGAGCGCTGTTTTTGCAGTATATTTCTTTGTCACAAAAGAAAAACAACTCCGTTTAATAAATATGATCTGATCTACACTTTTAAAACCTTCTTTCCGTTAAATTAAAGTTATTTGATTCCTATAAATCATTTCAACCTATGATCTTTAATGGCATAAAACTTTCTGCCGCAAGGAAAAAAATTGCTCATCTTGTTGATGAACAAACATCCCGTTCCTTTTCCGGTCCTGCAAAATCCCTGGGTATCATTGTAGATGCAAAAAATGAACGCGCGATTGAAACTTTAATAAATATCAAGGACCAGTTAAAGATTCCTGCAAAGGACCTGTTGTTGTTTTTCAATTCCGCAAACAAGACAAAATCCACTACTATAGATTCATTGAATTATAATCTTCAGGATTTTGATATAAAAGGCAGAATAATAAATAAAGATTTACTTGAATTAACATCCCGGGGAGTCGATTTACTTATTACTTTTGCCGGTGAAAATAACACGGTAGCTCATCTTCTTACTGCTCATTTTAAAGCGGGAATTAAAGTTGGGAGATTTCAGCAAAATGCCGCTTTATATGACCTGGTATTACAAACTGAAGAAGATGCCGATCTTTTCGGGATTGAATTATTAAAATATTTAAAGAACTTAAAAAAGGGCAATAATGAATAAATTTATTGGAACCGGGGTAGCTATTATCACTCCTTTTAAAAATGATCTTTCGGTAGATGAGGAAGCACTTTCTTTACTTGTTGAGGATCAAATTAAAAACGGAATTGATTACCTGGTGGTTCTTGGCACTACGGCAGAGAGTGCCACGCTTACAAAAGAAGAAAAGCAAATGGTAGTGGATACGATCACAGCAGCTACTAAACAAAGAATTCCATTGGTGCTGGGAATAGGTGGAAACAACACTGCCGGCCTGGCCGAAGAGTTAAAAACTACCGATCTTTCCAAGTTTGAGGCAGTGCTTTCAGTCTCCCCGTTTTATAATAAACCTACTCAGGAAGGAATCTACCAGCACTATAAAGCATTGGCTCAGGCGTCGCCTAAACCTATTATTATATATAATGTTCCAGGACGAACAGCATCCAATATATTACCGGCAACTGTGAAAAGGCTGGCTAATGACTTTTCAAATATTATAGGGATCAAAGAAGCGGCAGGCGACATCGTTCAGGCTATGAAACTTATTTCCATGGTGCCTGAGGACTTTTTAGTGATCTCAGGAGATGATATGATTACTTTGCCAATGATCCTTGCAGGTGGACACGGTGTAATCTCAGTTATTGCCCAGGGTTTCCCTGCAGAATTTTCTGAAATGGTGAGACTGGGCCTTGACGGGAAAGTAAAGGAAGCTTATGCACTTCATTATAAAGTTGCCCCTTCCATAGATCTAATTTTTGCTGAAGGAAATCCTTCAGGAATAAAATCTCTTCTTCATACTAAAAATATGGTTGAGAATGTGCTAAGGTTACCCTTGGTTCCTGCTTCAGATGGCCTCAAGAAGCAAATTGACGACTTTATCAAAGCATTTTAATTTAACAGCAACAGGTACAATTTTTGCCGCACATGAAAGTTTTTATTATAACTTAGAAAAGAGTACTTTTGCCAGATGTTTTTACCAAAAATGAAAAAAGGATTATTGTTACTGGGAATGTTTTTACTGTTAGTTTCCTGCAGTGAATACCAAAAGGTATTGAAAGATGCCGAGCCGGGAGAGAAATATGCACTTGCAGAGCAGATTTACAATGAAGCCCAGGCAGAAAACAGCAAAAAGAAGTATAGAAAAGCTCTTCGGTTATTTGAGCAGATCGTTCCACAATTCAGAGGCAAACCTCAGGGAGAAAAAGTCACGTTTCTTTTTGCAGATACATATTACCAGTTAAATGATCATTATCTGGCGGGTTACCAGTTCGAACGTTTTACACAGTCTTACCCCAATAGTGAAAGAATTGAGGAAGCCACATTTAAAAGTGCAAAAAGTTATTATGAATTGTCTCCGAGATACGATCTGGACCAAACAGAAACATACAAGGCTATAGAAGAGTTACAGAAATATATTGATGCTTTTCCCAATGGCGAAAATTTGGCAGAAGCTAATGAACTTGCTACTGAACTGCGCGTAAAGCTGGAAAAGAAAGCTTACGAAATTGCTAAGCAGTATCACCATACATCCAGTTACAAAGCAGCAATTGTTGCTTTTACAAATTTTCTAAGTGATTATCCCGGTTCTCCTTATAGAGAAGCTGCATATTACCACCGTTTTGACTCGGCATATGAACTGGCTATCAACAGTTACGAGTATTTAATGGCAGAAAGATTGAATGATGCCAAGGGTTTTTACAATGATTATATGAGATATCATGGAGAAGGTGATGAGTATTATGACCTAATACGGGCATCTTCAGAAGATATAGATTCAAGATTACAAAATTTTTAATATAGAATGATGATGGATTTAAAAAAGAGCAGTGCACCAATCAACACAACTACCATTGATAAAAATTTGGTTGATGCCCCTACGAATAATATTTACGAGGCTATTTCAGTAATATCTAAAAGAGCTACACAGATCAATTCTGAGATCAAAAAAGAGCTTCTGGAAAAATTGGATGAATTTGCCACTTACAATGACAGTTTAGACGAGATCTTTGAGAATAAGGAGCAGATTGAAGTTTCTAAATATTATGAGAAATTGCCTAAACCACATTCTCTGGCAGTTCAGGAATGGCTGGAAGATAAAATATACTACAGGAATACAAAGGAAAATGAGGACAAGTAGCAAATGAGTGTGCTAGAGGGCAAAAAGGTACTTTTAGGCATTACTGCCGGAATAGCTGCCTACAAAACGGCTCCCCTGGTACGGTTATTTGTAAAAGCGGGGGCGCAGGTGCGGGTTATTATGACTCCTGCGGCTAAAGAATTTGTCACTCCGCTTACGTTATCCACACTTTCTAAAAATGAGGTGATCTCTTCTTTTACAAAAGAAGAAGATGAAAACGCCATCTGGAATAATCATGTAGAGATCGGCCTTTGGGCCGATCTTATGCTTATAGCCCCTGCCACGGCCAATACCCTCTCAAAAATGGCAACCGGGGCAAGTGACAATTTTCTCCTTGCCACATATCTTTCAGCAAAATGCCCGGTTTTTTTTGCACCTGCAATGGACCTGGATATGTACCAGCACCCTGCTACAAAAAACAGCCTGGAAACCCTTAAAAGCTTCGGAAATATTATGATCCCTGCTGAAAAAGGGGAGCTAGCCAGTGGCTTACACGGAGAAGGAAGAATGGCTGAGCCGGAAAACATTATCTCCTTTATTACCACCAATCTTCTGGAAAATATGCCGCTTAAGGATAAAAAGATACTTATTACTGCCGGTCCTACATACGAAGCGATAGACCCTGTGCGTTTTATAGGTAATCATTCCAGTGGGAAAATGGGATTTGAACTTGCCAAAGCTGCTGCAAAACTGGGAGCTGAGGTAGTTTTAATTTCAGGCCCAACATTTCTGGATGTGGCAGATGATAATATAAAGCTGATAAGGGTTGTTAGTGCGCGGGAAATGTATGAAGCCGTTCACCAACATTTTCCGGAAACAGATGCTGTGATTGCGGCAGCGGCTGTATCAGATTATAGGCCAAAAGTAGTGGCAGCTCAAAAACTAAAAAAGAAAGAGGCTTCTTTACAATTTGAACTTGAACCCACACAGGATATTCTTAATTCTCTTGGCGAAATAAAACAGCATCAAAAGTTAATTGGTTTTGCTTTAGAAACTAACGATGAACTTGAGAATGCCCGGGGAAAACTGGAACGTAAGAATTTGGATTTTATCGTGCTCAATTCCCTGAATGATAAAGGAGCCGGATTTAGCAAAGATACCAACAAGATAACCATCGTCACACGTTATCAGGTAAAGGAATTCGGATTGAAACCCAAACCCGAAGTAGCCGGGGATATTTTATATGAATTAATTAATTTGATGGATGAAAAGAATTAAGATATTCATTATTTTATTTTTTGCAGTACACATTGCCTCAGCACAGGAGCTTAACTGTGAAGTTGTGGTAAATGCAGAACAAACAGGACAGTCTAATTTGCCTGTCTTCAAGACCCTTCAAAGTTCGTTGCAGGAATTTATCAATCAAACCAGCTGGACAAATCGGGAGTTTTCTAATGCTGAAAGGATAAACTGCAGTGTTTTTATCAACATTACCAGTTTTGATAATGAAAGTTTTACAGGGAGTATACAGGTGCAATCCTCACGGCCTGTTTTTGGATCAACTTTAATTTCTCCGGTCTTTAATTTTAATGATGAACAATTCACTTTCAACTACCGGGAATTTGAACCTTTGAACTATAGCCAGAATTCATACTCTTCGAATCTGGTTTCTGTTATTTCCTTTTACGTATACACCATTCTCGGCCTTGATGCCGACACTTTCGAGGAACAGGGGGGTACGCAGTATTTTCAGGAAGCCAACCGGGTGGTCACTACCGCTCAACAGGGTAATCAATCTGGGTGGAGAGGATCAGACGGGAACAGGTCCAGATACAATTTGAATACAGATCTTTTATCCAATGCTTTTTCCAGTTACCGAACCTCCTTGTATGATTATCACCGCAAGGGCCTCGACATTATGCACAAGGACCCGTCAGCCGGAAAGCAGGTAATTGCAAAGTCAGTAGAAAACCTGAACAGTTTAAATCAAAGTCGGCCAAATTCATTGCTGATGAGGGTGTTTTTTGATGCAAAAGCCAAAGAAATTGAGCAAATATTTGCGGCAGGCCCAACAGTACCGGTAAGTAAACTTGTAAATGTGTTGAACCGAATTGCTCCTTTGTATGCCGAAAACTGGCGTAAGATCCAATTATAGTTCTTTATTGATTGGGAAGGTTTTCTAATGTATCTTTAGCTTTAAAATTACTACACTTTGCTCACAGCATTATCTATAAAAAATTACGCCTTAATTGAAGACATTAAACTGGATCTTAAAAAAGGCTTTACTATTATAACAGGAGAAACCGGGGCCGGAAAATCCATTATGTTAGGGGCTTTGGGTTTGCTTCTGGGAAAACGTGCAGATTATTCTGCCATTCGTAATGAGGAGAATAAATGTGTAATTGAGGGAGTTTTTGATATCTCCCATTACCACCTCCAGACTTTTTTTAAAGCCGAAGATCTCGACTTTGAAGCACAAACCATTATTCGCAGAGAAATTCTTGCCACAGGCAAATCTCGTGCTTTTATTAATGATACCCCTGTTACTCTTCCGGTACTTGTGAAGTTGGGAGATCTTCTCATAGATATTCACGGGCAGCACCAAACCTTAAGTCTTGGTGAGAATCAATACCAGTTCCAGGTGTTGGATATTTTATCAAAAAATACTGAGCTCCTTAAGGATTACCGAAAGGAGATCAAAGGCCTGCGCAAATTGGAGCAAAACCTGGTGCTGCTAAAAGAGGAGCAGGCGAAGGCTATAAAAGAACACGATTACAATCTTTATTTACTAAAAGAGCTTCAGGAGGCAAGGCTGAAAGCAGGAATGCAGGAAGAACTGGAAGAGCGGAATGAGGAACTGAGCAATGTTGAGCTGCTTACCGAACATCTTGGAAATGCAGTTACAAGAATTCAGGAGGAGGAAATAGGTGCATTGTCAGGATTAAAGGATGTACGTAATAATCTTCTAAAGATTTCCGGATTTTCTGCTACGTATGCAGGGCTGCAGGAACGGGTTCAAAGTGTGATCATAGAACTTGACGATATTGCCCAGGAGCTGGAAAGTTCGCTGGAAAGGGTAGAAGCAAACCCTGAAGAGCTGGAAGAAGTGAATACGAAACTTCAGCTCATCTATAATTTACAGAAGAAACATGCAGCCGGCAGTGTGGCTGAACTTCTTGAGGTACTTCTTAAACTTCAGGAAAAAGTAGACCTTACCGAAAATGCCGAAGCAAACCTGGAACAACTGTCGAAGGAAATTCAACAGAAAAAAGAGGAACTTTCCGCAATAGCAAAAAAGATACACGACAATCGTGCGGCTACAGTTCCCGGTTTTGTGAAACAGGTGGAAAAGATAATTTCAGATCTTGGGATGCCCAATGCAAGGTTGAAAATAGAGGTAGTGCGGCAAGAGGAGTTTTTTACCAATGGGCAGGATGAGCTCACCTGGTTTCTTTCAGCAAATAAAGGAGGGGATTTTAATGATATTAAAAAAGCTGCTTCAGGCGGAGAATTGTCCAGGATCATGTTGGCCATAAAAAGTATTCTGGCTACCCGGAGCAAGTTGCCTACTATAATTTTTGATGAAATAGACACGGGTGTATCAGGAGACATTGCTCAAAAAATGGGAGATATCCTACAGAAGATGGGAGGAGATATGCAGGTGATCGCAATTACGCACTTACCTCAAATAGCAGGAAAAGGAAGCAGCCACTTCAAGATATTCAAAGAAGATATTGCCAATATTACAGTGACCAAGATCAAAGAACTGGAAACGGGAGATCGAATTGAGGAACTTGCGATGATGCTTGGAGGTAATACCGCCAGCGAATCAGCCATGGCCCACGCCAGGGCACTGCTTAATTAATTCCAGTTTGTTATATTTACAGACTTAATCAATATAAACAAAAATACATGTCATACAATTTACTAAAAGGAAAAAGAGGAATTATTTTTGGCGCTTTAGATGAAAATTCTATTGCCTGGAAAACTGCAGAAAGAGTGCACGAAGAGGGCGGAACCTTTGTTTTGACCAATGCTCCAATTGCCTTAAGAATGGGGACCTTGAAACAACTTGGTGAAAAGACCAATTCTGAGATCATTCCTGCAGATGCTACCAAAATTGAGGATCTGGAAAATTTAGTAGAAAAAGCTCAGGAGATATTGGGAGGAAAACTTGATTTTGTGCTGCATTCTATTGGAATGTCTGTAAACGTGAGAAAAGGGAATCATTATACCAATATGAATTACGATTATACCACCAAAGGCTGGGATATTTCGGCGGTCTCATTTCACAAGACCATGCAGGTATTGTACAAGAAAGATGCGATGAAGGAATGGGGGAGTATTGTTGCCCTTACCTATATGGCGGCCCAGAGGGTTTTTCCTGATTACAATGACATGGCTGATAATAAGGCATACCTTGAATCTATTGCCCGTAGCTTTGGTTACTTTTTTGGTGCCGAGAAAAAGGTGAGAGTGAATACCATTTCCCAATCCCCTACACCTACTACCGCAGGGCAGGGTGTTAAAGGTTTTGACGGTTTTATTGCTTATGCCGATAAGATGTCACCTCTTGGAAATGCTACAGCAGAGGATTGTGCAGCATATACCGTTTCTTTATTTTCTGACCTTACCAAAAGGGTGACGCTTCAGAATTTGTACAATGACGGCGGATTTTCCAATATGGGAGTAAGTCAACAGGTTATGGAGACATTTATGAAAGATCAGGAATAGATCGCACTTCATTAAAAATATATGGCCCCGATTGATCGGGGCTTCCTTTTATCCAGTATAGCAGGTTTTTCAGAACCCAGAGCACATGTCCTTAGAATATTCATTTATTATTCCGGTTTATAACAGGCCGGAGGAGATCAAAGAATTGCTGCAAAGCATGACCGGGCTGCGTTTTAATAAAAAATTTGAAATAGTGATCATAGAAGATGGCTCATCAGTTCCTTGTGATGATGTTATCAATGGGTTTAGCAATCGTATAAATATCAGTTACTATCAAAAAACCAATACGGGCCCCGGAGATTCCAGGAACTATGGAATGGAAAAAGCTTTGGGAAACTATTATCTTATATTGGATTCTGATGTTCTCCTTCCTTCCGGTTATTTGGGGGAAGTGGATGATTTTCTTTCTGCAAATTATTTTGATTGCTTTGGAGGGCCGGATGCGGCAGATGAGAGCTTTACCAAATTGCAGAAGGCCATTAACTACTCCATGACCTCCTGGTTAACCACCGGTGGAATTCGCGGAAGTAAAAAGGCCATAGATAAATTTCAGCCCAGGAGTTTTAACATGGGCCTTTCAAAAAAGGCTTTTGAACTGTCCGGAGGATTTGGATCAATTCATCCCGGCGAGGATCCCGATCTTTCCTTAAGGCTGGAGAAGCTGGGTATAAGAACAACTTTTATTCCCGGGGCGGTTGTATATCACAAACGCAGGGTTGACTGGAATAAATTTTACGAACAGGTGCAAAAATTTGGGAAGGTGAGGCCAATATTGAACCAATGGCACCCTAAGTCTGCTAAAATCACCTATTGGTTTCCGGCTTTATTCATTATTGGCCTGTTAGTTGCGGTTTTTCTTTTCTTATCAGGATTTTCATTTTTACTTTATGTATACCTTATTTACCTTGTAATAATTGGAGTAGACGCTGCAATTAAAAATAAAAGTTTTAATATTGGAGGAACAGCAGTTATAGCTACCATTGTCCAATTTTGGGGTTACGGCTCCGGTTTTTTAAAATCGGTATGGAAGTTGGAATTTCAAAAAATGGAACCACAAACAGCTTTTCCGGAATTATTTTTTACAGATGCAAAAAAAAGATAAACAAAGTCGCCCCTGGATCAAAAGAGGACCTTTAAAGACATTTTTATTTTTCTTAGCCTCTTCTGCCGTTATTTGGGTCTTTGTTCAATTCTCAAAGCAATATACAGAAGCGGTTCAGCTACCTCTTTCCTATATCAATATTCCCAAGGACAAGATGCTTGTCAATAATGGTCCTTCTTCTCTGGATCTCAGAGTGCGGGATTATGGATTTAACATAGCCAGATATAAAATGCTTCCGCCGAACCTGATTATTGATGTAAGCAATACCCGGGAAGAAGGGGGGCAGCTTATCTATGATCTGGAGCAACAAAAACCGGCTATTTTGTCGCAGTTGAACCTGGATTATGATGATGCCACCTTTTTACAGGATAATCTTAGAATTGACTTTGAACAAAAAGAAGTGAAGACAGTAAATGTTGTTTCCAATATTGAATTGAGTTACGCTGTAGGCTATTCGGCGCTGGAAGAAATAAGGATAGAACCTGATAGTGTAAGAATAAGTGGCCCCAGTAGCGTATTGGATACCCTCTATGAAATTGGAACCTTGCCTATAAAGATCAATAATATAAGTAAGGATATCAAGGGGAAAGTAAAGCTTGATACTGAAGGCCTGGAGAATATTACTTTATTCGAAGATGAGGTGAATTTTTCATTGCGTACAGATAAATTTACTGAGGGAAAAGTTGAAATTCCCATAGAACTTATCAATGTTCCCGAGGATTACAATGTGGTAATTTTTCCAAAAGAGGTGGTGGTATATTATCAGGTGAGCTTGCAGGATTTTGACAAGATCAAACCCACTGCATTTAAGGTGGTAGTTGATTTTCGTAACACGCTGCCTGAGGAGGGTTATTTGCTGGCCCAGGTCACACAAAAACCTACTTTGGTGAACAATGTGCGGTTAAGTGAAAAAAGAATTCAATACGTAGTAAAAAGGTGAAGATCGTAGGACTCACCGGGGGAATAGGAAGTGGTAAAACTACCGTAGCAGGTTATTTTAAGGAACTGGGTATCCCTGTATATATAGCAGATGAAGCCGGAAAGGACCTCATGAAGACTTCTGCAGCGGTGAGGTCTCAGATAATTGAATTACTTGGAGAGGAGGCCTACCGGGACAATATCCCCAACAGGAAATATATTGCTGCCCGGGTCTTTGCATCAGCAGATAAACTGGAAAGTCTGAACCAGATCATTCACCCCGCGGTTAAGCAGGATTTTGAAAACTGGAAACAGGGATTAAAGGCTCCGTATGTTATTTATGAAGCAGCCATATTATTTGAAACCGGCGGATATAAAAATTGCGATCTGGTGATTTTGGTAACTGCACCGCTGGAAAAAAGGATTGAAAGATTACAAAAAAGAGACCATAGTACCACCGAAGAAATTCAGGCCCGGATGAAACATCAATGGGCAGATGATCAAAAAAGAAAATATGCAGATTATGAAATTCTTAATTCAGAAATCTTATTTTTAAAGGAACAGGTACAAAATCTTCATGAAATTCTCTTAAAGGCTAGTAAAAATTAGGGTTCCTTATGTTAACATTTGGTTAAAGAGATTAACCTCTAAATGTTAAAATCTTACTTTTGGAGCATGAATAAAAAGTTATTCCTCCTTCTCGTTATACTCATGAGTTTATCGCTTATAGGGATAATTTTTGTACAGGGATATTGGATAAAGAGCACTGTTGATGATAAGGAAGAGCAGTTTTCTTACAATGCAAAACAGGTGTTAATTAATGTTTCCAAGGAACTGCAAAATCAGGAACTGGAAAATTTCTGGTTTGAATTTCAACAGGCCGATAGTGTAACCGGAGCATTCAACGAGGCAAATATGTCGAAATACTTCGATTCGGATAAAAGTGATTATGAAAGATCGCAGGATGTTTTGTCTGATGGATACGTGGAAGAAGATAATAAAGTGTCTTCTGATTTTTTAGTGTCCGGAAGAGACAGTTCTCAATTAGCAAGTATAATGAACAGAGGGATCAATAATATGTTCAATCAGGATGAGGACGCAGGAGAGAGATTATCCAAAGAAGAAAAGATCGAGCAGTTAATGGGGATGAGTGAGTACCAAAGAAATATGTTGAGATCCTATATTTCTGAGTATACTGAAAAAATTCCCATACATAAAAGGCTCTCTGAAGCAAAGATATCGGAGTTGATGCAAAGGGAATTACAGAATTACAATCTAAACACCGATTTTGAATATGGTGTTTACAGCAATTCATTGGCAACCAAAGTAAAATCTGATAATTTTTCCCCGGATAATCCTGCAACCTATTCTGTGCCGTTATTTGTAGATGCTGTTGGAAACAGCAATTATCAGTTACTTGTAAATTTTACCGGTAAGAAAAAGGTAGTATTATCCTCGGTAACTTTAATGGCTGCCCTGTCTATTATGTTTACGCTTATCATTGTTATTGCGTACTCCAGTGCTCTTTCTCAGTTGATCAAGCAGCGCCAGATCTCGCAGATAAAAACAGATTTTATCAATAATATGACCCACGAGTTTAAGACTCCAATTGCCACTATAAATCTAGCCCTGGATGCAATTAAGAACCCCAAAATAATCAACGATACTGAAAAAGTGAATCGGTATTTACAAATGATACGGGATGAGAACAAAAGAATGAATGCCCAGGTTGAAAACGTGTTACAAATTTCAAAACTGGATAAAAATGAGCTTGATCTTAAGAAAGAAAGGCTGCATTTACACGATATAGTTGAAGAAGCGATCAATCACGTAGAGTTGATAGTGGAAGACCGAAACGGATATATAAAAACGCATTTTGGAGCTTTAAAATCCTCTGTTCTGGCCAATGAAGACCATTTGACCAATGTGGTGGTGAATTTGCTCGACAATGCCATTAAATATTCCACAGATATTCCGAAAATTGACATTTATACTGAAAATGTCCGGAATTATATCGTGATGAAAGTAAGAGATCAGGGGTCAGGAATGACCAGGTCTGTTCAAAAAAAGATATTTGAAAAATTCTACCGGGAACACACCGGGGATATACATAATGTGAAAGGTCACGGCTTAGGTCTGGCTTACGCAAAACGCATCCTGGACGATCATCATGGTACCATTACCGTGGAGAGCGAAAAGGGTAAAGGAAGTATTTTTATAATTAAATTACCATTAATAACTTAGTATATGGAAACTGAAAGCAAGAAAATTTTACTAGTTGAAGATGATCCCAATTTTGGAACTGTCTTAAAGGATTATTTAGCAATGAATGACTATGAGGTCACTCACGCAAAGAACGGAATGGAAGGTTTTGAAAAGTTCAAGAAGGACGATTTTGACCTTTGTATCCTGGATGTAATGATGCCTTACAAGGACGGATTTACACTGGCAAAAGAGATTCGTGATAAAAACGAAGAAATTCCCATCATCTTTTTAACCGCCAAAGCGATGAAAGAAGATGTTCTAAAGGGATATAAGGTAGGGGCAGATGATTACCTTAACAAACCTTTTGACAGTGAAGTGCTTTTGATGAAGATCAAGGCCATTATGCAACGCAAGGCTACAGATAGCGTTGCAGACAGCAAACAATTTGAGTTCCAGATTGGTGGATTTCATCTCAATTCCAAATTGCGTTTCTTAACCTATAATGATGAGGAGCCTACAAAGCTTTCTCCTAAGGAAAACGAGTTACTTCGTTTGTTGGCACTTCATGAAAATGACCTTATGCCACGGGAACTTGCACTTACCAAGATCTGGAGAGATGATAATTACTTCACTTCCAGAAGTATGGATGTTTACATTGCAAAGTTGCGTAAATATCTTAAAAAGGACGAAAACGTAGAGATCCTGAACATTCACGGAGAAGGATTTAGACTTGTAGTTAAGAATAAAGAAGCTACAGAAGCTTAGGGTATATCATTTCAGTTTCTACAAAGGAGCTGTATAAAGAATTATAAGGGGTTATAAAACTGTCTTCCAAAAACGTTGGATATCAGGCAGCTATATTTCCCTGAAAATAATCTTTATACAGCTCTTTTGCGTTTAAAAGTTAACAGTACCCGCGCTTCTTTTTCTTGAATCTATATTATATTTACCCTTTCATATGCCCTGAATGAATTGCAAAATTACCTACAAAGTTTCCCCTCATAACCTCCTGGAATATTGTTCCGGGTTGGGGAGGATGTTGGTTGTTTTTTTTGTGGTGTATTTTTCTTCGTGGGGGTTATTAGGACAGAATGTAGTTACTATTTCAAGTCCAGAAGATCCCGGTCCTACCCAGCAAAATCCCGTTGAAATTACCTTTGAATTCGATCAAACGATTAATTACTTTGAGGAATCGCATATTAATGTTGATGGAGGTAATTTATCAAATTTCTATGTTAAAACACCAACCTATGGTTATGAGGCAAACCTCGGAAGATTAAATCAATTTCGAATACAGGTTACATCCAATCCAGACCCAGGACCTGCACGTAATGCTGTAATTGCCTTTGATTTTAATAGCTCCGGTAGAATTTACTCTTTGACTCTCGATAGCGGAGTTTATGCTCATCATTCCAATGGTACTGCTGATGTAAAGAATGATATAATCTCTCCTGATGATTTTAATGATCCGAGGGATTTGGCTTTAGATTCCCAGGGCAATATCTATATAGCAGATTCTGGAAATGACCGAATACGGATTTACTCTAGTGCGGGTAATCATATAAAGGATTTAGAAGGAGGACTTAATTCACCTTTTGGGGTTGTAATGGGACCAGATGATAGAATATATGTTGCAGACTCCGGAAATGACAGGGTGGTCATATTTGACCAAAGTGGAGCAGAAATTGGAATCATTACCGGTACTGGTGCCCAAGCGTTGGATAATCCAATACGATTAGCAGTAGATGAGGATCAAAATGTTTATGTTAATGACATAGGTAACACCAGAGTGCAGATTTTTGATTCAAATGGTGATTATACGGGCACAATTTCTAATGCTAGTGGAGATAATATACAAACCCCGGGAAGTATTCTTGTAGATGAAAATGGTTTTATTTATATCGCGGATTTAGGAAATATCAACTTAGAAGACTTTTTAGATTTCGAAAATGCAGACCCTTTAGATCTGCTTCCTCTTATTACAGGTACGGACGCCAGTGTGAAGGTTTTTCGGCGAGATGATTTAGATAGCCCACCAGAAGTTATTAGTAATAATATAAATATTCCGATAGATCTGGCGCTTAAACCATGTGGTTACTTAGCGGTAAATAATGCTGATGCCTCTATTGAAGATGAATGGGACTACAGTGGTTGGCTCCCCTCTTTAAAATTTTTTATTAAGGTCATTTTTGATGCCAAAACTTATAATATTCTTCCCGACACTTTTACTGCTGATCTTACAATTACTGAACAATGTGAGGCTGCTACAATTAATATTCCTGCAGGTGTTGGAGTAGATGCGGAATGTAATAGTACACCAAATCAGGCTTCAAATAATTTTTCATTAGTCTGGGATGAAACACCGCCGGTGATCGATTGTCCTGCTGCAAGAGCAGAAGCCTTCGATCCTGAAGTCGGTTTTGAAGTTCCTGATTATCGTAGTGAGGTAGTGGTCTCAGATAATTGTACTTCAGAGGCAGAATTGAGACAAAATCTTGTCCAGACTCCTGCACCGGGAGTAACTATATATGCAAATCAGCAAATTACTTTTACTGTAGAAGATGCTGCTGAAAACATTGATAATTGCAATTTTCAGCTTACATTAACAGAAGAGGAGGAACCATTTGAAATTGACTGTCCGCCAACCCAGGAGGAAATTTTTGATGAAAATTGTCAATTTGAGGTGCCGAATTATACAACGGAAATGGCTGCAGAATTTCCAGATGCAGAATTTTCGCAATCACCTGAAGCGGGAACATTTCTTTCAGCCAGTACTTCGGTTTCTATTTCTGCCACGAATGGGAGCCAAAGCGATTCCTGTAATTTTCAACTCAACCTTGAGGATTTAACCCCACCGTTAATTGATTGTCCAGCTGCAAAAGCAGAAACCTTCGATCCTGAAGTCGGTTTTGAAGTTCCTGATTATCGTAGTGAAGCAGAGGTTTCAGATAATTGTAATTCAGAAGAAGAATTGAGACAAAATTTGATTCAAACTCCTGCAGCGGGAGCAATTATATATGAAAG
>JAGXIL010000054.1 GCA_024635655.1 Gillisia sp. | reverse complement strand
GAAAAGGATCCAGTACCCTTAGAAAACATTTTCTCAACCTAAGGGAAACTGCAAAAAGTAGCTGGCACGAGAGACGTCGCTTTGGATATTAAGAAAGTCTGAAAAATCAATCATCGATCAAAAACGGAAAGCACATCAAAATCTTTCATCATGAAAACTTTAGAAACAACCATTAATAAAAACGGGATCAGCACCCTTAGAAAACATTTCCTGAATATAAGGGAAACTGCAAGAGGAACCTGGCACGAAAGTCGTCGTTTCGCCTATTACAATTAGACAGCGATTAAATCATTAAATTCAATATCTAATAATGTTTTGTAAAGAACCATAGCCGGTGCGCGAAAAAGCGACCGGCTATTTTACTTTATATAAAGATCAAAGGCAGGGAGATTCTATAAGAAACCCCCTGCCTTTTATTATCATTATAAAAGGGGTACCCCTAACCCTTCTACAACTAACATTAAAATTACGATACCAGGAGGTAATCTTCTTTAGTAATGTTATAATTTTTCATAATAAAAAACAACCGTTGTGGTTAAATTTTTCTTAAGCACTTTGGTAAAAACATTCCCAGATCTAAAAAGTTTTACGATTTTGATCTGACTGTTACCTGATGATTTCTAAATTGACAATTTCCCCTAAAATTTAACCGGTGATATTTATTAAAAGCCTATATACAATGCCGGTTTAAATTTATAGAACTACGGTAAAAACCTCCAGAACACTTTTTAACCAGCAAAAATGTTAGAGACCAAATTTTGCCACCTTTAATGCTGCCGGAATAATATTTAATTTTAAATAATTACCGGAATAATCCTTCACCAGGGTATCGTCTATATGAAGAGAGGAGGCTTTTGATTTTATCTTCAATTTTTTCAATCTGATGGTGGTGGCAAAATTTTCCAGATCTGATGGGGTGATGGTAAATTCCTCAGGATTTGAAGATGTAGAGTTAAGCTCAATTAAAGTTTGTATGTAAGTTTTAAATTCCTCCCTGCTCTTCTCCGGGATCACGATCAAATCTAAATATCCATCCCCGGGATCGGCCTGTGGTGCCACTTCTATACACGGCCCTACTGCCTTTATGTTCATAAGCTCAAGTAACAGGAAAGAACCCTTGATCTTCATACCGTTCAATTTAATGGTGGCTTTTTGGGCTTTGTATTTTGTAATGATCTCCAGCATAACCCTTAAGGTTCGCTGCAGTTTTTCTGAAGGAGGTTCATTTTCTACTTTTCGCTTCTTCATTTCAGAGATCAGTTCCGGAAAAACTCCAAAGCCTACACTTTCAAGAAAGTTTTCTTCATCAGGGACCCCTTTGATCCTTCCCACATCAAACAAAAAAGTGGTATTGTCATTTTCGAGGCTGAAGGAAGAATTTTTGGTGATCCGAAAGGTTTTGGCCACATTGTTAGCTGTTCCAATGGGCAAAAGGCTAAGATGGGGACGCTGTTGCGGTGTAAAATGTTTTAATAACACCTTTGCCGTTCTGCCAATAGTGCCATCGCCTCCCGCCACATAGACCAGGTCCGGCTGGTTCTTATAGAATTGCTGCCAATGATCATCCTCTGTAGAAACGTAGTCCACCTGCACCTTATTAAACTGCTTCAGGAGATCTGTTTTCACATAAGTGGCTCCTCCCGCGGTTGGATTGTGTACTATTTGGAATTTCTTCATCAGCTGATATTATCCTTTCCTTATAAATATAACAATACCATCGGCATATTTCGGCCGGTATTAACTATACCTTAGGAATGAAAATCCTTCTCTAATTTAAACCTGCATGTATTATTAAAAATAAGCCAAAAAATGCAGATGAGTAGTTGATGTAAACACGGGTAAGCCGATAATTTTGTAATTTAAAACTGCAATTAAAAAAGATTTTATAGCTCAATTTTAAAAATGAAGTATGAAAATTTTGGTAACCAACGATGACGGTATCTACAGTCCGGGAATTGCCTGTCTGGCAAAAGTAGCAGCAAAATTTGGAGAAGTAATTGTCATGGCTCCAGATGTGGAACAAAGTGGAATGGGCCAGGCTATTACCTCAACCAAACCTATTACATACAAGAAATCCCCCATTCATTTTGAAAAGATGAAGGCTTACCGGGTCAACGGTACCCCTGCAGACTGTGTGGCCCTGGGCGCGCATTTGTTTCAGGGTATAGATGTGGTATTATCGGGGATCAACATTGGAGCCAACCTGGGAAATTCTGCCTGGCATTCGGGAACTTTATCTGCGGCAAGGCAGGCAGTTTTATTTAATATCCGCGGTATTGCTTTAAGCGTTTCTGTAGATGAGGAAGAACCAAATTTTGAAGCGCTGGAGCCTTTTGTTTCTGAAGCTTTAAAGGAGGTTATTCATGATAAGGAAAGAGACCTGCTCAATATTAATTTTCCAAGACAACCGGAAGGCGAGATCTTATGGACGGCACAATCGGTCAGACACTATGACGGAAAAGTGGTTGCCAATAAAGACCCCATGGGGCGGCAACATTACTGGTTTACTGTGGTACCTATAGAACATGAAGGGGAAGGAACAGACCGCTGGGCGGTAAAACACGGAAAAACAAGCATCACCCCTATGATCCTGGATCTCACCGATAAGGAGCACCTGGCTGAAAGAATCAAAAATAAAAGTATTAGTTAGGAAATATAAATTACCTGAACAGGTGTCATTTTAGATGGTAATAAACAAAAAAAAATGATCTTCAGTTTTTTTAACTACTGAAGATCATTTATTTAGGTGTTATTTGATGTTGTTTAGAACAATAAAAGTCGGGGTGGCAGGATTCGAACCTGCGGCCTCCTGCTCCCAAAGCAGGCGCGATAACCGGGCTACGCTACACCCCGCGACAACAGCTTGCGCTGTAAAAAAACAATATTTCAAAATCCAAATTCCAATAACACTACTTATAAAGTAGACCGGGAACCGGGCGGAGTTTATCCTGAGTAAGTCTCGTTAGAGACGCATCGAAGGGCTACACCGCGCGACAAACAGCTTGCGCTGTAAAAAAAACAATATTTCAAATTCCAAATTCCAATTGACAGCTTCGCTGTTTAATTAATAAAAAACCGGGCTGGTGCTTCAGCAATTTGCCTTAGCGGCTGCAAATATAGTGTGATTTAAATCATTTGCAACCATAAAAGATTAAATATTTTCAAAAAGCCTGTTAACAGAAGTTTTGGAGCTGTGCAAGCGGATTTTTTTTACCTTGAGCCCAAAATATTTTATATGAAAATTAAATTTCTCTTATTATTCAGCGCAGTAGCAATATCTATTACCGCCTGCGCCCAAAAAGATAATTCTATAGAAAAAGCCGAAACTACCATTGAGCATGAAATGGTGGTGGAAGGCCTGGAAATTGCCTGGGGGATGACTTTCCTTCCTGACGGCAGCATGTTGATCACCGAAAAGAGCGGAGAGATCATACACTTTAAAGACGGACAAAAACAACAGGTTACGGGCGGCCCGGAAGTATATGCCCGTGGGCAGGGTGGTTTGCTCGATATCATTTTACACCCGGATTATGAACAAAATGGCTGGATCTATATGACCTACGCCTCTTCTGAAGGTGAAGGTGAAGGCGGAAACACGGCTGTAATGCGAGCAAAGCTGGATGGTACCACGCTTACAAATCAGGAAGTGCTGTATAAGGCAACACCAAATACTACTAAAGGTCAGCATTTTGGTTCACGAATGGTTTTTGACAACGATGGCTACCTTTATTTTTCAATTGGTGACCGCGGTGAAACTTATACCAATCCGCAGGACATTACCAAAGATGGCGGAAAGGTATACCGGATCAATGAGGACGGAAGTATTCCCGAGGATAACCCTTTCGTAAATGAGCCTAATGCAAAAACAGCAATTTATAGCTACGGGCACAGGAATCCGCAGGGAATGATCCTGCATCCTGAAACCGGCGAAGTTTGGGTTCATGAACACGGCCCACAGGGTGGTGATGAGATCAACATTATAAAAAAAGGCGCCAACTACGGCTGGGCAGATGTGACTTACGGTGAAAATTATGGCGGAGGCGCTATTTCCGACGAGACTAACCGGGATGATGTTGAAGATCCTATCCATTACTGGAACCCTTCGATTGCTCCCAGCGGATTTGCTTATGTAACTTCAGAAAAATACCCTTCCTTAAAAAACAATTTATTGGTAGGAGCCCTCAAATTCCAGTACGTGGAACACGTGGTTATAGATGGCACCGAAGTAATTCGCAGGGAAAAACTTCTCGAAGATGTAGGCCGTATTCGCGATATTGTTCAGGCTCCTGACGGAGATATATATGTATCTATTGAAACAGTAGGGATAGCGAGACTTGTTGAAAAAGAAACCACAAACACTGAGGAATGAGATTGATAATCAAAATATTACTTATTGCAGGACTTC
Source organism: Gillisia sp. (assembly GCA_024635655.1). GTDB lineage: Bacteria > Bacteroidota > Bacteroidia > Flavobacteriales > Flavobacteriaceae > Gillisia. Next base: position 55,206 of record JAGXIL010000054.1, on the reverse strand, counting down.
TAAGCTGTAAATCCAATCCTGATAATGAGGAAGATCAGTATGTCTCAACAGATGAGCCTGTAGCTCTATCTCAGGATCAGGAAAGCGAAAGCTATAAAAGAGGTAAGGAAGTATATATGGATTTTTGTATTACCTGCCATCTGGCCGACGGTAAAGGAATTCCCGGGACTTTCCCTCCTCTGGACGGATCTGACTGGCTTACGGAAAAAAGAGCTGAAAGCATTCACGCAGTAAAGTACGGACTTAAAGGGTTCATTGAAGTCAATGGGGAAGAATACAATAACGTCATGACCCCCTTTGGATTAACAGACCAGGAAGTTGCAGATGTAATGAACTACATCAACAATTCCTGGAGCAACAATATTGAAAAACCCGTTACAGAAGAAGAAGTGGCGGAAATTGTAAAGTAGATTTATAAAAGCTATTATAAACCGGTGAGAATTCATTTTTCGCCGGTTTTTTCTTGCGGTTTCATTTTCCAAACATAAAAACTCCTGATGTCCCGCCTTTTTCAAAGGAATAATTAACTTTGCCACAAAACGAAAATAATATGCTCATAATAGGAATTGCAGGTGGTACCGGCAGCGGAAAGACAACTGTGGTAAGGCAGATCATGGATGAATTGAAGAACGAAGAGGTTGATGTGATCTCCCAGGATTCTTATTACCAGGATACCACCCATTTATCTATGGAGGAGCGTATAAAGATCAACTTTGATCATCCAAAATCAATAGATTTTGATTTACTGGTATCGCACTTAAAAGAGTTAAGAGCCGGAAAGACCATAGAGGAGCCTTTGTACTCCTTCAAGGAACATAACCGAACAAACGAAACCAGGACCATACACCCCAGGAAGGTGATCATTGTAGAGGGAATTCTGATCCTTACCCATCCTGATGTTCGGGATATGTTTGACATCAAGATCTATGTGCATGCTGACAGTGACGAGCGGCTTATACGGCGCCTTAAAAGGGATATTAACGAACGCGGAAGAGACCTGGATGAAGTTTTGTGGAGGTACCAGACAACCCTTAAGCCTATGCATCAGCAGTTTATTGAACCCACCAAGGAATTTGCAGATATTATTATTCCAACCAACCGCCACAATACTGTGGCCGTAGATATCGTTCAAACAATAATCAAAGACAGATTATCTTAATTTTGTATATTTAGAGGATATATTTTGTCTGTTAATTATCTAAAATACTATTCCCTTTTATACCCGTAAATTTTCCGTGTCGATGAAACTTAAGGAACTCCGCAATAAAAGATGGTTCAAAATTTTGAGCAACCGGTATGTATTGATCCTTATGATCTTTGCATTTTGGATGTTTTTCTTAGACAGTAATTCCTGGCTGGTACATCATGAGCTGGATCAGGAGATCAATGAGTTACAGACCAATAAAGAATATTACAATAAGGAAATAAGCAAGGATAAATTGATCATCAATAAGCTCAATGATTCTTTTGAGCTGGAAAGCTACGCCAGGCAAAATTATTATATGAAGCGCCCCAATGAAGACATTTATATTATAGAATACGATACCATTAAATAAAAAGGATCTTTTAGATCTCCTTACCGAAGAAAAAATGAGTGAGCCTTTATTTCAGGATTTTGAAGAGGTTTCTGCAAAACAGTGGAAACAAAAAATACAATTTGAATTAAAAGGGGAAGATTATAATGAGAAGCTGGTGACCAAAACCAGGGATGGGATCAATATCAAACCCTTTTATCACGCCGATGATATTGCTGAAACCGCCAAAGTCCCCTCCCCTGCCCGTTGGGATATTTGCGAAAAGATATATGTTGCTTCTGAAAGTAAAAGTAACAAAAAAGCACTGCGGGTACTGCAGAAAGGTGCAGAAAGTCTATGGTTTATCATTCCTTCTGAAAAAACAGATCTCCAGACCCTATTCCAAGATATTGACCTGGAGAATACACCCGTTTATCTGGGAATTGAATCTTTTTCTGAAGAATTCTTTAAAAACATCACCAAATTTTTGGATGGAAAAAAACATCAGATAAGGCTTCAGCTTGATATTATAGGAAATCTTGCGAGATCAGGAAACTGGTATATCGATTTAAAAAAGGATCAGGAAACATTAAAAAATATACTTTCAGAAAAAGGAGAATTTAAGTCCCTGATAAGCGTAGATGCTACTTTATATCAAAATGCGGGAGCTACCATTCCGCAGGAACTGGCTTATTCATTGTCTCATTCGAATGAATATTTAAATCTTTTTGGGGATAAATTGCAGGGCGAAATGCAATTTTTGATCTCCCAGGGCAGCAATTACTTTTTTGAGATCGCAAAGATCAGGGCGTTGCGGTTGCTGTACGCCACCCTGGCATCAGAATACGCCTTGCCGGAGGAATGCCATATTCTAGGACAGCCTACCAAAAGGGACAAAACCCTCTACGACTATAATGTGAACCTCCTGAGAACCACCACCCAAAGTATGAGTGCCATTCTGGGAGGTGCTAATGCTGTTTATAATTCTCCTTATGATTCCATTTACCACAAAAACAACGAATTTGGCGACAGGATCGCCAGGAATCAATTACTGGTGCTAAAACATGAAAGTTACCTGGACAAAGTATCAAATGCTGCGGAAGGTTCTTACTACATCGAAGAACTTACCACCCAATTTGCGGAAAAGGCATTAAATATTTTCAAAGAGATCGAAGCCGGCGGCGGATTCCTGAAGCAACTGAAAGAAGGGATCATTCAAAAGAAAATAGTTGAAAGTGCCGAAAAGGAACAAAAAGCTTTTGACACCGGGGAGCTCGTCCTTACCGGAACCAATAAATACCAGAATCCTGAAGATAAAATGAAGGAGGATCTTGAGCTTTTCCCGTTCTTAAAAAGGAATCCGAGAAAGACGCTTATTGTCCCTGTCCTTGAAAAACGTTTAGCTGAAAAAATGGAGCAGGAACGACTGGAAAAAGAGTAAAAACAACTTATGAAAATATTGACCTTATTTTTTTTCCTTGTCTTTTCACAGCAAATAATAGCCCAGCAGGCTTTGGAGATCTCCAAAACCGGAAGTGATAAAGTGAAACTTTTTAAAGAAAACAAAAGGGTAAAGTTAAAGACCCTGGAAGGAGAAAAATATATAGGACGCTTTCAGATTATTAATAGTGAGAATATTGAAATTGAAGGAAATATCATTCCTTTAAGAGATATAGAAAATATTAAAAGCAGGTCTGTAGTAGCCGGAATAGCCGGTACAGCCATAATAATTTATGGTGCTGTAATAGTAGGAACGGGAATAATAGTAGGATCAATGGTTGGCACAGATCCCGTGCTACTCATTGCAATTGCGATGGGAGGTACAGTATTATCATCGGGCATTTTCTTTAATGAATTTGCGAAAAATCACAGGAACACCAAGTGGTCCTACAAAATTATTGATCAATGAGCAGGAAAGATCTGGAACATATCACCTTAAAAAAACAAGTTTCTCCGGAAACTCCTTTAAATCAATCTGTCGAACCTTTTGCTACTGCTGAAGAGATCGATCTCAAACCGGTTTATTCCAAAAAAGATATAGAAGATGCGGAACATTTAAATTTCGCAGCGGGTATTCCACCATATTTACGGGGGCCTTACAGTACCATGTATGTTGCCAGGCCGTGGACCATCAGGCAGTATGCGGGATTTTCAACAGCTGAGGAAAGCAATGCCTTTTACAGAAGAAACCTTGCCGGTGGCCAGAAGGGGCTTTCTGTAGCTTTTGACCTGCCTACCCACCGCGGGTATGACAGTGATCACGAAAGAGTTGTGGGAGATGTGGGGAAAGCAGGCGTGGCCATAGATTCTGTAGAAGATATGAAGATCCTCTTCGACCAGATCCCACTAGACAAAATGTCGGTTTCCATGACCATGAACGGTGCGGTTTTACCTATCATGGCATTTTATATTGTAGCTGCAGAAGAACAGGGAGTTAAACCCGAACAACTTTCCGGCACGATTCAAAATGATATCCTCAAGGAATTCATGGTACGTAATACCTACATCTACCCTCCTACTCCGTCTATGAAGATCATTTCAGATATTTTTGAATATTCCTCTAAAAATATGCCTAAGTTCAACAGTATAAGTATCTCCGGATACCATATGCAGGAAGCCGGAGCCACCGCTGATATTGAACTGGCTTACACCCTGGCAGACGGACTGGAGTACAGTCGCAAAGGCCTGGAAGCCGGGATGGATATAGACTCTTTTGCACCACGGCTTTCCTTTTTCTGGGGAATTGGGATGAACCATTTCATGGAGATTGCCAAGATGCGGGCAGCGAGAATGCTATGGGCCAAACTGGTAAAACAGTTCAATCCCAAAGATGAGAAATCCCTGGCCCTCAGGACTCACTCCCAAACCAGCGGATGGAGCCTTACAGAACAGGACCCTTTCAACAACGTAGCCAGAACCTGTATAGAAGCAGCCGCGGCAGCCTTTGGAGGCACCCAAAGCTTGCACACCAACGCCCTGGATGAAGCCATTGCGCTGCCTACAGATTTTTCGGCAAGAATTGCCCGAAACACGCAGATATACCTGCAGCAGGAAACAATGATCACCAAAACCGTGGATCCCTGGGCCGGAAGTTATTATGTAGAAAGCCTCACCAAACAGATCACAGCAAAAGCCTGGGACCTCATCCAGGAAGTGGAAAGACTGGGAGGAATGACAAAAGCTATTGAAGCCGGGATCCCGAAGATGCGAATCGAGGAAGCAGCGGCAAAAAAGCAGGCCAGGATAGACAGTGAAACTGATATCATTGTAGGAAACAACAAGTATCGTTTAGAAAAAGAAGATCCTTTGGTAACTTTAGAGGTAGATAATCAAACCGTTCGTCTGCAGCAACTGGAGCGCCTGGAAAAGACCAAAAAAGAAAGAAATCCGGATAAAGTGGAAGAAGCTTTAAAGGCCCTTACCACTGCTGCAAAAACCAAAGAAGGAAATTTACTCGAACTGGCCGTAAATGCTGCAAGGGAAAGAGCTACTTTAGGCGAGATAAGTGATGCCCTGGAAGAGGTTTACGGCAGGTATAAAGCAAAGATCCAATCCTTTAGCGGTGTTTATTCCAAAGAGATGAAAGACAACACTTCCTTTAAAAAGGCCCGGGAAATGGCCGATAAATTTGCAGAGCAGGATGGCCGCCGCCCAAGGATCATGGTCGCCAAAATGGGACAGGACGGGCATGACCGGGGTGCAAAAGTGGTTGCCACCGGCTACGCTGACCTTGGTTTTGACGTGGATATCGGACCCTTGTTCCAAACCCCTGCTGAAGCCGCAAAACAAGCCGTTGAGAATGACGTCCATATTTTGGGAGTTTCCTCCCTGGCCGCAGGACATAAAACCCTGGTGCCGCAGGTCATTGAGGAATTAAAGAAACACGGCAGGGAAGATATTATGGTGATCGTAGGAGGAGTGATCCCCTCCCAGGACTACCAGTTCCTTTTCGACGCCGGCGCCGTGGCCGTTTTTGGCCCGGGAACGAAAATTAGTGAAGCGGCGATACAGTTGCTGGAGATCTTGCTGGATGAGTAATCTGGTTGTCTGTAGTCTGTTGTCGGTTGAATTCAATGGAAAAAGGAGAATGAATAGACCAAACGTTCTGCGATTATCTGCGGATTTAATATCTGCGCAATCTGCGGGAAATTTTTAGAAAAGAAATAAAACACATTCTGCAAACCACAGAATACCTGGTACAAATTAAAGAACAATATAAAAATCCTACATCTCAATTTTCTATACTAACTACAAATTACTAAACAATATGGATTTCAAACAAAAAATGCTCAGAGACGACGCCCTTAAAGGAAAAACAATTGTAGTAACCGGAGGCGGGAGTGGCCTGGGGAAATCTATGAGCACCTACTTCCTGGAACTCGGAGCCAATGTGGTGATCACCTCCAGGGATATTGAAAAGTTGAAGAATACCGCTGCACAGCTGGAAGAAGAAACCCGTGGTAGTGTTGGAGATTCAGCAGGAAAAGTGTTGCCGGTGCAATGTGATGTTCGGAATTATGAGGAAGTTGAGGCTATGGTACAGGCATCTGTTGAGGAATTTGGTACTGTAGATGTACTTTTAAATAATGCTGCCGGAAACTTTATCTCTCCTACGGAGCGGCTTTCAGCAAATGCATTTGATACTATTATTGATATCGTGTTAAAGGGAAGTAAGAACTGTACCCTGGCTTTTGGAAAACACTGGATCGATAAGAAAGAAAAGAACAAATCAATTTTAAATATAGTTACTACCTACGCCTGGACAGGATCGGCTTACGTGGTTCCCAGCGCAACGGCAAAAGCCGGAGTTTTAGCCATGACCCGTTCCCTTGCGGTAGAATGGGCAAAATACGGGATCAGGTCAAATGCCATTGCACCCGGCCCCTTCCCTACTAAAGGCGCCTGGGACAGATTGCTTCCCGGGGACCTGAAGGAGAAATTTGACCTGGCCAAAAAAGTTCCGTTAAAGCGGGTTGGAGAACATCAGGAACTGGCAAATCTTGCTGCGTACCTGGTTTCCGATTTTTCAGCTTATGTAAACGGGGAAGTAATTACCATTGATGGCGGAGAATGGCTCAAAGGCGCCGGGCAGTTCAATTTGCTGGAAGCAATTCCTGAAGAAATGTGGGACCAGCTGGAGGCAATGATCAAATCGAAAAAAAGGAACTAAACAACAGGTACAATACATCAAAAATGTGCAAAGCAGTTTCAGATCATATTTGTAACTGCTTTTTTAGTGGAAACATATTAAAATTGCCAATCATTCATTACACCTAAGATGCTTAAAATCAAGTGAAAAAGAAACTGACCTATAAAACAAAAAATAACGTAACTTCCCTGAAATAAATCAATTAGCTAACTATCCCTACTTAGTTACTTAGAATATCAAACAAACCAATAACAAGTATGAGAAAGATTGCAATTAATGCTATTGCCGCCCTGGTTTTTATATCTGCCGGAGAGGTTATGGCACAGGTAGACACTAAAAAGGAGATGAATAACCCTCCTTCTGAAAACCTTCCCACAGACCAGAGAGCTAAAATAGGAAAACTGGAAAATGGCCTTACCTATTACATCCGCAACAACGGCAAACCTGAGGATAAGTTAGAATTGAGGCTTGCTATCAATGCAGGATCTATTCTTGAGAATGATGACCAACAGGGCCTTGCTCATTTTGTTGAGCATATGAACTTTAACGGCACCAAAAATTTTGAAAAGAATGAACTCGTAGATTACCTGCAAAGCATTGGCGTAAAATTTGGCGCCGATCTTAATGCATATACCGGTTTTGATGAGACGGTATATATCTTACCTATTCCCAGTGATGATCCTGAAACCCTGGAAAAAGGATTTCAGATCCTGGAAGACTGGGCCCATAATGCCTTGATGACAGATGAAGAAATAGACAACGAACGGGGGGTTGTTATGGAAGAATACCGTCTTGGCCTGGGACCGGACAAAAGGATGATGACAGAGTATCTTCCCAAACTTATGTATGGGTCTCATTACGCCAACCGCCTTCCTATTGGCCAAAAAGAAGTAATTGAAGAAGCCGATTATGAAACCGTGCGTAACTACTATAGAGACTGGTATCGTCCGGACCTTATGGCTGTTATTGCTGTAGGAGATCTGGATCCTGATTTGATGGAACAAAAGATCAAAGCTCATTTCTCAAAATTACAACCGGTAGCAAAACCAAGAGAAAGAAAAGTGTATGATGTTCCCAATCACGAAGAAACATTTGTGGCTATAGCATCAGATAAAGAATCTCCTTATAGCCAGGTGCAGGTCTATTACAAAGATCGTGAGGACGCAAAAGATATAGTCACAACAAAAGATTACCGGGATCAACTTGTGCGAAATATGTTTTCCCGAATGATCAATAACCGATTGTCTGAATTGCGAAACAGTGCCAATCCTCCTTTTAGCTATGGGTTCTCCAGTTACGGTGGCACCTATGCGAGGTCAAAGAATGCATATCGTTCTGTAGCCATGAGTGGTTCAGGTGAACAATTAACTGCACTTAGAGCCTTACTTGAAGAAAATGAGAGGGTAAAACGACACGGATTTATTCCCAGCGAAATGGACAGGGCAAAAAGAGAATATCTTGCGCAACTGGACAGGCAATATAAAGATCGCGATAAGCAGGAAAGCGGAAATATTGTGGGAGCCTATGTAAGCCATTATCTTTCAAATACTCCAATTCCGGGAATTGAATGGGTTTCGCAATTTGCGGCCAATACCCTACCTACTATTCAACTGGAAGAGATCAACGATCTTATAAACGATTTTCTTCACGAAGACAATCGGGTGATCATTCTTACAGGACCTGAAAAAGAAGATATTACCCAGGTTAAGGAAGAAGAAGTTCTGGCTTTACTTACAGAAGTTGAAAATTCAGAAATTGTTGCTTACCAGGATACTGATCTTCGGGAGAGTTTAATCACTGCTGTACCAAATGCAGGAACAGTGGCCAGTGAAGAAAGCAACGAGGAAGTAGGGTTTAAAAAACTTGTGCTCAGCAATGGCGCAACCGTTGTTTATAAGCAAACAGATTTTAAAAATGATGAGATCCTCTTTTCAGCCTATAGCCCTGGAGGAACTTCATTGTACTCAAATGAAGATTATCTGGCCACCGCATTTGCAAATGGCGGACTAGCTGAAGCAGGAATAGCAGACCTTTCCCTGAATGATATGAGTAAAATGATGAGCGGGAAATTAGTTTCTGTGAGTCCATCGATAAGTAGTATTTCTGAAGGATTTAATGGTTCATCAACACCTCAGGACCTGGAGACTTTATTTCAGATGGTGTATTTGTACTTTACCGATCTTAATAAGGATGAAGAGGCCTATAATTCTTTTGTAGTCAAGCAGAAAAATTTCCTTGGAAATTTACTCGCCAATCCCAATTTTCATTTTCAAAATGAACTTGGGAAATTCAGAAATGAAGGAAATCCGCGTTACACCGGTTTCCCAACGCCTGAAGCTTTTGACAACCAGGATTACGATCTTGCCTACGATAAATACCAGGAGCGCTTTGCAAATGCAGGAGATTTCACCTTCTACTTTGTAGGAAATATTGATGAGGCAAAATTGAAAGAATTTGCCTCCACCTATATTGCCGGGCTGCCTTCTACCGGTGAAAAGGAAGAATTTGTGGTATCAGAATTCCGGGAAGTTGATGAATACCGAAAAAAGGTAGTTAATAAAGGAACTGATCCTAAAAGCCAGGTCACTATTTTATGGAATGGAGAGACAGCGTATGATGCCGATGAGGATTTTGCCATTTCGGCCTTAGGAGAGATTCTGACGATTAAACTTGTTGAGCAACTTCGGGAAGAAGAAGGTGGCGTTTACGGCGTTGGCGCAAGAGGAGATATCGCCAAGTTGCCATACAGTTCTTACAACTTCAGTATCTCATTTCCCTGTGGGCCTGAAAATGTAGATAAATTAACTGCAGCCGCTTTAGGAGAAGTGGAAAAAATTAAAGCAGAAGGCCCAACCGCAAAGGATATGGATAAAATCAAAGAGTCCATGCTTTTAGGACGTAAAGAAAATCTGAAAGAAAACCGCTTTTGGTTAATGCAACTTTCTACAGCTGACAGAGAAGATAAAGACATAAGTGAAATTCTCCAGTTTGAGGATAAAGTAAAGGCTTTATCTGCTGAAGATGTTCAGGCAGTTGCCAATACCTATCTTGGGGAAAAATACCTCCTTGGTATTTTGATGCCGGAAGAATAAAACATCATAATATTTAAAGAACGGTCCCGGCAGGTTTATTCCTGCCGGGATCTTTATTTTGTCGTTTTTAGAAAAAGGAAATTTTAAAGATCCTCTGTTTATCATTAGATAAATATTCAAGGAATACTTTTTAATGACAGCATACAAGGGGAATTAGATGAAAAAGTTACAAAAAAACAGATGATGCATATAAACCAAATTAAGCGGTGAAGACATTATGTATAACTGTTAACAAAATCATTTTCTAAACCTGTAATTAATTGTATTTTTACCTTTTAAAACTGAATATAATTAATGGGTAAAATCATTGCTATTGCAAACCAAAAAGGAGGCGTAGGAAAAACCACCACTTCTGTAAACCTGGCGGCTTCCCTGGGAGTTCTTGAGAAAAAAGTACTATTGATAGATGCAGACCCACAGGCAAATGCCACTTCGGGTTTGGGAATAGATGTAGAGACCGTTGAATTTGGTACCTATCAACTTTTGGAACATTCTGTAAAGGCTGAAGAAGCCATACAGCAAACCAGCTCTCCAAATTTGGATATCATACCCTCCCACATTGATTTGGTTGCCATTGAAATTGAACTGGTAGATAAAGATGAACGGGAATATATGCTTAAGAAGGCCATTACCCATCTTAAAGAAAAATACGATTATATACTCATAGACTGTGCTCCTTCTCTTGGATTATTAACCCTTAATGCTTTAACTGCTTCAGATTCTGTGATCATCCCCATTCAATGTGAATATTTTGCGCTGGAAGGCCTTGGGAAATTATTGAACACCATAAAAAGCGTTCAGAAAATACACAACCAGAATCTTGATATAGAAGGACTGTTGCTTACCATGTACGATTCAAGGTTAAGGCTGTCTAATCAGGTAGTTGAAGAAGTGCAGAAACACTTCAATGAAATGGTTTTTTCCACAATCATTCAGCGTAATGTGCGTTTAAGTGAAGCACCAAGTTATGGAGAAAGTATAATTAACTATGACGCGGGAAGTAAAGGTGCCACCAACTATTTAAGTCTGGCACACGAAATTATTAAGAAAAACTCTTAGAAGATGGCGAAAGCTACGAAGAAACAGGCTCTGGGCCGGGGACTTTCAGCATTGCTGAAGGATCCTGACCAGGATATAAGATCTGCTGAAGATAAAAATGCCGATAAATTAGTAGGACATATTGTAGAACTGGAACTCACTGCAATTGAAGTGAACCCTTTTCAACCCAGAACGAGTTTTAATGAAGAATCTCTGCGGGAACTGGCTTCTTCCATAAAGGAGCTGGGGGTCATACAACCTATAACCGTAAGAAAACTGGATTTCAATAAATACCAGCTGGTTTCCGGGGAGCGTCGTTACAGGGCTTCAAAATTGATTGGCCTGGGAACTATTCCGGCGTATATCAGGATCGCAAATGACCAGGAATCCCTGGAGATGGCACTTGTTGAAAATATACAGCGTCAGGACCTTGACCCCATTGAGATCTCCCTGTCCTATCAGCGCTTAATAGATGAGATCAACCTTACCCAGGAACAACTTAGTGACCGGGTAGGAAAGAACCGGTCTACCATTGCCAATTATTTACGACTGCTTAAACTCGACCCAATTATCCAAACCGGAATGCGGGACGGATTTTTAACTATGGGACATGGAAGAGCTTTGATCAACGTTGATGATCCCCAAATGCAATTGGATATTTACGAGAAGATCCTTGAAAGATCCCTTTCCGTAAGGGATACTGAAAAGCTGGTAAGAGAGGTAAACGGTACCACCCCGGCAAAAGCAGCTGCCAAAGTGGAGCCCATGTCCAGGGACCTCAAAAAAGGTGTTAAAGAATTTTCAGAATATCTTGGGGCAAAAGTAGATATTAAGGTTGCCGGTAAAGGCAAAGGAAAACTTATCATTCCCTTCAATTCAGAAGAAGATTTCAACCGAATTAAAAAATTAATCCAGGGTGAAGCTTAAACAATTAATTCCGGTATTGATTTTTATACTGGTATCCGGATCTATGGCTGCCCAGGAAGATTCTCTCCTGGTAGATCCATCCGGGGAAATAATTGTTCAGCAAGACCTTGGTTATAAACCCTATGATCCTCTGGCACCTGCACGGGCTGCTTTTTATTCGGCTGTCTTACCGGGTTTGGGGCAGGCTTACAACGGGAAATACTGGAAGATCCCTATTGCATATGCAGGGCTGGGAGTGGGAATATATTTTTACCTGAACAATGATGAGCAATACAACAGGTACAGGTCTGTTTATAAAAGAAGGCTGGCGGGATTTCGGGATGATGAATTTATTGGCCCGGGAGGCCAGGAGCGGGTTACTACAGACGGGTTAATACGGGCTCAACGATTTTATCAACAGAACAAGGAAATTTCCCTGCTTGTAATCGTTGGTATTTATGCATTAAATATTATTGATGCCAATGTAGATGCTCACCTGCAGCAATTCAACGTGAGTGAAGACCTTTCTTTAAAACCTGCCTTTAAATTTGATGAATATACGGGAAGAACCGGCTATGGGCTGTCCTTAAATTACAGCTTTTAAACATTTGAAAAAATTACCTCCATACAAATCTCAACTTTCTCTTTCAGTCAACCGGAAGAATTTAAAATTCAACATATGAAAATAGCGCTTCTAGGCTATGGGAAAATGGGTAAGACTATTGAAAAGATCGCCATTGAAAGAGGACACCAGGTGGTTTTAAGGATCACAGAAAATATTGAAGAGCAGGATCTGAGCCAGGCCGAGGTTGCCATTGACTTCAGCGTTCCCACTGCAGCCTTCAAGAATATTACCACTTGCTTTAAAAATAGGTTACCGGTTGTCTCGGGTACTACCGGCTGGCTGGATAACTATTATAATGCGGTAACAATATGCGAGCAGGAAGGGGCAGCTTTTATATATGCTTCCAATTTTAGTATAGGCGTAAACCTGTTTTTTGAGCTGAATCAAAAACTGGCAAAACTGATGGCTCCCTTTGAAGAGTATGCGGTTGAAATAGAAGAGATCCATCACCTCCAAAAACTGGATGCTCCCAGCGGAACAGCCATTACTATTGCCGAACAGATCGTTAGGCATTCCTCAAAGAAAAGATGGCAACTAGATCACGCTGATGATGATGAGATCCCTGTGTTTGCCAAACGGGTAGAAAATGTTCCCGGTACCCATACCGTTACTTATAAATCTGAGGTAGATTCCATAGAAATAAAACACACTGCCCATTCCAGACAGGGATTTGCACTGGGAGCAGTTATAGCTGCAGAATGGCTTCAGGATAAAAAAGGGGTGTTTACCATGAAAGATGTGCTCTCGGGGCTAAAATAATAATTTTGTAACGGTAGGGGAAAATTTTACACCTATACCTAAAAGGGTTTAAATATGACGATTACACAATGGCTCCTGTTTTTCTTAGTTGTACAAATTATTCATTTCCTGGGAACCTGGAGACTTTATAAAAAAGCCGGACGACAAGCCTGGGAAGCTGCAATTCCCGTTTATAATGCAGTAGTTTTGATGAAGATCATTAACCGCCCATGGTGGTGGGTTATTTTACTCTTTATTCCTATTATAAATCTCATTATGTTCCCGGTAGTTTGGGTGGAGACCATTAGAAGTTTTGGAAGGAGAAGCAATTTTGATACATTCCTGGTGTTGATCACATTAGGCCTTTATATCTATTATCTCAACTATGCAGCAGATGTTTCTTATATCGAGGACCGAAGCCTAAAGCCGCCAACAGCAGCAGGAGAATGGATAAGCTCCATTCTTTTTGCAATCATTGCAGCAACCCTGGTTCACACCTACCTTATCCAGCCATTTACCATTCCTACTTCTTCCCTTGAAAAGACTTTATTGGTAGGAGATTTTCTTTTTGTAAGCAAATTCCATTACGGAGCAAGAACACCTATGACGGCTGTGGCATTCCCTATGGTACATGACACCATTCCCGTACTGAATGTGAAATCCTATCTTGAAAAACCCCAGATCCCCTATTTTAGATTACCCGGTTTCCAGGATGTGGAAAGAAATGATATTGTTGTATTCAACTGGCCTGTAGATACGATGCTTCAGATGATGTACACAGATAAATATTATTACAAGCCCATAGATAAAAAAACCAATTACGTTAAGCGTGCCGTAGGTGTACCAGGGGATTCCCTGGAGATCATCGACGGGGAAATTCACATCAATTCCCAGCCTCTTGAGTTACCGGACCGGGCGAAACCTCAGTTTTCTTACCGGGGCACAAGCAAGGGCCAGCCTTTTCATCCTACCAACCTGTATGAGCGATATGGAGTGACAGATCCCTATATGTACAATGGGGCCAACAACACCTTTGTGATCAACCTTACTGATGAGGCCTACCAAAGATTTAAGAATCATCCGAATGTTGAAAGCCTGACCCGGAATATAGATGCTCCCGGAAATGCCGATGCGGGTATCTTTCCCGTCAAAGGGGATCACAGCTGGAATAACGACAACCTGGGGCCCATTTTTATCCCTAAAAAAGGAGTAACTACTCCCATTAATGCCGAAAATTTTCATCAGTACGAGCGGATCATTGAAGTTTACGAGGGTTCTGAAATTAAAAGAAATAATCAACTGGAGTTAAATGGTACGCAGGTGATCCTTAACGGGCAGCCAATAGAATCCTATACCTTTCAACAGGATTATTTCTGGATGATGGGAGATAACCGTCACAACAGTTTAGACAGCCGGTATTTTGGGTATGTTCCGGAATCTCACGTGGTGGGAAAACCGGTATTGGTATGGTTAAGCCTTGATGCCAACGCCAGCGGATTTAATAAAATAAGATGGGAACGCATGTTCACCACCGTCGGTGGTAGCGGAGACCCTATATCCTTTTTGCCCTATGTACTTATTTTTGTAGTGATCATTATAGCTTTCAATTTCTTTAAAAAGAGAAGGGAAGAATCTTAAGCTCTTGAATATGGAGAAGATCCTCTTGCATCTGCCCTATTTCGGACCTGTTTCGCATTTCAGGGAAATTGTAAAGCCCGCTGAAATCTGGTTTGAGAATGAGGACAATTATCAAAAGCAATCCCACAGGAACCGGACGGTGATCTATGGAGCTAATGGAAGGTTGTTGCTGAATATCCCCGTGAAACACCTGCACCTTCCCGGGGTAAAACACCACCAAAAATATAAGGAAGTAAAAATAGACCATAGTACCAACTGGCAGAAACAGCACTGGAAATCTCTAAAATCGGCTTACCAGACATCTCCTTTTTTTGAATTCTATGAAGATGATATTGCCCCGTTATACCTAAAAACGCCAACATTCTTAATGGATTTCAATTACAGGTGTTTTCACCTGCTTTGTGAGTGCCTCCAATTAGAGATGCATTACCAAAAAACCACGGAATACCTAACGGAGCCAAAGGAGATGAAAGACCAACGGGAGCTCATAAATGCCAAAAAGGAAATAATCATTGAACCCTATAGCCAGGTTTTTCAGGATAAAAAGGGATTTTTATCCAATCTCAGCATTCTGGACCTCATGTTCAATGAAGGCCCCAACACAATTAATTATTTAAAAAACCAGATTTAGATCAGTCCCAGTCCAATTCGATCAGGAGAGGGTAATGATCAGACAATTTTACGCGAAACACTTCAAAGGAATTTACCCTGAAATCTTCTTCCAGAAGCATGAAATCTATCCTTAGCGGGAAGTAGCTAAGATCAAAGGATTTTCCGAACCCAAAACCGGCTTCCAAAAAGGCATCTTTAAACCTGTCTCCTTTAATTAAACGATAGATATAAGAGAAAGCTGTATTATTAAAGTCTCCAAGGATCATGGTCTTATAAGGTGACTTGTCTACCTCCTCCATCATCATTTCGGCCTGTTGCTGTTGCAGGTTAAAACCATAGCCTATTCTCCCCACCAGTTTCTTTGAATCGGCATCCTTGATCTCCTGCAAACCCGGTTGTATATTTAATGATTGAAAATGCACATTGAAAACGCGAATGGTATCTTCCTCTTTTACAATATCAACAAAAATGGCATTATTATTTCCATCGTGCGGAAAATCCAGGGACTGACGGTTGACGATAGGATATTTTGAAAAAATAGCCGACCCAAATTCAGAACCTTTGTCTTTCAGTTTTATATAGTGGTGTGGAAACAGGTTGGTTATTCCGGCCACTCCAACATAATGCTCCTGTGTTACCAGTACATCAGGATCTTTTTCAGTTATAAAAGCTGTGATCCTTTCAGGAATATCATCGTCGCTTACCCAATTATAGGCATTGAACATCCTCACATTATAACTCATTACCTTAAAATTGTCCCGGGCTTCCTCCTCATTGTTGAATACCTGAAACCAGGCATCCACATGGTTGTACCCGACAACCAATATGATAAGAGATAGCAAAAATTGTCTTTTTAAACGGAAGATCCAGTATAATAAAAAGATGATATTTCCCAGGATAAGCAATGGCACCCCAAGTGATAAAACTGCTAATACAGGAAAATTGGAAGGAGGTATATATGGCAACAGATATGAGAGCAATAACAAAAATGCCAAAAAGGAATTGATAAGAAAAAGAAATTTATCAAAGGAACCCAGTTTCTTCATCTAGTTGTCCTTTCCTGCTTCAAACAGAAAATCTTTTTCCTGTTTTGTGAGACTGTCATAGCCACTTTTACTGATCTTGTCGAGAATGGCGTCAATTTTTTGTTGCTTTTCGGTTTTGCTGATCTTGGTCTTGGTTGGAGCAGTAACTTTTGCTCCTGCTTTTTTGTATACCGTTCTCATAGTGGATTTTGGCTTTTTATCACCTCCAAACATGGAAAGGAATCCTCCCAAAAATTTTTCAAAACCACTGGCAATATCGTTGCCTTTTCCAAGCTGTTTGGCATATACATACCCAAATAATGCACCTCCTATATGTGCCAGATGTCCCCCGGCGTTACTTATGGGGATCTGGATGATATCCAGTACCACAAGGAATGCCGCTATGTACCACAATTTAATAGTCCCCAGGAACAAAAGCCGGATCCTCAAATTGGGAACATGGGTTGAAATACCCACCAGTACCGCCATTACCCCTGCAGAAGCTCCTACAAGGTAGGATTTTCCTGTTGCCTGAAATGCCGGAAACAGGTTGTAGCTCAACATATAAATAAGGGCGCCAAAGATCACTCCCAGAAAGTAAAAGGTGAGCAGTTTTTTTGGTGAGAAATAAGTAAGAAAATAGACCCCTGCATAATACAGGATCAACATATTAGAGAGGATATGCCATAATCCGGAATGCAGGAAAGAATAAGTAATAATAGACCAGGGTTTGAAAATATATTCTCCCGGTTCTTTGGGGAAGACAAACCATTCCATCAAAAAATCTGATGGCCACTGAAATAAAAAGGCAATGGTTTTAGCAAGGAAAAATAGAATAAATACCAGCACATTTATGGCGATAAGTTTCTCTACCACCGTGGCTGTTTGTAATTTATATCTAAATTTATCTGCTGTTCCCATCAATTCCACCTGTTATCATTAAACTGATTCTTCTTCCAGTACCACATCATTATAAAGCCAAACAGCGCCCCGCCAACGTGTGCAAAATGGGCAATCCCTCCCCCGAAGAGCGAATAACCTGTAAGTCCGGAAAACAGGTCAATTGCAATCAGAATAGGAATGAAGATCTTTGCTTTTATGGGTACGGGTACGAATAGTAAAAATAATGCGACATTTGGAAATAACATACCAAAAGCTACTAAAATTCCATAAATAGCTCCAGATGCCCCAACAGCAGGAGTGTTATATGCTGTGAACATACTTCTTAAAGTATCCTCTGACACAGAATCCAGAATCGCAGTTGAATATTGTCCGGTTTCCAGTAACTGCTGAATGTTGCCGGGAGTTACCCCTGCATCGATCAAAGCATTATATCCCGATTGTACGTGGAAGTAATTTACCAGGGAATGAATAATAGCAGCCCCAATTCCGCAGGAGAAGTAGAAGAACAAAAATTTCTTCTGGCCAAGCATTTGTTCTATAGGACCACCAAATGCCCAAAGCGCATACATATTAAACAAAATATGCATAAAGCTACCATGCATGAACATATGGGTAATAATTTGCCAAACCCCAAAATTATCATTTTGAAAAAACCACAATGAGAATAACTCATAAGTGTAATCCCCAATGACCATGGTACCTATAAAAAATATAACATTAATGATCAACAGTACCTTTACGGTATCGGTAATTCTTCCCATTTACATAAATTTTTTCTCGAGTTCTTCTATCGGCAAGGTAATAAAAACAGGCTTGTTTGAAGGGGTTAATGTTGGCTCTTTACAGGCAAATAAACCATTTACAATATGCTGTTGCTCTGTACTGTTAAGTAAATTTCCCGATTTTACCGCCATACTTTTTGCCAGGGATTTTGCCAAAAGATCTGTTTGGGAAAAGTTATTCCCGGGAACTTCATTCTCAAAATCGGCTAAAAGCTGCTCCAGTAACATTACAACTTCACTTTCGGAAACAGAAGTAGGAATTCCTGTAATTTCTACCGAGTCTGAGCTGATCTCAGCAAAGATAAATCCCGTTTGTTCCAGGGCATCTTTTATTCCCTTCAACTGGGCAATTTCATTCTGGCTAAACTGTATGGATAAGGGAAATAACAACTGCTGGCTCACAGCCGCAGATACCGTAATACTTTTAAGCAATTCTTCATACAGGATCCTGGTATGGGCACGGTGCTGGTCGATAACGAGCATCCCATTTTTAAGGGTACTGATGATAAACTTTTTATTGAGCTGAAAAGTTGAATTCTGAGCTTCCCCGCCTTTTGATGCGCCAAATAAATTTCCGGTTACCTCCTCACTCTCAAATTCTATTTGCCTTACATCCGCACTGACCTCGGTATCTTCCCCCTGTAATCCTGTATAGAGGCTATCCCAACTCCCCGGATCTTTTTTAAAAGGAGGCTGAAAACTCCTTTCGCCCCGCGCATCAGATCTAAAGGGATTAAAATTACGATCAACCTCTACTTTTGGAGTGGAGGCTTGTTTGTTTTGGTAATCATAGGGCGTGTCTAATGTAGGGTCCCGGTCAAAATCGAGGACAGGAGACACGTTGAACTGTCCCAGGCTGTGTTTTATAGCAGAGCGCATGATGGCGTACAGCGCGTGCTCATCGTCAAATTTAATTTCGGTTTTGGTAGGATGTATGTTGATATCTATGCTTTTAGGATCAACCTTGAGGTATAAAAAGTAACTCGGGTAGGCATTATCTTTCAGCAAACCTTCAAAGGCCTGGGTTACTGCGTGATTTAAATAGGGGCTTTTGATAAACCTGTCATTGACAAAGAAAAATTGTTCTCCACGGGTGCGTTTTGCAAACTGCGGTTTCCCTACAAAACCGGATATGGTAAGGATCTCGGTTTCCTCGTTCACGGGTACCAGTTTCTCATTGGTCTTACCCCCAAGAATATTTGTGATCCTCTGGCGGTAATTTGATGCAGGTAGCTGGAACAGTTCCCCCACATTATGTACCAGGGAGAAGGCGATATTTGGATGCGCCAGGGCTACCCGTTGAAATTCGTCAATAATATGGCGGGTTTCAACTGTATCGGATTTTAAGAAATTCCTTCTGGCAGGAATGTTATAGAAAAGATTTTTAACTGAGATAGATGTTCCGGTGGTCATTGAGCAGGGCTCCTGGGATACCACATGACTTCCTTCTATTTTAATGCAGGTCCCGATCTCATCAGTTTCCCTTTTGGTCCTGAGTTCCACGTGAGCAATAGCCGCGATTGAAGCAAGAGCTTCTCCCCTGAAACCTTTGGTGTTAAGACGAAAGAGATCTTCTGCAGAGGTGATCTTGGAGGTGGCGTGGCGCTCAAAGCTTAAACGGGCATCGGTGACGCTCATTCCTACGCCATCATCAACGATCTTGATAAGGATCTTTCCGGCTTCTTTTATAAATACCTGGATGTTCTTAGCCCGGGCATCTATGGCATTTTCAAGCAATTCTTTAATTACAGATGCAGGCCTTTGAACCACTTCCCCGGCAGCAATTTGATTGGCCACGTGGTCCGGCAGCAAATGTATAACATCATTCATGTACTATGGCTAATTCGAAAAAATGGATAAATCGAAGTCTAATATCCATAAAACTATAAGCAGAAGAATTACAATTATTATAACTACGCGATTATTGATTTCCCGGTTTCCCCTTGTTCTGCTGGAGCTGCGGTCCTCTGCCCACTTAGCGCCAAAATCTATATTATTTGGGGTGTCCCTGTATTTATTGAATTTAGAATCAAACTCATAAATATTACCCGGGCTTTTACCCTTATAATAACGTGGCGTGTAATTATATCGGGAATTTTTTTTGGATCTGAGAATATTGATTTTCAAAATAATTGCTTTACAGGTTATCAAATTTACTCAAAAAGCTACAAAAAATAAAGCCTTCTTAAGTGAAATTATAAAAGCAACAATAATGCCGAAGCAAAATTTAGAAACGGGCGTCTTTTCTTAGTTGAGCCATCTTTATTGCAGCAATCCCTGCCTCAGAACCTTTGTTTCCGTGTTTTCCACCGGAGCGGTCTATGGCCTGTTGCATATTTTGATCGGTTAAAACACAAAAGATCACAGGAATATCATGAAGTACATTGAGATCTTTGATCCCCTGGCTTACGCCCTGGCACACAAAATCAAAGTGTTTGGTCTCGCCTTCTATTACACTTCCCACGGCAATAACAGCATCAAGCATGTCATAGCTTTCAAGCATTTTTTTACAACCGTAGATGAGTTCAAAACTTCCGGGAACATTCCAGCGCACAATATTCTCATTGATCACCCCGTGTGCTTTCAAAGCGTCAAAAGCCCCTTTGAACAAACCTTCGGTAATTTCTTCATTCCACTCTGAAACCACGATTCCAAACCGAAATTCCTTTGCATTGGGAACTTTATCCTTATCGTATTCAGAAAGATTTTTACCTTCAGTTGCCATACTTCTTAATTCATTGCCTGTGCACGTCCAAGATAAACCGGTACCTGCTCGGCTTCAGGAGTATTGGAAAATTCGTCTTCTATCCTGGTAAGGTATTCTGCAGCCTGGTCTCCATCACCTACCTGGATCGCTGTGATCGCACCTTTCAGCAAAGCTTTAGGAGTAGAAAAACTGTTTGATCTCATAGAAGCTGCTTTATCGTAATAATTGAGAGCTTCTTCCGGTTGGTCAAGTTGTAAAAAGGCATCACCAATACCTATGGTAGCCAAGGGCGCAAGGATCTCATCATCACTGTCAAAATCCTCAAGATGATCTATGGCTTCCTGGTACCTGTTGGTATTCAGGTATGCAAAACCTGCGTAATAATTGGCAAGGTTGCCGGCATCTGTACTTCCGTAATCATCGATGATATCAAGAAATCCGTATTTTCCTTCACCCCCAGTAAGGGCCATGTTATATAAAGAATCACTTTGTGCTCCTGTACTGGCTAAGGCAGTATCAAAGTACTCCTGTGCCTGGAACATCTCATTGGCAGCTTCCTGCTCTTTAGGCTCCTGGATAAAACGCTCATAGCCCAGATAACCAAGGATCAAAAGCGCGGCCAAACCAATAATGATGAAGATGTATTTTTGATTACTGGCAACCCATGCCTCGGTTTTGCCAGCACCCTCATCAAGGGTGTTGAAAACCTCAGCGGTAGTTGATTGATCTTCTATATTTTTTTGTTGTTCTTCCTTGCTGGATGGTTTATGCCCTTTTTTCTTGTAAGTCGCCATAAAATCTGTTTAATGAGTGGCAAAAATAAAATTTTAATCTTAATATAAAGGGAAAATTATTCTTATTTTTCAATATTTTCACCTCGATTATTTTACCTTTACAGCAAGTCTTTAATTATTTATTTTGCTGAATTACAGCGTTTTATGTTTATAAAATCCCTTTCCCTCGTAAATTACAAGAATTTTGACTCTGCTTCCTTTGATTTTGATGCCAGGATTAACTGTTTGGTAGGCCACAACGGGGTGGGCAAAACAAATGTCCTGGACAGTATCTACCACCTTTCTTTTGGAAAAAGTTATTTCAATCCCATCACAAGCCAGAACATCAACCACGACTCCGATTTTTTTGTGATAGAGGGCGCTCTGGAAAAAAATAACCGGGAAGAACATATCCTGGTAAGTGCAAAACGCGGGCAGAAAAAGGTGATCAAACGCAACAACAAACCCTATGAAAAATTCAGTGAACACATAGGCTTTATTCCGGCGGTAATGATCTCTCCGGGAGACCGGGATCTTATCCTTGAGGGCAGTGAGACAAGGAGAAAATTTATGGACGGGGTGATCTCTCAAAGTGACCAGGGATATCTCAATACCCTTATATTATACAACAAGGTGGTGGCCCAAAGAAATGCCCTGCTGAAATTCTTTGCAGCAAATTCAAAATTCGACCGGGATACCCTGGATATCTATAATGCCCAAATGAACGAATACGGTAGCCTTATCTATGAAAAAAGGAAAGCTTTTCTGTTGGAGTTCATTCCAATTTTTGACAAGAGATATGCTGAGATCACCAATCAGAAGGAAAAAGTAAGTGTTGAGTACAAGAGCAAACTCTCTAAGAAAACCCTTCCGGAATTATTGGAGGAAAACCTTCAAAAGGATATGATGTTGCAGTACAGCTCAGTTGGGATCCATAAAGATGATCTTGAATTTGAAATTGGGGGCCATCCCATAAAAAAATTCGGATCCCAGGGGCAACAAAAATCCTTTCTGATCGCTTTAAAACTGGCACAGTTCGATTTCATTAAAAATTTGAATAACACCAACCCTATCCTACTCCTGGATGATATTTTTGATAAACTGGATGAACAGCGGGTAACCCACATTATCGCTTTGGTTGCCGGGGATGAGCTGGGCCAGATATTCATAAGTGATACCCATGCTGAAAGGACAGAAAAAGTGGTGAAAGAAAGCAAACAGACCTATAAAATCTTTAAATTATGATCAGGCTTCTAAAGGTGTTTATATTAGCCATGCTCTTGGTGGGTTGCAACAGGCAAGACCCCGCAGCTCAAATTGAGCACCTGGAAGGTTACTGGGAGATCAAAAGGGTGGAAATATCACCTGATTCTGTAAGGGAATATAAGTTCAATGAATCTATAGATTTCTTTGACCTTACCGGAAAGAAAGGAGTAAGGAAAAAAGTAAGGCCTATGCTGGATGGCACTTACCAGGTTACAGACGATTCAGAAAACATGGAAGTTATTGTTGAAGATGATGAATTGTTTTTGCAATACACCACCCCATTCGATACCTGGAAGGAAAGAGTAATTTATGCTGAAGAAGACGAATTGAAAATAGAAAATCAGGAAGGAATTATCTATCATTACCAAAGATATACACCCATAACAAATGAGAGCTATGAAACGGAACAATGAAAATATAAAGTTAAGTGATGCATTGCAGGATTTTGTATCTCATAATAAACTTCAAACGGGGCTGGACAAAGTAAATGCACGGGATGTCTGGAATGAACAAATGGGGCCTGCTATTGAAAAATACACTACTTCGCTAAAGCTTGAAGGCAGCACCTTATATGTGCAGTTAAGTTCTTCAGTCCTCAGAGAGGAGTTGAGTTACGGCAAAGAGAAGATCATCAGGATCATGAATGAAAATTTAGGAAAGGAACTTATAAAGAAACTGGTTCTGAGATAGGTTTTATTAAATATGCTTGTTTATGTCCTCCTTACCAACAAGTTAGATTCTGAAATAAATTCAGAATGGCGGTTGCGGTTAAGAATCTTCTTCAGACAGCCTGTTCTATTTAATTGGACAAAAAAGATTTTCCCGGCTCCCGACTTCCCTCCTTTTCTCCTTTTAACCGGCTGCTTTCAGGCACTTAAAAAAAACCTAAACCCTTTCTCATCTTTTTAATTTATTCTTAAAATGATTAAATTATGGGGAGAAAAGAAATTAGAATTAACAGGAAAGATGATGACGACAAAAGAGGAAATGATCCGGGTTCAACTGGAGAGCCGCGGAATTGGAGACGAGGGGGTTTTAGAGGCCATGCGCAAAGTAGACCGGGCACTTTTTGTGCCAGAGGAGATAAGGGAACATGCTTATGAAGACCGGCCTTTACCTATTGGAAAAGGACAAACTATTAGTCAGCCATATATTGTGGCCTATATGGCTCAGGAATTAGGTCTTCAGGCCGGGGATGTGGTGCTGGAGATAGGCACAGGATGTGGTTATAACGCGGCTGTACTTTCAAGGCTGGTGAAACACGTGTACAGCATTGAAGTTGTGGAGTGGCTGGCAGAACTGGCCAGGGAAAATTTAGCTCAAACCGGAATAGAAAATATTACCACCAAATTCGCCGACGGGTTTAAGGGCTGGGAGGAAAAAGCTCCTTTTGATGCCATAATATTGACCGCTGCTCCCCCTACAATTCCTGAACCCTTAAAGCAACAGCTTAGCATGGGAGGAAAATTACTTGCACCGGTAGGCACCCGGAAACAGCAGCTCAAACTCCTTAGAAGAACAGGTGACAATACTTTCGAGGAGAGATCTCTTTTACCCGTGAGTTTTGTTCCCATGACCGGAAAAGCACAACACAGGATCTAGAAGATGGCAGAATTTAAAGCAAGCAACAGGATTGAGCGGGCAAGAGACCTCATGGAATCCTTTGCTGAAAGAACAGGCATTCGTGCACTAAGCCAGGAAAGCAGGGAACGGTATCTGTGGACAGATGCCTTTGCCGTACAAACCTTTTTTGCCCTTTCCCACATTTACGATGATGAAAAATATCGAAAGGCTGCTTTTCAGCTCATTGACCTGGTCCATGAAAACCTTGGGAAATTTCATCCTGATGATGAACGCAAAGGCTGGATAACCGGATTATCTGAAGAAGAGGGAAAAGCACATCCCACAGCAGGTGGGCTTCGTATAGGCAAAAAATTTCCTGAGCGGGAAAAAGGAGAGATCTTTAATGAAGATCTCGAGTGGGACCGGGACGGGCAGTATTTTCACTATCTCACCCGGTGGATCTTCAGCCTATTATTGGCGGCAAGGGAAAGCGGAGAAAAAAAATATGCCTTTTGGGCGGCAGAATTATTAAAGGCAGGTAATAAATTCATTTACAGTTCCGGCTTGGGCCCCAGGATGTACTGGAAAATGAGTACCGACCTATCCCGGCCTTTGGTCAACGGCATGGGAGGCCACGACCCCCTGGAAGGATTGGTATGTGCCCTAAGCATAAAAGAGGAAATTTCAGAAGAAGAATCGGGAATTGCGTCGGTAAGCCATAAATTCAGGGAGATGTGTAAGAACAAAAACTGGAGCACCTCAGATTCCCTTGGAATAGGAGGATTATTACTGAGTACCCTAAAAGCTGCCGGTTTTCCTGATACCAAAGAACTACCTCCATCTGTTAGACCAACAAGACTGCTCCAGGACAGTATTAACAGCCTGAAAGATTATGTTTCCATTAAAGAGACCTACGAGCCTGTAGAACGGCGACTGGCTTTCCGGGAATGCGGAATGTCTTTAGGCCTTAAAAGTTACCAGGGAAATAAAGAGAAATTAATAGCTCTGGAGCCTACTTTTGAGCAACTGGAAAATTATTTATTCCTGGCTAAGGAGATTGAGGATTTCTGGTTGCAGCCAGATCATCAGGAAGCATCTACCTGGACCGGGCACGAAAACATAAACGCGGTTTCCCTGGCTGCAAGCCTGGTGGCAGGGGAATATCCCGCAGCATTCACGCTGATCTAAACATTATTTTTATTTCCTCATAATTTTTATTAAGACCGAGCTCTCCGGTTTTTAATATAGATCCAAAACCTTTGTTTTTTTTAATGATCCACAATAAAAAAAGCCACTCCGGAAAAGAGTGGCTTTACTATATATTTATTGTTTTCTAAACTGAAAACATTTCTCTTCCTGCAAAGTGAAATGCTCCTTCAATTTTTGCATTCTCATCGCTGTCACTTCCGTGAACTGCGTTTTCTCCTATAGAGGCAGCATATTTTTTTCTGATGGTTCCTTCCGCAGCATCTGCAGGGTTGGTTGCACCTATTAAAGTTCTGAAATCTTCTACTGCATTTTCTTTTTCAAGAATTGCCGCTACAATTGGCCCGCGAGTCATATACTCTACCAATTCTCCGAAGAAAGGACGTTCTTTATGTACTGCATAAAACGATTCCGCATCTTTTTGCGTCATCTGCGTCAATTTCATTGCTACAATCCTAAAGCCTGAAGCGTTGATCTGCTCAAGGATCCCACCAATGTTTCCTTTTTCAACCGCATCGGGTTTAAGCATTGTAAATGTTCTATTCTTTGCCATAACTATGGTTTTTAATTTTGCGCAAAATTACACAATTGAACTCTTTCTACAAGCCTATTAACAGAAATATGCCAATTGCCTTATTCATAGACCTGTATGAGCTCCTGCTGAAGTATATTCCCCTCTCCCCTCATTTGCATCGTGACCTTTTTGTTCTGAAAATCAAAGAATAGTAATCCAAAGCTCAGCTCACTTATAACTTCTCCTGTGCGATATTGATTCGGCTCCCCGGAAAAATCTGAATATGTATGTGTAAGTCCGCTGGAGGTGAAGTCTATAAGCGGATGTTCAAGTCCGGGAATTTGGGTACGGGAAAATTCAGAGATATGACGATCGCCACTTAGTAGTACCACATTTTCAGCTTTGGAAGCAGTTATAAGCTCCTTTAGCCGGTCCACTTCCTTTGGAAAATTCCCCCAGGTTTCGAATCCGTGTTCTGCAGCAAGGATCTGGATACTGCTTACGAGGATATAAAAATCTGCCTTACTCTCGGTGAGTTCCTTCTCCAGCCATTTCCACTGAGTTTCTCCCAGGACCGTTCCTACCGTATCTGCATCATAACGCTGGCCCGGAACATCGCTCTTTTTGAGATCTGATCTAAAATACCGCGTGTCAAGTAAAATGATCTTCACACTCCCCTCATCAGAAGAGTACAGCTTGCTGTGGTACACCCCTTTCCGCTGGCGGCGCTTATCATCCTGAGGCACATTGAGAAAGTTCAGGAACTTTTGCTGACTCTCATCCTTATATTCCCAGTTCACGCCACCATCATTTTGGCCGTAATCGTGATCATCCCAGGTGGCCAGGATATCTGTTGAGGCAACAAGTTCCCTGTAGTGCGGGATCGCCTTTTGGATCTTATAGTCATTTTCAAGCTTCCTCATATCTTCTGTATCTGCATAAATGTTGTCACCTCCCCATATAAATACATCGGGATCATGGGAGAGGATGGGTTCCCAAAGGGGCTGCGGAAGATCTTGTTTGTTGCAGCTTCCAAAAGCGATGGTGAAATCGGCTACTTCAGAATAGGGTGTTCCGGACTCAACACCTGAATTTAATTCCCCGGACTCCTGAGAGGTTTTTCCGTTTCCGCAGGAATTCATTACTAATAATAGTAGGGTTAAGCGTAAAATTTGCTTCATTTGTGTTTATTTTCGAACTACTAAAATAAGAAAACAGTTTAAAAGCAAAATGTTATTAAATTGTATCTTTGCCGCTAATTATGATAGAACAAAGTATTTTAGAGATCACTTCAGACCTTTCCAAGGCAAACAGAATAGTAATTGTTCCGCACAAAGGCCCCGATGGTGACGCAATAGGTTCCACCCTTGGCCTTTACCATTTCTTAAAAGACAAAGGCCACGATGTTGTAGTTATATCACCCAATGATTATCCTCAGTTCCTGAAATGGCTTCCGGGCCAGGAAAACATTCTGATCTATGAAAATCAGCGTGAGCACTGCAACAGCCTGATCAATAATGCTGAGATCATCTTTACCCTTGATTTTAATATGCTTGACCGCACCGGCGAAATGGCAGAGCCGTTAGCAGCTGCGGAAGCAACTATTGTTATGATTGACCACCATCCGGAACCTTCAGACTATGCCGATCACACCTATAGTGATGCCGGTATGAGCTCTACCTGCCAGATGGTGTACAAGTTCATTCAGAAGTTAAGGGGATTAAAATCCATTACTCCGGAGATCGCTACCTGCCTTTATACCGGGATCATGACAGATACCGGCTCATTTAAATACAGGTCTGTGACCAGTGACACCCATGTGGTGGTGGCCGATCTTATTGCAAAAGGTGCAGATAATACGCTCATCCATCAAAAAATATATGACACCTATTCTGAGAACAGGTTAAAACTTCTGGGGATTGCATTACAAAATCTGGTTGTGATCAGGGAATATAAAACTGCATACATTACACTTTCGCAGGAAGAGCTGGATGAGAACAATTTCCAGAAAGGAGATACTGAAGGTTTTGTCAATTTTGGGCTTTCTATTGAAGGCGTAGTTCTTGCCGTAATATTTATAGAGCATAAACAGGATGGCCTCATTAAAATGAGCTTAAGGTCTAAAGGAGACTTTTCTGTGAATGAGCTGGCCAGGGCACATTTTAGTGGTGGCGGCCATTTAAATGCAGCCGGGGGAAAAAGTGACCTCTCCCTGGAAGAAACCGTTCAAAAATTTAATCATATTCTCCCCGAATACATACACGAACTTAGTAATCGAGAATTATGAAACCATATATCATCTTAATGCTCATCGTATTGGCCGGATGTAAATCTCCGGAAGCCAGGCGGCCCGTATCACAATCTTCGGGAACATTCATCAATGAATCCATAGAACGCAACCGCGAACTGGTAGCACAGGAAGAAGCTTTGATCCTGGAGATCATAGAAAAAGATTCTGCTCAGGACTACACGGCTTCCAATTCCGGATTCTGGTATTATTATAACCAAAGATCTACAGATTCCTTAAACACAGAGACTCCCGAATACGGAGATGTAGTGCGCTTTGATTACAGTATCAAAGACCTGGACGGGGTAGTTATCTATGAAGAAGGAGAAATTCCTACCAAACGTTACGCGATTGATAAGGAAGACCTTTTCGGCGGCTTAAGGGAAGGTTTGAAACTAATGAAAGAAGGAGAAGAAGTAACCTTCATTTTCCCCTCCCATAAAGCCTTTGGATATTACGGAGACAAGAACAAGATCGGCACAAATTTACCTATTATCACTAAAGTTAAACTTCACTCAATAATAAACGAAACCAATAATTCTAATGATTAAAATGAAAAATTTAAGTATTCTATTTATTTGTGCCACTATGTTAGGCATGGTAGGTTGTAACGATGACTATCCAGACCTTGAAGACGGCATGTACGCAGAGTTCAATACAAACCAAGGTACTTTTGTTGCCGAATTATATTACCAGGCTACTCCAATTACTGTAGCCAATTTTGTTTCCCTTGCTGAAGGGAATCACCCAATGGTAGACAGTTCTTTCCAGGACAAGAATTTTTACGACGGATTGACCTTTCACAGGGTCATTGAAGATTTCATGATCCAGGGAGGTGACCCTACAGGAACCGGAAGCGGAGATCCAGGATTTAGATTTCCCGATGAGATCGTAGACACTTTGACGCACGATTCCAAAGGCTATTTATCGATGGCAAATGCTGGCCCCGGTACAAACGGCAGCCAGTTCTTTGTTACCCTGGCGGAAACTCCGTGGCTTGATGGCCGCCATACTATTTTTGGACAGGTAGTAGAAGGTATGGAAGTGGTAGATAGCCTTGGGCAGGTAGAAACAGGGGAACAAGACCGCCCCACAGAAGAGATCAGGATCGAAAGCCTGAACATAATAAGAAAAGGAAGTGAAGCCAAAGATTTTGATGCAGCTGAAACTTTTGAAAACAGGCTTTCAGAACTTAAAGCTGAAGAAGAAGAACTCGCCAGCCAGATGGAAGGAGCTAAAGCGGAAAATGCAGCAAGGTTTGCTTCCCTGCAAGAAGAAGCTGAAGAACTGGAGAGCGGACTGCAGATCAACTTCCTTGAAAAAGGAGACGGCCCAAAACCCGATGAAAACGATCTTGTACAGGTAATTTATGAGGGTTATTTTACTGACGGAAATGTATTTGACACCAACAGGGAAGAAGTTGCAAGGGAAATGGGAATATTTGATGAGCAAAGAAAAGCCCAGGATGGTTACGGTCCTATGGTAACTCCTATTGGAGCTGATGCAAGAGTCATTCCCGGTTTTAAAGAAGGATTACAGCAAATGCAGGTTGGTGATAAAGCGGCGATCTTTGTTCCCTCTCACCTGGCTTATGGTCCGGGAGGTGCAGGTGGAGTGATCCCTCCAAATGCCGATCTAATTTTCATCATTGAAATGGTAGGTATCCAGGAATAAACCTAAACTTTATATATACAAAAAGCGGCCATCTTAAAAGAATGGCCGCTTTTTATTGGAATAAAATTAAATTCTAATTTTTGGATGGAATATTCCTTAAGATCTCCAGGACAAATTTCCAGTACTTCTGTGCAGAGGAGATACTTGCTCTCTCATCGGGGGAATGGGCACCTCTTATGGTAGGCCCAAAAGAGATCATATCCATTTCAGGATAATGCTGCCCAATGATCCCGCATTCCAGCCCCGCGTGGCAGGCCGCAATATTTGCCTTTTCATTGTTCATCTTTTCATAAATTCCGTCCAGTACTTTAAGAATATCAGAATTTCGGTTAGGTGCCCAGCCGGGGTAATCTCCTGAAAGTTCCACTTCAAAATCTGCAAGTTCAAAGGCAGACTGCAATTGATTTGTCAGATCATCCTTAGAAGATTCCACAGAAGAGCGGGTGAGGCAGCTTATGCTTATTTTTCCGTTTTTCACTTCCACCCGGGCCACATTATTTGAAGTTTCAACAAGGCCCTCCACCTCGGGGCTCATCCTGTAAACCCCATTATGGAGGGTATAGATGGTCTTTAGTAATTTTGCCTGGGCTTCTTCTTCCATAACTTTTTGAGGCACCTCATCCAGTTCTTTTACCTCCAGGTCAAGGTTGGGTTCCAAAGCGGCGAATTCTGTCTTTAGGGTCTCCCAATCTTGTTCCAGCCTGGCTACTAAAGCTTTTTTCTGAAAGTCATCTACCACGATCACCGCTTCACTTTCCCTGGGAATTGCATTCCTGAGCCCTCCCCCATTGATCTCGCTTATTTTAATATCCAGATCTTCAGAGGCATTATAAAGGATCCTGTTCATGATCTTATTGGCATTCCCCAGGCCCTTAATGATGTCCATTCCGGAATGTCCTCCCTGCAATCCCCTTACGGTGATCTTAAAAGAAGAAGATCCCTCGGGGGTTTCTGTTTCGCGATAAGCCCGGGTAGCTGTAACATCTACTCCCCCGGCACATCCTATTCCTATCTCATCATCTTCTTCCGTATCAAGGTTTAACAGGATCTCTCCCTGCAGTACTCCGGGCTGTAATCCCTTTGCGCCGGTCATTCCTGTTTCCTCATCAATGGTAAAAAGTGCTTCCAGTGCGGGGTGTTCAATTGTTTTGCTTTCCAGGATGGCCATGATTGTTGCTACTCCAAGTCCGTTATCTGCACCCAAAGTGGTTCCTTTTGCACGTACCCAGTCCCCATCAGTATACATTTCAATGCCCTGGGTATCAAAATCAAAATTGGTACTATTGTTCTTTTGGTGCACCATATCAAGATGAGACTGCAAAACCACCGGCTTTCTATCTTTCATCCCTTCCGTAGCAGGTTTTTTTATGATCACGTTTCCTACAGGATCAACAAAGGTTTCCAGCTGCAGCGAATTTCCGAAGTCTTTGATAAAGGCTATTACCCGCTCTTCTTTTTTAGAAGGCCGGGGGACCCCATTTAGATCGGCAAATTTATTCCAAAGTTCCTGAGGCTCAAGGGCCCTTATTTCTTCATTCATAGATAAAAATTATTTTATATTTAGATTAGAACCGCAATGCAGGGAGACAGGAAATATCTACATTTGGAAACTGCAAACCCCTGTTTCAGCTATATATTTTTGGTATCTTCACAAAGATATTGGTTAATAGCAAAGCACAAAAATTTGCGGGTCCTTTATTAGTTTGTAATTTTAGAAAGTGAAAAATAAAGCCGGAATCATTTTAGCCATTCTATTGCCTTTGCAATATATCGCCATCAAAATAATCTCAGGCTACCCTCAATTTATAGAAACCTGGTATAGCCTGGGATTTTATCCTGTGATCTCCCGGTTGATGAGAATTCCGCTGGGCATACTGCCTTTTTCCTTAGGTGATCTACTCTATACTTTTTTTATTGTCTCTGTCATCAGGTGGATAGCCCTACGCATAAATACCAGATTCCGAAATCCCAAGAAGTGGATCATCCAGGTCTTTGCTGTTGCGTCAATTATTTACGGGTGTTTTCATGTATTCTGGGGCTTGAATTATTACAGGCTTCCCCTGCATAAGACCCTGAAGATCAAAAATGATTATACTACTGAAAAGCTGGTCCTGCTTACCACAACCTTAATTTCAAAGTCCAATGAAGTGCACAGGGAATTGGTGAATAATGACAGCATATTGGTTCCTTATGATTTCAAAAAAGGTGAAATATTAAAGACCACTATTCATGGATTTGATTATTTAAGCAAGGACTATCCTCAACTTACCTATAACGGAAAAAGCCTGAAACGCTCCATATTCAGCATTCCATTGACTTATATGGGATTTAACGGATATTTGAATCCGTTGACCAATGAAGCCCAGGTCAATACGCAAATAGTAAATTACAAGATACCAACCACTGCCAGTCATGAAATTGGACATCAGCTGGGATTTGCCAAAGAAAACGAAGCCAATTTTATCGCCTGCCTTGCCACCATGAACCATCCCGATCCCTATTTTCGATATTCAGGCCTCACTTTCGCTCTTCGCTATTGTCTCAATGAATTGTATATAAGAGATAAGACACAGGCAGACAAACTGGCGGCCACTATTAATCCGGGGATAAAGGAGAACTACAAGGAAGTGCGGGATTTCTGGCTGAGGCACACCAATCCTTTTGAGCCTATTTTCCAGTATGGCTACAGCGGATTTTTAAAAGCCAACAATCAGCAGGATGGGATGAAAAGCTACAGTTATGTCGTGGCCCTGCTTGTAAATTATTATGAGGACGTTGAAAACGCCTTTTAAACATTAATCTTTCTAATTTAGCAGGATGTACAAACAAATATCCAGTCTTCAGAATCCGGTTATCAAACGTTTATTCCAGCTTCAGGAAAAATCCAGGTCGCGCAAAAAAGAAGGGGTATTCATTGTGGAAGGCAACCGGGAAATCGGGCTTGCTGTCAAAGGAAATTTTGAAATTTTGGAAATGTATTATTGTGATGAACTTTATGAAGGAGAAGATCTTCAGCAGGTAATTCAAAAGATGAAAACATCACCGGAAATCATCCAACTTTCTACTGAAGTTTATAACAAAATCGCCTACCGCGGAAGTACTGAAGGGCTAGTGGCAGTTGTGAGATCTAAGGACCTGAGCCTGGAAAACCTTATGCTGAAGGATAAAAACCTTTTGATCCTTGTAGCTGAAGCTCCCGAAAAACCGGGAAATATAGGAGCTCTTCTTCGCACTGCAGATGCTGCCAATGTAGATGCCGTACTTATTGCCAATCCTAAAACCGATATGTTCAATCCTAATATTATCAGGTCCAGCGTTGGCTGCG
Source organism: Gillisia sp. (assembly GCA_024635655.1). Taxonomy (GTDB): domain Bacteria; phylum Bacteroidota; class Bacteroidia; order Flavobacteriales; family Flavobacteriaceae; genus Gillisia. Next base: position 21,869 of record JAGXIL010000054.1, on the reverse strand, counting down.
TTTTTACCAACAACATCGCAACCGGAACTACGTCAGAGATCATTGAATTTCTGAAACAAAAAAAGGTCTTTATATATGCCGCAGCGTTACAGGCATCAAAAAATTACCACGAAATAGATTATACACCCTCTTCAGCCATTGTAGTAGGCACTGAAGCCGTGGGACTAAGCAGGGAATGGCTGGAGAATTCCACTAAAAATATTATAATACCCATGCAGGGAGAGATAGACTCTATGAACCTTTCTGTCGCTGCCGGAATACTGATCTTTGAGGCCAGGAGGCAGAGAGGTTTTATGTAGCTTCCGACCTGCGGAATACAGGGTGCCCTGATCCGCAAAATTTCTGAAAAACACAGGAGATCATTACTTAAACCCCGATCAATAAAAAACCGTAATTTATCATTATTGGTTTAAAATTTGCTAATACACACCTACAATCCATTGAAGTTATTTGATAAAAAACCAAATACTTTTTGAATATTAATAATTGCACAATTAACAAAAAGCCTCTTGAGCCCCGATACTCTTTTTTACCTTATCATAATTATTATCCTTCTCGACTTTATAGTTGAAAAGATACTGGATGCTTTAAATGCAAGACATTTTGATGATCCTGTTCCGGCAGAATTACAGGATGTATATGATGAGCAAGAGTATCAAAGATCCCAGCGGTACAAAAAAGAGCGTTATAAATTTGGCCTGGTCACCTCGGCCTTTTCCCTGGTGCTCATCCTGGCTTTCCTGTTCTTTGACGGCTTTGCCCGGGTAGACGCTATTGCCCGCAGTATTTCTGATCATGCTATACTTGTCGCTTTGATATTCTTCGGGATCATCATTTTTGCAAGTGATCTGCTTACATTGCCTTTTTCCTGGTACAGCACATTTGTCATAGAAGAAAAGTACGGGTTCAATAAAACCACTAAAGCCACCTTTGTCAAAGACAAACTGAAAGGCTGGGCCCTTATGGCCATTGTGGGTGGTGGAATTCTGGCACTTATCATTTGGTTTTACCAGTTTGCCGGAGATAATTTCTGGTGGTATGCCTGGATCCTGGTCACAGTGTTCACGGTGTTTGTCAATATGTTCTACGCAAAACTCATCGTGCCACTCTTCAATAAGCAAACGCCTCTGCCCGAGGGATCTTTACGGGAAAAAATTGAGAATTACGCTAATAAGGTAGGTTTTAAACTAGATAACATCTTTGTGATCGACGGCTCCAAAAGAAGCACTAAAGCAAATGCCTATTTCTCGGGTTTTGGAAAAGAAAAAAGGATCACCTTATATGATACCCTGGTAACGGAACTTGAAGAAGAGGAGATCGTGAGCGTACTGGCCCATGAGGTAGGCCATTATAAGAAGAAACATGTGGTGGTAAATTTATTTGCAGCTATTATTACTACCGGAATAACACTGTGGTTGCTTTCCCTTTTTGTGGGAAACCCATTGTTCTCCAAGGCTTTGGGAGTTAATGATCCCAGTTTTCATATAGGGCTGATCACCTTTGGGATCCTCTACAGTCCGGTTTCAGAGATCACGGGGTTACTGATGAACTACCTGTCGAGAAAATTTGAATACCAGGCAGATAATTTTGCAAGAAACACCTATAAGGCTGAGCCTTTGATATCAGGATTAAAAAAACTCTCAAGAACCAGCCTTAGCAACCTTACTCCTCATAAAGCTTATGTGTTTGTGCATTATTCTCACCCTCCGTTGATAAAGAGATACAAAAACCTGAGGGGTGCGGAATAGTTGTTTGTTTTCAATCTTAATTGTAATTTTAGACCATGACAGTAACTGCTATAGAAAAGGAAAATAAGAATATTGCCCGGCAGTATAAAGAACTCCTGCGCATAAGCTACAGGTCACTTTCAGACGATGATAAAAAACTCATCCGTCTGGCTTTTGACACTGCGGTAGATGCGCATAAAGACCAGCGCCGGAAATCGGGAGAAGCATACATCTTCCACCCTATTGCTGTTGCCAAGATCGTAGCCTCAGAAATAGGGCTGGATGCCACCTCTATTGCCGCAGCCCTGCTGCACGACGTGGTTGAAGACACCTCCTATACCCTTGAAGACATTGACAGGATGTTTGGTAAGACCGTGATGAAAATAGTTGACGGACTTACGAAAATATCGCATTTAAAAAAGGACAAAGACGTTTCAATGCAAGCGGAGAATTTCCGCAAAATGCTTCTTACCCTGAACGATGACGTAAGAGTGATCATTATCAAGATCGCAGACCGGTTGCACAATATGCAAACCATGGAGGCCATGCGGCCCGATAAGCAGATCAAAATAGCTTCAGAAACCCTTTACATCTATGCTCCCCTTGCCCACAGAATTGGATTGTACAGCATCAAGACAGAACTGGAAGACCTGGGTTTAAAATATACCGAACCCGAAGTGTATAATGATATCCTTACCAAGATCAGGGAGAGTAAGGAAGACCAGGATGAATATATCAATGCATTCACTAAAGTTATAAAAGATTCTTTGGACCAGGAAGCGCTCGATTATGAGATCAAGGGAAGGCCAAAATCCATCTTCTCCATAAGGAGAAAGATGAATGCCCAGAACATTACTTTTGACGAAGTATTTGACAAATTTGCGGTAAGGATCATCTATAAAAGTGACATTGCCAACGAAAAATTCCTTGCCTGGAAAATATATTCTATAGTTACAGACCATTTCCGGCCCAATCCAATAAGGCTACGTGACTGGATCTCTTCCCCCAAAACAACCGGATACGAAGCCCTGCACATTACGGTGATGGGGCCAAAAGGCCGTTGGGTGGAGGTGCAAATACGCAGTGAACGCATGAATGAGGTGGCAGAAAAAGGATATGCTGCCCATTACAAATACAAGCACGGGGAAGAGCAGGAAGAAAAGGATATGGAAGAGTGGCTGAACCGCCTTCAGGAAGCCCTGGAAAATTCTGAGACCAATGCGGTCGATTTTGTAGAACAGTTCAAACTGAACCTGTATGCCAAAGAGATCTTTGTCTTTACTCCCCAGGGAGACCTGAAATCCTTACCGAAGGGTTCCACTCCGTTGGATTTTGCCTTCAGCATACATACCGAAGTAGGATTGCACACCCGCGGTGCCAAAGTGAACAGCAAACTGGTGCCTTTAAGCTATGAATTAAAGAGTGGAGACCAGATAGAGATCATCACATCAGAAAATGCAAAGCCCAATGTGAACTGGCTCGATTATGCCACTACTGCCAGGGCAAGAGCAAAAATAAAATCCTCTTTAAGGGAAGAAAAGAAAGAGATCGCAGAAGATGGGAAAGCTATCCTGGCAAGGAAATTAAAGGCCCAGAAGTTGACATTCAATGAAAAGATGATCAACGAACTGGTGATTTATTTTAAGCTTAAAACCAGCCTCGACCTTTTCTATCGGGTAGGAATAGGCAAGATCGACAATAAATTATTAAAAGAATTTACCGCCTCCCGAAGCAATGCTTTTGTAAGTTATATTAAGAGCAAAATAAGAAAACCATCAATTGCTGAAGATCTGGACAAGGAGGAGATCACCTCCAAATATGACCAGTTGGTCTTTGGAAAGGATGAGGAAATCCTGGATTACAAACTTGCTAATTGCTGTAATCCCATTCCGGGAGACAATGTCTTTGGATTTATCACGGTAAGTGAAGGAATAAAGGTCCATAAGAAGGATTGTCCCAATGCCATACAGTTCCAGAGCAATTATGCCTACCGTATCATTCAGGCCAAATGGATCGATTCTACACAGCAGGAATTTAAAGCCGTTATAAAATTGACGGGAATAGATAATATCGGGCTGGTAAGTGAGGTGACCAAGGAAATTTCCAAGAGTATGAACGTGGATATGCGAAATATCAATTTCACCAGTTCTGAAGGTTTATTCAGCGGAAAGATCACCGTGGTGGTGAAGAACAATTCCATTTTGAACACGCTTATCCAGCATCTCAAAAAAATTAATGGAATTGATAAGGTCTCCAGAGAATAAACAATATCTTTGCAGGGAAGGAAAATTATGAGCAAAAAAGTAGTTTCTAAAAATGACCAGGCAGTAGTTAAGAACGTCTTTACCAAATTTTTGGAGGAGAAAGGACACCGAAAAACTCCGGAACGTTTTGCCATACTCCAGGAGATCTACAACAACGAGGAGCATTTTGATATCGAATCTCTTTACATCAAAATGAAGAATAAAAAGTACCGCGTAAGCCGTGCTACCTTATACAATACTATCGAACTTCTTTTAGAATGCGGACTCGTGCGCAGGCACCAGTTTGGGCAGAACCAGTCTCAGTATGAAAAGTCATACTTTGACCGCAATCACGACCATATTATTCTTACAGATACAGGAGAAGTCATCGAGTTTTGTGATCCCAGGATCCAAAGCATAAAACAAACAATTGAAGAAGTCTTCAATATTGAAGTATCTAATCATTCTTTATACTTTTACGGCACTAAAAAGGAATCAACAAATCAATAATTTATGGCAGTAGACTTACTACTAGGATTACAATGGGGAGATGAAGGAAAGGGTAAAATTGTAGATGTATTTACCGAAAAATATGACATTATTGCACGTTTTCAGGGAGGTCCCAATGCAGGACACACTTTGGAATTTGACGGACAAAAACACGTGCTTCACACCATCCCTTCCGGAATTTTTCACAAGAACACAATAAACCTGGTAGGAAACGGGGTAGTTATAGACCCGGTGATCTTCAAGAAAGAACTTAAGAACCTGGACAAGTTCAATATAGATTACAAATCGAATCTACTGATCTCCAGAAAAGCCCATTTAATTTTACCAACCCACCGCCTGCTGGATGCCGCTTCTGAAGCTTCCAAAGGAAAAGCCAAGATAGGTTCTACCCTAAAGGGAATTGGACCTACCTATATGGATAAGACCGGAAGAAACGGATTGCGGGTTGGGGATCTTGAACTGGAAGACTGGAAAGAAAGATACAGAGCTCTTGCCAATAAGCATGAGAATATGATCGCCTACTACGATGCACAGATCCAGTACGATCTTGCAGAACTGGAAATAGAGTTCTTTGAGGCCGTAAAGACCTTGAAGGAACTTACCTTTATTGACAGTGAAGAATACCTTTACCGGGCCCAGGCAGATGGCAAGACCATCCTTGCTGAAGGAGCCCAGGGATCCTTACTTGATATCGATTTTGGTACCTATCCTTTTGTTACCTCTTCTACCACTACGGCAGCCGGGGCATGTACAGGCCTGGGAGTTGCACCTAACCAGATAGGAAAAGCCTTTGGGATCTTTAAGGCCTATGCTACCAGGGTTGGAAGCGGCCCCTTCCCTACCGAGCTTTTTGATGAAGACGGAGCAACCATGGGGAAAGTAGGAAATGAATTTGGCGCTACCACAGGACGTCCCCGCCGTTGCGGCTGGTTAGACCTTGTAGCCCTTAGATATGCAGTGCAGATCAACGGGATCACCGAACTTATCATGATGAAAGGGGATGTATTAAGTGGTTTCGAAACTTTAAAAGTAGCTACGGCTTATAATTATAAAGGAGAAGAAATAAACCATTTGCCATACAATATAGAAGCTGAAAATGTTACTCCCGTCTATACCAGTTTTAAAGGATGGAAAGAAGATCTTACCAAAATGGACAATGAATCGCAGCTTCCGAAGGAATTTATGGAATATGTTTCCTTCCTGGAAAAAGAATTGGAGGTGCCCATTTCAGTGATATCTGTAGGACCGGACAGAAAGCAGACGATCATTAGATAGATCTGAAACTTCACAGTTTTTAAAAAATAGAAAAGCCGCCTAAAAAATTAGGCGGCTTTTTTATGGGTAATAATAATGAATGTTACGGATCTATTCTTTCAGGTTATTTGAAAAGACCCGAAAAATAAACCAACAAAAGAGGCTGCCTTTTCAGACAGTCTCTTTCAATTCTTAACTAATTTATGTACTAGCTCACTATAAACAAACCTGCAATTGTAGATGCTGTTTCACCGGTCATAGGCTCATCATAAGACTGCGAAACGGCTACGGCGTCAAATCCTGTTGCATCAACAAGGTTAACACCTCCCTGTACTACATTCTCTTCGCCGTCATAAACAGCCTGAGTTGCTTCCGGCATTCCCGGTCCTCTGTTATCAAGAGTGATCCATCCCAAAGCATCAGGATTTAAGGTTTCACCGGCAACCATAGCTCTAAGTCTTCTGATCTCTGAAGCGTGTTTGGCTTCTACTGAGTGGATTTGCAATGCCGGGGTAAGGAAATCTGTTCCCATTAAGTTTCCGGCCTGTCCTTTATATGCTCTTACTCCTGTATCTTCAAAAGCCTGGGCCAATGCAAGTAATTGTGCGTAAGCCACCTCTTGTCCGGAGTTATTATCGTCGAAAGGATCAAACATTCCACCTACCGTAAAATCAAAAGTAGGCTTTCCAACAGGTTCTACCCCTGCCCCTTCAAGTCCGGCTGTTAAGAACGCAACGTGTTGATTTTCGTGCTTGGAGATCTGGCTGTAAACAGATTCCGGTCTTCCTGAAGGAAGTACGCCCGATGCCAATGCCATCATATAGAATTCTGCTTCAAGATACTCTAAGGTAAGCGCCAGTTGAAGGGCAGAAACTGCAGCATCCATATCCTGGGCTGCATAGGCTTTGCTAGATGAAGTAGCAAGTCCAAAAGGAACTGCAACCAAAGCTGCTTTTTTACTTAATGAACCCAAAGTTGAAAAAACCTCGCGACGGGATGACATTTTCTTATTCAGATTATCTGAAGTAAATTCATCTAAAAATTTTATAATATTCATAATGTTTTATTTTAATTGTTATTGATACTTTGAAGTTACTTTGGCTTAGGATGGTAATTGATTTGCTGTAAACTCAGTTTTCACAAATCCTGTGGCTCCCACAGCAGCTAAGATCTCAGAAGGAGATTTTGCCGGGTCTAATCCATTGCTATCAATAACATCATCTCCTGCAAATGCAGTATCATCACTTAAAAATATAGATCGGATGGCCGAGGCATGTCTTGCTTCTACAGAGACAATTTTTCCTGCCAATACCAGGTATTCAGGAGTGGTAAGCAGTTTACCTGCTCCATTATATGCAGCAACTCCTGTATCTTCCAATACGCTTGCTGTTCCAAGAACGGAATCTCTGTTTCCAAAATCCACTCCGCTAAAATCAAATTCAAGTTCCGGTAAAACCAAACTCGTATCTCCGTTAACGGCTCCGGTTATTGCAGCTTTAAAGAACTCACGGTGAATTACTTCATGCTTGTACAGGTCTTCAAGTATTAATTTTTCTTCAGCACTTGCACCTGCCCAATAAGAGCCATCTAATACATTGGTATAAAAAGCTGCCTCAAGTTGTTCCAGGGCATATGCGTAGTTAAGGATCCCAAGGTCACCGCTTCCAAGGTCAAACACATCTCCTATTACAGGTCCCATAACATCGTCATCGTCACTACAGGAATAAAGGAGCAGGCCGGAACCTGCAACCGCAAGACCTCCCATTTTTAAGAATTTACGTCTGGAGCTTCCGGCGTTGTTTTGCTTTATGGCTGCCTTTTCTACTTTGATAATTGGTTTTTTCATAATTTAATTTGCTTTGATTACTGCCAAACTTACGCAGAGATTGTAGCTGCGGTTTCCATATTAAGGTTAATAATTTCTTAATAACCTGAGCGAAATGGTAATTACTCTTAATTTTTTGAAAACATTATGAGCTGTTTAATGAAAATACTTCAACGATATTAAAAAATTTTTGAGTATTTTATAATAAAACAACTGTTGATAATATTTTTCAGGCCTTTTCATTTCCTTAATTTTATTCTAATTATCCTTCTTCTTTTCTTTACTTTTGAAACAAAATATCCAAATTGGAATTCCGGTCTACTTACTTAAAAGTTCTCTTCTGTTTTTTATACACCTCCCTGATATTCAGCCAGGATGCGAGGCTGATTGATTACAAAAGCGAGCGACAGATCATCAATGAAGAGCGGTATCCCGGAGCTGTGATCCTTAGCGGAATTGAGAGTCAGGTCTATTTCAACCACGAGGGGATAGAAGTTTGGTGCAACAATGCCGTATTTTACCAGGAAGCCAATTTTTTTAAAGCCTATGGAGATGTAAGGATGCAGCAGGGAGATACGGTCACCATGCAAAGCAACTATGCAGAATATAACGGCACCACACAATTTGCCTTTGCCAGCGGAAAGGTAAAAATGACGAGGCCCCAAACCACCCTGGAAACCGATACCTTATTTTTTAACCGACTTAAGCAACAAGCCTATTACAGGAGTGGCGGCACCGTAAGGGATACTGCAAGCGTCCTGAAAAGTATTGTAGGCCGCTATTATATGGAAGATGATAAATATTCCTTCGTCTCAGATGTGGAAGTTACCAATCCTGAATACGTGATCAATTCAGAACAGCTGGATTTTTATTCTGAAACGGGGAATGCCTATATGTACGGCCCTACCACTATAGAAAGCGAAACCAGTACGGTCTATTGTGAAAGAGGTTTTTACGACACCCGCGAGGATATTGGCTATTTTGTCAAGAACTCCCGCATTGATTATGAGAACAGGATCCTGGAGGGAGACAGTCTCTATTTTAACCGGAATACAAATTTTGCATCGGGCACCAATAATATAAGAGTTACCGATACCCTCAACAACAGTTTGATCACCGGACACTACGCGGAAGTATTCCGGGAACAGGATTCAGTTTTTATAACGAAAAGAGCACTTGCCGCCACCGTTCAGGACAATGATTCTATCTTCATTCACAGCGATACTTTAATGGTGACGGGAAAACCGGAGAACAGGATCATCCGCGGGTTTTACGATGTACGCATGTACAAGAGTGATATGAGCGGAAAGAGTGATTCCATACATGTGAATCAGCAAACCGGCCTTACAAAAATGATCAATTTAAACACAGGGCCGGTAACTTCAGTAAGTGTGGGAAGGACACCTGTAATATGGTCCGGAAACAATCAAATGACAGGAGATACTATTCATTTGATCAGTAATCCGAAGACGGAAAAGCTGGATTCCTTAAAAGTGTTTGACAATGCTTTTCTTATTCAACAAGACAGTATTGAAGGCTACAATCAGATCAAAGGAAAGGAACTCACGGGATTATTCGTGGAAAATGAACTCTCCCAGGTGGATATCCTAAAAAATACAGAGACCATATATTATATGCGGAATGAGGAGAAGGACCTCATTGGGATCAATAAAACCCTTTCCAGTTCCATAAAAATCCTTTTCCAGGAACAGGAGATCCAGGATATTTACTACTACCAGCAGGTTGACGGCACCCTTACCCCGGAAGAAGAATTACCCGAGAATGTGCGGCTGCTGAGAGGATTTAACTGGAGGGGAGAAGAACAGTTAATGGAAAAAAGCGATCTGTTTGCCGGAAAAGCACCCCCTGAACTGGTAAGGATCCAGGGGATCCCCCTACCCGATGAACAGGAAGATTTCTTTGATGAAACAGATGAAGATCAGCCCCTTTTAAATGAAAATTCCAGGTTAAGGCCGGAAGACCTCCAGGATAGAAAGATAGACAGCATTCCAACCCCTCCAACGGGAGCAGATATTATTCCGCTTCCGGCCAGAGCAACAGATACTCTACCTGCCCCGGGGAGAACAGATACCATTCCTGCGGTACCTGTGCGTACAGATACCATTCCGCCTTCTTCACAAGTAAGGAGACCGCTGATGGAAAAAACCGGGAAAGGAAAAATTGAAGAAGAAGATAATTGAAAGAAGCATTTTTAAAATATCAGGCACAAACCACTCCCCACCCCCTGGCACTGGAAATTTCCCATGCCAAAGGTTCATACATATATACTGTACAGGGCAAAAAATACCTGGATTTTGTTGCGGGGGTTTCGGCTACCAGCTTAGGCCATTGCCATCCCAGGGTGGTCTCTGCAATACAGGAACAAACCGAAAAATATCTGCACGTGATGGTGTACGGGGAATATGCCCAGGGGCCTGCTGTGGAATTATCAAAGCTCCTGGCCTCGCATCTTCCCGCGCCGCTAGACAAGACCTACCTCACCAATTCGGGAACTGAAGCCATTGAAGGCGCTTTAAAGCTTGCCCGCCGGTACACCGGCAGGCAGGAGATCATAGCCGCGCGTGATGCATACCACGGAAATACTATGGGATCCCTGAGTTTAATGAGTTATGAAGAGCGGGTCAAACCATTCCGGCCATTGATAGGAATGGTATCATTTATCGACTACAATGCGCAGGAAGACCTCGATAAAATAACATCGGCAACAGCAGCTGTAATTCTTGAGACTATTCAGGGAGGAGCCGGATTTATTGAGCCGGCAGACAATTACCTTCAAAAGGTAAAGCAAAAATGTGAAGAAACCGGCGCTTTACTCATCCTGGATGAGATACAGCCGGGATTTGGAAGGACCGGAAAACTTTTTGGATTTGAGCATTATGAAGTCATTCCCGATATTGTAGTGATGGGAAAAGGAATGGGCGGAGGTTTGCCTATAGGGGCATTTACAGCTTCAGGAGAAATGATGGACAGTTTAATGGATAATCCCAAGCTTGGCCACATCACAACCTTTGGGGGAAATCCTGTAATTGCCGCCGCGGCTCTGGCCACGCTCCGGGAGCTTACAACTTCTGCCCTTATGGCAGAGGCCCTTGAAAAGGAGCAGTTTTTAAGGGGTTTGCTGGTGCACCCTCTAATTTTAGAGATCAGGGGAAGGGGTTTAATGCTTGCGATCATAACCCCTTCTGAAGATATCGCGAGCAGCATCATTTTAAAATCTCAGGAAAAAGGTTTAATTTTATTTTGGTTGCTGTTTGAAAAAAAGGCAGTCAGGCTCACCCCTCCCCTCACCATTTCAATAGAGGAGCTCAAAGAAGGATGTGGCATTATTCTTGACATTCTCAACGATATCAAAGTGCAGGTTTGACCTGTTAATTACTTTGTTAAAAACAATATAAATTTCTACAGATAGTAGCGGTTAACATTGATAACTTTAAAATTGTAGAAATCCAGTAATCCCCAGTGTATGCAATTAAGTCATAACGAAGAAAACAATTTCTCACTAACCCGGTTCGAGTCGATGCTAAAAACAAACGATGTTTTGTTTTTTGATTCAGAGGAATTTGAGGATATCATTCACCATTATTTGGAGAATGGAAAGATCGCATTGGCTAAAAAGGCTGTCAAATTAGGTCTGGCCCAACATCCCACTTCCACCAATCTAAAACTCTTTAAAGTTGAGATCCTGGTGTTTGAAGATAAACTGGATCTTGCCGATGGATTGTTAAATGAATTACACACATTGGAGTCTTCCAATGAAGAAGTATATATTCAAAAAGCCAACATATTTTCCAAGCGCGATGACCACCAAAAGGCCATTAAAATGCTTGAAAAAGCTTTGGAGATCACCATGGACGAAGCTGATGTTTACTCCCTGCTGGGCATGGAATATCTTTTCCTTGAGGATTTTGAAAATGCAAAATTCAGTTTTATGAAGTGTCTGGAGGCAGATGAAGAAGATTACTCTGCCCTCTATAACATTATGTACTGCTTTGATTTTCTGGAACAAAAAACAGAGGCGATAGATTATTTGAATATGTTCCTCAACAAGAACCCTTACTGCGAGGTCGCATGGCACCAGATAGGAAAACAATATTTTGACCTGAAACAGTTCGAAAAGGCCCTTACCGCTTTTGATTTTGCGATCATAAGCGATGAGATGTTCATAGGCGCATACCTTGAAAAAGGGAAAGTGCTTGAGAAGCTGGGTCGTTTTAATGAGGCTATAGAAAATTACCGCATTACCCTTGATCTTGATGACCCAACCTCCTTTGCCTATTTGCGCATAGGAAAATGCTTCGAGAAACTGGAACTTGATGAACTGGCTCTTGAGCACTACACCAAGACCGTTCACGAAGACCCTTTACTTGACAAAGGCTGGATAGCCATCACCGATTTTTACTTTAAAAAAGGGAATTATCAGAAGGCACTCTATTACATCAACAAAGCGATAAGCATTGATGAAGAGAATGTGTTGTACTGGAAACGTTATGCAAAGATCAACAGCAGGCTAAGTCTTTTTGAGGAAGCAGAACGCGGATATCAAAAGACCATTGACCTTGGAAATTACGAATTGGAAACCTGGATAAGGCGCTGTGACATCCTTATCAACCTTGGCGAATACGAGACTGCCGTTCAAAACCTGATGCAGGCCCTGGAATTTTATCCGGAAACTGCAGAGATCGAATACAGGCTGGCAGGCTTACATTTTAACTTGAATGAAGGCGACAAAGGATATTTCCATTTGAACAACGGATTAAAAATAGACGCAGAATATTATATAATTATAGAAGAATTGTTTCCGAAGATCTTCAGCAGAAAAAGTGTAAAGGAAATGATCAATTCTTACCTTAAAACTCCCTGATTTATTTACTTTTGAGCGGAAATTAAAATCAGGATGCAACGAAGCATAAAAGATTACGCCAAGATCACCCTTAAAGGAATGGCCATGGGAGCCGCAGATGTGGTTCCCGGAGTTTCGGGTGGTACTATAGCCTTTATTACCGGTATCTACCAGGAACTTATCGCCACCATAAGCGGGGTAAATTTTTCCCTTATCAATGTATGGAAAACACAAGGCTTCAAAGCCATGTGGGAAAAATTGAACGGGACGTTTATCGTATCCCTGCTCCTGGGTATACTCATAAGCATCTTTTCCATTATGCGGGTGGCCAATTATTTACTGGAGAATCACCCGGTACTCATCTGGGCCTTTTTCTTTGGCCTAATCATGGCAAGTGTATGGTTTGTTGCCAAGCAAATCCCCGAATGGAATTTTAAAATTATCATAGCACTTATAATTGGAGCTGCACTGGCCTTTTACATTATTTCCCTTCCCCCTTCGGGCGCGGTGATAAGCAACTGGTATTTATTTCTTTCGGGAGCTGTAGCTATTTGCGCAATGATCCTTCCCGGCATATCGGGTGCATTTATCCTGGTACTCATGGGAGCTTATAAAACCATTACAGAAGCGGCACATGATTTTGATGTAAAGACCCTTGGTATAGTGGCTATAGGCGCCGTATGCGGCCTGCTGGCCTTTTCCAAGGTCCTGAAATGGTTATTTGACCACTACAGCAGCATTACTCTTGCCGTACTCACGGGATTTATTGCCGGTTCTTTGAACAAGATCTGGCCCTGGAAAAAAGTTTTGGAGACCGAAGAATTTGGTGATAAAACCGTAGTAATACGAGAGACCTCTGTGTTACCGTGGAATTTTGAAGGAGAGCCCTATCTTTACCAGGCAATTATATTAATGCTTGCAGGATTTCTTTTGATCCTGCTTTTAGAGCGTATAGCAACAGAGAAACCCATCCCCGTAAATGCAGCAAACCCGGACCTTTAGTGACAAAGTATTCTTAGTACTTAAAGGCCTTGCTATGGGTGCGGCAAATAAAGTACCCGGAGTTTCAGGTGGGGTTGTGGCTTTTGTTGCCGGATTTTACGAGGAATTCATCTATTCCCTCCAAAAGATCAATTTAAAAGCCTTTAAGCTCCTGGTCAACGGGAGGTTCCGCTCGCTGTATACCTACGTGAACGGGAAATTTCTGGGACTTCTTATTTTGGGAATGGTAATAAGTTATTTTAGCGTTTCCAAGTTGCTGGATTATGCCATTTTGCATTACGAACTCTATGTTTGGGCGGCATTCTTCGGGATGATCATTGGGTCTATTTACTATATAGGCAGGGAGTTTGACGAATGGTCCCCACGCACTTTGTTATTTGTTATGGCAGGGATCGTGGCGGGAGTCGCTATTAGTTTTCTTGAGCCTGCAAGGGAGAATGACAATTTGTGGTTTGTATTCTTCTGCGGCATTGTGGGGGTATCGGGGATGACCCTGCCCGGACTCTCGGGATCGTTTATCCTTATCCTTTTCGGAAACTATGTGCTTCTTTTGGTAGATTCTGTCAATGCCCTTTATGATACTATTTCAGAAATTTTTATGATGGATCTTTCCTTTACACAAAAACCGGGGAGAGTACGATTGCTGCAGGTGCTGGTGGTCTTTTCCCTGGGATCCCTGGCCGGGCTGGTCTCTCTTTCCCATCTTTTGGGTTTTGTACTCAAAAGGTTTAAAAAAGAGACCTACGCCGTGATCATTGGATTTATTACCGGATCCCTTGGGGTGGTGTGGCCATGGAAAGAAAAGATCTACAGAACAGATGCAGAGGGAAATACCATGATAGATAAGAGCGGAAACTTGGTTATTGACAATTACGACCGGTATTTACCCGATCTTTCCCAGCCCCAGGCCTGGTATGCTATTTTGTATATTATCCTGGGAATCCTGATCGTACTGGGACTGGCCTGGTATGAGCGACGAAATTCTACAATATGAAAATCTACGGCCTTATAGGAAAGAACATTGATTATTCTTTTTCCCGGCATTACTTTACAGAGAAATTTGAGAAGGAGCAAATCCCGGCTGTCTATCGCAATTTTGACCTATCATCTATAGAAAACCTTAAAAATGTACTTGCTGAAAATCCCGGGTTACAGGGCCTCAATGTCACGATCCCTTATAAAGAAGAGATCATTCCTTACCTGGACGCGCTGGATCCTGTGGCACAGGAAATAGGGGCGGTAAATACCATTAAGATTGAAACTAACGGAAGGCTGACAGGCTACAACACCGACCATTATGGTTTTGTGGAATCCCTGAAACCGCACCTCACCCCCGGCCATACCCATGCCCTCATTTTGGGTACGGGTGGCGCTTCAAAGGCCATTGCCTACGGATTAACACAGCTTGATGTAGCATTTAAATTCGTATCCCGCACTCCCAAACCCGGAGAGCTGAGTTACCCTGAGCTCACCCGGGAGATCCTGGACAAGCACAGGCTTATTGTAAATACCACCCCGCTGGGCACCACCCCGAATATTGCCTCCTACCCTGCTGTTCCTGCACAACATTTTACTTCCCGGCATTTAATATTCGATCTCATATACAATCCGGCAGATACAATGCTGATGAAACTGGGCAGGGAAAAAGATGCTAAGGTATTCAATGGCAGGAAGATGCTGGAATTACAGGCAGAAAAGGCCTGGGAGATATGGACTAAAAAGTCCTGAAGCCAGTGCTGCCGCACTACCTCACAAATTGAAAGAAAAGCTTGGCTTATTTTTAGGTAGTTAGTATCTTTCAGGCTTAATCAAGTTTAAAAGAACTATAACATTGAAACATATGTCTCTGCACGAAAATGATAATGAAAAAAAGGACCTCCCCCAAAACGAAATAAAAGATCCTCAGCAGGCTTCTAACCAAAGCCAGAAGGACCAAGGGAATGCGGAAGGTGCGCGGGAAAAGAGCACAGAGAACAGCAATTCGGGACCCGGGAAAGAATCTACTACAGCTGAGGAGAAAGACAAAGATCAACTGGAACAGGCTATGATCGCGGAAACCAAGGCTATGGAAAGCAGGACTGAAAGTCAGAAAAAGGAAGAGGAATTTTCCAGCGCCCAGCGCGAGGAGGAAGATGCTTCCGGTAAGGCCAAGCATTCCGGAACCGGAGAAGGCCATTTGGGAGAAGTTGGCGGAACGCAGAAGGATGTTTCTGAAAATGAAGCGTCTGCTAAAAATTCCGGTACTGAGAAGTCTTCTTCTTCGGAAAAAGCGTCTTCTTCGGAAGGGCAACGGCAAAATTCAGCTTCTGCTGAAGGATCCTCTTCAGAAGGAGGGAAAAAAGATCAACAGGCTCAAGCTGAAGCGGCTTCTGGTGATAAACCTTCAGAGAAAGTCACCGGTGCAAACGCGGAAAACGCTTCTGCAGATCAGGGGAAACCTTCAGGAAACAACTCCACATCTTCCGCAGGGAACAACAGCGGAAAGCCGGCAGGAACTTCTTCCGAAGAGCCTTCCGCAGAAAAGGATAAAGCTTCAGAAAGTACTTCATTATCTTCCGCAGAAAAAGAAAGAACTTCAGGAAACAGTTCAGAACCTTCCGCAGGAAAAGAAGGAGCTTCAGGAAACACTTCTGAACCTTCCGCAGAAAAAGAAGGAGTATCGGGAAATACTTCAAAACCTTCCCTAGAAAAAGAAGGATCTTCAGAAAATACTTCAGGACCTTCCGCAGAAAAAGAAAGAGCATCAGGAAATACTTCAGAACCTTCCGCAGAAAAAGAAGGAGTATCGGGAAACACTTTTGAACCATCCGCAGAAAAAGAAGGAGCATCAGGAAATACTTCAGAACCTTCCGCAGGAAAAAGTAGCGGAGAACTTTCAGAAAATGCTTCCACAGCGCCTTCGGCAGAAGATAAAGGAAAAGGAGCCCGGGCAGAAAAGAAGCAGGAGACAGAAGAAGTTTCAGGAGAAAAAACCGGAAGCCTGCATACCATGCCTTCAGAGGAGTCGGCAGCGGCTTCAGGATCGGGATCAGATGAGGAACAAGAGGAGGAAGAAGATGAAGGGAAAGATGCCGGAGGGAAGAAAAATGCACATTCGGAATTTGAAGATTCTGTTGCAGAGGACAGTGAAGATGAGAGCAGCGGAGAGCGGCATGGGATAGCGAAAAAAGACTATCATTCCATGGGTAAGGAAGAGCTGGTTGCAGAGCTGGAAAAGCTGGTACAAAAAGAGAAAGTACAGGCAATCAAGGAGCATGTAGATGAGATAAGGAACGAGTTCAACGCCAAATTTGACGAGGAGCTGGAGGAAAAGAAGGAAGAATTCCTGGCCGATGGCGGAAACATTATTGATTTTCATTATTCTACGCCCCTTAAAAAACAATTCAACAGTCTTTACTTTGATTACAAGGAAAAGCGCAACAAATATTACCAGCAGTTAAAGCAGGATCTCAACAAGAACCTGGACCGCCGCCAGGAGATCATTGAGGAGCTTAAAGGCCTTCTTGATGTTGAGGAGAATATCAATACCACTTACAAGCATTTTAAGGAATTGCAGGACCGCTGGAGAACAGCAGGGCCCATTCCGCGAGATAAATACAACACCGTGTGGAATACCTATCACCACCATGTTGAGAACTTCTATGACTTTTTACACCTTAACAGGGAGTTTAGGGATATGGATTTCAAGCACAACCTGGAACAAAAGTTAAAGGTAATTGACCGGGCAGAGGAATTGACCCAGGAGGAAGATACCAGCCGCGCTTTCAGGGAACTGCAGATGCTGCACAAGATGTGGAAGGAAGAACTTGGGCCGGTGGCCAAAGAATACCGGGAAGACATCTGGAACCGTTTTAGCGAGGCCACTAAAAAGATACACGATCTAAGGCAGGCTTATTACGATCAACTGGATCAACAGTTTGAAAAGAACCTTGAGGTAAAACAGGAGCTTATTGCAAAGATCAAAGTACTTGCTGAAACGCCTTATACTTCGCACAGCCAGTGGCAGCAAAAGATCAAGGAACTGGAAGCTTTACGCGATGCTTTCTTTAAAGCCGGAAAAGTGCCCAGGGAGAAGAACGAGGAAACCTGGAGTGCCTTCAAGCAAGGGGTGCGCCAGTTCAACCGAAACAAAAACGCGTATTATAAAGGCCTTAAAAAAGAGCAGTACGAAAACCTGGAGAAGAAACGGGAGCTCATTAAAATAGCCGATGAAAACAAAGAGAGTGAAGATTTCAAGGCTACCACTCCCCTGATGAAAAAGATCCAGGCAGACTGGAAAAAAATAGGCCACGTGCCGCGCAAGGACAGCGATAAAGTGTGGAAACAATTTAAAGCTGCCTGTAATCATTATTTTGACAGGCTGCACAAATCCAATACCGAGGAAAACTCTGAGGAGCAAAAGGCCTTTGACCAGAAAAAAGAACTGCTGGACAGCTTAAAGGCAATGGATTTTACGGGAGACAAGAAACAGGACCTTCCGAAGATCAAATCTGCTATTGAGGAGTGGAAGCAAATTGGAAAAGTGCCTTTTAACAAACGCTTTATTGAAGGGAAGTTTAATAAGCTCCTGGACCAGTTATTCTCTAAACTTGATGTAGACAACACCAAGGCAGAGATGATGAAGTACGAGAATAAGGTGCAGGCCCTGAATGATGCCGACGATGACAAGAAGCTGCGAAATGAGCATTACTTCCTGAGCAAGAAGGTAGAAGAAACAAAAGCCGAAATCAGGCAGCTGGAAAACAATCTCCAGTTCTTTTCTAACGTAGATGATGATAATCCTTTGGTGCAGGAAGTGCATAAGAACATCCAGGACCACAAAGACCAGCTTAAGGTGTGGAAGGAAAAACTACTAAAGATCAAATCGCTGTACTAGTTACCTAGGTAAAGCGATAAGTTAATAATGTATTACCGATGAATTGCAGGCTTTGCGATGGAGTTTCCCGCGAGTATCACGAATATTTGGGGAAGCTTTATTTGCAATGCTCTACCTGCAGGGCGATTTTCTTGGCTCCGCAATTTTATATTGACCCCGTTTTGGAACAATCGCGGTACCTGGAGCACAACAATGATGTGACCGACCCGCGCTACCAGGACTTTGTAAGTCCTATTACCCAGGGGATCAAAGAACACTTTCCCGTTACGGCAAAAGGCCTGGATTACGGATGCGGGACCGGCCCTGTTGCTGCTGTGGAACTGCAAAAGAGCGGATACAGCGTAGCCCTGTACGATCCTTTTTTTGCCAACAATCCTAAAGTGCTCGGGGATCAATATGATTTTATCATCTGCTGTGAAGTAATGGAACATTTTCACAATCCCTATGTAGAATTTAAACGATTGCGCAGGCTGTTACTGCCTAATGGGAGATTGTATTGCAAGACAGCAGTATTTTCAGAACAGACAGATTTTGGGAGCTGGTATTACAAGAACGACCCTACCCACGTATTTTTCTATACTGCAGCCAGCCTGGAATGGATCAAAGATATGATTGGATTCCGGAGCCTGAAGAACGAACCCCTGCTCATCACCTTTTCCTTATGAAGTTTCCCCGCTATGCCCCTAAAGCATTATGGATCCAATTTCCTGGGTAATATTACTAATCCTTAATTATTTGTTAATAACTCCTATTGGGTTTTCTCTTATCCGCTAGGGGAATTATTATATTTATCACCAGAATTTTATGCTTTTTACCTAAAACTTCGGAGTAATTGCCCTGGAATTTTAATTTATTTTAAAATATTCACAGGGAAATTCGGAATAAAGAATTTCTTGTTCTTTTGAGAAACGGGTTAGGCCTATTATGGCAGAAGGCGGTTAAAACGAAATTTCACCTGATGTCAGTGGGACTAACGGCGGCGAAGCTGTTGTTATTTTTACTGAAAAAAGGAATTTGCACGCAGTTAGCCGCTACCACTACCCTATTAATATACCTGTTTCCAAATATATCCCGGACCTGAAGCAATTGTGAAAAATAAATATTGGTTAAATGGAAAAAGTTTAGGGAATCGCTATGTCAAATATTTTTGGTTAACACTTTTCTTTTTTGTGGGGGTACGCGGGGGCATTTCAAAAAAGAATATATTAAAAGGTATGGGAACAATGGGGATCGAGAAATTTTTACCGGCAGGGCGTTACATTTGTGAGTACCGGAAGTCCACTTCGAAATATGTTTCTGTTAAACCGGATAAATGTTTTAATTTTTAGGAGTTAAGAATAGTAAAAAATTCCCGGGGAAAGATAATCGGTACAAGCTTTAAAAAGCAACAATTTTTACTCCATGTAAGGTTGCCATTTGACCAGTAAGTATTTATCTTTTCCATTCTCAACTTTTGCCAGGAAACCAAATTCGTAGACGAAACGGTAGATCCCTTTATTTTTATTTTTCCAAAAATGGGTAAAAAACCTGGGGTTAAACCCCTGTTCTTTTAGAACCTCTGCCCTCACTGTTACTTTCCCTGCCCGGTTATAATATTTCAGGATCCTCCGGTTGGTTTTAAGTTGCTTGTTTACCTGCGAATAAAAACCCAGGTTTTCTTCCTGGGTTTTTTTATAATGAAATGCACTTTTGCAATAAGGATCACAGAACTTTTTGTCCCGGCGGCCCTCGAGTTCTGCCTGGCAGGCAAGGCAATATTTTAGTTTTGGCTGCATCTCCATATATTATACGAATAATATACGATTACTACACGCCATAAGCTACTGTTCCGGTTATTTTTAACCAAAGATCCAACAGGACTATGGAAAAGAAGTATCTCACCCTGAAGCATTTAATGATAGACCAGCAAAAATGCATTGGCCTGCATTTTTATACAGATAAGGTGATACTAGCCATGGTTAAAGAGCTGCCCGGGGTACGGTGGAGTGAAGAGTTCAATATGCACTATGTGAAAAACACATCTGGGAACCTCGATGCCATCTACAAACAGTTCAGAGGGGTAGCCTGGGTGAACAGCAACTATTTCTTTTCCAACAGCAGCTTTAGCCGTAACAACCCTCCTATAGACGTGAACGCCTACCGGAACAGGGACATTAAACCCGGGGTGCTCACCTGTCCGGAGTCTTATTTACGAAAGCTGGAGCTAAAACGCTACGCAAATAATACGGTAAAAACCTATGTGTGCTGTTTTGAGGCTTTCCTGAATCATTACCGGGACCGCAAACTGGAAGAACTCGATGAACCGGATATAAGAGCTTACTTACAGAAATTGGTACAGGAGAAATTTTCCAATTCCTACCTTAACCAGGCGATCAATGCCATTAAGTTCTATTATGAAGTAGTGCTGGAAATGCCCAACCGCTTCTATGCCATTGAACGCCCGCGAAAGGAAACAAAATTGCCCCAGGTGCTGGCCAAGGAAGAAATATTGGCTATAATTTCAAACACCAATAATTTAAAACACCGCTGCATTGTTAGCCTCCTCTACTCTGCCGGATTGCGAAGAAATGAAGTGCTGGACTTAAAACCCGAGGACATTGACGGCAAGCGGATGGTCATTTGCGTTCGATCTGCCAAAGGGAATAAAGACAGATATACCCTACTCTCCCATACCCTACTTAAAGATTTGCGCAACTATTATATCCAATGGCGCCCAAAGACCTATTTGTTTGAAGGCCCCGGCGGCGCAAGATATTCGCCGGAAAGTATAACACAGATTGTAAAGAAAGCCTCGCGCAAGGCGAAGATCAAAAAGCGGGTGACCCCACATATGTTGCGACACTCCTTTGCGACCCATCTTCTGGAGGCCGGTACAGATCTGCGCTACATCCAGGTACTATTAGGCCACAGCAGCACGAAAACCACAGAAATATACACCCATGTGGCTACTAATGTGTACTTTCAAATTAAAAATCCGCTAGATTTGTAAGCACAGACATAAAAGATATAAATGTAACAGTGCATTTATTCTTACGTTAGCATACATTGAGAAAAAATGAAACGAAAAAACAAGTCTATAAAAATTGTATTAATTCAGCTTCTGCTGGTGGTTACATTTGGTTTCCAAAAAAAGCAGACTGATGAGTTTACTTTTACGGATAGGTATGGAAATAAAATTTCCATCAGTGATGTTAAAATGGTACCGAAAATAATTGATACAAGCTTTCTAAAAAATAACCTATCAGGAAGATACTTCACGTTTAAACTTAAGGAATACGCTGATTTAAAATTTAGTTATACTATTGCGGAATTTGTAAGAATCAATGAAATGGAGTACCGACTACGGATTTCGCAAAAACCTATTTCGGACGTGCCGTGGGACGATATGCGATATGTCGGATTTAGCAACTATAAATTGAGCTTAAAGAAAACAGAAAACGGAATGAAAATAAAGAATTTAAAATTTATGTATACGGAATTATGAACGTATGCTAATCGAGTAGACGGCTCCGCCAGAAACTGACGGAGTGCGCCTCTCACACCACCGTACATACGGGTCTCGTATACGGCG
>JAGXIL010000053.1 GCA_024635655.1 Gillisia sp. | reverse complement strand
GACAAGATCAGGTTCCTGCCGGGCGCAGTAATTCCTGAGGAATAAGTACGGTACCGCTGATCTGTTATATTTTCCAGGGAAGCGATGAAAAATAGTTGTTCTGAAAATTCATATTTCCCGGTAAAGTTGAGTGTGTACCAGGAAGGTGAATACGGATCTCCATTTTCATTTACAGCATATAAATAGGCTTTCCCCTGTTCAGAAGGCGCGAGGTCCTCATAATCAAATTGCCCATTGTACTCTCCAAAAAGATCCAATTTGAGTCGGTTATATTTCCAAACCAGGTGGGAATTCCCGAATATAGGAGCCGCATGCCTTAAGGGTGCCGTTCCCCCGTTATCCAGTTCTTCTTTACCTTCAGTAATGGTCAACTGGGAAATAAAATTCAATGAGGGGGAAAATTTTATTTCCAGCCCTCCTTCAAATCCATAGACATAAGCACTCGAGGCATTCTGAACCGCCTGGATATTGCTCACTTCCCCCTGAAAAATTATACTGTTTTCTCCATTCAAAGTAAAATCCCGCCGAACCATGGCATCTTCAAGAAGCGTATAGAAAGAAGAAAGATCCAGGATCAGAAAATCGAATAATTTCCAGTTCAGGCCCACTTCCCCGTTATAGGCGTACTCTGGTTTAAGATCGGGATTGGGAACTACAACTGATCCCGGTTCAGAATCAAAGATCTTTCCAACATCATCTATATTTGGTGCCCTAAAAGCTGTGGAGACATTGACCTTCCAGGCCATCCTTTCATTGGGCTGCCAGTTTAATCCGGCACTACCGGTAAAAGCATCGGTAGTTATATCGGCATTGGAAAATGGGAGATCGTAAAAGGAATCTTCAAAATTTGCCTTTAAGATGATAGCATTATATCTTGCCCCTAATTGCATGTGAAGCTTTTTATGCAGCTCCATCTGGTAACCGATATAAGCTGCTAAAGATTGCCAGGATGAACCATCAGGATACCGGGAAGGACTGGGTGTTATTTCAAAAGTATTGATATTTCCTGCCGATCCTTCAGAACCCACAAGATTGTATATATACTCAAATCCGTAGAAGAGCTTGTTCTTATTTATGCCTTTTTCGAAATCAAGATTGGCAGAATAGGCATCTACCATTTCCCGGCTATGAAACAGGATTCCCGCCCCAAAGTCTCTATTGTTTCTGCTCTCTTCAAAGAACTGATAAGCTCCGGTGAACTTCATTTTGTCATAAAGCTCTCCCCTACCTTTTTTCTCGATGTGAAGATTTCCCAGGAACCACTTTTGAGGCCCGTAATACCATTCCGCCGACCTTAACAGACCATTTCTTCGCTGGTACAGCCGGTCATATCTGTCGAATTCTGATGTGGTAGAATAATATGCCCCCAAAGTAAAGTCCCAAAGATCATTCGGCTGAAAGGCAATTTTTTGCAGAAGGTTGATTTGGTTGTAACCTGTAGGAATTTGCACCCGAGGATCTTCATTCTCTGCAATGATATCCTGCCCGTTGCGCGTTACTACATATTCCGGGCGAAGATAATCATCAGGCCCATGGCTACCCATTTTAAGATCTCCAAAATCTGAATAGGTAACACTGGTCAAAAAAGCCCATTTGTCAAAACCTACATTTACATCGGCATGAATTGTCTTTTCGTTATTGGCAGTTGAATACCGGCTTAAAAAAGAGCCACTGACCCGTTTTCCTTCATAGGAAAAAACCGGTTTCAAGGTATAAAAGTTCATAACCCCTCCAATAGCATCACTGCCGTAAATTACAGAACCCGGCCCAAGGATCACCTCTGTCTCATTTACGGCCAGGGGATCTATAGAAATAATATTCTGAGAATTTCCGCTTCTGAAAATGGCGTTGTTCATTCGCACCCCGTCTACCGTAAGCAGCAAACGATTGGTAGCAAAACCCCTTATCATAGGACTTCCGCCGCCAAGCTGGCTCTTTTGAACATATACTTTACCTGTACTTTCCAGAAGATCTGCCGAGGTTTGCGGATTAGCGAACTGAATTTCTCCCGGTTTAACGCTTACCACCGATTGCGGTGTTTTCTCTTTTTTCTGTTTGAACCTGGAAACGGATAACACTACTTCATTGAGATTGTTTTCATCTAAAGAAAGATATACCTTACCGCCTGCCGCCAGGATCTTCTCCTTGGTAGTGGAAAATTCCTCATGAGAAATATGTTTAAAAATGATAATCTCCTTTGAAGAAAATTCCTTGAGGTCTGCCTTTCCCTGCACGGCCGTAAAGGTGCTTGTCGTTTTGCTCTTATTGTAAATGGCCACATACGCCAACGGATAATCTGTCCCCTTTTCCAACACCAGTACCTCCTGTCCTTTTACAGAACCAGTCCCCAGACAGATGAGAAAAAATATCAGAATCCGCATTAATGGAATATTTCGTTGAGAACGCTGAGGGATTTAGGTTTTTTAAAGGAATCTATATGAAGCAGGTAATAGCTGAGTAACATATTGAGGAAATTTGATCTTCCGCTTTGGGAAAGTTTTATATCCTGGAGATCATCAAAATTTGTACCGATAAGCTGCTTTAACAGCACCAGATTTGGCCCCTCTATACAATATGGAGAGGTTTTGGAATCCTGGAACACTCCTTCCAGCATATTAAAATACAGGCTATCTTCCTGAACCTCATCAGGAAAAAAGCCCAGGAACCGGGTTAAGTTCAGTAAAAATAATAAGTGAAAATTAGCAATGTTCTCATTGTCATCTAACCAATTTAAAGTGCTTTCGAGGTAATTGTACAAACTTTCATTTTGTTCCTCCTCCTGAATGGAGCTGCGCATAACTTCAGATAAAAAAAGGACCAGGGTACCCTTAATTATATTAGTGTGCAGACTTGAATAATGGTGCAGGATCTTTGCATCTTGTAAATATTCCATGGTTCCCTTATCCTTGTGTTTTGCCACCAGCTCCAGTTGCGTCAATGGCTGAAAAAGCGAGGTTTTGAACTTCCCTTTCCTGGATTTCAGAATTCCACGAAGAATATAAGTTTTAAGCCCGCTGGTCTCGGTGTAGCATTTCACGATCAAATCTGCTTCAGCATATTTAATAGCACTAATAACAATGGCATTGGTATGGACCAGCATCGAAAATATTTGAAACGAAGATAATTAAAAAATGCCGCTCGGGGAGCGGCATTTTTCTTACATCAATGGATCTCAGCTTATGAACTTCATTCTGAAAAAACAGATAATTATTAGTTCTTTTTCGGCACTTGTAATTTACCTTTTCAGAGAATTATCCTTTTCAGCATTTAAAAATATCGTTTCCATTTCATTGATAAGAACTGATAATTCCTCTGTTAATTCTCCAAAGACCAGATGGGCACCATCTGTAGGCCTTGCCTCTCCACTATCCACAATTAATCCTAAACTGGCAATCTTATTGTTTAGCCTGATTGGATAATTAAGAGGATCCTGATTGCTCTCATTTTTCACCTGGTAAATGGCTTCTTCAACAGTATTCAGGTTTTTCAGGATCTCCGGATCTATATCGTCACCCATTTTTTCCTTATACGCCCTTATTTTTATTACCGCTTCATTAGCATCAGTTACTTTATCCCTTATTTTCATCAAAAGATCGAACTGCTCTTTGAGATCTGCATCTGAAATATCCTTCACCCTTGGGTCAACTTTGATCTCGAACGGCTGGGTTTCGGTTTTTCCATTTGTGGTTACCCTTACTTCGTAAATTCCCGGCAAAGCCAACGGGCCCATTTCCGGCCGGGCAGACCATAAGATCATTCCTTCAAAAACAGTAGCCCCGGGATATCGCAGATCCCATTTGAATGTATTGAGACCTTTTTTATGGGACGGACCTTTTGGTTTTTTATCTTTTTCTTTTTCCTTTTTTTCTTCACTTTCCGTATTTGCTGCAAGATCTTCATCAGAAGCTCCGGCATCTGCAGGTGGAGTTTCTACTTCTGCCGCTTCTGCTACCGGCTCTGTAGCCTGTTCTTGTTCTTCCGGAGGATCAGATTTAAAGGTTTGGATCAAGTTACCTGAGGCATCCCGAATTTCAATTTTCAGGCTGTCTGTCTCCTGTGCCAGATGATAATGGAATACCGCATCCTGAACTCTTCTCACTGCATAATAAGGTTCATACAAATGCAGGTCTTTGTTCAAAATATCTTTATTGAATTCTCTAATAGGAGAAATATCATCGAGGATCCACATGGACCTTCCGTGAGTTGCAATTGCAATATCTTTTTCAGTGACTGCAAGATCCCGAATGGCTACATCAGGTAAATTGAGCTGAAGGGAATTCCAATGTTCTCCATCGTCAAAAGAAACATACATCCCGTGTTCTGTCCCTGCATAAAGTAATCCGGGAGTTGTTATGTCTTCCCTTACCACGTGCACGTAATGTCCATCAGGGATCCCGTCAACGATCATCTCCCAGGTTTTTCCATAGTCTGTGGTCTTATAAATATACGGAGCACGGTCGTTCATCTGGTACCGCTTTACCGCTACATAAGCAGTTCCCGGTTCGTGACGGGAAGCATCAATAATGCTCACCCGGGAATGCCTGGGAAGATCTGGGGGAGTAATATTTTCCCAGGATTTACCATGGTTTCTGGTAATGTGTATTAATCCGTCATCTGAACCTGCCCAGATGGTGTTCACATCGTGGAAAGACGGCGCCAGGGCATATACCGTAGCATAAAGTTCCGGCCCACTCATATCCAAGGTTACTTCTCCCCCGCTAACTCCCATAGTTTCAGGATCGGCATAGGTGAGGTCAGGACTTATCTTTTCCCAGGTCTGACCTTCACTGCTGGTGGTCCATACGTGCTGGGAAGTTACATACAACCTGTCCTCCAGGGTTGAAAATACGATAGGGTAGGTCCAGTGTACCCGCTCCGGCAAAGTCTCAGCGGCATTTCCCATGAAATACCGCGGATAAGGCTCGATACGTCTTCGTTCTCCGGTCTTTCTGTCAATCCTGGTCAATACTCCGGAATAACTCCCGGCATAAAAAATATCCAAATTCTTCGGATCCTGGGCTATATAGCCGCTTTCCCCTCCTCCTACAGAATAGGAATGGGTGTTCTTTTTAATAGTATTCCCCCTTGCTGAAAGAAAATCCCAGCCTTCACTTGGAACAGCAACGGTGCTGTTATCCTGCTGGGCACCGGCCACATAATACGGAAAGTCATTAGTGGCGGTAATATGGTACAATTGGGCAGTAGGAAAATCCTCGTCTGTCCAGGTTTCTCCACCGTTTACAGATATAGTCCCTCCCCCGTCATTGGCCTCGGCCATGCGCATCGGGTCATTTGGATCAATCCAGAGATCGTGATTATCTCCATGCGGAACTTTTATTTCCTGATCAAATTCTTCGCCGCCATCTGTAGATTTCCAAAAATCAACATTTAGCACATACACTGTTTCTTTATCCTGAGGATCGGCATAGATCCTGGTGTAATAGAATGCCCGCTGCCGGAGTTTTCTGTCCTCATTAGTTCTTTCCCAGGTCTGGCCTGCATCATCAGATCTAAAAACACCTCCTTCATTGGCTTCTATAATTGCCCATACCCTGTTGGAATCCATGGGTGAAACCGTGATGCCTATTTTTCCAATAGGCCCTTCAGGTAATCCGGAATTTTGAGTAAGCTCTGTCCAGTTCTCTCCTCCATCAGTAGATTTAAAGAATCCGGAAGCTCCGCCTCCACCCCACATTTTCCAGGGCTTGCGATAAACCTCCCAAATAGAAGCGTAGATTACTTCAGGATTATTAGGATCAATGATAAGATCGGCTGCTCCGGCTTTGGGTCCTTTATAGAGGATCTTATTCCAGGATTTTCCGCCATCAGTTGTTTTAAAAACTCCGCGTTCTTCATTAGGGCCAAAAGGATGGCCCAGGACTGCTGCATAAACTATATCCGGATTAGTAGGATGAATTCGTACTCTGGAAACCGTTTGCGATTCCTTCAATCCCACATTTTCCCAGGTTTCCCCTGCATCTATAGATTTGTATATTCCGTCCCCCTGCATGATGTTACCTCTAAATTGAGATTCCCCCATTCCTATATACACAATATCCGGATTGCTGTCTGCCACATCAACAGCTCCAACTGAAGAAGCATTGATCTGGCCATCAGTAACGGGTTTCCAAATAAGTCCACCGTCTGTGGTTTTCCACAGTCCTCCCCCGGTAGCTCCAAAGTAATATTCGTGGATCCTGTCTGCATGTCCTGCAATGGCTGTAGATCGGCCACCCCGGTAAGGACCTGCCACCCTGTATTCCAGTGTTTGGAAAAGCGTAGAGTCCAAAGTTTCCTGCTGTACCTGCCGGGCTTCAACCTCAGCAAGTGGAAACAGTAATAATAAAATTAGAAATAAAAGCTTGCAATTAACTTCTTTAAGAAAATCGGGATACTTCATATGAGCATGTTTAGGCTGTTAGGGAAACATAAATATTTTGATCTTTATAACCCATAGGTTAAATAAATAACCCGGGGATACAGAAACAGAATATGTAAAAAAACTAAATTACTGATAAAAACTTCCCAGCCAAACATTTCCAGATAATTATGATAAATGAATTGCACAAAAAATGCCGCTCAGGGAGCGGCATCCATAATTCTATAATGTGACAGGTACTAGACTACCCCCTGTGCAAGCATTGCATCGGCAACTTTTACGAAACCGGCAATATTTGCTCCTTTTACATAATCCACATATCCGTCTTCCTCTGTTCCAAATTCAACACAGGCAGCGTGAATATTTTTCATGATCTCATGAAGTTTTTTATCTACTTCTTCAGCAGTCCAGTTAAATCTCATGGAATTTTGAGACATTTCAAGACCTGAAGTTGCAACCCCACCTGCATTGGATGCTTTTCCGGGAGAGAATAAGATTTTTGCTTTCTGAAAAACAGTTACCGCTTCAGGGGTACAAGGCATGTTTGCTCCTTCTCCTACTAAAAGACAATTGTTTTTTACGAGAAGCTGAGCATCTTCTTCGTGTAATTCATTTTGGGTAGCACAAGGCATTGCAATATCGCAATTGACTCCCCATGGTGTTTCTCCGTCAAAATACTTAGCCGAGGGATATTCATCTACATACTCACTTATTCTTCCGCGCTTAACATTTTTCAGTTCCATGATGAAATCAAGTTTTGCGGCATCAATTCCACCCTCATCCAGAATATATCCTCCTGAATCTGACATCGTGATCACTTTGGCTCCTAGTTGTGTAGCTTTTTCAGCAGCGTACTGAGCAACATTTCCGGAACCGGAAATTACTACAGACTTTCCTTTTAGCGTATCCCCTTTGAGCTCAAGCATATTTTGTGCGAAATATACATTTCCATATCCTGTAGCTTCGGGACGAATTAATGATCCACCATACGAAAGGCCTTTCCCGGTAAGGATCCCTGTAAATTCATTTCTTAATCGCTTATATTGGCCAAACATATAACCTACTTCCCTGGCACCTACTCCAATATCTCCTGCCGGCACATCTGTATCTGGTCCAATATGTTTTGAAAGTTCGGTCATAAGACTCTGACAAAAACGCATTACCTCATTATCTGATTTTCCTTTGGGATCAAAATCAGACCCTCCTTTTCCACCACCCATAGGTAATGTAGTAAGGCTGTTTTTAAAAACCTGCTCAAAGGCCAGGAATTTTAAAATACTTAAATTCACTGAAGGGTGAAAACGCATTCCTCCCTTGTAAGGACCTATAGCAGAATTCATCTGAATTCGAAATCCACGATTGATCTGGGTTTTTCCCTGATCATCTATCCATGGCACGCGGAACATGATCACCCTTTCAGGCTCTACCATGCGCTCCAGAAGCATCTTATTCTGGTATTTTTTATTTTTTTCTATAAATGGGATTACCGTTTCAGCAACCTCATGTACAGCTTGCATAAACTCCGGTTCGTTTTGGTTTCTTTTAGAAACAACATCTAAAAATTCTTTTACACTTTGATCCATATTTGAGCGCTAAATTTTTAATTATAACGTTTTCATAATTGGGTGCAAATATAAAGTATATATAAAGAAGCAGCGTATTATTTTCTTTTTTCATATAATATTAACGTAAAATTTTAATGAGGGATTTTCCCCATAACTTTGTGAAGCCAATTTTATATATTTGTTCATACTACAAGTTTATCAAATGATGAAATCCCCGTTGATTTTATTCTGTGTGCTCCTCTTTGCAGTTAATTCGCATAGAGGCTTTGCCCAACTCGGGATTTCTCATGAAATTGGAGTATTGGTGGGCCCGGCTTCTTTTTTCACTGATTACGGGGAGCGCTGGAACCTCAGGAATAATCTTGAAAATGCAGGCTATGGTGTTGGATTAGTGCATTATATGAATTTTGCGTATAAAAAAGAATGTAATTGTTATGCCACAGATAACTTCTTTAATGACCATTTTAAGATACGTACTGAAATGGATTATTTTTTTAGCAAACTGGAGCATTTTGGCCCGGTTGCCTCTAAAGATAATCTGAACGGAGAAAAATTACGGGCAATGCATGGCCAGTCACAAATATTTGAAATAGGGACGGCACTGGAATATTATCCATTGAGCATTAAAGATTATACTTCCTTTGCTTTTCAGTTTTCACCTTATATAAGCCTTGGGGTGCATTATGTTTTTTTTAAGCCCTACGCTTATTCAGACCTTGGGGATCTGGCTAACCCCAAAAATTTATTCCCCACTTTAGTAGGAGGATTGGATTTTGAAGGAGGCAGTACTTTTGCCATTGCCGGGAGTTTAGGAACCCGGTACAAATTAAATCCGTATAGTGATCTAGTAGTAGAAGGCCGATGGCATTATTATGATAGCGACTGGATCGACGGGATTAACATCGATGCTCCCCAAAATAAATTTAATGACTTTCTGTTTTGGGTTAATATAGGGTATGTCTATTACTTAGACTACTAAATTTTTCAAGGCTAAATTTTAAAAATAAATTCCAAAAAAGAAATTCCAAATTCCAAAAAAGAAAATATAACGAGGCAAGCCTCGGAGGATTAAGCCCAAAGATTCAAAGACGTCAACAAATGCTGAAGTCTTTTTTTATTTTATGTGGTTTAGAACAAACTACTATCCTAAAGCCTGTTTCAGATCCTCAATAAGATCTTCTTCATCTTCAATACCTACACTCAACCTGATTAAAGAATCAACTACACCGGTCTTTAATCGTTCAGCTTCAGGTATAGACGCATGAGTCATACTTGCAGGATGCCCCGCAAGAGATTCTACACCTCCCAGAGATTCGGCAAGAGTAAAGACTTTCAAATTTTCAACCACCTTCACGGCACTCTCTAAAGTTTCTTCTATTGTGGTAAAGGAGATCATTCCGCCAAATCCGGACATTTGCTTTTTGGCAATATCGTGATTAGGATTATCTTCAAAACCAGGCCAGTAAACTTTTCCAACCCTGGGATGGGTTCTCAGGAAACGTGCTATTTTTTCTCCGTTCTCACAGTGTCTTTGCATTCTAATATGAAGTGTCTTGATCCCCCTTAGAACGAGAAAAGAATCCTGAGGTCCGCAAATAGCACCACTGGCATTTTGAATAAAGTACAGCCTGTCTGCCAGTTCCCGGTCATTCACCACCAAAGATCCCATTACCACATCGCTGTGGCCTCCCAAATATTTGGTAGCACTATGCATCACAATATCTGCTCCCAGATCTAATGGCTGTTGCAGGTAGGCAGTGGCGAAGGTATTATCAACGGCCATTAGAATATTATGCTTCTTTGCAATTTTTGAAGTTGCTGCAATATCTATAATATTCATCATTGGATTGGTAGGAGTTTCAACCCATATCAATTTAGTATTGTTATTAATATATCCTTCAATATTGGAAGCATCCTGCATATTTATAAAATGAAATTTAATGCCAAAACCTTCAAATATCTGCCTGAACAAACGATAAGATCCCCCGTAAAGATCACTGGTGGATATAATTTCATCTCCCGGTTTAAACAATTTCAATACTGCATCTATTGCCGCAAGACCGGAACCAAAAGCCAACCCAAATTCTCCGTTTTCAATGCTGGCTAATGCATTCTCCAAAGCTGTTCTTGTAGGATTTGCACTTCGGGAATATTCATAACCTTTATGACCTCCGGGAGTGGTTTGGGAATATGTAGTGGTTTGATATATTGGGGGCATTACAGAGCCATATGCCGGGTCTATATTCACCTGGCCGCCGTGAATTGTTTTTGTGTTGAATTTCATTCTCTTCTTGATTTTTTCATAGCTATACACTAAGGCTATTCTCCTGTTTTAGAACAACTTCGAAGGGGCTTATTTTATAAATAATTATTTGCAGCAAATGTAATGCTCGTATTGGGGATTGACAAAATAGCATGTACCTTTATCCCTAATTTAACAACGCTAAATCCGTGAAAAACCTTATTTCACCTCTTATTCTGCTATTTTTAGTTGTGGGCTGTAAACAGGATTCCCCTGTACCCGAATTTGAGGCGTTGACTATTGATGAAGTGTCTGAACTAAACTGCAATCCCGAAGAAGAAAATTGTGCTTATATCAGTATGAATATTCCGTGGGTGCAAAATTCCGGCGCCAGAAATAAGACCATCAATAAAAATATTGAAGCTCACGTAATAAACCTTTTGGATTACCAGGAAGAAAACACTTTTGACAATCTGGAAAATCTGTCTCAGACTTTCATCGATAGTTATGAAGCAACATCATTAGAATTTCCTGAATATAATATTCCATGGGAAGCATCTGTTGAAGGAAGAGTTCTTCAGAATGCCCCAAATATCATTTCCATGGAATTCAACCTGGCACTGTTTACAGGAGGTGCTCATGGATATGCAAGTAAAAGCTTCCTTAACTTAGATCCGGAAACCGGGGTTGTGCTTTCCAACAGAGAAATTTTTACTGAAGAGTTCCAAAAATTTGCAGAAGACAGGTTCAGGAAGAAACATGACATTCCTTCAGATCAATCTATAAACAGCACAGGATATTTCTTTGAAAATGATCGTTTCCACCTGCCACAAAATATTGGTTTTTTTAAAAATAAGATCATCTTAAGGTATAATGCCTATGAAGTGGCATCTTATTCTGAAGGTGGGATACACCTGGAGATCCCAAAAGAAGAAGTAGAGGATTATATTAAAATCCTTTAATCATCCACTGCTTTTCAGCAATTAAAAATACAAATTAGCATGAAAAAAATATACCATTTATCTACCTGTGATACCTGCAAAAAGATCCTTAAAGAGTTGCAACCCCCTTCTTCTTATATCATTCAGGATATAAAAGAAAGTGAGATCACAGAAGAGCAGCTGGATGAAATGGCTCAGCTGGCGGGGAGCTATGAAGCCCTGTTCAGCAAAAGAGCCAGACTTTACAAGGAAAGGGACCTGAAAAACGAAGCGCTGGAAGAAGAAGGGATGAAAAATCTTATACTTGAACATTACACTTTCCTGAAACGCCCCGTGATTATTAATAATGATAAGATCTTTATAGGGAATTCCAAAAAAACGGTACAAGCGGCTAAAGAAGCGTTGAATGAATAAACGCAGCCTGGCAATTATGGCTGCTGTTACTGAAAGTACGATCTACGGCCTCAACCATACCATTGCCAAGGGCGTTATGCCCGAGTATATCAAACCCTTCGGATTTATTTTTCTTCGGGTTTCCGGTGCAGCGATCCTGTTCTGGGCCATAAGCTTTCTTTTTCCAAAGGAAAAGGTTGCTACCAGCGACTGGCTTCGGTTAATTGCCTGTGCCGTTTTTGGAATGGTCATTAACATGTTGCTGTTCTTTAAGGGCCTCAGTCTCTCCACTCCCATCAATAGTTCGGTGATCATTACCATTTCACCCATCCTGGTACTTCTTATGTCTTCTTATTTACTTCGGGAAAAAATTACGTGGCTTAAAGTGAGTGGAATTTTTTTGGGATTGAGCGGGGCCTTAATGCTGGTTTTGTTCTCAAGCGACTTTGGGCAAAATGCTCCCAATATTCCGTTAGGGAACCTTTTGTTTATTGTCAATGCCTTTTCTTTTAGTGTGTACCTCATTCTGGTAAAACCTTTGGCTGCAAAATACCACCCTATTACTTTGATGAAGTGGTTATTCCTTTGCGCCTTTATCGTTAATTTTCCCATCACCTTTTCTGAATTTCAAGAAGTGCAGTGGCAAACATTACCTCCGGAAGCTATCTGGAGCATGGTGTATGTAGTTTTAGGCACCACGTTCTTAACTTACCTGCTGAATGTTTTTGCCATAAAGGAACTTTCTGCCTCTACCCTCAGCTCTTTTATTTACTTGCAACCTTTGATCGCCATTATCTTTGCGATTATAGTAGGAGTGGATGAATTGAGCCCCTTAAAAATTGGAGCCGGATTATTGGTATTTACAGGAGTTTACCTGGTAACTAAAAAGAAAACGGTTATAAGGAGTTGATATCAATATCAGCAGGACGTTTATTAAATCTCCTGGTATCTTCGCTGGTAAGGATCTTAAAATCCTGAGTGTGGGAAAGACTGTTGAGATTTTGATACAACTCATGAGGTAAACCTATTAGCTTTCGCTCCTGAAGATCTATCCATCCACCCATCATTTCGCAACTGGCAAAATTCCTGCCTTTGTGATCATAGAAGTTGTGAATAAATTCAAAATATTTTCCATCTTCAGATAAGCCTTTTAATTCCAGGCTCACTTTTACCGGGCGACCGGCAAATACCTCCTTAAAGTAATATACATGCTCATAGAAAACTACCGGTCCAATATTATGTCGTTCCAGTTCCTTTTGCCCAAATCCGTTTTCCATTAAAAAACCCATACGGGTATGGCTCATGAAATTTATATAAGCAGTATTTGCAAGATGACGATTAGCATCAAGATCACTCCAGCGTATATCAAAATCTTTAGTGTACATAGGTATATTTTTGGCAAAACTAATAAAAAATATTATGCATGCATAATTGTTTAACCTTCCTGGTTCTTCTAAAAAATAAAATCCGAAATTTGCAGCTATGCCGATAATTAAAAGCACATATAAAACACCTCTTCTTTTCAGGAACTATCATATCTCAACAATATATGCTTCTTTGATAAGGAGAGTTTCTTTAATAGATCAGTTTCGGGATCGCCTTGAACTTTCTGACGGGGATTTCCTGGATCTTGACTGGAGTTATTCATATAAGCCAGAATCAAAAAAACTGGTAGTGATCCTTCATGGGTTGGAGGGGAATGCAAAAAGGCCATACGTGTTGGGAATGGCAGGAAATTTAAACCGCGCAGGTTATGATGTGGCCGCAATTAACTTTAGAGGGTGTAGCGGAGAGATCAACAGGTTGTATAGGTCTTACAATGCCGGTGCCAGTGAAGACCTAAGGGAAGTAGTCTCTTATGCATTGGAGAAAAACAAATATGATGATATAGGAATTGTTGGTTTTAGCCTGGGAGGAAATCTTATGATGAAATATTTAGGGGAAGGAAATGAATTGCCTGCTGAAATCAAGGCGGCAGTAGCAATTTCCACTCCCTGTGATCTTCTTCCTTCTCTTAAAAAACTGGAAGAACCCAAAAACAGATTATACTCGCAACGTTTTGTCAAAAAGCTGAAACAACAGCTTTTACTGAGGGAAATGAATTTTCCGGACAATATTAAGAAACAAGAGATCCTTGCCTGCGAAAGCCTTTATGCCATAGATGAACTTTACACCGGTAAGGCCCATGGATTTGAGAATGCAGAAGATTATTACCAGAAAAGCAGTGCCCTGAATTTCATTCCCTCCATCACAATTCCAACTTTACTTATCAATGCGAGGAACGATGAGTTTCTTTCAAAAACCTCATCCCCATTTAAACTTGCTGAAAAAAACCCTGCTTTTTATCTGGAAATGCCGGAATATGGAGGGCATGTTGGGTTTCTCCAGCTTAAAAAGACAACCTATGCTGAAGACCGGGCACTTCAATTTATTTTACGGTATACGAAAACAAGAATTTAATTAAAAACTGAATTACCTGTTGAATTTCTTTAAGTTAAATTAGCAGCGTATTCCGCAAGACAAATGAATAAAAAAAATACCGGTAAAATAGCTAAAATCCGCTCCGCCGGATTTTTCGCAAAAGGAGTAGTATATCTTCTACTGGGTACTCTCACATTTATGGCTGCTTTTAACTTAGGTGGAGATATCTCCAGCCGGGATAATGTGATCAAATTTTTGCTGGAACTTAGATTTGGAAAACTACTGGTAGGAACAACTTCTTTAGGTTTATTCGCCTACTCCCTCTGGCGCTTCTATCAAACCATTATGAACCCCAAGGACAGTGGAGAAACCAAAACAGTAAAATCTGGTTTTAAGAGATTAAGATACTTTTACTCCGGGATCTTATATGGAGTAATCGCCTATTCGTTTGCTAAACCTCTAATAAGTGCTCTTAGCGGAACTGGTTCCCCTCAACCGGAATCAAATGACAACGGGGAGGAAAAAGCCGCCCTATGGGAGATCCTTTCTATGGATTGGGGAAAAGCAATGCTTTGGATTATTGCTGCTATAATTGCAGGCCAGGCTATCCAGCAGTTTTACATTTCCTATTCCGCAAGTTTTATGAAGAAGATCGACAACTATCCTTCAATAAAGAATGAATACAATTTCATCAGGAAAGCCGGAAGATATGGATATTTCGCCAGAGGGATTGTTTTCGGAATTCTGGCATTTTTCATTGTGCAGGTAATTCTTCAGCACAATGCCAATGCTTATAAAGGTACAGAGGGCGCATTACAATATTTGCTCAGTTTTACTTATGGCCAGATCTTATTAGGTGCCGTTGCTTTTGGACTGGCAGGTTACGGAGTTTTCCACATTATGGTTGCCCGCCATGCCAACCTCACCAGTCTAACCTGATCCTGCTGTTTTGCAATGTGTTACTTAATGACCTAATGAATTTCCTTTGATCCTTTCGTTTGGATACATGTCTGAAATTAAGGTTTTACTAACTTTGTGCTGCTAAGGATTTGTTTATCTTTGGGCAACTTTAAAAAATACGCATGATTCAGTCCATGACCGGGTTTGGAAAGAGCCTTTTACAGCTACCTTCCAAAAAAATTACGGTAGAAATAAAATCGCTTAACAGCAAAACGCTAGATCTCAATGCCAGAATACCGGGCCAGTACCGGGAAAAAGAACTTCAGCTAAGAAATACCATTTCAAATGCCCTTACCCGGGGAAAGGTTGACTTTTCCCTTTATGTAGAAGTAACTGCTGAAGAAACAACAGCTTCTATAAATACGGCGGTTGTTAAAAAATATATGGAGCAGCTAAAAACGCTCGTAGATGTTGATGATACTGAATTGCTTAAAATGGCTGTCCGGATGCCTGACACTTTAAAAACGGAAAGAGAAGAAATTGACGAAACTGAATTTTCTTCCATTGAAGAAGCTGTAAATATCGCATTAAAAGAAATCAATGCCTTTAGAACAGATGAAGGCAAGGCACTGGAACAGGAGTTAAAATTGAGAGTTTCAAATATTGAGAATCTACTGGAAGAAATTATTGCCATGGATCCCGACCGCATTGCAGGGGTACGGGAACGCTTAAGGAAAGGAGTTGCCGATCTCAAGGAAAATGTTGATGAAAACCGTTTTGAGCAGGAGCTTGTTTTTTATATTGAAAAATTTGATATCACCGAAGAAAAAGTGCGTTTGGACAATCACCTTTCTTACTTTAAAGAGACCCTTATTTCTGAAGATTCCAATGGCAGAAAACTGGCTTTTATTTCCCAGGAGATGGGGCGGGAGATCAATACCATAGGCAGTAAATCAAATTATGCGTCTATGCAGCAGCTTGTAGTACAAATGAAAGATGAGCTGGAAAAAGTGAAGGAACAACTATTAAATGTACTCTAATGCAACCCGGAAAATTAATTGTATTCTCGGCCCCCTCAGGATCGGGTAAAACCACCATTGTACAACATCTACTTGCTCAACCAGAATTAAAGCTTGAATTCTCTATTTCAGCAACTTCCCGGGCACCACGTCCTGAAGAGATAGAGGGAAAAGATTATTATTTTCTTTCCCTGGAAGAATTTAAGAAGAAGATTAAAAACGAGGAATTCCTGGAATGGGAAGAAGTATACCGGGACAATTTTTACGGAACTTTAAAATCTGAAATTCAAAAGATTTGGGCTGCGGGAAAAAATGTGATCTTTGATATTGATGTGGTGGGTGGCCTGGATATTAAGAATATTTATCCCGAGCAA
Source organism: Gillisia sp. (assembly GCA_024635655.1). Lineage (GTDB taxonomy): Bacteria > Bacteroidota > Bacteroidia > Flavobacteriales > Flavobacteriaceae > Gillisia. The sequence goes on along the minus strand of JAGXIL010000053.1, from coordinate 32,122 downwards.
ACCCTTGCTGTCTTTGTTAAACCTCCTAGTATTGAAGAGCTGAAAATTCGGTTGAAGAAGCGCAAAACTGAATCTGATGATAAGATCAGTATGAGGGTTGCAAAAGCTTCAATTGAACTTGCAACAGCGCCTCAATTTGATTTCGTAATTGAAAATAATGATCTGCAAACGGCCCTTAAAGAAGCTTATGATTTGGTTGCCTCTTTTGTAGGTGCCAATAACAACAGAGAATGAAGAAAAAAGTGGGCCTTTACTTTGGCACTTTTAATCCTGTTCATATAGGCCATTTGATCATTGCCAATTATATGGTAGAATTTACAGATCTCGATGAGGTTTGGATGGTCGTCACTCCACACAATCCATTTAAGAAAAAAAGCAGCCTTCTGGACAACCACCATCGCCTGGAAATGGTTTATCTGGCCTGTAAAGAATATGATAAACTCAAACCATGTGACGTAGAATTTAAACTTCCGCAGCCAAATTATACTGCAACGACCCTGGCCAGGCTGGAAGAAGATTTTCCTACTAATGATTTTTCACTGATCATGGGAGAAGATAACCTAATGACATTCCATAAGTGGAAAAACTACGAGGTCATCCTGGAGAGGCATACCATCTATGTGTACCCAAGGGTACAGGGCGGAAAATTGGAGAATCGGTTCAAGGATCACCCTAAGATCATCCCTCTTGAAGCTCCAATTATAGAATTATCTTCGACTTTTATAAGACAGGCAGTAAAGGAAGGAAAAAATATTACTACCATGCTTCCTAAAAAGGTGTGGGAATATATAGACCGTATGAATTTTTACCGCTCTTAACGAATGTTGATAAAATACAAGATCCGGCTTAGGCCGGATCTTGTATTAGCAGGCAAATTACCTGGTATTTTAGAAGAGAAAAGACTGGTTAAAAATCACTTGAAAGTTCTGTTGTGTTAAATGATCCTACTTTTTTGATGGTGGGATCGATAACTTTGCACTTCGACTGCGCTCAATGTAACCTTCTCATTTTTTCTAATCAGTCTTTTTGATCTATTATTTTTCTGGCGGAATTCTTAGAACCTGCCCCGGATATATTTTATCCGGATCTTTTAACATGGGTTTATTAGCTTCAAATATAGTTTGATACTTATTGGCAGAACCATAGTGTTCCTGTGCGATCTTACCCAAAGTATCCCCGGTTTCAACAGTGTGAAAAACAGCCTCCGGCTCTTTATTTTCTACTTCCATGTTATCATCAACCTGAGATATTCCCTCAACATTTCCAACAACAAGAATAACTTTTTCCCGGGTAGACTGGGTTTCTGCTTTCCCCCATATAGTGGCCATATCTCCCTCAATTTCTATTTTTAATCCCTCTACATGCAGCTTTAGGTCCCGTACGGTTTCTTCCAGCCTGGCTGCGGCCTTTTTATTTTCCTCCCGCTCCTTCTGGTCTTTTTCTCCTTCTACTTTTGCAGTTTCCTGTCTTGTTTCTTTTCCTGCTCCAAAAACCTTAGCACCGGCATTCTTAATAAAATTGAATAATCCCATATCTCTTTATTGATTGTTTTCTAAATTACGAATTCTGCTATTAAACCTTTAATATAAAATCTTAAAATTTCATTTCGGGTTATAATTAATGCGAAACAGGGATAAGTAAATAAATTTACTCAACCCTGTTTCCTAAATAACCAACCAAAAACTAAACTGAAAGTGAGAATTGTATAGTAATCATCACTTCCACTAGCTTAACGAAATAAAAACCGATAAATTGTGAATAAGCGTCATAATTGGTAATGATTTATTTCTTTTTAAATTATGTATTTTTGGACGCAATTCAAAAACTATGGAGAAAACCCCTACTTTCGGAGTAATTGGTGGCGGTAGCTGGGCAACAGCTATTGTAAAAATGTTAAGCGAAAACCTGGATAGTATCAATTGGTACATGCGCAGTAAAACTGCAATACACCATATACAAACCCAGGATCACAACCCTAATTATTTAAGTTCTGTTGAATTTAACGTTGAGCAGCTTCGGCTAAGTAATGACATTAATGAAGTTGTAGCGGCATCAGATTATATCATTTTTGCAATTCCTTCAGCATTTGTGAAGAAGGAACTCGATAATCTTACTGTTTCTCTAAAGGAAAAAGTTATTTTTTCAGCTATAAAAGGGATCGTTCCGGAAACAAGTCTTATTGTTGGAGAACATTTTAACCGGGAATACGATGTGCCCGATGAAAATTTCGGGGTGATCACAGGCCCTTGCCATGCTGAAGAGGTTGCCCTTGAAAGGCTTAGTTACCTCACCATTGCCTGCCAAAATGAAGAGAAGGCCAGGATCATGGCAGATCATTTACAAAGCGACTATATAACATGTAAGACCAGTGATGATGTCACCGGGACTGAATATGCTGCCATGCTTAAGAATATTTATGCCATAGCCGCCGGAATTGCCCACGGTCTTGGATATGGTGACAATTTCCAAAGTGTACTTATGAGCAATGCCATAAGGGAGATGAAGAAATTCATAAAAAAGGTGCATAAAATGAAACGGAATATCAATGATTCTGCTTACCTGGGGGATCTTTTGGTAACAGGATATTCTGTTTTTAGCCGCAACCGTATGTTCGGAAATATGATTGGAAAAGGCTACACTGTAAAAAGTGCCCAAATGGAAATGAACATGGTTGCTGAAGGTTATTATGCCACGGAAGGGGCCTATAAGATCAACAAAGAGAAAGGTGCCAAAACTCCAATTATCAATGCTGTTTACGCCATTTTATACGAAGGAAAAAATCCTAAAAAGGTTTTCAATAAACTGGCCGAAAAGTTGGATTAAACCGTTTCACCGTCATTATTATCAATGGCAAGAATACCTTTAATTGGCATAAAAGGAACATCAGTAACAGCAGATTCTCTAACGCTGTTTTTTTTAAAAATGAACTTCTTTTCAAACATTTTGTTTACTTCAAAATAAGTGATCAGAAACTCGTTATTCAACCGAAGTACCTGATCTTCCAGAAATTCAATTTTTGCAAAGGATCTTGCGGGAAGTAATTTAATGGTATGCCGCATTGTAGATGTAGCATCTTTTTTGTCATAGCCCCTGGTGACTATAAGCACCATTTCCAGGGGGAAATTATTTGAATTTACGATGTAGGCATTCCAGTCCCGGGTTTGAAAGTCCTTATTTTCTTCCAGAACCGCGGCAACGAATACCCCTTTTCCAACGGGCACTTCAATATCTTTTTTCAAAATTAACCTTCCAGCTTATCCTTCGCTTTACTGTAAAGATATCCCAGAACAAAGATTGCTACTATGAAAAGGATAACTCCAACAAAGAATTCAATTACCTGAAACAAAAGTGTAAGAGCTGCAATACCTGCTAAAATAATAACCGCTAAAATAATTATTCCGATCTTTTTCATATGGTGGATTTAAATTGTTTAAGAAATCTTATATCGTTTTCATAGAACATACGTATATCACCTATTTGATACAGTAACATAGCAATGCGCTCTATTCCCATTCCAAAGGCAAATCCGGTGTATTCTGAAGAGTCGATTCCGCAATTCTTCAGCACGTTGGGGTCTACCATTCCGCAACCCATGATCTCAAGCCAGCCCGTTCCCTTAGTAATGCGGTAATCTGTCTCTGTTTCCAGCCCCCAATAAATATCAACTTCAGCACTTGGTTCAGTAAAAGGAAAATAGGAAGGTCTTAATCTTATTTTTGATTTTCCGAACATTTGCCTGGTAAAATACATTAAAGTTTGCTTTAGATCAGCAAAGGAAACATCCTTATCGATGTAAAGTCCCTCCACCTGGTGAAATATGCAGTGAGACCTGGCCGAGATAGACTCATTTCGAAAAACCCTTCCAGGGGAAATGGTTCTAATAGGAGGCTTATTGTTCTCCATGTATCGTACCTGTACAGAAGAGGTATGGGTGCGCAGCAGGATATCAGGATTGGTTTGAACAAAAAAGGTATCCTGCATATCCCTTGCAGGGTGATATTCCGGAAGATTAAGTGCAGTAAAATTGTGCCAGTCATCTTCTATTTCAGGACCTTCAGAAACATTAAACCCGATATTAGAAAAGATCTCAATAATCTGATTTTTTACAATAGAAATTGGATGCCGGGAACCTATTTCTACCGGCTCTGAAGGTCTTGTAAGGTCTCCGTAGATCCCCTTTTCCTCCTGCTGCCCGTCAAGGCCTTCTTTTAATGAAGCTACTTTTTCCTGAGCAGTAGTTTTTAAGGTATTAAGAGCCTGGCCGAAATCCTTTTTTTGATCATTAGGAACATTTTTAAATTCAGCAAAATATTGATTTAAAAAACCTTTCTTTCCAAGATATTCAATGCGGAAGGCTTCTACTTCCTCCGGGCTTTCCGTCTGAAAATCTGCTACTTTAGCAATGTGTTCCTTTATCTTTTCAATCATGAAATCATTTTCTTTTAAAGAAGGGCTAAATTAAGAAATTTGTGCTTTTACCGCAGCTTTTAACAATTTATTCTATGTAGCCTTTTTCTAAAAAGTATTGAACAATAGCTTCCTTCATTAATACAGATTGCTCTCCGGCCTTTAATGCGGGTAAAGTTTCCAGTATTTTGTAGTGGGGCCAGCTCTCTTCATCATAATAATCAAATTCATAGTAACCATAGGGTTCCAGCACCCTGCAAATAGCTATATGCATAAGATCCAGCTTTTGATCTTTCTTAAATTTTCTATGGACCTGGCCTAATTCCTGAACGCCTATTAAATAAATAATAGCGTCCAGATCAAGCAAATCCCCATCTGCAAATTGCCGGGACAATTTATCCTGTAAAGTGCTCCAGCGTTCTTTTAATTGTTCATCTCTTGCCATTTGGCAAAGATACGTATCTTAGGGCTTCTAAAAGCCATCTTTAAAACATGAATATAGTAGATGTTATCCTGGCTTTGATCCTGCTTTATGGAGCAGTTCGGGGTTTCTTCAGAGGATTTTTTGCAGAGCTGGCTTCTCTTGTTGGCTTTGTAGTTGGTATATACGGAGCAATTCATTTTTCGTACATTCTAAGCGAATTTTTAGCCGAGAACGTTTCCTGGGACGCTTATGTGGTCAACCTGATCGCATTTGCAATTACCTTTTTTCTAATTGTCTTCATTATATCTCTTGCCGGGAATTTCCTCACGAAAATGGCTAATTTTGCCATGCTGGGAATCCTGAACAGATTATTTGGTGCGGCCTTCGGTTTTATTAAAGTGGCTTTTATAACCAGCGTAGTTATGATGTTCTTTAATGCTACCAATGAAGATATTAATTTAGTAGATGAAGAAACCCTGCAGGGATCTGTACTTTACGGACCTGTGAGAATCATAGCTCCTACCCTTCTGCCCTCCATTTTAAAGGAAGCCCGGGAACTGGAATTGCTTAATGATGACTCAGAGACTGAAAACTCAGGCGGTTAAAAACTAATCCTTAAGGACTTCTCCTAAAGAATAATCTTGAGCTTAAATTTTTTTGCTGCTCCTAAAAATCAATGATAATATTGAACTATTTAAACAAAAAGAGGCTGCCTTTTCAGACAACCTCATATTTAATGATAAATTTTATCTACAAAAAGTCTACTTTACCGGAATCTAAATTATAGTAAGCAGGTACTATTTTTACTTTTCCGCTTTCAGCAGCTTCTCTTATGATTTTAGAACGATTTTTAAGTTCTTCGGCAGTAAGTTGTGCATTTTTCCTCACCACATCATTTACGGGAGCATCAGATCCTGAAGCCGCAATGGCCGGAGCGATATGAGAAAGAAGATGATTTAAGTTATAACCGTTGTCTCCCCCGCTCATAGCGGCAGTAACAGCCCCACAGCTTTCGTGACCCATTACAACAATAATTTCGCTCCCCAGGTGGGCTACTGCATACTCCATACTTGCAATAGAGGAACTGTTGGCAACATTTCCTGCTACACGCACCGTAAATAATTCACCCAGGCCGCTGTCAAAAGCAAGCTCAGGCACAACCCGGCTATCAGCACAACTTAAGACAATAGCATATGGCGATTGCCCTTTGGATAGTTCTTCCCTTCGGGATTTATCCTGTAATTTTCCTTCTTTATTATCGGCAGTGAAACGCTCATTACCTTCTTTTAACCTGTTTAACACTTCGTCTTTAGTCATAATTATATTTTTAAATTTTTAATCTTCGTTTAAAAAACTAAATCATAATTTATCTAATCCACCAAAATATATGCATAATCAACCACACCTTATGCCATTAGATAATTATATATCACTTCTTAATTTTTATTACATCTAATGTGCTCCTTCAAATACGTTAACTCCAAAAAATTCTCTGTAACTGCGGGGATTTTCTACTACACCCCTTTCAGAGATCAGATTGACTGTAATATTTCTTCTTTCTGCAGTAACAGAGAAATCATCCAGTATCTCCAGAACGTCAAGGTCCAGACTTTTTGTCTTTGTCACATCCAACGTAAGATAGGTATTCTCCGGCAAAGCATACAATTCTCTTTGTATAGCTGCTTTATTAAGGAAGGTCACCTCTTCTGCTAGTTCCATTTTAATACGGTGCACCCCATTTGATTTATCTTCCATATGAAGGAAATGAGAATTCTTGTAACTGTTGATGAGAATAGTAATTATCCCCACTGCAAGTCCAAGCAATATCCCAATTAGAAGATCTGTAGCCACAATTGCAACAACTGTAGTAATGAAAGGTATAAACTGAGTTTTTCCTAATTTTCTCATTGTAAAGAATTGTTTAGGATTTGCCAGTTTCCATCCAATGATCAATAGAACTGCCGCCAGTACTCCCAAAGGAATGAGGTTAAGGTATTCAGCAATAAAAAGCACACTAAAGAATAGCATAAATCCATGTATAATGGCAGAAAGTTTGGTTCTACCCCCATTCATCACGTTGGCGGTACTTCTTACAATTACCTGGGTAATTGGCAACCCTCCAATAAGACCAGACATGGTGTTTCCAACTCCCTGTGCCACAAGTTCCCTGTTAGTAGGAGTTACCCGTTTATGCGGATCCAGCTTATCTGTAGCCTCTACACTAAGCAAAGTCTCAAGGCTGGCTACAATGGCAATAGTAATGGCAACAATATAAAGATCATAATTTCCCATTTGAGTAAAATCAGGGAATGTGAATTGTGCCAGGAAATCCCCCATATTTTCCGGAACCGGGACAGTAACAAGGTTATTCCCAGTGATCTCCAGTTGGGATCCTGAACCACTGAATATAAGTTGATAAATAATCCCCACAATTACTGCTACCAGTGGTCCCGGTACCAGCTTAAATACCTTGTGCTTTTTTGCCAGTACCTTATCCCAAACCAGTAAAATAGTAAGGGAAATGGCGGTAACTAAAACCACCCCTGGCGCTATAGCATTAGCCATTTGTGATAAGGCAGCATAAAGGTCATAGCCCGTGGTTTCAAAAAAGGCAAAGGGGCCTTCTCCTTCGGCATATCCCAATGCCAATGGTATTTGTTTTAAAAAGATTATGATCCCAATGGCAGATAACATTCCTTTAATAACTGATGAAGGGAAAAAATACCCAATAACACCTGCCTTTAAAAAGCCCATTACTATTTGAAGAAGACCGGCAAGTACAACTGCAACCAGGAACAATTCATAACTCCCTAAATCTGAAATTGCATTGAGAACCACAACAGCAAGTCCGGCAGCCGGACCACTAACACCTATTGAGGAACCTGAAATAGCACCAACTACAATTCCTCCAACTATACCGGCAATAATACCGGCAAATAATGGTGCCCCACTGGCAAGAGCAATTCCAAGACATAAAGGAAGAGCTACAAAAAATACAACCAAACTAGCAGGTAAATCTGCTTTTATATGTTTAAACATTAGTAACAAGGATTTGTGTTCAGGCGAATGACCTGAAATATTAAATTAAATAAATCAATAGGGGCTTTTTCCTAAAAACAGAAATTACAGTATTAGTCCTTTAATCAAGGAATACAGCATCAACCGAAAGGCTTTTTGGAAAAGATAAAATACAGAAAATCTATGCCTGTTTTGGCGGAGGAGATAAAACATCAAGAACAATTAATCCCGATCCTTCTTTGTAAAAATGATTTAAAGCAGCCTGCTCCTGTAAAAAGTGGAGGCTTACACTACCGGGATTAGAATCCTGAAGATTGTATTCGAAAAAAATTTGATTTTTAGCAGTATTTTCTTCTTCACTGGCAGTATATGCCATAGAAATATCTACATTTTCATCCAGGTAGGTTATTATAGTAGGAGTCATTATGAAACCTACAAAAAGAACCACTAAGAAAATCGCTGTTTTTTTCATTGAACGCAAAAATATACTTTAAAGATGAAGGGTAAAATCTTTTATCATATTTTATTCTATTATTAACATAGAAAATATCTATTTAGAATGATCTGACATCAGATTTGTCCATCCACCCTTGTAATCCATTAGAGAGTTCAAATTTTACCCAGTTTTGGTAGGTTTCCTGCACCTCTATCTTTGTTCCCTCGTGCAAAACAAATATTTCATCCCCTCTAAGGCTAGGCTCTGCATAGACCGGAGCCTGGCTGGAAAAAATAATCGCATAATTATTATTGCTGAATTGCTCTTTTTGCTGAAAAGCAAAAGTGAGTGTGATCAATGTGGCCAGAAGACTTAACATAGAAAGGGCGAAAAAAGTTCTTTTTAATCCGCTTTTCGTGCTTATATAATACAGCATAAAGAGAATAGCAAAAAATACCGCAAAAGTAATCGCTATCCACGCCCATTCATTATAACCTAAAGATGAAACCGCCTCTTTCCATAATCTAAAAGCACCTGTCTCCTGAACTCCATCAACATCATCTATCACCATATTTTGAGCAATGGCAAGATTGTTTAATAAGTCTGTATCATTGGGATTAAGCTGAAGGCCCTTCTCATAATAGTAGATACTGGGCGCCAGGTTATTTGCTTTAAAATGGGCATTGCCAAGATTGTAATAAACTTCAGATGATGTTTCCCCATTCTCCAGGATTTGCTCATATTTATTTATTGCAGTTGCATAATCCCCCTCGTTATAAGCAGTATTACCTTCCTCAAACAATGTTTCATTTTGAGCAAAAAGAGGTAAAGTAAAAAGTATTATAACAAGGAAATATATCTTCTTCATAATTACAGTTCTTTATCTAAAGCAGAGATCACTTCTGCTGCTTTTTGGTAATCCTGTTGCATAGTCACATTAGATGAAGGCGTATAACGGGCAAATTCACAGGTAGCCAGAAGCTCGATAAAATCTCCTGATGTTATAGGGTTAACATTGCGTTCATCAAGTAAAGTCTTGATCCTGTCTTTAGACATATCGCTGGTTTGAATATGTAATTTTGCCCTAAGGTAATTGTGCAATGCTCTTTCTAAAGCAATATAAAATTTCTCGTGATCACCTAAATTTGATTTAGCTTCAGATAAATAGCGTTTTGTAAGCCGATTTGCTTTCTTGATCTGATTTCCCTTAACGTCATTCACATGAGCCTCACGTTTCTTCACAAAGATCAAAGCTCCTATTAGAAATACGAATGGAAGCGCCATTAAACTCCAGAAGGTAGCAGAACCAAAGAAGGGACTGGTATTTAAAGGTTTTAAACTGGCCTTTAACTTAATATATCTGAACTGGTCACCTGATACCGTTACAGCCTGCTTTGATACTGAACCGGACCCACCTGCAATGGCACTTCCGGCCGGAGCTCTGTCTACATCCAGGTTTATTCCTTCAGAAGTAATTGTTCTATAAGATTTACTTCCTATATCAAAATATGAAAATGAAACCGGGGGAATGGTATATTCTCCCTCCCTGGTTGGAACTATAGTATAATTATCGGTTAATGTTCCTTGTGTACCATTGAGATCTGTACGAACATTTTCATTGCGTTCCGGCTCGTATTTTTCCAAAGAAGGCGGCACCTCCAGATCGGGCAGATCAAATAATTTGAGATTTCCGTTACCTTTGACTTCCACCTTTACGTCCATAGATTCTGTGGCTGCCAGTTCTGTATTGCCGGGAATTACTTTAAAATCGAATTTTCCTACTGCCCCAGAAAAATCTGCAGGCCTTCCTTCATCCGGTAAAGGTTTGACATCTATTGTCCTTTTCCCTGCGGCTACGGTTTTATCTACGGTCTTATATAGTCTGCCTCCAAAAATATCCCTTCTGTCACTGGGAACATCTACCGCGACCGATAAGGTCAAAGGTTCGATCTCCAGCTCTCCGGTTTTTTGAGGGTAGAGAATAGTTTTTCGTAATACAACATAGCGATAAGGTTCTCCCTGATATGTTCCGTTTTCAATTTTTAATTGTCTGATATCAATATTCTGGCTCCAGAAATCTCTGAAAGTAGGATTGTCCATTTCCTTCCAGTTGCTCACACTCACCCTGGGGCTAACGTACAGCTTGTAAACCACAGTAATAGCTTCATTAAGAAAAGGATTGGCATTCGAAATTTCTGCCACCAGGTGCAGATTCTCTGAGGCAATAAATTCAGAATTATCACCATCTGTAGGAGTATCAACCGCAGCCGTCACCTCCACCTGTATAGGAGATGTTTTATAGGTATCTCCATCTACCGTTATCTCTGCCTGCCCAATAGTGAACCTTCCTCTTGCAGTAGGTTCGAGAAAAAAGCTGTAGGTCTTTGAGTAGGTTCTCTTTCCATTGATCCAGCTGTTGCTCACAGACTGATTTGGGCCTCCAACTATTGTAAATCCGCTAAATGATGGCGCTTTAAAATTGTCTCCATCCTGATTCATTTCAAAATCCACCCTCAGGCGTTCATTCACCCCCAGTTTTTGTTTACTGGCTTTGGCTTCGAATTGCACCTGAGCAACGCCTGCAGATGATATCATTAAAAATATTGAGAGTATGAATAACTTAAAATTCATGCTTTAAATTCTTGTTTTTTACTTGGTCTCTAATCAGGCTGGTTAATTACCAGTCTTTCCCTGTCCTTGTCTTTGCGCCTTTCGCCTTTTCGAGATTCATTTTTTCCTGTACTTTCTTCTCCTCGTTGTTCATGGCCTCCAGCAAACTTTTTATTTGTTCGGGGGAGAGTTGTCCGGGTTGTGGTTGCTGAGGCTGGGGCTGTTCCTGGTCACCTTCTTCTTCTTTTGGATCTCCCTGATCATCCTGTTGCTCAGGTTCTTGTTGAGAATCCTCGTCTGATTCTCCTCCCTCGTCTTCTTTATCCTCACCTTCCTGCTTATCCTGCTCCTGTTCACCCTCATCTCCCTGATCCTGTTCTTCCTTGTCCTGATCCTGCTCATCCTGATCCTCACCACCTTCATTTTCCTGCTCTTCTTCCTCCAGCATTTTCTTAGCCAGTGCCAGGTTATACCTGGTTTCCTCATCTGAAGGATTATTGCGCAGAGCATTCTTATATGCTTCTACGGCTTCTTTATATTCCTTTTGCTCCATAAAAGTATTTCCCAGATTGTGATAGATCTGATGCTTGTCTCCTTTAGTTTCGGCAACTTTTGCAGCTTGTTTTAAACGATTTTCAGCCTGGGATAATTTTTCCTTGCTGTAATACATATTGGCCATATTGTATTTGGCCTTCACGCTTTCCGGATTTTTGGAAACTGCCTTACGGTAAGATGCTTCAGCTGAAGGAAAATCATTTTCTGCAAGGTCTTCTTCTGCTTCCCTCAAAAATTCATTGGTTTTACGAGCAGCTTCTTTATCCTCCTCCTGAAGGCTTTGCGCCATTACAGGTTGATAAAGAAATATTCCTATTCCTAAGAACAGAAAACAGAATTTCATATTTATAAATCCTTTTTTCACAATTTTATTTCTTTTGTTCATTGAACAGGTTCAACCTTTTCATCCATGCTGTTTTTCTTTCCAGTAAAAACATATCAGCAAGTAATAATATTATCGCCAGTCCTAAAAACCACTGGAACTGAGATTGATATTCAGCAAACTGCCGCGCTTCAAATTCAGTTTTGTCGAGGTCCTGAAGAAATTCTGACACTTTTTCAGTGACCTCCCCGGTAACATTGCCTCTTACATATTCCCCGTTGGTTACCCGGGCAATTTCCATAAGGGTTTCTTCGTTCATTTTGGTAATTACCGTTTCCCCGGTCTCATCCTTTTTATAACTTTGAACAATTCCTCCACGTTTTAAAGGGATAGGTCCTCCTTTTTCTGTTCCAACACCAATAGTAAATATTCTTATTCCCAGGTTGGCCGCTTCCTTAGCTATAGATTCCACTTCTCCTCCATGATCTTCCCCATCACTAATCACAATTAATACCTTACTGGTTGGTTCCCCTTCACCATAATAAGTTGTTGCCAGCTCTATCGCTTCATTTATGGCCGTTCCCTGGGAGGACACCATATCTGTATTCATAGACTGCAGGAACATTTTTGCCGAACCATAATCTGTAGTGATAGGTAATTGCGGAAATGCACTTCCGGCATAACCAATTATTCCTACCCTGTCGCTACCAAGATTATTGATGATCTGGGTAACAAGTTGTTTAGATTTTTCTAAACGGTTGGGAGCAATATCCTCTGCTTCCATACTTTTAGAGACGTCAATTGCAAAAACAATATCCACCCCTTCCCGGGTGACCGTTTCCATTTTCGTGCCAATTTTAGGATTTACCAGGGCAAAAATTAAACATCCCAGGGAAAGCAAAAGCAGCAAAAACTTCACAGTGGATTTCACCCTGGATCTGTCCGGACTCAGCTCCTTAAACATCTCCGGCGAGGCAAATTCCCGTTGCTTTCGTTTTTTCCAAAAATATAGCACGGCATAAAAGACCATCAACACGGGGATGATGAGCAATAACCAGAAATATTCTTGTTCCTCTAAAATATACATGGATGCTACTTATTATTTAATTCTAAAATTTATTCTATTTATATAAAACTTCTGAAAATTGTAAACCTTAACAGGAGTTCCATAACAAGCAAAAATCCGGCGATAAGCAAAAATGGCCTAAACTTTTCTTCAAAATTGGTGTACCTGAATTCTTCAATTTCTGACTTTTCCAGTTGGTCAATTTCTTCATAGATCTCTTCCAGCTTCTCATTATCTGTAGCCCTGAAGTATCTGCCTCCTGTGGTTTGTGCTATTTCCTGTAACAAAGCTTCATCAATTTCAACCTGGGCCATCCCGTACTGAAACTGGCCGTTTGGCAAAACTCCAACCGGAGATAAAGCCATCCCGTTGCTTCCAACTCCTATGGTGTAGGTTTTTATTCCATATTCTACTGCAAGTTCACTTGCGATCTTAGGATCAATAAATCCGGCATTATTAACTCCATCTGTCAAAAGAATGATCACCTTACTTTTAGCGGTACTCTCCTTCAAACGGTTCACAGCGGTGGCAAGACCCATTCCTATAGCTGTTCCGTTTTCCAGGACCGTATTGTACTCCAGGTCTTCAAGGGCCCTAATAACAATGGATTTATCACTGGTCACCGGGGTAAGTGTAAAACTTTCACCCGCATACACAACCAGGCCAATCCTGTCTGCCGGTCTGCCTTTAATAAAATCAACCCCCACTTCTTTCAATGCTTCCAATCTGTTTGGAGAAAGATCCCGGGCCAACATACTTGCTGATATATCAATGGAAAGTACTATATCTATCCCCTGGGAAGAGGAGGTCCTGCTGGAGACCTCAGTAGTTCGTGGTTTGGCCATGGCTGTGATAAGGAACACCAGGGCCAGTAATCTCAAGACAATCAAACTGTGCCTGAAAGTTGGCAACATACTGCGCTTTGCTTTAAACCCCTTTACACTGGAGATCCTAAGCTCTGCCTGCTGTTCGTTGCGTTTCCAGAAATACCAGGCGGCTACTACCGGTAATAGAACCAGCAGCCAGAAAAATTCCGGATTTTCAAAAGTCACATTATTAAACATTAATTTTCTGTATTTTGAAATTCAACTGAGTTTATGATCCGGTTGGCGATCTCTTCAGCAAACTGGTCCCCTTCATCTATAATTACCGTGATCTGCTGAAATCCTCCTCTTTCTGCAAAATTCAGGATCTGATATTCTTTAGTATTTGAATTCCCGGTTTCAGGATCTCCCATATCCAAAGTTCCAAAAACTCTAATTCCATTAGCACCTTCCAGCGTTGTGAATTCTTCTTCTTTAACAACGATGTTCCTTGCTCCTTTTTGCTCAAGATTGGAGTAAATTCCATCTACAGCAGTTTCTAATTCAAATTTCACTCCCTGCTGAAAGCGCACAGTACTTAGCACCACATACAGCTCTTCATCCAGATCCCCGTCAATAAATGTTTCGTTACCAACAAGCATGGCTTTCGCCTCTTCTGTCATTTCTATTTCCCCACGTTTTAGGACGCGTGGTGTGGTGATGGCAACAGCAGGCTCTCCATAATCACTGGTTATCCATTCTCCCTGCAGTAATTCATTAGTAGGATTTCCCAGGACAATATTTCTCAATGATGAGAAGCCCTGAGTAGAAACCAGGATGGTTGCTGCAATAGCAATTACTGCTAAACTTCCAACTACTGCCAATGTGATTTTTCTGCGCTTCTTTTTTCTTAATTGCTCCTGCCGGTATTCTTCATCTTTTAACAACTCTTCTTCTGTAGGTTCAGGAATAGCCGCTTTAGTGTCAATGATCACATGCTCAATTTTAGAACGATCTTCCTTAGCCGTAATTATATCAGGCCGGGAGTTTGCAAATTTAGCAAGGTCGGCACGTTGTAATATAATCTTCAGATCATCTATAGTTTCCCTGCTTAATTTTAGTTCGCCATTCTTCATTCTAAGCTCAAGGTCGTAAATAAGCTCAGAGGTAGTGCTTTCCATAGCCCGCAGGTGTACCTCATCCTCCAGGTATCTCCTTACTGCTTCAGTTAGTTTTGAATAATACTCCTTAGTTTCCCTTTTTTCCAGTAAATGTGACTTGTCCAGCTGCTGCAATTCAAAAAGAGCCCGTTCATACGGAGGTAATTGCTTTTCAGCCTCCTGTTTTTTTCTTCTGCGCCTTAATAAAAAGTATATTAATCCACCCAAAGCCAGCAACCCAAGCACCCACCACAGCCAAGCCGGGATATTTAATCCGGAGGGAACTTCCATGGGGGGTTTTATAGCATACATTTTTTGCTTGGTGGTATCTACCACAACATCTGCCACCTCTATGCTAATAGAATCTGTATAAAACGGAGTATCATTAATTAGAACCTCCTGCCGTGGAATGGTGTATGAACCGGAATCGAACTGGGTTAGGGCGTATTCCCTTATAAGCTGAAATCTATCCCCCAGACGGGTGGTATCGGTGCTTAAAGATTCAACTACTTCCATGGGGTTAAAGGTTTCTCCCTCAGGAAAAACTACCAGGTTAGTTGAATTTGTCTCGACAGTAACTGTATATAAAAGCTGTTCCCCGATCTTAATACGTGTAGAATCTACTGAAGCTTTTACGACAGCATCCTGGGCCAGAGAGGCAAAGGATATAAAAACAAAACCTACCAGCAGTAGGAGTGACTTTGAGCCTGTTTTTCCTCTTCCGGAAAATACAGAAGGAAATGTGCTTAATTTAAAATAAAAATTATTGTTTCTTACAAAGCTATTTGTCATTATATTCTCTTAACCCCTGGTTTTAAAATATCCTAGTAATTTTTTGACATAGCCCTCATCAACACGGGTGCTAATCATTCCTGCACCACTTTTGGAAAAGCTATCCTTAAAATAATTTTCTCTGTCTTTAAAATACGACGTATAGGCCTGTCTAACAGACTTTGAACCTGTATTTACCATGATCAATTCTCCGGTTTCCCTATCCAACATTTGTATTAAACCAAGGTTAGGAATACTTTCCTCCCGTTCATCATAAATCCTGATCCCTGTGACATCGTGCTTCCCGCTCACGATCTTAAGCGTACGTTGATAATCATCTGCCATAAAATCTGACAGCACAAAAATGATCGCTTTTTTCTTGATGACACTGGTGACATATTTTAAGGCTTCAGCAAGGTCTGTGTTTTTGCCTTTGGGATCAAATTCCAGTAATTCTCTAATGATCCTTAATACGTGGGACCTGCCTTTTTTTGGAGGAATAAACAATTCCATTTGATCTGAAAACAGGAGCAGACCTATTTTATCGTTGTTCTGCGTAGCTGAAAAAGCCAGGGTTGCGGCTATTTCTGTTATAATTTCCTTCTTGAATTGCAGTTTAGAACCAAAGAGTTCAGACCCTGAAACATCCACGACCAGCATCATGGTTAATTCCCGTTCCTCTTCAAAAACCTTTACAAAAGGTTCATTGTAACGGGCAGTCACATTCCAGTCAATACTTCTCACATCATCTCCAAACTGGTATTCCCTCACTTCGCTAAAGGTCATCCCCCTACCTTTAAAAGTAGAGTGATATTCTCCTCCAAACACATTATTGCTAAGGCGCCTGGTCTTGATCTCAATTTTTCGTACTTTTTTCAGTAATTCTTTAGTATCCATATCTAACCTTCAACAATAGGTGAGCAAGT
Source organism: Gillisia sp. (assembly GCA_024635655.1). Taxonomy (GTDB): domain Bacteria; phylum Bacteroidota; class Bacteroidia; order Flavobacteriales; family Flavobacteriaceae; genus Gillisia. Next base: position 15,624 of record JAGXIL010000053.1, on the reverse strand, counting down.
GTAACAATAATTTTCCCGTCTCAAAAGGTCTATGGCACCTCAACTTCATTGATTATCTTACTGATTATATCTTCAGAAGTCACATTCTCAGCCTCTGCTTCATAGGTAATTCCAATCCTGTGACGTAAAACATCATATACCACCGCCCGTACATCTTCAGGGATTACATAACCTCTACGCTTTATAAAAGCATAACATTTAGCTGCAATCGCAAGGTTAATACTTCCCCTTGGAGAAGCTCCAAAATTTATAAGTGGACTTAATTCCGCAAGTTTATATTTTTCAGGATTTCTGGTGGCAAAAACGATATCAAGGATATATTTTTCGATCTTCTCATCCATATATACCTCCCTGACAGCCGCCTGTGCCCTTGCGATCTGATCCAGGGTAACCACCTGGTTCACTTTTTCAAAAGCTCCTCTAAGATTAGCGCGAACGATCAATTGTTCATCTGCCATAAGAGGGTATTTTATTACTGTCTTTAGCATGAACCTGTCTACCTGGGCTTCAGGCAAAGGATAGGTACCTTCCTGCTCAACCGGGTTTTGTGTTGCCATTACCAGGAACGGCCTGTCCAGGATAAAAGTTTCATCACCTATGGTAACCTGTTTTTCCTGCATGGCTTCCAAAAGTGCCGATTGCACCTTTGCAGGAGCCCTGTTGATCTCATCAGCAAGAACGAAATTGGCAAATATTGGCCCTTTCTTAATGCTGAAGTCATTCTCTTTCATATTATAGATCATCGTACCTACCACATCTGCAGGCAGAAGATCGGGAGTAAACTGAATTCTGCTGAAACTTCCGTGAACCGCCTGTGCAAGCGTATTAATGGCAAGTGTTTTCGCCAGACCCGGTACTCCTTCCAGCAAAATATGCCCCTGACCCAAAAGACCAATTAACAGGCGCTCTACCATTACTTTTTGGCCAACAATAACTTTATTGATCTCCTGGGTAAGCAGGTCTACAAATGCACTTTCTCTTTCTATTTTTTCATTAAGGCTTGATATGTCTACAGAAGCATTATTCTCAATCATAAATTTATATTTTAAAATATGTGAAGATATCTACAAATTACCAACGGTGCAAATAGTTAAATATTTGAAATATCATTAAAACAAAACCTTTAAAAAGCAAAAAAGGCCGCCTTGTCAGGCAGCCTTGCTTTATCAAAAATTATTCCTTTAATCTAAAAATTTAACTCCAAGATCGTTAGCACCTCCTGCAGTAACTTCTATGTTATTTAATGTAACCCCATTAATTCCTGAAGATTCTTCCGGAGTAATGATAACCTGGTAGGTTCCCGGAGGAACACCATGAAGGGAAAATTTTCCATTAGCATCTGCATAGGCAGAAATTGAATTGGAAGCATTTGTGGCTGTAATTAAACTTTGGAAATTAGAGGGTTGTACTTCTCCAACAATGGCTCCCGTGTTTTGCATATCGATCATGCGTATTACCGGTTTTAAAATATAACCTCCACCAGATCCGGCAGAAACTATAGATTGATCTACATTAAAATCCATTAGGAAATCGTATTGCTCACCCGCTTCAAGTGTTTGATTCACCTGCAATTTTAAACCAGATTGCTGTGCACTTGGAGTGCTTAGAGGTTGTGATTCACCGTTAACTACAACAGTGTTATCATCTCCAAGAACCAGTCTAATTTGTCCCAGGGTTCCTGCAGGAACTTCTGCATCTGCAAGAAGAGCAGTTACTCCCCCTGTAAGGTCAAGCAAATCATATTTGCCGGCATTTACATTACCTAAACTTGTCCAGCCTTCTTCTTCACCTTCTGCCGTTGCAGCCGTATTGATCATCACATCTAAAACATCTACCCAGACTTCATCATAATCTCCGGGAGCATCAGTAAGATGCACCATTACTCTGGCAGCATCCTCGTTTTGATCATCATCATTACTACAGCTAAAAAGCAAAGTTGCTGCAACAGCAGCAAAAAATAAACCTGTAAATCTTTTCAGTTTCAATTTTCTCGAAATTATTTTCATATTAAAATAGTTTGTGTTTGGCAGTAGAACGGGGCATTGCCCGTTAAATTTCAACTTGATTTACATTTAACTATTTTTAACAATCTCTTTTCCTGCTTAAATAAAGATAAGTTCCTTACTTGCAATTCTTTTGGAACTTAAGATTTATCTTTAAATTTAAAATTTTAACATTTATGCGGAAAACAGCTCTTATCACAGGTGCCAGCAGCGGAATAGGTAAGGCAACAGCCAAAGCTTTTGCAAAAGCAGACATTAATTTAATTCTTTGCGGAAGAAGGGAAAATGAACTGAAAAAGCTTCAGGAGGAGTTATCTTCAATAGTATCGGTTACTTTGTTGCAATTTGATGTGAGAGATAAGGCTGAAGTTTTTAAAAAAATTGAAGGATTGCCTTCAGAATTTCAGCAAATCGATATCCTTGTCAACAATGCGGGCAATGCTCATGGTTTGAACCCCATCCAGGATGGAGATACAGATGATTGGGACGCAATGATGGATATAAATGTAAAAGGACTTCTATATGTGAGCAAAGCGATTATTCCTAAAATGGTAGAACGCAAAGCCGGCCATATTATTAACATTGGATCTACTGCAGGAAAGGAAGTATATCCTAACGGAAATGTCTACTGTGCCAGTAAATTTGCTGTTGATGCGATAAATCAGGGAATGAGAATTGACCTTAACGCTTCCGGAATACGAGTAGGTTCGGTAAACCCCGGACTTGTGCAAACAGAATTTAGTAAAGTTCGTTTTAAAGGGGATGATGAAAGAGCTGAAAAAGTATATCAGGGATTTCAGCCTTTAAAGCCTGAAGATATAGCAGATATTATTGCCTTTGTAGTTTCCAGGCCTTACCACGTCAATATAGCAGACCTTACCGTAATGCCAACGGCACAGGCAAGCAGTACCATTGTGAAACGAGATTAATGACTTTTATGGTACAAATTGATCAAATTACAAAGAACATCTTGCCTTTGGACTTAATATAAAAAAGCATTGAGAACAGGTAAAAATAATTTCTGAAAAATCAACACAATTTAATTTATACCTCTTTTGATAAATAAGCGCCTTTTAATAAAACACCTTCTCGCCCACAATGACGAGAACAGCTTTTATGATAAAAAGCGAAGGCTGAATATTGACCAGAAAGAGGGAAAAGCCAAATTCTTAAAACACGTTTGTGCACTTGCAAATTCTAATCCTAAAAATAATTCCTATATGGTGATAGGAGTTGAGGATGAAGATAATAGTATAAGCGGCGTGGATTTTTTTGATGATAGTAAGATCCAAAATTTAATTAACGCTTATCTGGCAAATCCTCCATTGGTATCTTATGAAAATATACCCTTTCCGCATTTACAGGATCATTTAGTTGTTGGGCTGGTGACCATTAGATCTAATAACGGGAAGATCTGCTCCCTTAGGAAAAACATTTGGAAATATTACGGAGGGGCAGTTTTCTTTAGAGATGGAAGTATAAGTATGCCCAAAGTTTTTGATATTGAGGTGAAGGATGTGAATTCTGCTATTGTAGATTCCATTGAAAGGCATGCCCAAAATAATATTGAACTTACCCTGGATGGAGTCTTTGATTTCATGAAAAAGAGAAGAGATTTTCATCCTTCTTACAAAGTTTTCAAGGAGTATTTTGTGGTATGCTGGGCAGGTAAGATCAAAAAGCATAAGAAAGAGGTTTTTTATTCCCGGGTAGATATTGAGCTTATCAATGAACAGGTAAAGCTGTTCTATTCAGATCTTGACGAGGTAAGTATAGATATTGATGATGATAAATTTAAGATCGTGGAATATGTAAATCTGGGACTTCAGGACAAATTCCAATATTATCCGCTGGAAGAGGTGACCATTAGATTTAAAGAAAATGCTGGCTATGAGATGGAGAGCAATTTATTGTTTCAGCCACCCCAATTTGATAAAAAAGTATTGCATCATATTTATAATACCAATAATGCACTACTGATAAAACTTCAGAAAGGGATCAGGTTAAATAATAATGAAGAACGGGATCTGTTGAATTTACCTGCTACTTATCTTATATGCTATTTCAACGATTTTGAAGATGCTCTTGAAAAACTGGAAAGTTCCCGGGAAATATTACGACTTCAAAACGGCAAAGCATATTTGGCCTATAAGGAGAGCATGAGAATTTTAAGAAAGGTAAAATATAATTAATGAAAAGAACTATTGTTATAGGAGACATACATGGTGGATTAAAGGCGCTGGTACAGCTATTAAAAAAAATGGATACAACTCCGGACGATGAATTGATATTTTTAGGTGATTACGTAGATGGATGGAGCGATTCGGCAAACGTGGTATCTTATTTAATAGAACTTGCAAAACAGAATACATGTATATTTTTACGGGGTAATCACGACGATTTGGTTCACCGGTGGTTAAAAACCGGAGAATTAAATGAACAGTGGCTTCAACATGGGGGGCAATCAAGTATAGATGCTTACCGCAATTTTTCAGATCAACAAAAAACCGAACATATTGGTTTTTATGAACAAATGTTCAATTATTATATTGATAAGGAAGATCGGTTATTTGTACACGCAGGTTTTACAAATCTGCACGGCCCGGAACAGGAGTACCACGATACCGCCTTTTACTGGGATCGCACTTTATGGGAAACGGCATTGGCATTAGATGATGCCATGGAAACTTCCAATAAATATTACCCCAAGCGTTTAAAATTATACAAAGAAATCTATATTGGACATACTCCGGTTACCAGAATAGGAAAAAATAAACCCGTTAATAAAGCCAATCTTTGGAATGTTGATACGGGAGCAGCATTTAAAGGAAACTTATCGGCTTTGGAAATAGACTCTAAGGAAATCTGGCAAAGTGATCCGGTTTATCAGTTATATCCGCAGGAAGAGGGAAGAAATTAAGATAAATTTTAGCTAAAGGATTTTTTAAATTTTTATATTTGAGATTAATTTAAAATGTTGCACGCTATTTGATAACATTTACATAAAGTGTTTAGCCTCTACTTAACAAGAATTTTTTGGCAAACCCCTAATTTAGAATACTATGGCATTGAGTAATATGAGACTGGAAGTGATGAAAACTGTGGAGAAATCTATTGACAGTTTCGTTGAAAAATATTTGATTCCGGTAGAGGATATCTGGCAACCTACAGACCTTTTGCCAAATCTTCAAAATGAGAACTATATGGATGAGATCGTCCAGATTCGTGAGGAAGCTCAGGAATTGGGATACGATTTTTGGGTGGTACTGGTTGCAGACATGGTTACTGAAGAAGCCTTACCTACATATGAATCCTGGTTAATGGATATGGAAGGGGTTGAACAGCACGGTTCTACTCAAGGCCAGGCAAACGGATGGGCTAAATGGATACGCCACTGGACCGGTGAAGAAAACAGGCACGGTGATACCTTGAATAAGTATTTATATCTTTCTGGCCGTGTGGATATGAGAGAAGTGGAAAAAACAACGCAATACCTTATTAATGACGGATTTGATATAGGTACTGGTAGAGATCCTTATAAAAACTTTGTCTATACCAGCTTCCAGGAACTGGCAACAAATATTTCCCACAAAAGAGTGGGTCAACTTGCCAAGAAAAAAGGAAATAAGATGCTTTCCAAAATGTGCAGCATCATTGCAGGTGACGAAATGAGACATCACCTTGCATACCGTGAATTTGTAAAAACAATATTTGAATATGATGCCAGTGAAATGATGCTCGCTTTTGAGGACATGATGAGGAAAAAGATCGTGATGCCGGCGCAGTTTATTAGAGAAAGTGGACAAGGTATTTCTGAAGCTTTTGAAAATTTTTCCAACGCGGCGCAACGTCTGGGAGTATATACCACCTATGATTATATTGATATTCTTCAGAAATTGAACGACTATTGGGAAATTGACAAATTCACTTCCCTTACCGATGATGCTGAAAAGGCACGGGATTACCTAATGGCCCTGCCGGACAGAATGACCCGTATCGCCAGCAGGATCGCAGTTCCTCAGGATCAGCACCAGTTTAAATGGGTAGAAGCCAACGGAAGACTATAAATCTATATTATATAATATTTTAAAACCCGCTTTATAGGCGGGTTTTTTTGTTCGTAGTGTTTTGAAGAAGAACATTCATATTGCAGTGTGGAAAAACAACTGGAATTTTTTGCCATTAATGATTTTTGTATAGAAGCATTGGGAAAACTACTAGTTTAATATTTCTTTAGATATTTTATATCGATGGAGTTTGTTCCCCAAACTTTTCTGCCTTTTCCGGTGCTTTTCTAATAATGTAAATTTCATGTATTTTTATGTTTTAATAAAGAAAAAAGTATTTAATGAAGAACCTTAACGACCTTCTGCTTCTGGGAGATCCTAGACTTTATGAAGTATGTGAACCTGTAAAGGAAGAAGAATTGCCGCTTGTTAAGGATTGGGTGGCAGATCTTGACAATGTTATGAAAGAAATAAGGGCCAAATACAACTTTGGCCGTGCTATTGCAGCCCCCCAACTTGGTATTATGAAGAGGCTTATCTATATGAATATTGATAAGCCTGTAGTTTTTATAAACCCTGAGTTTTCTTATTTAAGTGATGAGATGTTTGTAGTATGGGATGATTGCATGAGCTTTCCAAATCTCCTGGTAAAGGTCAAACGTCACCAAAATGCCGTTATAAAGTATCTGGACGAGCACTGGCAGCCAAAGGAGATGGAATTGAGTAATGATCTAGCCGAACTTTTACAGCACGAATATGACCATTTAAACGGCGTTCTATGCACCATGCGTGCGATCGATGACAAATCATTTAAGTGGAGACCCTAAAATTTTCCTATGAATCCAGACCCATATTATATTAATTCTCCCTCCAATTCTTTGGAGCCCAGTTTAACCACGCAGGTTTTTGATGCCAGTAATTCCATGGAATTTCATAGAACTTTGGAAGCTTACCAACCCACTCCCCTGGTGGAGCTAAAGGAATTGGCGGCAGAAATGGGAGTGGGAAAGATCTATATTAAAGATGAATCTTTCCGGTTTGGATTAAAAGCATTTAAAGGATTGGGGGCTTCTTATGCTATTCATAAAATTCTAGAAAAAGATCCTTCCATTGAGACTTTTTGTACGGCTACAGATGGTAACCACGGAAGAGCCGTTGCCTGGTCTGCTAATTTGCTGGGGAAATCTGCCAGGATATTTGTTCCCAAAGACACCACCTATTTCAGGATTGAAGCCATTGAACTGGAAGGAGCGATTGTAGAAAAATTTAACGGAAATTACGAAGAGACCTGCGCCTATGCAAAAATAATGGCTGAAGGTAACAACTGGACCCTTGTTCAGGATACTGCTGAACAAGATTATGAGGAGATCCCGGCGCATATTATGGCAGGTTATTTTACCCATTTTCGGGAACTTGAGGATAGTCTCCACCCAGCCTCTGAACCTGAGGTTGATATTGTTTTTCTGCAAAGCGGAGTAGGAAGCTGGCCCGCCGCCGCAGCCTGGTATTACCTGAACCGGTATGGCGAAAAAAAACCAAAGCTGGTGATCGTGGAGCCTGAAGAAGCTGCAGGATTTCTGGCTTCCATCAATGCGGGAAAACGAACAAGTCCTTCTGGAACCTACAAAACTGCAATGGCCGGGTTGAATTGTGGTATTCCTTCATTATCGGCCTGGAGTATCTTAAAAAACACAGCAGATGCCGCAATGGCCATTGATGATGAAACCATGGAAGAGGCCGTAAACACACTGAATTTTCCTTTGGGTGAAGACCCTAAGGTAGTATCAGGAGAGTCCGGCGCAGGAGGTTTTGCGGGTTTTATAGCCTTAATGTCTGATCCGCGTTTTGAAGAATTAAAATTTTCCCTGAACATCAATGAAAAGACCAGGTTTTTATTTTTTAATACAGAAGGCGATACCGATCCCCAAAACTTCAGGAAAATCATAGGAGAAATTTAAAATATGTTGGTTCATGAGTGCCTGTTAAAATCCGCAGACATTCATTATTCTCATTTTCAATTATTTGCTATCTTTAGGAAAGACATTTGTCTCTAACCAATAAAATTAAAAATTATGTATTTGTATGTAGAATTATGGAATGTAACGCAAAAGTGGATGGATCTTTCAAAAGAAGATAGAGCCGATTTTTTTAACAAAGCAGGAGCAGGGATCGAACAATTAATGAATGCCGGGGTGGAAGTAACGGGATGGGCGATGAATGATGAGCACACCCCTTACCGAAGTGACTACCGGTATATGGCGGTCTGGAAGATTCCATCCATAGACCTTGTTGAAAAGCTGGAACGGGCAGTGGCAGATTCCGGTTGGCATGACTATTTTTCTCAGGTGAATGCCAGGGGTAAGATCATTCCGCTTAACAATGCCATTGAGAATTTAATAAATCTTGAGAAACAATCTACTTCTATTATAGAATAATAAGATAAATTAGAAATTAAAATGAGGTAAGGGAAGTGAATTTTCTCTTACCTCATTTTAATTACAAGTAATTTCCTTAGTTCAATTGCATTTCAGGAATATCTCCTTCCACGATCAAGGTTCCTTCCGTAGCATTCCGAATTTGCTCTACTGTTACTCCGGGAGCACGTTCCAGTAATTTAAAACCTTTATTTGTTACCTCGATTACTGCGAGTTCAGTTACAATTTTTGTTACACAGCCTACTCCCGTCAGAGGCAGAGAACACCTTTTTAGCAGCTTTGACTCCCCTGCCCTGTTGGTGTGCATCATGGCTACAATAATATTTTCTGCTGAAGCCACCAGATCCATAGCTCCCCCCATACCCTTCACCATTTTTCCCGGAATCTTCCAATTGGCTATATCTCCATTTTCTGCGACTTCCATAGCACCTAAAATGGTGAGGTCAACGTGTTGTCCCCGAATCATCCCAAAGCTCATAGCCGAATCAAAAAAACTGGCTCCGGGCAGGGCAGTAATGGTTTGTTTTCCAGCGTTGATAAGATCGGCATCTTCTTCCCCTTCAAATGGAAAAGGCCCCATTCCCAATATTCCGTTCTCGCTTTGGAATTCCACCTCGATATCATCCCGAACATAATTTGCGACCAGGGTGGGTATTCCAATCCCAAGGTTGACATAGTATCCATCCTTTACTTCCTTTGCGATACGTTTCGCTATTCCGTTTTTATCTAACATGTTTTTAATTTGAAGATTTGAAATTGTGGTGATTTGAAAATTATTATTAACGCTTTTTACTACTGCTTATAATTTTTGAAATTATTAAATTATTTTCTTTAAGATTAGTAGCCATGACGTCTGTCGGATCTGGATAATGAGGAGAAGCCTTACAAAGTTTTAACCAGTAATTTGTTTCATCTGCTTCTTTGGCTGCTATCTTATATTTATTAATAAAATCTGCATTACTCTCCGCATTCTGAGCTTCAGAAGTGTTTGCTCCTATTGAAGTTCCACTCTTAATAGTTGAGACGCCATTTGATATTTATGAAGATACCTTAGCTTTTCAGAACAATCTATAGCTTCTAAAGCAAAGGCGAAGGTTTTCGTAACGATAAGATTTTCTTTATCATCTCTCATGATTTTCAATTTTCAGATTAGCCAATCTTCAAATCATCTTTCCCTCACCGTCCTTTGCTCAATCCTCTTCTCATAGTCCTTCCCCTGAAAAATACGCTGAACGAATATTCCCGGAATATGAATGTGATTAGGATCCAATTCTCCCGGCTTTACCAGTTCTTCAACTTCAGCAACGGTAATAGTGGCGGCACCACACATAAGAGGATTGAAATTTCGGGCAGTTCCTTTAAAGATAAGGTTTCCGGCTTCATCACCTTTCCATGCCTTTACAAAGGCAAAATCGGCTTTATATGCTTCTTCCAGAACGTACATTTTTCCGTCAAATTCGCGGGTTTCTTTTCCTTCAGCTACTTCTGTTCCAAATCCGGCAGGAGTATATACTGCGGGGAAGCCTTGTTGGGCTGCCTGGCATTTTGCCGCCAGAGTGCCCTGTGGGGTCAATTCCACATCAAGCTCACCGCTGAGCATCTGACGCTCAAATTCGGCATTTTCTCCTACATAGGAGGAAACCATTTTTTTGATCTGTTTTTTGTGAAGTAATAGGCCAAGCCCAAAATCATCTACGCCTGCATTATTGGAGATACAGGTAAGCTCTTTTAGATTGAGTTTTACCAGCTCTGAAATTGCATTCTCGGGAATCCCACTAAGGCCAAAGCCCCCTAACATAAAAGTCATTCCGTCATGCACTCCCTCTACAGCTTCCTGTACGTTGCTAACCGTTTTTTTGATCATTGAAATTTCGTTTTGCGAAATTTACAAAAAGTTTGATCTTACTACAACGTTTTCAGGAAGGGAATTTAACTGCGACTTATAGCTAATTAAAATTCCAACTCATCAGGAATCCCCTGATCCCGTCTATCAAATCTGTTATAGTTACTACAGTTTGTTTCAATGGAAAGGTTATCCGGTCTTGGGAAGTCCCCGGAAGAGACATCCAAACTACCGTCTTCATATACTTTTTTCATATAGATCCCCCAAATTGGAAGCGCCATTGTAGCTCCCTGTCCATAGGTAATTCCCGGAAAATGTACTGCTCTGTCTTCTCCTCCAACCCATACTCCGGTCACCAGGTTAGGAACCATTCCCATAAACCAACCATCACTTTGATTTTGAGTAGTACCGGTTTTTCCGGCAATTGGATTTTTAAAGTCATAAGGATAACCGGTTATTGCGCGTTTATAAAGATCCTGCTCTCCCGCCCAGGTTCCTCTCAAACGGGTACCTGAACCACCCTGTGTAACTCCTTCCATCAAATTCACGGTCACGTAGGCGGTTTCCTTACTTAGTACATCCTTGGTTTGAGGAGTGTGCTGATATAGAATGGTTCCGTTTTTATCTTCTATACGAGTGACAATAACAGGTTTCACGTGAACTCCTTCATTAACAAAAGTGCTGTAGGCAGAGACCATTTCAAATACACTCATATCTGCAGTTCCTAAAGCAATAGAAGGAACATTAGGGATATCTTTTGTTTCTACCCCTAAATTCTTTAACATTTCTATTACAGGGCCGGGGCCGGTTTTTCCTATTAAACGGGCGCTAATTGTATTTACAGATTGTGCCAGTGCAGATTTCAGCGTCATCATCCCTTCATATTTCCCATCACTGTTCCTTGGAGACCAGTCATTTTGAGCTCCCATTCTTCCGGATTCTATAGTATAGTGGCTTCGGGGTAAGGTATCGCAAGGTGAAAGTTTTAGCTGATCTATTGCAGTTGCATAGATAAAAGGTTTGAAGGTTGAACCAACCTGTCTTTTTCCCTGTTTCACATGCTCGTACTTGAAATGCTTGAAATTAATACCTCCCACCCAGGCTTTGACTTCCCCGGTTTGAGGGGTCATAGACATCATTCCGGTATTTAAAAAGGATTTATAGTACAGGATCGAATCCCTGGGAGTCATTAATGTGTCCTTTATTCCACTCCAGCTAAAAACCCGCATAGGAGTTTCTTTTTTAAACGAAGCAATTATTTCATCATTTGATTTCCCCTGGGCTTCCATTTTTTTCCACCGGTCTGAAACTTTCATTGAGCTATTAATGATGCTTTCTACCTCATCAACAGAAATATCCCGGAATGGGGCGGTTTTGTTGTTTTTATTTTGATTGTCAAATTCCTTTTGGAGATTGGACATGTGCATGGTTACAGCCTCCTCAGCATACTTTTGCATACGGGAATCAATACTTGTGTAGATCTTAAGTCCATCCCGGTATATGTTGTAATCACTACCATCTGGCTTAGGATTCTTTTTGATCCAGTCTCTCATAAAACCCTGAAGATACACCCGGAAGTAGGTTGCTATCCCTTCATCATGACCCTGAGGTGTAAAGGTAATATTCATAGGAATCGCCTGCAGGGAATCTTCTTCTTCTTCAGTAAGAAAACCATTTTTTTCCATTTGAGACAATACCACGTTGCGGCGCTGCTCAACCAGCTCCGGCCGGCGTACCGGATTATAATATGCTGCATTGACCAACATTCCCACCAGCACGGCAGATTCTTCAACATTCAGATCTTTTGCCTCTTTATCAAAGTAGATCTTGGCTGCAGACCTTATTCCTACCGCCTGATAAACAAAATCGTACTTATTGAAATACATGGTTATGATCTCCTCCTTGGTGTATTGCCGTTCCAGGCGAATAGCAATGATCCATTCTTTGAATTTCTGAAGCACCCGGCCTGCAAAATTTTGTGAGACATCCTGCGTAAACAGCAATTTTGCCAACTGTTGAGGAATAGTACTTGCTCCTCCTCTTTCGCCCAGATAAACGGCAGCCCGCATGGTTCCTTTTGGATCTATACCCGCGTGTTTGTAAAACCGCTCATCTTCTGTAGCTACAAGGGCCTGCACAAGATGGTCTGGAAGATCATCGTATATAATAGGAGTTCGGTTCTCATTGTAGTATTTACCCAAGGTTTGCCCGTCTGAAGAGAATATCTCGGTAGCAAGATTGGTCTCGGGATTTTCAAGCTCTTCAAATTTAGGCATCTTTCCAAATGCCCCCCATCCTGCGAGGAGAAATAAAAAGACAATCAACAGAATTCCTACTCCGAAAAGGGTCCAGAAACCAACAATATATTTTCTAAAGCCCGAAGGTTGCTTTTTTGATTTTTTAGTGGGGTTAGCCATACGTGTAATTACATTAATTTTGGGTATCTTCTATTCTCAAACCTACCTGGGTGATCCCTTCGAGATTTTCAATACCCTTCTCACTTCCACTTTTTCTCATGGCGTGCTGTACGGATATCTTATACTCACCAGGCTCGTCAAATCTCACCTGTTCTTTATACCAAAGTTTATTTTCCTTCACATCTCCAAATCCTGTGCCAAGCCATTGCCCATCGGGACGAGCCATTTGATATTCCAGAGTATCTGTGATCACTTTCCCCTCAGGGAACTGGATCTGTGCTATTAGAAATATATTACTATAGCCAAATTCGCTGTTATTTCGAATGTTCCAAAACAAGTTATAGCTCTGTAGAGAATCTATTTGTGGAAGATTAAACGTTATTACCGAATCTTTATTCCATGAGTTGGGAATAGATTCGTATTCGTCATATACCCGATCTGAATCACAGGAACCCAATAACATTCCAAGTATAAAAACAACCGGAAAGAACAATCTATGCATTTTTCGACGGATTTCCTTTGCGTTTTTTGTTCTTGCGCCTTTTTTTACCGCTACTTTTTGGAGTATCAAAACGCGTTAAGCTATCCTGGCCAACAACATTATTGAAATCTGACTTAAGTTTCTCATCAACTTCAGCAAGGGTTTCATATTCTTCAAGACTCGCCACCGTTTCTTTATTTGCATTGGCCGCAATTACTTTGTTTGCCTGCTCTGCACTTAATTTGTGCCAGTTCATCCAGTCACCTTCATAAGCATACCAAAGAAAGCCCTGAAAAATATCGATTTTCTGGCAAACTGCAGTACCTTTTTTAGTGTGTAATTTTTCTTCTGTTTTGGGGAAAGCTTTTAATGCATCCAGATAGGTGTCCAATTCGTAGTTTAAACAACACTTCAGTTTACCACACTGCCCTGCAAGTTTTTGAGGATTTAGTGATAATTGCTGGTAACGCGCCGCCGAGGTGTTTACTGACCTGAAATCTGTTAACCAGGTGGAGCAACACAATTCCCTTCCGCAGGAACCAATACCTCCCAGACGGGCGGCTTCCTGTCGAAAACCAATTTGACGCATCTCAATTCGCGTGTTAAATTCCCTCGCAAATTCCTTGATAAGCTGTCTAAAATCTACACGCTCTTCAGCAGTATAATAAAAAGTAGCTTTAGAACCGTCACCCTGAAATTCAATATCGCTTATTTTCATACGCAGGTCCAGCCTTATGGCAATTTCCCGCGCCCTTACTTTCATTTTATCTTCCTTATCCCTTGCTTCCTGCCAAACATCTATGTCCCGCTGCGAAGCTTTACGATATATTTTAAGTACTTCTTCACTATCACGGGTAACTTTCTTCTTCTTCATTTGCACCCGTACCAATTCCCCGGTTAAGGTTACAATTCCTACATCATGCCCGGGAGAGGCTTCTGTTGCCACTACATCCCCTATACTTAAACTTAAATTCTCTGTATTTTTGAAAAAATGTTTTCTTCCGTTCTTAAAACGCACCTCCACACAATCAAAAGCCTCAGCCCCATTGGGCAAAGCCATATTGGAAAGCCAGTCAAAAACGGTTAACTTGTTACATCCATCTGTGCCGCAGGTTCCGTTATTTTTACATCCCTTAGGCTGACCGTCTTTACCGGTCGAGCAACTCGTACATCCCATAAATTATATATTGAAAATTCTAACAGAAACATGATCTGTTGAATTTGATTGAAAAATTATTACTAAAGGGTAAATATACCAATATTATTGGTACAACAGTTTAGGCCCTCTTTTACCTTTCTACCTACTGTTTGTATTTTAAAACCTCAGATCTTCCCTTTTTAAAGATCTTATTGCTGTTTGGAATTCCCTTCCGCAATGCCTTTTGATCTTCATAGGGCAAGGCATTAATTTCTTTACAATTTGTTGAACAACATTCATCCATCGCCTGCCGGCATTCTTCGCATTGAATAAATAATAAATGACAAGCTTCATTGGCACAATTCACGTGAGTGTCACAAGGTTTACCGCATTGATGGCAATTTGAGATCACATCTGGTGAAATACGCTCACTGCGTCTATGATCAAAAACGAAGTTTTTACCTAAAAATTTGTTTTCAAGCTTTAAATTTTCAACCTGCCGGGCATATTCAATAATTCCGCCTTCCAGCTGAAATACATTTTTAAAGCCTTTATGCTTGTAATATGCACTGGCTTTTTCACAGCGAATTCCGCCGGTGCAGTACATCACCAGGTTCTTATCTTCTTTGTGATCTTTAAGATCTTCCTCAATAATATCCAAAGAATCCCGGAAAGTATCCACATCAGGAGTAATAGCACCTATAAAATGTCCAATTTCACTTTCATAGTGGTTTCTCATATCAACCAGCACTGTATCAGGATCATTAAGGATCTCATTAAATCTTTCCGCATCAAGATGCACCCCTTTGTTGGTCACATCAAATGTACTGTCATTTAAACCGTCAGCTACAATTTTATCCCGCACCTTGACCTTCAGCTTTAAGAAAGATTTCAGGTCGTGCTCAATGGCAATATTGAGCCTAACATTTTCAAGAAAATAAATACTATCAAGAAAATTTTTAAATTCTTCAAATCTTTTAGCAGGAACAGAGAGTTGAGCGTTAATACCTTCGTGAGCTATATAAATACGTCCCAGAACTTCCATTTGGTCCCAGGCAATGAATAGATAATTTCTAAATAGTTTTGGATTTCCAATTTGGGCGTATGCGTAAAAAGAAAGAGTTAACCGGTCTTCCCCGGCTTCTTCAATAAGAGCTGCTCTTTCTTTAGCGCTTAATTTATTGTACAGTTGCATGCTATACCAATGATTAAGTTAAAAGAAATTATTTGCAAAGATAACTGAAATGAAAGAAAGAAAAAATGCCCTGAGATCTTTTCCCAGGGCATTTTTCTGAATCGG
>JAGXIL010000052.1 GCA_024635655.1 Gillisia sp. | reverse complement strand
TCCCAGGCGCAGTTTTATCTTACCGACAGCACTTCACATTTTATTACAGGATCTCTTTATTTCAATCAAAAACCCAATTTTGATTCTATTATGCCTGCGGCGGCATACCTAAAGAAAGATATTAAACATTTGATGGAGACTTTGCAATGGCAGAAATAAAATTGATAATACATTTATTATAGGCCTTTTTATCTTGAAAATGTTTTTAGTTGATGTTAGCTTATTTACCTTCTTTTTAGACCAAACTATCTTCGTTTGGTATTTCAATTTTAGATATAGAAAGGTTTTGCCACAGGATGTCTTATGTAAATTTTGGGTATCTCAGACTATATTTAGAAAGGTGGTTATTTACGCGAATTGAATGGCCGTATCTTTCATTGTAACTCGACTATTTTTATTTTAAAATGTGTTTGGAATGAATCACTTTTAAATTGAGGTGGTCCTAAATTTTATACCTCAAATTTTTCAAAGGCCTTTTTTAAAAATTGTTTATTGACGTAAGGCTTTTTTATTAATATAAAATTTAAGAGAATTTAACCTTCCTTTAATTTATTTTGTTAAATTTATTTTTTTAATAAAAAAAGACTTAATTATGAAGCAAATCAATTCCAATTGCATGAAATTGGTGTTTTTTCTTATGATGTTTCCAGTTGCTATTTTTGCTCAGGAAACCTTAACAGGTAAAACTATTAACCAATCCACAGGAGAACTTGTTCCTTTTGTGAACGTAATAGAAAAAGGAACCAGCAATGGGACGACCAGTGATCTTGACGGGAATTTTTCCATCACGGTAAACGAGTTGCCCACAACTTTGGTTTTCTCCTATATAGGTTTTGAGACGCAGGAAATTAGGGTAATTAACGTTTCGCCGATGACTGTTTCTTTTGCTGAATCGGCTGCAGCCTTGGATGAAGTAGTAATTACAGGCCTTGCAACTTCCATAAAAAGGTCAAATTCAGCAAACGCAGTTTCTTCCATAAGTGCAAAGGAATTGGTGGGAACCACTGCGCCACCTACTTTAGATGGAGCTCTTTACGGAAAATTTCCGGGAGCAATCGTAACTGCAAACTCTGGAGCACCTGGAGGTGGACTTTCAGTAAAATTAAGAGGTGCAACTTCTTTGCAGGGAAATACTCAGCCTTTGTACATTATTGACGGGGTATATATTGATAACTCTTCTATTCCAGCAGGTTTAAATATTGTTTCTGCTGCAGCAGGCCAGGGAAGTTCTTCAAACCAGGATAACCCATCTAATAGAATAGCGGATATTAACCCTGAAGATATAGCCAATATAGAGATTTTAAAAGGAGCATCTACAGCAGCTATTTATGGAAGCCGGGCAGCCGCAGGTGTTGTTATAATTACGACAAAGCGGGGTGTTGCAGGTAAAACCAGATACAACTTTTCTCAAAGCATTGGGTTTACAGAGGTGATTAATCTTTTGGGAGTGAGAGATTACAATGAGGAAAGGGTAAGAGAAAGTTTTGGAGAAGCAGCTGTTCAGGATTTCATTCAGGCACGTGACCAAAACAGGCTTGTTGACTACGAAAAAGAACTTTTTGGTGAAAAAGGTCTAATTAGTATTACTAATTTTAATGCCAGTGGAGGAAGTGAAAACACCAGGTATTTCGCTAGTGTGACTAGAAATAAAGAAGATGGGATTGTTGCTAATACGGGATATGAAAAAACATCCTTTAGGTTAAATGTGGACCACAAGGCGAATGATTTTATAAAATTTGGCTTTAGTACCAATTACGTAAATTCTGGTTCAGACAGGGGTTACTTTAATAATGATAACACAGGAACTTCAATGGGAGTTGCGCTTACAGGCACGGTGCCATGGTTAGAATTGTTTCCTGATGAAAATGGAAACTATCCAGACAACCCATTAGGAGCTTCAAACATACTGCAAACAAGGGACCTGGTAGTAAATCAGGAGAAGGTTGACAGGTTTATCACAGGAGGATATGCCAATATTGATATTTATAAAGCTGATAATTCCAATCTTGAGCTTATTTTAAGAGGAGGTTTAGATTACTACGGTTTTAAAACTTTTGCGTTTTTCCCGAAAGAACTGCAATTCCAGAATCCTGATAACGGAGGACAAAACGGTGTATCTGTGCAGGGAACTTCGACCAACAAGAACTATAATGTGTCTGCATTTTTAGTTCATAACTATTTTACCGGGAACAATATCAATTTCCGGACTCAAGCAGGTTTGACAAGAGAATCTTTCGACCAAAACCGTTACCTACTGGCGGCCACAGATCTTGTTGCCTCCGAAACCAACGTAGATCAGGCTACCAATACAGGAGTTGAACAAACCCGCATAAAACAGGAAGATGCCGGCTTTTTTGTTCAGGAAGAAGTAAATTATCAGGATAAAATAATAGCAACAATTGGTTTAAGAGGTGACAAATCTTCAAATAACGGAAATGCAAATGAGCTCTTTTACTATCCAAAAGGATCTATTGCAGTTAATTTAAATGAGTTCGATTTCTGGAATCAGGAGTCGGTTTTAGGTCAATTTAAAGTAAGAGCTGCATATGGGGAAGCAGGTAATTTCCCTCCACCTGCCGGCTTGTTTACTTCTTACGACAGCTTTACAAACGTAGGGATTGATGGCACTTTAAAAGGAATTAGTTTAAGAGGGGTTTTGGGAAATCCAGATCTAAAATTTGAAAGACAAAGAGAATTTGAAACAGGAATTGATTTTGGAATGTTCTCTAACAGGCTTACCGGTTCTATCACTTATTACAAGAAAACAGTTGATGATTTAATTTTACTTTCTGTTAAAGAGCCCTCGTCAGGATTTGGAAATCAATTTGTTAATGGAGGTAGCCTTGAGAATAGAGGAGTAGAAATTGGACTTAATGCTGTTTTGGCCAGAAGCCGTGATTTCAACTGGGACCTGGGAATCAATTTCTTCAAAAACGAATCTGAGATCACAAGGCTGGATGTACCTGCTTTTAACGTGGGTGCATTTGGAGCAACTTTGGGAACTTTTAGAATTGAAGAAGGAAAAAGTGCTACTCAACTTGTAGGAATTGGGCCAAATGCCGGTGCTAATGGATTGCAGGTGTTTGGAGATTCTGAACCGGATTTTCAAATGGCATTCAACAACTTCTTAAGATATAAAGATTTTGAGCTTTCGTTTTTATGGCAGTGGAAAAAAGGTGGAGATAACGTAAACTTAACAGCCTTATTGACAGATCTTAGTGGTACCAGCCACGATTTTGATACCATAGATCTTGATCCCGAAGGTGAAGTTGGAAACGGTCGATATAGGGTAAGCCAGTTAGGATCTTCTGCCGGAGTATTTATTGAAGATGCCGGTTATGTAAGACTAAGGGAACTGGGACTTTATTATAATATTCCAACCTCCCTTACAGATAGGTTTCTAAACGCAACTTTTGAAAGAGTAAGAATAGGATTCTCAGGTACAAATCTTATAAACATTTTTGACTATAACAGCTATGATCCTGAAGTATCCAACTTTGGAGGTAGTGCTATTTTCAATGCGGTTGAGGTAACTCCTTTCCCCTCGTCAAAACGTTATTTATTTAAAGCAGAATTTAACTTCTAAAAAGATCAGTATGAAAATTATAAATAAACTATTTGTTGTCATGGCTATCGGGATTTTTACTGTCTCTTGTGAGGTAGAAGAATTTTCAGATTTGAATGGTCCTGAAGTAAATGCTCTGGTAGAAGACCTGGGTCGGGGAGACCTCCAGGATCTTGTAGGGGGTGTGTTTTATTCTATGAGAGTAGGTTTAGGTAACTACTATGATGATGTAGGAGTTATAGGCCGGGAATTTTATCGTTTCTCAAGTTCAGATCCGCGTCTTACCGCAGATCTTTTGGGAAGAGAAAATGCAGTTCTTGACAATAACACTTTTTATATCACTACCCCCTGGGCCGCCAGATACAGGACTGTAAAAAATGTGAACATTATTCTTAATGCCTTAGATAATTCTACTGCAGACTTTTCCCCGTCAGAATTAAGCGCCACACGAGGTTTTCTTAAAACGATCAAGGCTTATGAGCTATTGTTGAATTTGAATCTGACATACCAGAATGGTATTCGCGTTGATGTTAATGATCCCAATAATTTAGGGCCTTTTGTTTCTTATTCTGAAGGTCTGTCTGCAATAAGAAATATAATGGAGGAAGCCGCAACAGATCTTGCTGCGGGAGGAGATTCCTTCCCCTTTAAGTTCACAACAGGTTTTGCCGATTTCAATACTCCTTCTAAATTTCTCCAGGTGAACAAAGGCTTATCTGCTAGGGTAGCAGCTTATCAAATGGATTATCCGGCAGTTCTTAATTTTCTGGAAGATTCATTTATGGATGTATCAGGGGACCTTGATAAGGGAGTATATTACGTTTTTTCTGAAGATCAGACAGATTTGGTGAATCCGGTATTTTTTCCTGAAAATGCATCAGCCGCAGGTGTGAGGATTGTTCAGCCTAATTTTATTACTGACGCGGAAGCAGGGGATAACAGGATTGCAGAAAAAACCAGGTTGAGAAATGAAACCATAATATTTGACGGGCTTTCCGGAGATTATGACTTCTTCGTATATACTTCAAGAACAGATGATATTCCTATCATTAGAAACGCAGAATTGATCCTTCTATATGCTGAAGCAAATATTGCTGCAAATCCCGGTGAGGCTGTTACAGCTTTAAATGTAATAAGAAATTCTGCCTCTTTGCCAGCTTATTCAGGAGCTGAAACACAGGCGGCATTAACGGCAGAAATGCTAAAGCAAAGAAGATATGAGCTATACGGGGAAGGTCACAGATGGATTGATGCCCGACGATTTGATATTCTGGATACTCTCCCTATAGATAGACCGGGAGATGATGTATTTGTTCAATTTCCTATTCCGCTTACCGAAAATCAATAAATAATAATTATTTATAAAACCCGGAGATACCGCTAAGTATTTACCGGGTTTTTTATTTTTAGCCTAAATTCATTTAATTCTAAATACAGCCCCTCAGGCTATTCGATATGCCCTTAAAAAATCTTAAATGGATTTACCTGATCCTTCTTTCACTGGTATGGGGAAGTTCTTTTATCCTTATTAAAAAAGGTCTCGTAGGTTTAAGCCCTTTAGAATTAGGATCCTTCAGAATTATTTTTGCAGCGCTTTTTCTCGTGATTGTTGGTTTTAAAAGTCTTCTGAAAATTAACAGAAGTCAATGGAGGTGGATCTTTCTCTCTGCTTTTTTGGGTTCTTTTTTTCCTGTGTATCTCTTCGCTTTTGCTGAAACTGAAATAGATAGTGCCATCGCCTCTATTTTAAATTCTACTACTCCCTTGATGACCCTTATATTCGGCATTTTATTTTTTAAAATTGTTTTCACTCAAAATAAGGCATTGGGTGTTATA
>JAGXIL010000051.1 GCA_024635655.1 Gillisia sp. | reverse complement strand
ATTGTAAATTTGTTCTGAAAAATCACCAGGATTTATGATTGAGAAGTTGAATATAGTGAAGCAGCGTTTTGACGAGGTGAATGATCTTATCATTCAGCCGGAAGTAATTTCCGATCAAAAGCGCTATATAGAATTAAATAAGGAATACAAGGATTTGAAGGCGCTCATGGATGTGCGCGAAAAATATGTAGAACTCACCAGCAATATGGAAGAGGCACAGGAGATCATCTCAGACGGCAGCGATCCTGAAATGACCGAAATGGCGAAGATGCAGCTGGAGGAATCTAAGAACGCAGTGAATGACCTCGAAGATAAGATAAGGATGATGTTGGTCCCAAAAGATCCTGAAGACGCCAAAAACGTGGTGATGGAAATTCGGGCCGGTACAGGTGGGGATGAGGCGAGTATTTTTGCGGGAGACCTTTATAAAATGTATACCAAGTATGCTGAAAGCAAAGGCTGGAAAGCCAATATTGTAGATTACAACGAAGGGACCAGCGGTGGATTCAAAGAGATGATCTTTGAAGTTTCCGGGGAGGATGTTTACGGAACCTTGAAATTTGAAGCCGGGGTTCACCGGGTGCAACGGGTGCCACAAACAGAAACCCAGGGAAGGGTGCATACCTCTGCTGCAACGGTGATGGTGTTACCTGAAGCTGAAGAATTTGATGTAGAGATCAATCCAAAAGATGTACGAATTGATTTTTTCTGCTCCTCGGGGCCGGGAGGGCAATCTGTAAACACTACCTATTCGGCAGTGCGGTTAACGCACATTCCTACAGGTTTGGTGGCCCAATGCCAGGATCAAAAATCGCAGCATAAGAACAAGGAGAAAGCATTTCGCGTGTTGCGTTCAAGATTATACGAGCAGGAACTGGCCAAACAAATGGAACTCGATTCTGCCAAGCGAAATTCTATGGTAGCCAGTGGAGACCGTAGCGCGAAAATAAGAACATATAATTATTCTCAGGGTCGGGTAACAGACCACAGGATAAACCTTACCCTGTATGATCTTTCTAATATCATCAACGGGGATATTCAAAAAATAATTGATGAGCTGGCACTGGTAGAGAATACAAGGAAGCTAAGGGAGAACAGTGACGTGCTTTAATCCCTGAAGAAGTATAGTTCCCGCAGTATTTGCGGGAACTTTTTTTATATTTATTTTTAATCCAAGGCAAATATGACCACCAAGGACCTGGTAGAACAAATAAGAAAGAAGAAATCATTTTTATGTGTAGGACTGGACACCGATCTTGAAAAAATCCCCACCTATTTACTCTCTGAGGAGGATCCTATTTTCACCTTTAATAAAGCAATCATAGATGCCACTCATGAATTTACTGTAGCCTATAAACCCAATACCGCATTTTATGAAGCCTCCGGAAAAAAGGGTTGGAAATCCCTGAGCCGTACCATAAATTACCTCAATGAGGAATATCCTGAGATCTTTACTATTGCAGATGCCAAACGGGGGGATATTGGTAATACTTCAGCCATGTATGCCAAAGGATTCCTGCAGGAACTTGGTTTTGATGCCATTACCGTAGCCCCTTACATGGGAAAGGATTCTGTAGAGCCTTTTCTGGAGATCAGGGATAAACATACCATCTTACTTGCTCTTACCTCTAATGAAGGAGCCTTTGATTTTCAAACTCAGAAAATAGATGGGGTTGAAATGTATAAAAAAGTGATCGAGGTGTCTAAGACCTGGAAGAACTCAGAAAGGTTAATGTATGTGGTAGGAGCCACCAAGGCCGAATATCTTGAGGAGATAAGAAAGATCATTCCTGAAAGTTTTTTATTGGTGCCGGGAGTGGGAGCACAAGGCGGAAAATTAGCTGATGTGTTTAAATTTGGTAAAACTGAAAATATTGGCCTCCTGGTAAACTCATCCCGCGGAATTATATATGCTTCTGAATCTTCTAATTTTGCTGAAATAGCAGGTGCTAAAGCTGAAGTTTTGCAGCGGGAAATGGCACAACTCATGGATACGATGTAAAAATCTTACGGCTATGAAAATAAAGGACCAGTTACAAAGGGAATTGTATTTTGAAAAGCCTCCACAGCGCATAGTCTCTCTTGTTCCCAGCCAGTCTGAACTCCTTGTGGATTTGGGACTGGAGGATAAAATTTTTGGAGTAACGAAATTTTGCGTTCATCCTGCCCATCTCCGGAAATCAAAAAAAATAGTAGGGGGTACAAAGAAGGTTCACTATGAGAAGATCCGGGAGCTAAATCCGGATGTCATTCTTTGCAATAAAGAAGAGAATACTAAGGAAATGGTATTGGAGCTTGAGAAAATAGCCCCTGTACACGTTTCCGATGTAATTAATATAGCAGATTCGCTGGCCCTTATTGAGCAATATGGCGCCTTATTTAAAAAAGAAGATGAAGCATCTGGAATTATAAAGGGGATCGGGGAGGAGCTTGAAAACTTCAGTAGTTCGAAGTTTCCCCCGCGCAAAGTCGCTTACCTGATATGGCGGAAACCCTGGATGGCAGTGGGAAGCAATACATTTATAAATTCTTTGCTGAAGCTCAATGGCTGGGAAAATGTTTTTGAAAATCAAATCAGCCGGTATCCCGAAACCGATCTTGAAGACATACAAAGACTGAACCCGGAGATAATACTATTATCTTCAGAACCTTTTCCTTTTCAGGATAAGCATATAAAAGAAATTCTAAATAGTTACAATGGCAGTAGGGTAGAATTGGTAGATGGAGAATATTTCAGCTGGTATGGTTCAAGGCTCTTACCGGCGATCAAATATTTTCAGCATCTTCAGATAAAATTATCCAATTCCTTATAATTCATATTTCTCAACTGTATTAGAATCTTTTGGGCTCTTTCGTTCATTTTGTCGCTCTTCTCTTTATCCACAAGTGCCAGATGATAAGCAAGATTCATCAACTGTGTATATTTGTGGCTTAAGCGATCCTCTTCACTTCTAAATAGGAAACTAAACATCACAATTATTTTATAACAGCAAAATTACCTCATCTGCTAAAGCCAATTTATTAAGAGCAGGTTAAAAATAATCGTTATAGCCCCTTTTCTAATAATGTAATGTTAAATTTAGTCCTGTAGCGCAAATACCCGCTGTAGAAGCTGGGTAGTTCGGGCTCCTACGTTGGTTCTAATTGCTTGTTCCTCAATAGCTATCATAGTAAAAACTCCTTCCAATGCCTCGTTGGTAACATAATCTGCAAGGTCGGGATTTACCTTGGAAGTTAAGGGTAGTTCATTGTAACGGTTTATGATATTAGTCCAGACTTCTGTAGCGCCAACTTTATCAAGAGAGGTCTTAATTACCGGATTAAATTTTGAATATAATGGAGCCGAAGTTTTCTCAGTCAGGTAGAAGGTAGCAGCGGTTTCATTGCCTAAAAGAATATTTCGGGCATCATTAAAAGTTATTTCCTGTACAGCAGTTACAAAAATAGGAGTAGCTTCTTTTACGGCATCTTCAGCAGCACGGTTCAGCACCCGTAATCCTTCATCGGCTAAAGAATTCAGGCCAAAGTCCCTAAGGGTCTTATCTACTTTCTGCAATTCCGGAGGTAATCCTATTCGCACCAGTTCATTGTCAAAAAACCCATTTTCCTGGGTTAACTTGGTAACCTGCTTGTCAATTCCCTGATCCAGCGCCTGTCGCAAACCAGATCCTATTTCAGCATTAGTAACTCCGTAGCCTCCGCCGGGCATTTGATTGGCAATATCCTGTAGTTCAGCACATCCTAAAAATATAGGTAAAAGGACTAGTAAATAGATCTTTTTCATTGGGGTGATTGTTTTTCCAAAGGTATCAATTAAAAACCATACCATTTATTAGTGTTGTCTATGAATATAGGATTTTAATTGATTTTGCTGATATCAAAAGCATCCCTATCTTTGTTACAAATTCCAGTTGGGCCGGATTATTACTATACTCCCCTAAAGGCTCTTTAAGATAAACGTTAAAATGAAATTAAAACTACGGTAATAACGAAATGTTAATGCTGCCTGTAATAAATGAAATTCGTTCTACCTTATACTACTGTGATAAATAATGAAAATTACATTACATGCCTTTGATAGATTCATTAGGGAACTGGTATATTAAAAAGCGGCTGTATCAAATAGACCACTTTAAAAAGCATCCTGAAGAAGTTCAACTTAAGGGGTTAAAATATCTTTTAAATACTGCGCGGAATACCGTTTACGGTAAAAAATACAAATTTGACTCTATTATTTCCCTGCGGGAATTTCAGGAGCAAGTTCCCATTTCTTCATATGAAGATCTACTTCCCTATATCAACAGGACTATAAAAGGAGAAAATAATGTGCTTTGGCCATCAAAAATAAGATCATTTGCAAAATCCTCCGGAACCACAAGTGATACCTGTAAGATCCTTCCGGTTTCAGATGAGGGTTTGCAGGATTGTCATTACCAGGGGGGGCGTGATATGCTTGCGCTTTATATGGGCAATTATGAGGGTTCGCAATTATTTTCAGGTAAGAATCTTTCTATAGGGGGTAGCCAGGAGAGCAGCTCCCTCGAAAACAGCAATGCATATGTAGGAAACATTTCGGCAATTGTAATGAAAAACCTTCCATTCTGGGCCCAGTACAAACGTACCCCGGGACTAGAGATCACCATGATGGAAAGCTGGGAAGAGAAGATCAAAAAAATGGCCCGGGTAACCACTACCCAGGATGTGACCAGTATGGCGGGTTCTCCTATGTGGGTAATTTTGCTGTTACAGCATATCTTCAATGAAAAAAAGGTGAATTATATGCAGGAGATCTGGCCAAATCTTGAAGTTTTCTTTCACGGTTCGGTTTCCTTTTTACCATACCGCCCGCTATTTGAACTCATGGATCAGGATAAAAAAATGCGTTACCTGGAAGTGTACAATGCTACAGAGGGATTTTTTGGGTTACAGGATACTGCCAATGACCCTTCTTTGCTGCTTATGCTGAACTATAATATATTTTATGAGTTCATTGCGGTTGAAGATTTTCTGAAAGAAAACCCAAAGGTTTATGCTCTGGAAGAGGTAGAACTTCATAAAAATTACACCATCATCATATCTACCAATTCCGGACTGTGGCGATATAAAATAGGGGATACCATAAGATTTACCGAATTGCGACCCTATAGATTTATTATTAGCGGAAGGACCAAACACTGCCTCAATACATTTGGAGAGGACCTTTTTATAGAACATGCAGAAAAAGCTTTGGCGGTTGCCTGTGAAGAGACGGAAGCAATTATTGAAAATTATACCGCCGCACCTAAACATTACGAAAGTAAGACCAAAGGTCGTCACGAATGGGTAATTGAATTTGTGAAGGCTCCATTAGATCTTAAGGACTTTACACAGGCTCTGGACCGGGAATTATGTAGAATAAATGATGACTACCGATCTAAAAGGGAAAATAATGCAGCCATTGAAGAACCGCTGGTTCATAAAGTTTCTGCAGGTACATTCTACGGCTGGCTGAAAAACAAGAACAAATTGGGCGGGCAGCATAAGATCCCAAGACTATCCAATAACAGGGAATTTCTGGAAGAACTGCTAAAGGTGAAACCTTTTACACCTTCTATCTAATTTCAGGTATTATTTAAAAACCCTCTGCACATTTTCGAACTTAATATGTTCTGTACACAAAGCTGCAGGTTTTTCAGGAATTTCGTAAATTGCGGCTGCAAAAATACTCAAAGTTACCCATGGAAATACAAGCTCCCTATAAACCTAAAAATAAAGTACGAATTGTTACCGCAGCCTCCCTTTTTGACGGACACGATGCGGCCATTAATATCATGCGCCGAATCATCCAGACTACCGGAGTTGAGGTGATTCACCTTGGCCATGACCGAAGTGTGGAAGAAGTAGTGAATTGCGCGATCCAGGAAGATGCCAATGCAATAGCCATGACTTCTTACCAGGGAGGACACAATGAATACTTTAAATATATGTATGACCTGCTTCAGGAAAAGGGCGCCGGGCATATTAAGATCTTTGGCGGTGGGGGCGGAGTGATCCTTCCGGAAGAGATCAAAGAACTCATGGATTATGGGATCACCCGGATCTATGCTCCCGATGACGGACGGGAAATGGGATTGCAGGGCATGATCAACGACCTGGTAAAAAGATCAGATACACCTACACCTCCTTTAAAAGATGAAGAAAATGCAGAAAAGCTGGTAGAGGAAAAGGATGTGAACACCATTGCCAGGCTGATCTCTCTGGCTGAGAACCGTCCGGAGGATTTCCATAAGGTATTCAGCACCAACGGAAATGGGCAGGAAAACATTCCGGTTCTGGGAATCACAGGAACCGGAGGTTCAGGGAAGTCATCTTTGGTAGATGAGCTGGTAAGAAGATTTCTGGTTGATTTTCCTGAAAAAACTATCGGGATCATTTCTGTAGATCCCTCAAAACGTAAAACAGGCGGGGCATTGTTGGGAGACAGAATACGAATGAATTCCATTAACAACCCAAGGGTTTATATGAGATCCCTGGCTACCCGCCAATCTAATCTTGCACTATCAAAATATGTAGCAGAAGCTGTTGATGTTTTAAAAGCTGCCAAATATGACCTTATTCTCCTGGAAACATCCGGAATAGGGCAAAGTGATACGGAGATCCTTGAACATTCTGATGCCTCTTTATATGTTATGACACCGGAATTTGGGGCCGCTACTCAGCTGGAAAAGATCGACATGCTCGATTTTGCCGATGTGGTAGCGATCAATAAATTTGATAAACGCGGAGCATTGGATGCTTTACGCGACGTGAAAAAACAATATCAGCGCAATCACGGGTTGTGGCATTCAGATCCTGAGACCCTTCCGGTTTTCGGAACAATTGCCTCACAATTCAATGATCCGGGGATGAATACCCTATACAGGGAGCTGATTCAGAAGATAGACGAAAAAACAAATTCTACTCTAAATTCCACATTTCAGAGCAATGAAGAAAAGAGTGAGAAAATATATATTATTCCCCCAAGCCGCACCCGTTACCTTTCTGAAATAGCTGAAAACAACAGAAGCTATGATGAAAAAGCCAACAGCCAGGTTGAGGTGGCCCAAAAACTTTACGGGATCTTTAAAACATTGGAATCTGTAACGGGTACCAACATCAGCCTTAACCAGTACGGAGTAGATGAAGATGAACTTCAGGCAGCAACTACAGAAAAAAATGAAGATTTTGTGGGCTTGCTGAAAAAGGAATTTGATAAGGTGAAGATGGACCTTGATCCTTACAACTGGGAGATCATCACCGGATGGGATGAAAAAGTGAATAAGTACAAACAGCCAATATATTCCTTTAAGGTTCGGGATAAGGAAATAAATATCGAAACGCATACCGAATCCCTGTCTCATACCCAGATCCCAAAAATTGCATTACCAAAATACCAGGCCTGGGGCGATATTTTAAGATGGTGTCTTCAGGAAAATGTACCGGGAGAATTTCCATATACTGCCGGGCTTTATCCGTTCAAAAGGGCGGGGGAGGACCCTACCAGGATGTTTGCCGGGGAAGGCGGGCCGGAGCGTACCAACAGACGATTCCATTACGTAAGTATGGGATTGCCTGCCAAACGTCTTTCTACAGCCTTTGACTCTGTAACACTTTACGGAAACGATCCAGATCATAGACCAGATATCTACGGAAAAATAGGAAATGCAGGAGTTTCCATTTGCTGCCTGGATGATGCGAAAAAGTTGTATTCCGGATTTGATCTTGCAGATGCATTTACATCGGTAAGTATGACTATTAATGGTCCGGCGCCTATGCTGCTCGGATTTTTTATGAACGCTGCCATTGATCAGCAATGTGAAAAGTACATCACTGAAAATGGGATGGAAGCGGAAGTGGAAGAGAAAATTAAAAAGATCTACGAAGAAAAAGAGGTAGACCGGCCAAAATACCAGGGCCCGTTACCTGAAGGAAATAACGGACTGGGACTTATGCTCCTTGGAGTTACCGGAGACCAGGTATTACCGGCAGATGTGTATGCCAAAATAAAACAGAATACCCTTAATGTGGTGCGGGGAACCGTTCAGGCAGATATCCTTAAGGAAGATCAGGCACAGAACACCTGTATCTTCTCTACAGAATTTGCCCTTAGATTAATGGGGGATGTTCAGGAATATTTCATTGAAAAGCAGGTGAGAAACTTTTATTCAGTTTCCATTTCCGGATATCATATTGCTGAGGCCGGTGCTAATCCGGTTACACAGCTTGCTCTTACTCTGGCCAACGGATTTACCTATGTGGAATATTACTTGAGCAGGGGAATGGACATCAATAAATTCGGACCCAACCTTTCTTTCTTTTTCTCAAATGGAATAGATCCCGAATATGCGGTGATAGGAAGAGTGGCCAGGAAGATCTGGTCT
Organism: Gillisia sp.; assembly: GCA_024635655.1. Taxonomy (GTDB): domain Bacteria; phylum Bacteroidota; class Bacteroidia; order Flavobacteriales; family Flavobacteriaceae; genus Gillisia. The sequence goes on along the minus strand of JAGXIL010000051.1, from coordinate 21,972 downwards.
AAGGCATTGAAATATAAATACAATGCCAATCCGCGGGCACAAATGTTGAAGTACCACATTCAAACTTCAGGACGTTCGTTACATGCGCAGGAAATAGATTTCAACGATATCAGGACCACCTTGCAGGCCTTGTATGCCATTTATGACAATTGCAATTCCCTGCACACCAATGCCTATGATGAAGCAATAACAACCCCCACAGAAGCATCTGTAAGAAGGGCAATGGCTATTCAGTTGATCATCAATAAGGAACTGGGATTGACCAAGAATGAAAATCCCATTCAAGGTGCTTTTATTATAGAAGAACTTACAGATCTTGTGGAAGAAGCGGTTTTACTGGAGTTTGACAGGATCACCGAAAGAGGCGGAGTTTTGGGAGCCATGGAAACCATGTACCAAAGAAGTAAGATCCAGGAAGAGAGTTTGTATTACGAAACACTCAAACACAATGGGGAGTTTCCTATCATTGGGGTAAATACCTTCTTAAGTTCCACCGGGTCACCAACGGTAACTCCCGGGGAAGTGATAAGAGCTACAGAAGACGAGAAACAATACCAGATCACCACCCTTCACAACCTGCACAAAGCCAAAGAAGACAAAGCAGAGAACGCTTTAGAGGAAATTCGTAAGGCAGCCATTAAGAATGAAAATTTGTTTGAAGTTCTTATGGAAGCCACAAAAGTGTGTTCCTTGGGCCAGATCACCAATGCCATGTTCGAAGTAGGCGGGCAGTACAGAAGAAATATGTAAGAATATTTCCGGCCACTGCTACAGTGGCCGGAAATTTTTGCAGGATTCAGTCCTCCATATCATCAAAAGGATCCTTCCACGGAAGATTTTCATCGGGATCTATATCGTCATAATTCACTCCGGGCGGATTAAATAATCCCCAGCGGTCAATTATATAGTTCCACTGGTCAAATGTCTTTACCCATTCGGCAAACAATAACCGGAATTCTTCGATCTCTCTTCTTAATAACTCAAGGTATTCCATGTCTTCAAATTCCTCCATTTCAAAGCTGTTACAGGAAACATAGATCTGCCGGGAACACTTGCGTATAATTGCAGCATTTTCCATCCTAAGATCGTAGAGGCCGGCTCCTTCTGCCCCTGCAATTTTGGGTGCCAATTGGAGCGCATCCTGTCTCATAAATCCCACTACACTATAGAGATATTCATTTTCCTCGGGAACAAGGTCTCCTATATGATGCACAATATCCATGATCGTAATCGCTTTGAGATATAGGGGCATTTTTTGAAGTTTTTTGTCCATGAGATCAGTATTGAGATGAATTTACTCCAGCTGTTCCTTAAAAATAGTGTTTTTAATTTTATTATAACCAGATGAAAACGAACTAATTGAGGTGATGATTGGACATTACACCGATTTTAGGGGTAAAAGAAATTTTGACAAAAGTATTCAGCAGTAAATTTATATGCTTTACCTTCGCGGCTTCTTAAAAAAGGATTTTTCATGGAAAATTTATGGTTATTTGGCGTAGCGGTTTTTACAGCCTTCTTCGCGATTAATAGTCCGCCTGGTAACATCCCGATCTTCCTTAGCCTTACCAAGGCCGCCGATGCAAAAACGAGGAAGAAGATCTCCCGCAAAGCTACATTCACTGCCTTTATTATTGTGTCAGGGTTTATTATTGTAGGGAAATATGTTTTTGACCTGTTCGGGATCACTATTCCTGCTTTTAAGATCACCGGGGGAATCCTGATCTTCTTTGTGGGCTTTGAAATGATCAGGGCCCAGGCTTCCAGTATTGACAACCAGAGCGAGGTGAACTTCAATGAAGGGATCTCCATTTCCCCTCTTGCTATTCCTATTCTTGCGGGTCCCGGTACAATCGTTACGGCCATGAACTACACGACCAATGCCAATTATATTCAGCTTATCATCATCATGGTAATGTTTGCCCTTATTATGTATCTCAACCACCTGGCTTTTATTTCCAGTGAGTACCTGGTGCGATATATAGGTAAGAATAAAATTGTTGTGATCGAGAAGATCATGGGACTGATCATTGCCATTATTGGTACCAGTATGTTTATAGAAGGGGTGAAACTCGCGTTTTTTACTCCTGAAGGAATTTAAGGTAACGGTTCTTGCTGAAGAAAAAACTGCGGAATGAATTTTAGGAATCTCTGAAGGCCTGAAATAAAAATCTACGGAATAAATTGACTGTTTTTATTGGATTCCTATTTCGGGATTTGCAGGTTTTGCTGAAAATTATTACTCAAATATCGCGGTAATACTAAGGAAAGTGATAATATTAAGTTTAATTATTCCTGCGGTTGAGCTGAAGTTGATAGAGCCATTCCGTAAACAATTGGTCAAATTGCTGAAGTTCTTTCTTCAGAAGCCCGATAAACTCAAGCTCTTTTACATCCTGAAACTCCATGACTTTGCATTTAGCCATAAGTCCCCTGGCAGATCTCCGGAGTTTATTAGCTCTTTTAAGCTGAAGCATTTTATTGGAACAATTCTGGACAGCAGCAAGTTCCGGGACAAGGCGTAAGGACCGGGTGACGATCTCTCCTGCCACTTTCTCATTGGGGTTTGCTGAAAGATCCATTTCTACCAAATGTTTATTGTCACTAACCGAGCAGGCGATGATGCGGGAGACTTTGAATATCTCCAGGGCCTTTTTATATACTGCGGTATGTGTAAAACTGGTATTTTCCATCTTTGGCGTAAGCCCATTAAAATTTATTAATTAAAATTACCGGCTTTTCAGCGATCTCTCCTTTAGAATGTAAAGCCATATATTATATTTACTTTAATTATTATAAATTTATGCTCTCTAAACTTTAAATTATGCCTATAGATGTACTAAACTGGAAAATCCTTGAAGCCTTACAGGAGAACGCCCGGTATTCATTCTCCGAAATAGGGAGGAAGGTGAACCTTACTTCTCCCGCCGTGGCTGAAAGGGTTAAAAAGATGGAAGACCAGGGAATCATTAAAGGCTATAAAGCCCAGGTTTCTTATCACAAGACCGGCCACCAGTTAAAGGCGGTCATCACCCTTAGGGCCTTTATGGGGAGGTTGAAACCGTTTCTGGAAAAGGTAAAGGAATTTCGGGAAGTGATCAACTGCTACAGGATCACCGGGAATGAAAATATTATTATGGAAGTAGTACTATATGACCAGGCCCACCTTGAAGAATTTATTGATAAGCTTATTACCTATGGCGAAACCAAGACCCACATTATTCTTTCTAATGTGGTAGATCAGGGACCAATAAAAAAAAGAGGTTGATCTTTACTTTTTAATTAAGCTCAAATGTAAAATTTAAGCTTCCTGATATATTTTGCGTCCTTTTGCAAAATTCTGCGTCTTATAGGTAGAAACCTTAAATTAGATATCATGGATAACTCAAAGAATTGTAATTGTGACTGCACAGCTTGTGGAGAAGGAAAGTGTGAGAATTGTAGCTGTACTAATTGCCAGTGCAGTAGCTGTAATTGTTAGAACATATATCACCTTCGGTTTTATTTAGACCGGAGGTTTTTGTACTTTTAAAACTATGGATACTAAGGAAATATGGGAACAATATTCCGCAGAATTGCGGGGATACCTGAATGCTAAAACCGGGGATAAAGAGCTCACAGAGGATATTCTGCAGGAGGTTTTTATGAAGGTGCATGTGAAAAAGGCGCATTTAAAGTTTTCGGGAAAAATCCGCTCCTGGTTGTATAGGATAGCCTTAAATGTCTTAAATGATTTTCATAGAAAGAAGGCAAATTTACCACCTGTTCTTTCTCAGGAGGAAGATGTGGTAACCGAAAGCCATTCCGCAGAAAATTGCCTGCTGCCCCTTATTGAAGAATTACCTGATAAATATAAGCATGCCCTGCTGCTGAGTGAAATAAGGGAATATAAGCAACATCAGGTAGCTAAGATCCTTGGAATATCTGTTTCCGGAGCAAAATCCAGGATACAGAGAGGGAGAAAGCTGCTGCAGGAAGGCTATATGAGCTGTTGTAATTATTCTCTTAATGAAAAGGGATTGCTGGTTGGAGAGCATAAGACCGAAGAAGAATGCAAGGTGTGCAAATAGCTTCACCTGTGCTTTGCAATAATATCCTGATTTATACTAAAAACTACTTAGACCCACTCACCAGATACATTAAAGAACCTCCGGCAGCATGATATTGCTCCCGTTGCAAGGCCCCCATGACGTGTTCATCGCTGCGGGCATATTTCTCCTGATATTCAAAATAAAATGGCATATATTTTTCTCCTGCCGCATGGAAGAAATCAATATCTTTTTGTGTGTTCGATTTCCACGAACTTCCCTTCATCCACTGTTTCAAAGTAGCGAGTTGTTCCTCATTGTCATAAGGAGGGTACATAGCAATGGCTTTATCTGAAAGCCGTACTTCGATATTGTTTAGGCCTTCCATGGCAAACATCCCGGGCAAAAGATCTCCCAGCGAATTGTCTCCGCGGCCCATAGCTTTTTTACCTTTTTCGATAATAAGCCGGTATTTGATATGATCAAGGGTTTCTTCTATAGGATCATTTTTGGTAAGGGAGGTTTTTATAAGGCTTTGAACAATGTTGTTAGGTTCAACACAAAGCAGTGTTCCTCCGGGTTTTAATACCCGTTTCATTTCCTGAATTGCCTTTGCAGGCCTGGGAACATGAATGAGAACTGTCTGGCAAGTAACGAGATCAAAACTGTTATCCTCAAAAGGAAGGTCCTGAGCATCTCCTTTTTTGAGCTGAAAAAGATTTCCTGATTTCTGGAAATAAGCCTGTAGATCCGGATTCTCTTTATACCATTTCTCATCGCTGTCTATCGCTGTTATTTCAGCACCGGGAGCGAGATAGGGCGCCAGGATCCTAGTCCAGTGCCCATGGCCACTACCTACATCGAGCATGGATTGATGCCTTTCCAGATCCAGGCGCTTTGCCGTAAGATCCAGAAAGGCCCTGTTCCACCAAAAATCACGGTAGTCTCCGAAGTAATTTTCAGAATGTCCCTTATTAATTTTTTCGTCTGCCAAATCCGTTCCTATTTGAACTGTTCCCCGAACCGGAATTCTTTGGAGCTGAATTTCTTCCGGAATTTCTGGATGGTCTCCTTTGCTGAGGTTTTTTCTCAGGCACCTGAAAATATTCCATAGGATAATCGTGATTTTCCACCACCGGAATGTTTTGGCCTATCAGTTTCTGAATATCGCGTATATATGCTTTTTCTTCATAATCTGAAAAGGAGATCGCTTTTCCGCTGGCTCCTGCACGTCCTGTTCTTCCTATACGGTGCACATAAGTTTCAGCTATGTTCGGGATTTCATAATTGATCACGAGAGATAACTCATCAATGTCAATTCCCCTGGCGGCAATATCTGTAGCCACAAGAACCCGTGTAGTTTTATCCTTGAAATTGGCAAGTGCTTTTTGCCTGGCATTCTGGGTCTTGTTCCCGTGAATAGCTTCAGACTTGATCCCGGATTTAATAAGGTCTTTTACCACCCTATTGGCTCCGTGTTTGGTTCTTGTGAAAACCAGTACCCGGTCTGCATCAGAATCTTTTACAAGGTCTGTGAGCAAATCCTTTTTATTGGTTTTATCAATGAAATATAGTTCCTGCTGGATCAATTCTGCAGTTGAAGCCACCGGGGTTACTTCAACGGTCAAAGGATTGGTTAAGATACTATTTGCGAGATCCATAATGGCATCGGGCATAGTAGCAGAGAAGAACAGGGTTTGCCTTTTTTGCGGAATCTTTTTGATCACCTTTTTCACGTCGTGAACGAAACCCATATCCAGCATCCTGTCGGCTTCATCTAATGTGAAGATCTCAATATTGCTAAGGTTAATGTATCCCTGGTCCATAAGGTCCAGTAATCTCCCGGGAGTAGCAACAAGAATGTCTATTCCGTTATAAAGGGCCCTAACCTGCGGATTCTGGTTTACCCCACCAAAGATCACCAGGTGTTTAAGATTGGTGTACTGTCCGTAATCTGAAAGACTCTCGTCAATCTGGATAGCAAGTTCCCGGGTTGGGGTTAGAATCAAGCATCTTATATTTCTTTTTTGCCCGTTGTTCTTAGAAGACGAGCTTAATAATTGTATTGTTGGAATTGAAAAAGCGGCAGTTTTCCCGGTACCTGTCTGGGCACATCCTAAAATATCCCTTCCCTGCAAAATTGCCGGAATAGAGCGTGCCTGTATTGGGGTGGGAGTTGTATATCCTGCTTTTTCTACTGCCTTTTTTAAAGGTTCAGTTAATTGTAAATCGTTAAATGTCATTTGTAAAATATATGCGCTGCACCGAATAACGTATGTTTTGTGGGCAGTCGATGTTTAAATGTTGCCTTTGGAGAAGGTGGCAACCGGCCGCAAAGATAGACAATATTATTTAATAATTAATCAATCTGTATTTCTGCGGAAAAATCAACAAAAAAGCCCAAAATACACCGGTGCGAATTTTAGAAAATATTATACTATAGTTAAATAATAACCAATTGTAATTTTCTTAATATTATTACGACTGGTATGTAGTTATCTTTGAATCAAAATTAGACATTATGAAAAATTATTTGATATTATTTGTAATATTAACAGCAATAACGGGAATAGTAGGTTTTGCAGGATTAAGCTTTTCAGGTATAGAAATTATTCGCGTGTTGTTCCTCATATTTGCAGATCTTTTGATCGTAACAGCACTGGCATGGTTCTTTTTTGCTGATTCCAGAAAAATGAAGTTACAGCGAATTAAAAGATAATTTGCTTTGCAATATAAATTAAGGCTTCCATTATTTGGGAGTCTTTTTTATTTGGGGTCAAAACGCTAACTTTATGGGAACCTAAATATACTATGGTGAAGTACATCAGTTTAATATTGTTGATATTTTCTTTCCAGCTGGGAATAGCTCAGGAATTGACGATCCAGAAAGGCACGGTGGTAGATTCACTGGCTATCAACGACAGTATTGCAGAAACTTTCAGCCTTTTTATTCCATCAAATTTTTCAAATGAGAGGGCCTGGCCGGTTTTATTTGTCTTTGATACTGATGGCAGGGGAAGATCTGCCGCTCAACTGCTGCGGCAAGCTGCAGAAGAACAGGGATATATCCTGGCGGCTTCTAATGATATAAGCTCCGACAGCAGTCTGGTAAACAATGTAAAAGTTGGTACGAGATTGATGAACAGGATCTTTAACTATTTCCCTATAGATCAAAATGGGGTTTATGCTGCAGGTTTTTCTGAAGGTGCAAAAGTTGCCAGTGCTTTACCTACCGTTTTTCCGGAGATCAGAGGAGTTATTTCCATTGGGGATACCTGGGTAAATTCAGATTTTATTAAAAAAGGGGCGAATTTCTCCTTCATTGGGCTGGTAGGTTATAAAGATTACAGGAATTTTGTTCTCGAAGAAACAACAGATTTTTTGAAAAGGGCAGGACTTGCGGCATCCTTATATAAATATGAAGGTGGGCATGAATGGCCAAATCCAGATATGGCCTCGAACGCGTTGGCGGGCCTAACCCTGCAGGCTATGGCAAAAGGTTTTCGTTCGCAGGATCCGGAACTTGTTGAAATGCTGTATCAAAAAGACGTTGAGACTGCAGAAAGCCTGAGAAGAAAAATGCAACATTATAAAGCCTATCAATATCTCGAAAAAATGATCCCCCGTTATGATCTCTATAATAAAAAGAAGGATCTTAATCAGCGGTTGAAATCCATTCGAGGCGAGAAAGTTTTTAAGCAACAAAGACGGATATATAATCGTGCTCAATTTAAAGAGGAAGAGCTGATTGACCTTTATGTGTATTACTTCACAGAAGATGTGAATTCTGCTAATTTTGAGAATCTTGGCTGGTGGAGCCAGCAAATGAAAGAACTGGAAGAGATGCAGGAAGGGGATAACCAGGCTGAAGCTGAAATGGCATTCCGCATGGAGGGGCTGTTAGGATCTATGGCCGATGCGACTTTTTCTGATCTTAAGGAGGCAAATGCATCAATTGATCCAATGGTCTTTACAGCCATTCTCCAAACCATTTTTGACAAAGAGAATCCGGAAGGATATATGAATATTATCTCCATAAGTGCTCAGGACGGGGATTATTATACTGCCCTTCTTTATCTTGAAGATCTTTTGAAAACAGGATATAAGGATATGGAAAGCCTCTATAATATTCCGGGAACCCTGGATCTCAAATTAAGCCCGGAGTACAATGACATCATAAGAAAATATTTAGGAGAATCTAAGTATTACGATAATTCACCATAGGTTCCGGAGTTTCTTTTTTTAATAAAAGGAACACCCAACCCAGCATGGCACAGGAAATTAGGGAAATAATGATCATCACGTTCCAGGTAACCTCATAACCAAATTTTCCTATGAGCTGCATCCCGGTATTATGCCCAAAAATATGGCCAATTGAAAATGCTATACTGTACAGCGCCATATAAGAACCCTGTTTTCCTTTTTCTGCCCGTTTGAGGGCAAAGCTGTTTGAAAAAGGAAATGCGACCATTTCACCAATTGTTAGAAAGATCATGCCTACTACCAGGATCCCAACCCAGCCGGTAAAATTGATCAATAAAAAACTAAAACCTACCAGTAAAGTTCCGGTAAGAATATGAAACAAGTTGGATTTGACCTTTGTTTCCAGAAATTTGACCAGGGGCATCTCCAGTAAAAATATCAGTAATCCATTTAGACCCAGCAGCAGTCCAATTTGAAATTCGGTAAGGAAATATTCTTCTGCGTAGTATAGTGGCATAGTAGAAAAGTACTGGAGAAAAACAAAACCAAAAAGGATCATGGCAGCTATGAACACGAGATAAACTTTGTCTTTTAAGACCGTTTGCGGTGCCAAAAGTACCTCCTTCTTATTTTCTACCGCCTTTTTAGGATGCAATAACTTCAGCAATAAAATACCTGCGAGGGCACAGGTGATTCCATCTACCCAAAACAATCCGTTATAACCTGCACCGGCTATGATCAAACCTCCTACAGCGGGCCCGGCAGAGAAGCCCAGGTTAATGGCTAACCTGATAAGGGTTATTGACCGGGTACGGTTTTCGGGCTTACAATAGGCATTTACTGCAACAAAAACTGCAGGTCGAAAGGCGTCTGCAAATAACATGACTATAAAGATTCCGCCACAAATGCCCCAAAAGGAAACCGGAAATTGCAACAAGACAAATAGAAAACCCGATATAAGAAGACTTCTCGCCATGGTCTTATAATGCCCTATACTGTCTACCAGTTTGCCTCCAATCCAGGAGCCGGCAACAGAACCCAGTCCAAAGAAACTTAGTATCCAACCTACTTCCTCCAGTGAAAATCCCCTGCTTTTGGTAAGGTAAAGTGAGAGAAATGGAATAACCATGGTGCCGGCACGGTTAATAAAAGTAATAAAGGCCAGAAGCCAGATCTCGCGCCTTAATCCACCAAAGGAACCTATGTAGGACTTAAAAAGATTTTGCAGCATCCTGAAAAATATGGATCTAAATTAAATTAAAATTCTTTAGGGTTAGATAAGATAATTGAAGAAATCAGGAATAAAATACACAATTTATAAATTGCAAATATATACCCTGTTTGCTGTAGTTTTGCTCTTTCCTGGTCTCAAAACAGTTTGCACAAGCTCGCAATCAGGTTCAAATCATTTTAATTTATAAAGTGAAAAGAATCAGATCAATTTCGAGAGAATAATACCTAAGATAATAGCCGTGATCCCGAGAAAGAGGCTTCCAAAGGCATAGACCGAGAAAGATATATAATCTCCGGCGCGCAAAAATGCCTGGTTTTCAAATGCAAAAGTAGAAAATGTTGTAAATCCACCACAAAATCCTGTGGTGAGAAAAAGAAGGGTATTTTGGGAAAGGTTTCCCTCCTTTAAGGAGTAGCCCAGGATAACGCCCAGGATAAGGCTTCCGGTAACATTGGCCAGCAGAGTACCGTATGGCAAACTTATATTACCTATAGCCATAAGTTTATAAATTAGAAAACGTGCCACGCTTCCTAATCCACCACCCAGAAATACCAGCAAAAAAGCTTTCATTTATTCCTGAGATTGATAATTGGCGGCTTGTTCCTCAATTATGGGAATATAGATCTCTGTGAGATGATTGGCCGGGTTAACGGTTAAATCAGCATCAGTTTTATAGATCTCAAAAGGCTGGCTTTCTTCATCTATTTGGAAGTTGCTTTCTTTTATATATTTATAAGCCTGATCCCATGCTTCCCTCAAATTTTCCCTTGATCCCTTCAGCGTTGTTTTCACAACCTTTTGCACGGGCATCATCCCATTGAGAATGTCACTATCTGTGGGAGTAATTACCAGGCTGGGAGTAAAGATCCCTGTAGAATATATGGCAGTATTGTTCTGTTCATTAAAATCATTGTATAATACAAAGGGAGAACCTAATTGGGTGATACTGTTATCTTCCATATAATTTGATACTTCAGAAACCATTTTCTCCATTCTCGTAGGGATTTGATCAATTTTAGTTGCAGTTGTAGTGTACATATAAAATCCCCCACCGTGGGTGGTTAACCCGTCTACATTCACCGAGTATATACTCATTTTTTCAACAACTTCCCTGTTCAATTGTTCCAGGCTGGCCTCAAGTTTAGGCTCCATAATAGATGAAAAAGAATCATCCCGCAAGGCATAAGCCAACTTTTCTTTAAAACTTTGCGACCCTTTCATCCCCACCGTTACGCGGGTTCCTTCTTCAACCTCTTCAAAATTCCAGTACATTTTTCCACTGGATTCCGCAAAAGTAGGTTTGAAATTCATATCCTGTTCAAGAGCCTCATTAGGATTTGCCTTTGTAGTGGTAATACTTCCGTCGCCCTCATCACTCTTCCATGAAAATCCCCCGCCTTCACCCCGGGTAGTTTCGTTGTAATTTATAATGATATTATCTGAGGTTTTTCTCCACGGACCCCAGGATTCCCAGTTGGTATAATTGTTTACCTCACTGTAAACCACAGGCGCCGGCGCGTTCACGGTAATTGTTTCCTCAATTTGGTAATCACCATCTTTTGTAGCAATATATATAGCTCCTGCGATGATCGCAATCAGGAAAAGAAAAAAAAGGTATTTTAAAATTTTCATTTAAAGTTTGGGGGTATTATCATTTAATCAGGCTAATATAGTTAATTTACAAGTGGCGATTTGATACTTAAACCGCAAAATGAACAGGAGATCAGGAACTGCTTTTTCTGTTCCCTGGAGCCGGGCCGGGGCAGAATTTATGCTTTAGTACTTGATGATCTTCAGGACGATTTCTTGAAGAAAAATATTCTTTAGGGCCTGTTCAATTTTTTAAATATTCTTTAATAACAAATAACAATGCGATAAAAACTATAAAGCCAATTAATACAAAGAGGCTTCCCCGGTAATACTTTTTGTGCAATGCAAGGTCTTTTCTATAACTGTAGATCATTACTGCTATAAAAGCAACTAAAAAGAATGCAGCAAAAATCCATTGGCCTGTACTAAACATTTAACTATTTTTAAGCAAATTTAAACTATTCCGGCGTATTTGCAGAATGTATAGAATCCGGGATCAGAAATAATTTATCAGTAGGTGCCGGGAATATCCCGGTATAATAAATAAACTATCACATGAAAAAAAGAATTGCCGCAGTTCATGAATTTCACAACGCTTTTGGCCTTGGAATAAACAACCAGCCTATAGCCGATCTTGGAGTTTCCAAAAACTTGCTTCGTTTCAATTTAATGAAAGAGGAAAATGAAGAATATATAGAAGCAGCCAATGCGAACGATCTGCCGGAAGTTGCCGATGCCCTGGGCGATATGCTTTATATCCTGTGCGGAACGATCATTGAGCATGGAATGCAACATAAGATCGAGGAAGTCTTTGAAGAGATACAGAGAAGTAATATGAGCAAATTGGGCAGCGATGGGAAGCCGGTTTTCAGGGAAGATGGTAAAGTACTAAAAGGTCCTAATTACTTCAGGCCGGATATCAGGAAGATACTGGAGGAGTAGATAAGAATTATAAGAGTCTGGCAGGTTAGGTTACTGTTTCACGAGATCCTTTAAAACAAAAAAGACTTTCCCACATAGAAAGTCTTTTTGTATATTTAGTAATACACTTTATTCCTTTACAAGGTATCTCCAGCCAAACGGGTCCTCTTCCAGATTGTACTGTATTTTCATTAATTTATCCTTAAATAATTTAGCGTAGGAATCTTCGATATTTGGGAGTTCAAAAGTTTCACCCTGATGTCCAAACCCCTGGATAGGATTAATTACCGCTGCAGTTCCTGTTCCAAAGATCTCCTTTAGGCTTCCGTCCTTAGCTGCTGCTATGATCTCCTTTACCGGAACACGGCGCACTTCTGCTGAAACATTATTTTCTTCTGCCAGGGATAAAATACTTTTCCTGGTCACACCGTCTAGAATTCTGTCACTAATTGGAGCAGTTACTAAGGTGTCATTGATCCTGAAAAAGATATTCATCGTACCGGCCTCTTCTAAAAATTCGTGAGAATTTGCATCGGTCCAGATAATTTGTTGAAATCCTTCTTCTTTTGCAAGGTTAGTAGGAAAAAATTGTGCTCCGTAATTTCCGGCAGCTTTAGCAAAACCAACACCTCCATCGGCTGCACGGCTGTATTTTTCTGAAAATTTAACCCTTACCTTGCCGGTATAGTAAGATTTTGCAGGCGAACAAATGATCATGAATTTATACCTGGATCCCGGGGAAGCTAATACCCCCGCTTCCGTAGCAATTACAAAAGGGCGAATGTACAGCGAGTTCCCAAATCCTTTTTTGATCCAGTTCTTTTCAAGTTTTAGTAATTCTTCTAAAGCAGGATAAAAATATTCAGCAGGAAACGCAGGAATAGCCATACGTTCTGAAGACCGGTTAATGCGTTTTAGATTTTCATCGGGGCGAAAAAGCCAGATCTTATCTTCCTCGTCCTTATATGCTTTCATACCCTCAAAAACAGCCTGCCCGTAATGAAATACCTTTGCTGATGGCTCCAGAGAAATAGGTCCGTAAGGTTTTATAGAAGGAGTCTTCCACTCGCCGTCTTCATAATCGCAAGACATCATATGGTCTGTGAAAATGTGACCGAATTTTAAATTTTCAAAGTCAACGGAATCTATTTTTGAAGATGTAGCCTTAACTATATCGATTTCGACAGAAGCATCGTATTTCATTTTAATGAATATTTTAGAAAGCAAATTTACCCAAATATTAATATAAAAAAAATTGAAACTTTTGGTAAGTTTGCTAACGTATTGGAAATCACACCTTTTTAATAAAAGATTATGAGTAAATTATATTTTATAGCCGCAATTGTTGTTTTGGCTCTCCTTTCCTGTAACAACAGCCAACAGAAACATAACTTCGAAGAGAATAATCTTGCATATAATTCCTATGGAGAAGAGATTTCTTCGGAGAATAGCCTTACTTCTGCTGAAATGGGGGAGAAATATCAGGATCTGGGCCCGGGAGATACTATTTCTGTAAGCTTTAGGACCACGGTCAATTCGGTTTGTAAAAACAAAGGCTGCTGGATGACCCTTGACCTTCCGGAGGGAGATGAAGATGTGATGGTTACCTTTAAGGACTATGGTTTTTTTGTACCCAAAGATATTGAGCAGAAGGAGGTGATCGTGAATGGTAAGGCTTATATTGCAGAAGTTTCTGTGGAGGATCAAAAGCATTATGCTGAAGATAATGGGAAGGCCAAAGCAGAGATCAATGCCATTACAACGCCCAAACGCGGCCTTTCATTTTTGGCAGACGGAGTATTAATAAAGGAGTAATTTGAAACGTGAGATTATAAAAACCGGGGATGGTTCTACTACCATTCACCTTCCGCAGTGGAACGAACAATACCATTCTAAACACGGCGCCATTCAGGAAGCCAGGCACGTATTTATTGAAATGGGCTTAAAGAAGATCCTGGAGCAGGAGCCAAAGGAAATTTCTATCCTGGAGATTGGATTTGGAACAGGATTAAATGCCCTGGTGACCTGGCAGGAGATGCGGGATAAGGATATCAGCATCGATTATACAGGAGTGGAAGCATATCCCGTGCTTACGGAAGAATTGGAACACCTTAATTTTGCTGAAGAGCTCAAAGAAATAGAAGCGCCTGGGATCTTTACCCGGTTACATGCTGCAAAATGGGAATTACCTCAGCAGATCACCGGAAATTTCAGCCTTACAAAACAAAAGAAATTTTTTGAGGAGATCACTACGATAGATACCTATGAGCTTATTTATTTTGATGCGTTTGGAGCCAGGGTGCAGCCCGATCTCTGGACCGAATCTATTTTCCGGATCATGTTTGAGGCTTTAAAGCAGCAGGGGGTATTGGTGACTTATGCCGCAAAAGGAAGTGTGAGAAGAGCCATGCTCGCAGTAGGTTTTAAGGTGGAGCGTTTGCCGGGGCCCCCGGGAAAGCGTGAGATGTTAAGAGCTACAAAGGTTAGTATTTAGCGCCTGTTAAACCTGTAATAAAAATTAGAAGGACCAGCTGTCTATGGCTATCTTGTAGAAAAAAATGAAAGTATTAATAACAGGTGCCACAGGGCTGGTGGGGACACATCTTACCGGTTTGCTGAATAAGAATAACATTGCCGTAAATTATCTCACCACCAGTAAGAATAAAATTGAAAAGCTGCCCAAATATAAAGGATTTTACTGGAATCCTGCAGAAGGGGAACTTGATGAAAAAAGTCTGGAGGATGTTGATGCCATTTTTCATCTAGCCGGTGCCACTGTAGCAAAAAGATGGACAGACAGCTATAAGAAAGAAATTATAGAAAGCAGGACAACTTCAGCAGATCTTCTTTACAATACCCTTAAAAATTCTGAATATAAAGTCCCTATATACATATCTGCCAGTGGGATCAACATCTATCCAAGTTCGCTTCAAAAATTGTATGCTGAAAATGAAAAAGCGGTAGACACTTCCTTTTTGGGCAAGGTTGTGGAGGTATGGGAGGCGGGGGCCAATCAATTTGAGAACCTGGGGATGAAAGTGGCAAAGGTGAGAACAGGAATGGTACTGGATTCAAAACAGGGAGCTTTACCAAAAATGAAAGCTCCTGCCTCTTTAAATGCCGGTGCTGCTTTTGGAAGCGGAAAACAATGGCAGTCGTGGATACACATTGACGACCTGGTAGGGATATACTATCATATCTATAAAAATGAATTGAACGGAATATATAATGCTGTAGCTCCCAATCCCGTGACCAATGAAGAATTAATGGAGTGTATTGCAAAGCACGTATATAAAAAGATCTATTTGCCTAATATACCTGCAGTAGCTTTAAAAGTAGCAATGGGTGAAATGGCTACGGTGGTGCTTTCAAGTCAGCTGGTGAGTTCAGAGAAGATCCAGAATGAAGGATATAATTTTAAGTTCAAAAATCTTTCCAAGGCTCTGGAGGATTTGGTGTAAAAAGCAAAGGCTGCCCTTACGGCAGCCTTTATAATTTTAATTTAATGTCTTATAAGAAATTAGGCATTAGTTGTTGCTCTGTTAGCTTTAACTTTAATGGTAAGTTCAATTTCATCATTGATGAAGTTGTCTCCCAAACTGTCAAAAACAGATTTTGATCCGTAGTTCACATTCCATTTGGTACGGTCAATCGTGAAGCCTTCGCTGGTCAATTCCATAGTGTCTCCATTCATATCTATGTTTACTGGAAATTCAACATTTTTGGTTTCCCCTTTTAAAGTAAGGTTTCCCTGTAGCATAGTTTGACCGTTGGTTTCATTTACTCCGGTTACTTCAAAGGTTGCATCAGGATATTCATTAACATTAAAAAAGTCACCTTCTTTACCTTCAACAGTTCCTTTTAAATGATTTTCAAGGTTCATTTTTTCTTCCCCTTCAAGATCTGTAACGTCAATGGAATTCATGTCAATTACAAAAGTTCCGCTTTCCACAATGCTGTCATTGGCATAAAAAGAACCCTGAGCGATGTCAATAGTTCCCGTGTGAGTTCCGGTTGGTTTTTCACCTTGCCACTCAATCACAGAAGATGTAGTATCAACTACAAATTCTACAGCTTCCATATTAGCAGCTGCAACTTCTCTTGCATCTTCAGTGTTAGCTTCGCGGTTATCATTTTTACATCCCACAGTTGCCATCGCAATAGCGGCGATCATAAAAACATTTAAAATACTTTTTTTCATTTTAAAAAAATTAATTTATTAAGCTGCGAAATTACTCTATCAGCTGTCACACACTTCTTAAAATTATCTTAAACTTATAAGTGGTGACATTTTGACATTTTAAAAGCTTTGGCAGAAATTTTGACTTTTGATCAATAACTAAATTTGTCAACTCATGAGTAACAATAAAGAGAACCAACACCAGGAAGATATACAACAGGAAAATAAAGAGAATGGCCACGAGCAGGAGAGTCTAAAAGATCAGCTTGAAGAGGTGCTTGATGAAGCCATTGAGGAAGTAGAAAGCGGGAAAGAAGGAGAGCATGCTTCAGAAACCGATGCTCTAAAAGCGAACCTGGAACAGGAAAAAGATAAATTCTTAAGGCTTTTCGCAGAATTTGAGAATTATAAAAGACGTACATCCAAGGAACGAATTGAACTATTTAAAACTGCTAATCAGGAAGTGATGACTGCCATGCTTCCGGTATTAGATGATTTTGACAGGGCAATGAATGAAATTAAAAAAGCCAAGGATAAGAACCTGCTTAAAGGAGTGGAATTGATCCATAATAAATTCAAAGAAACTCTAAAGAATAAAGGTCTTGAGGCCATGAAGGTAGAAAAAGGAGATGTTTTTGATGCCGATGTGCATGAAGCTATTACGCAGATTGACGCCCCGTCAGATAAATTAAAAGGCAAGATAGTTGATGTTGTGGAAAGCGGATACAAACTTGGAGATAGGATCATACGCTATCCTAAAGTAGTGACAGGTAAGTAGTCACTTTTTAAAATCACAAAATCACATAATGAAACAGGATTATTACGAAATACTAGGAATAAGTAAGAGCGCTTCTGTAGCCGAGATTAAAAAAGCCTACAGGAAAAAAGCTATTGAATTTCACCCCGACAAAAACCCCGGTGATAATCATGCTGAAGAAATGTTTAAAAAAGCAGCTGAAGCATACGAGGTCTTAAGTAATGAAGATAAACGTGCCAAATATGACAGGTACGGTCACCAGGCCTTTGAAGGCGGCTTTGGAGCCGGTGGTGGTATGAACATGGACGATATCTTCAGCCAGTTTGGAGATATCTTTGGCGGCGGCTTTAGCGGAGGAGGTTTTTCCGGCTTTGGCGGTGGCTTTGGTGGCGGGCAGCGACGGGTAAAAGGAAGCAACCTTAGGATTCGCGTTAGTCTTAACCTTGAGGAAATAGCCAACGGGGCCGAGAAAAAAATTAAAGTTAAAAGAAAGGTCCAGGCTGAAGGGACAACATATAAAACCTGTTCTACCTGTAATGGCTCAGGCCAGGTAACCAGGATCACTAATACGATCCTTGGAAGAATGCAAACAGCTTCTCCCTGTACCACCTGTGGTGGTGCCGGACAGATCATTGACCAAAAACCTGCTGAAGCAGATGCTCAGGGACTTATCTCGCGGGAAGAAACTGTCTCTATTAAAATTCCTGCCGGAGTTGAAGACGGAATGCAGTTAAAGGTGACAGGAAAAGGGAATGATGCCCCGGGTAATGGAATTGCAGGAGATCTTCTTGTGGCCATTGAGGAAAAAGAGCATCCAACCCTTTCCAGGGAAGGTGACAACCTTCATTACGATCTTTACATCAGTTTCTCTGAAGCGGCTCTTGGGGCCTCAAGAGAAATTGATACTGTAACGGGAAAAGTTCGAATAAAAGTTGATGAGGGGGTGCAATCCGGAAAAATATTACGCCTGCGCGGAAAAGGAATATCAAACCTTAACGGATACGGAAAAGGAGATCTTCTTGTGCACGTGAATGTATGGACACCAAAGGTTCTAAACCGGGAACAACGCGAATTTTTTGAGAAGATGGCTACAGATGAAAATTTCCAGCCCAACCCCGAATTGAGCGATAAATCATTTTTTGAAAAAGTAAAAGACATGTTTTCCTAAAAACCAAAGGATTTAATATAATTTTTATATATTTGAGTATCACTAAAAGCTTTAGTGATAATTTTTCTTTTTCATAGCAATTTTTTTCCCATCCTTAATTCATTTTAAGGGTGGGTTTTTGCTTTTGGTAAAGCACCAAACTTCTGATCTAATAAATTCCCTGATAAATTCACGGCTTCTTCTGCTTTTCAATATATTTACTTTTTTTAAACAAAACTTATGAATGACCTCCTGGTGGCAGAAAATGTTTCCAAGCAATTTGGAAAATTTATTGCGTTAAATGATGTTTCCATTGCTATCCCGGAGCAAAGCATATTTGGATTATTAGGTCCCAACGGGGCCGGGAAAACCACCTTTATCAGGATCATCAACCAGATAACCATGCCAGACAGTGGTACCGTATTTTTTAATGGTAAACCCCTTCATCCCAACGATATTGGATTAATTGGTTACTTACCCGAGGAAAGGGGCCTTTACAAATCTATGAAAGTGGGGGAGCAGGCGCTATACCTCGCCCGGCTAAAAGGCCTGAGCAAGGCCCAGGCAAAAGAGCGTTTGGAGTATTGGTTTAAGAGGCTGAACATTACACACTGGTGGGATAAAAAGATCCAGGAACTTTCTAAAGGGATGGCTCAAAAAGTGCAATTTGTCATCACCGTGCTCCACAATCCCAAACTCCTCATTTTTGACGAACCTTTCTCAGGATTTGATCCTTTAAATGCAGATATAATAAAGAATGAGATCCTGAATTTGAGGGAAGAGGGAGCTACGATATTGTTCTCTACCCATAGAATGGAAAGTGTGGAAGAGCTATGCGAATATATGGCCCTGATACACCTTTCAGAAAAATTGCTGGATGGTAAGGTATCAGATATTAAAAGGGCCTATAAATCTAATACTTTTGAAGTGGGCTTAACCACCCATAATGAACCCGAACTTCTAAAGCAGCTGGAACAAAACTTCATAGTGGAGAAAGCAAATTTTAAAAGTATTACAGAAGACCTTAAATTGCGGTTGCAAATTGCTCCCGGGGGCACGCCAAATGACCTGTTACAATATTTGGTAGCCAGGGCCCAGGTGAATCATTTTGTAGAAGTGATCCCTTCTGTTAATGATATTTTTATAAAAACAGTTACCCAAAATGCGTAATCTAAAACTGATCATCCATAGGGAGTACATGGCCCGGGTAAGAAACAAAACTTTCATCGTGATGACTTTTTTGAGTCCGCTCATCCTTGTAGGGATGTTCTTTTTGATCGCCTATTTAAGTATGCTTAACAACGGGGAACAAAAAATAATAGGAATCAACGACCAGAGTGGGGTATTTTCGGGGGAATTTGAAGACACTGAAGATATACAATATCTTGACCTCTCAACTGTTTCTCTTGATGAAGCTAAGAGAATAGTAGAACTGGAAGGATACCAGGGAGTTCTTTATATTCCCGATATGGAGAATAATGTGGAGCTTGCAGAATCCATAGAGTTCTTCGGAAAAGAGTCCCCGGGATTTGGCACTCTTCAGCAAATGGAACGAATAATTACCGAAAAACTCACTACCCGGGAACTCATTGCCAGGGGAGTGGACATCTCACAGATCCAGTCAGCAGAAACCAAGGTTAATATACAAATTGAGAATTTCCAGGGGCAAAGAACCTCCAGAATGTCCGGTTATATCAAAATGATATTTGGAGGTGCTGCCGGATATTTGCTCATGATGTTCATCATCATCTACGGCAACATGGTAATGCGAAGTGTTATTGAAGAAAAAACGAACAGGATCATTGAGATCATTGTTTCTTCTGTAAAACCCATAACCCTTATGCTGGGGAAGATCCTGGGAACCTCTCTTGCCGGCATTACCCAGTTTGCGATCTGGGTGATTTTGGGATCTGTTTTGTTATTCATTGCATCTGCCATGACCGGGGTTCCCATGGTAGCTCCTCCTTCTGAAGCACAGCAGGGTTTTGACCAGTTGGCGAATAGTGATATGCAGCAGCTACTCACAGATGTTGCCAACCTTCCCATGCTTAGCCTCGTAATCTCATTCCTGGTTTATTTTATTGGGGGATATTTTCTGTACAGTGCAATTTATGCTGCAATTGGTGCTGCCGTAGATTCTGAAACTGATACCCAACAATTCATGTTTCCCATTATTCTGCCTTTAATGCTGGGGATCTACGTAGGCTTTTTCTCAGTCATTGAAAATCCGCATGGAACTGTGTCTACTGTTTTTTCGATGATCCCTTTAACCTCTCCCATAGTGATGCTTATGCGAATACCTTTTGGAGTCCCATGGTGGGAACTGGGAATTTCTGTCTTACTTTTAATTGTTACTAATATTGCAATTTTATGGCTGGCGGCAAAGATTTACAGAGTGGGTATTCTTATGTATGGTAAAAAGCCTACTTATAAGGAATTGTATAAATGGCTTAAATATTAATGATGCAGAGCGAAATTCAAGAAATCATTGAAGAAGATATCTGGGGTTCTATTAAGGAATTTTTGAATTTCAGCCTGTTTGGAAATATTGGAAGTGAAGAAGACCCAATAAGAATAACAGTGGGTTTAATTTTGCTGGTTATACTTGTTTTTATAATCACCAATATTGTTTTACGGGGGGTTCGAATCTTATTTACCAGAAAGCTAGCGGAAGTAGATAAGCTCAAATTTATAAGTGTCTTCAAATTTATAAGATATCTTATTTATTTAATTGTGATCATCCTTACCTTAAGTTCTGCAGGCATAGATATTACCATACTTTTAACAGCTTCAGCAGCCTTATTTGTAGGTTTAGGTTTAGCTTTACAGGAACTTTTTCAGGATGTTATTGGCGGGGTCTTTATTATAACCGATAAAACCCTGCTTGTAGGCGATATTATTGAAATGGATGGGAGAGTGGGCCGGGTTATCGATATTAAATTGAGAACTACCAGGGTGCTTACCAGGGATGACAAGATCCTGGTGATCCCCAATCACAAGTTTATAAGCGATACAATTCTCAACTACACCCAGAATCATAAAACTACCCGGGAATTTGTGAAGGTAGGGGTGGCCTATGGAAGTGATACTTTAAAAGTAAAGCAAATATTATTGGAATGTGCCAAGGAGCAAACTGGCCTTGTGAAAAAACCGGAACCTTTTGTGCTTTTTGAGGATTTTGGTGATTCGGCCCTGATTTTTTCCTTACATTTTTTTGTTACTGATAGTTTTGTAGATCCAAAGGTGAAAAGCCAGCTTAGGTTCAGGATCGATGACAAATTCAGGCTCAACAAAATAATTATTCCTTTCCCGCAAAGAGATGTACATATGTACTACCCGGGGAATAACAATTTAACCAAAGAGTTACCCCATGAGTAGATATTCCAAAGGAATTTTAATGTTGCTTATTGCTGTTTTTTCCGAAGTAGCAAGTGCCCAGAGTACAGACCTGGCTCGAATTGAATATACTTACTTTCCGCAGTCAGACTCTGACAATTCCTTCCGAAGGTTCAGAAGTTTTATAAATTTTCCTATAAAGCTCAATGAGGACGGGGCCTATTTCATCCCGGGAATTGAATACCGCAACACCAACTTGAAATATAATGACCCGGCGGTTTTTGACACATACGAACTGGACCGGTTCCAATCTTTTGCTTTTAATTTGGCCTATACCTTTAAAGTAAATGAGATTTGGAGGTTTGGAGCTGCAGGCGGCGTTATGGCGGCATCTAATTTTGAGACTGAAAAAGTAATTAATGATGATCTTATATATACAGGAGCTGTTGTATTTATTAGGATTAAAGAAGATGAACGTTTTGTTGACCCTGTGCGATTGATCCTGGGATTGTCTTATTCAACCACTTCAGGTATTCCTTTTCCTTTGCCTGTGGTGAATTATTTTAAACGTTTTGT
>JAGXIL010000050.1 GCA_024635655.1 Gillisia sp. | reverse complement strand
TGAATACATCGCTAATCAGCATGAGCATCATCGCAAGAAGACATTTCAGGAAGAATACCGGGCTTTTTTACAAAAATATAATGTCGAATTTGAGGAGAAGTATGTTTGGGAATAAATTCATGATATGAGTAGGTATTACGCACCTGCAGGGCTGTATTGCTCTGCCTGGGATTATGATTTTAAGGCAATTCGTTCAAACGTCAGGAGACGTTAAGATATGCGGAGTGAACAACATGTTTGGGTTGGCTCAAAGTCAGGAGACTTTGCGCAGCGGGAGAGAAGTATGTTTGGAAGTAATATCCTGGAGGGCATATATTACACCCCTGCAGGGCTTCTTCTTAGTATTCTTCTTAATTCATCCCGCTTCACGGGATGTTTACAAATTTCGCCCCTTCAGGGCATTTTTCTCCCTTTTTTCCATCCCGCTTGACGGGATGTTATCATAGTACGTCCCTTTAGAAGGTGATCTTCTTGAAATCATCAAAGGCCAATAGCCCAGTCATCTCCCCTTGGATCTGCCCCTCCTTCATAAGAGCCGTCGGGACGCACCAGGATCGCATCTACCTTTCCTATTGAACCTCTTCTCTTTATCCTATGGCCCATTTCTTCCAGCTCCCGGATCACAGCGTCGTCTATAGCTCCTTCTTCGATAGAGATTTGGTCCGGCTTCCACTGGTGATGAAATCTTTTTTCTGATACCGCTTCTGACATGGTCATATTATGATCGATTACATTTACTATGGTTTGATACACTGAGGTGATAATGGTTGAACCCCCGGGGGTACCTACCACCATAAACAACTTCCCGTCTTTTTCAAGAATCGTCGGGGTCATGGCACTTAACATGCGCTTTCCGGGTTGAATGGAATTTGCAGCACCACCTAATAATCCATATACGTTCGGAACTCCCGGTTTACTGCTAAAATCATCCATCTCATTATTTAATAGAAAACCGGCTCCCTCTACAAATACCTTAGAACCGTATGCGGAATTTATTGTGGTGGTTAATGATACCGCATTTCCTTCATTATCGATAATGGAATAATGGGTGGTTTCCTCACTTTCAGCAATATTTTCTAGTTCCATTGCTCTCACATCTTCACTACTGGTTGCATTGTCCATACTAATTTTATTCACTCTACCTGCTATGTAACTATCACTCAAAAGCTCAGTGAATGGCACGTCCCAAAAATCTGAATCCCCTAAATGCTCAGCCCTGTCTGCATAAACCCTTCTTTCCATCTCTGTCATTAAATGGATTGTTCTGGCAGTTTTGGAACCAAAGTCCTGTAGCGGAAAATGTTCTGACATTTTGAGAAGCTGAATTAAGGCAATTCCCCCACTACTGGAAGGTGCCATACTATATGCTGTATACCCGCGATATTGCCCTGTAACCGGTTCTCTCCATACAGATCTATAGTTCTTGAGGTCTTCATTTGTTATTATTCCATTCCCTGCCTTCATCTCTGCAACAAGAAGTTCTGCGGTTTCACCTTCGTAAAAACCTGCCCTTCCATTCTCCTTTATTCGGGTGAGCGTGCGGGCAAGATCTTCCTGTACCAGGAGATCTCCTTCCTGCCATTTCTCATCTTTAATTAAAGTTACCGTACCGGGATTGCGGTTGTTTTCTAAAAACCTGTTCCGCAAATTATTATAATTTTTGGCCTGATTTGCAGTGATATTAAACCCTTTACGTGCCAGTTGAATAGCGGGTTCTATTAATCTCTCTAAAGGCAGGGAGCCATATCGCTCGTGTGCTGTAAACATACCGTCCACAGATCCCGGTACCCCGGATGCTTTTTGCCCGTATAAACTTTCCCCGTCAATTACATTTCCCTCCTCATTAAGATACATGTCTTCATGGGCATCTTCCGGTGCCATTTCCCTGAAATCCAGAGAGGAAATTTCTCCGGTGTTTTCCCTATACATTAAAAATCCACCTCCCCCCAGGTTTCCGGCAGATGGATATACCACGGCAAGGGCAAAGTGAACTCCAACCATAGCATCTATGGAATTACCACCATCTTTTAAAATTTCATATCCCACCCGTGAAGCTTCAGGATGAGCCGTCACTACCATTCCTTCCTTTGCAATGGCCGTTTTTCCACTGCTGGCCGTTTCTTTGAACAAACTAAAATCGGCACAACCCGATACACTTAATGCAAGAAATAAAATGCCAAGCAGCTGAAATATTTTAATCATCATATTTTTTTAATATTTATCTCACTTTTTTTTCGAAGGGCTTTTCCGGCCAGTTCTCCTGTAAATTCTCCATTTTTTATTACCACTTTTCCATTCACCATCACCAGGAACATTCCGCTGGAAAGCCTGGATGGCTCATCAAAAGTGGCGTGATCCTTTACCTCTTCCGGTTTAAAAAGAATAAGGTCTGCAAAATAACCTTCCTGTATTTTGCCCCTATTTTCAATGCCAAGGGTTTCTGCCACTACAGCAGTTTGGCTGTTAAGTAAAAACGGCAAATCCACGATTTTATCCTCCCCATAGTATTTTCTCATTTTTCGGGAAAAAGAACCATATTTCCGGGGATGCCCGGGAGTGCCGTCAGACCCTGTCATCACCCAATCCTGACGCATAAACCTATTGAGATCTTCTTCAGTCATATTGTAGCTTACCACTCTTATATCTTCATCCTGCCTTAAAGATCTTATTACTGCCTGAGCAGGGTTCATTTGCCAATCTTCTGCAATATCTTTTAGGGAACGGCCATTGAGCGAAGTATCCTTTGCTGAAGAAAAGATGAGGGTTTGAGGCCCTCCCCTTCTTCTTATGTTTTCAATTATTCCGGCCTGTAAACTGTCTGTAATGGAATTGTCGTCAAACCGCTTTATTAAAGATCCATAACCTCCGTTCTCTGCCCAGCGGGGAATCACCGCCGAAATCAGGTTAGTTCGCGATGCCGGGTAAGGATATTGATTTGCAGTTACATGTAATCCTTTTTTCTGCGCATCCTCTATTATTTCAATTACTTCAGCACTTTTGCCCCACACATCTTTTCCCAAAGCCTTTATATGGGAAATATGTACCGGAATGGAAGCTTTTTCAGCGATTTCAATAACTTCGTCTATGGACCGTATCAGCCCTATAGTATAACTACTTTCATCCCGAAGGTGGGTGTCGTAAATTCCTCCGTAAGCTGCAGCTATTTTTGATAATTCAATAACTTCTTCTGTGCCCGAATAACTTCCGGGGGAATAAAATAATCCGGTGGAGATTCCATAAGCTCCCTCTTCCATTGCTCTTACAACCAAAGATCTCATTTCCTCCAGCTCCCCGGCAGTAGGTTGTACATCATCCAGGCTTAATATCTCTTTTCTTACCGACCCATGACCTATAAATAATGCAGCATTGGTCCCTATTCCGTTTCTTTCCCATTCATCCAGCTTATCCCCAATTAAAACAGGGCTTGTACCATCATTGCCTGTTACTATAGTAGTAACCCCCTGCATAAGGTAAGGCAGGTTTGCTTTTCGATCTTTCCGGGAAAGGTCATAAGTCAAATGAGTATGTGGATCTATAAACCCGGGAGAAAGTAAATAACCACTGCCATCTATGGAGCGTTCAGCCTTCAATCCTTCTTGTGGATCCCCAACATAAACAATTTTATCTCCCTTAATACCAACATCTACATATTTGAACTCCTTTTCTATGAATAACCCGGCTCCTGTTATTAGAATATCCAGGTCTCCCTGCGCCTTTAAGGCAGTGTAGGAAACAAGGGCAAAAATTATTAATGCAATCTCTCGGCTTTTTGTATTTCTCATACTACTGAATTCTTGCTGTAGATTGCAGGTAAGTGGCTTTTGAATTTGAACGGTTAAACTCTTCAATTAGTTTAAAGGTTTGAGGAATGGACTCTTTAAACCGGTCCAGGGTTTCTTCTGAAATATTGTTTTTACTGAAAGGTACTACCTTTACATATTCCTGAATTTCACCCTCTGTCCTGCCATACTTGTAGTCATACGGAAAACGCCCTTTATCATCTACCTTTACATTAGTATTTGCTGTATTTGGTATGCTAATGTAAAATTCTGATTTATTTATATCCCCGGAAGGATTAAAGAGATCCTGTTCCTTCATATAAATATAAAGTTCTTCTGCTAAATTAACCGCCGGGTCAACAATGGCAATATCTTTCTGCATAAACTCCCGGTAGATAAACTCCCCATCCTTCCGGTAATTGTAAAGTTCCTCCAAAACTTCATCTATTTCAGAAGTAAGATAAGGGTAGTGTGTACAACCCAAAACAATGGCTTTTAGAGGCTGCGGATTTTCTGCCGTTCTTATTTTTTCCAGAAGACTTACCAAATGATACCTTACATAATTTTCCGAATCATTGATCTGAAGGATTTGACAGTCATCTTTAATTTTACTGTCACATAACATTTTTCCATGGTCAAAATCAAAATTATAAACGTCCATTAATGTTCTGTCTATCAGGAAATCTGCATTTTCCAGGGAGGGGCCGCGATAATCATCCCTGGGCTCATTCAAATCACGATTAATGAAATCCGGTTCTTCGTCTACCGCTTCGGCAATCCCGTGGCCACCCTGATTAAAAACCTGTATATCCCCCGTGTAACCAAGCTCATCCTTAACTTGTAAAAGAGTATTTTCATATCCTTTGGACTGAATCGTACCCACAGTGGCCATAACCCCTATGGAACCATCTTCCCCCTTATCAAAAGTAGCCAGGGTACCACGTGCTCCTGCATCTATCACCCCAATTACCTTAAGGTCAATTCCCGTTTGATCCACAAAATCCCGTATAAAATCACTACCATATGCAGTAGCCGTATTACAGGCTATCACTATGGATTTTACAGGCTGTTTATCTTCCTGAAAGCCTTGTTCCCCTTCTCTGTAATACTTATTGGAAAGCAAAAACTGCGTATCTTTAATAATGTGCTCAACCAGGAGCTCTGTCTTTTCTTCACTGGAATAATTCCCGTAAGGCATATTGGCCTGATCTGCGAGATAAATAAACTTTTCTGATGTAAAATCCGGTTGATCATCACTGCCTTCTGCTTGACTGTCATTGTTATATTTATCAAAATTGACAAGGGCGTCCAGAACGGTTAAACCTCCTGTACCGGAATCAAAAACTCCAATAGGAAGGCTCTTATCCATTTGGGGATAATCCTCAAAATTGATGTAATAGAATGAATCCTCATCATTTAAAATACTGGCTATGATTGGCTTCTCCTCATTGGTTGTTTTTTGTGCAGTATTTTTGGAATTATCCGGAGAGTTTTTACAGGAAACTCCTAAAGTGATTAGGAGCACCAGTAAATAATGGCGTTTAAAATATTTCATAATAGATTTTTTTATCCAACAGTTATTAAATGTACTTCAATTTTAAGGTGTGCCCCCAAAGTAATTTGTTTAATATTTTTTCATTATCCTAATCCCATCTTCATCATTGCTTATTTCATTTGAAAATACAAAATCCACAGGTTGATGTAATTGAAATAATTATCTATCGCTATATCGAAAAGTACTTCTGGCAGTGCAGCTTGAAAATGCAGGAGAAACATATATTTTGCCAAACCATTAATATGGGTATAAATGGAATATCTGGAAGGTTTTTTAAATTTCATAAAGTTGATTGGTTACAAGATACCCCTCGCTTTCCGCAGCAGGCGAATATCTTGGAACTGAAAAAAATCCGGCCCTATTAAGTATAAGAGGAGAATATTAAATTTATCACAATTCCCATTTAAAAAATTATAAGGCATTTGAAACAGGAAAACATTCTGCGTAAATTAAAGAAGAGAATTTTGTTAACATAAAAACATCAAAAATGAAAGGAGAAATAAGGTCACAGGGAAATTTTGAACTTTTTACTACACCGGAAGGAAAGGAAATTTTAAATCTCGATAACCAGGCATATTATGAAATAAATAAAGCCAACGGTATTATTCAATCTACACAACCTGATCCTGACAAACATAGTTCTAAATCTACAGGGAAATTTTATTTTGCAGAATATCCGGATGAGTCGAGAATTTTTTTAGAAGATGGAAATTTATTTCAGGAAATTATTTTTCCAGAACGTTTACCTACAAAAAGAGATGAGCCAAAGAAAAGAGCCACCTGGTCAAATCGGGCTCTAACCGAAAATGATCTTATGCGAATTTTAAAAACTGAATAATATCAATAATTTCCTCTTATTGCTTCCTGGATTTCTTCGAGCCTAACCAAATCGAGCCGCACCTTACATAGATGGGATTTTCTATGATATAAAATGGATGAACCTGCGACTTACGAGGGCCTGCCATCCATTCCCCTACAATTTCTTAGCTATTCAATCGCAGGCCGCTTCACAGTGCAACCAATTGATTTGGTAGAAGCTGTCTCAATAGCTTCGCCTTTCTCAAGAGAAGCGATGGCATTTTCCACATATTTTATCTTGTCCGGATTTATATCTTCAGTGTCATTATCAATGGCACCGGTATAAACGATCTTTAAATTGTTATCCTCCTTTTGAAGCAGGAAAATGTGCGGGGTTACCCGGGCGCCATAAAGGTTGGTAATGCTTTGACCTTCATCCAAAAGGTATGGGAAACTGAAACTGGCTTCATTTACCTTGTCCTGCATTTTCTCATAACTGTCGCCCTTAGAAAGCGATTCCGGATTCGGGTTAATAGCAATTACAGGATATCCTTGTGAGGAGAATTTTTGATCAAGTTCCACCAGGCGGGTCTCATAAGCGATGGCATAAGGGCAGGTGTTAGCCGTGAATACCAGAATAAATCCTTTTGCATCAGGATAATTTTCAGGAGAGACCATTTTTCCGTCAATATTCTTTAAACTGAATCCGGGGGCGGTAGCTCCCGGTTCCAAAGTAGTGATCTGTGCAGTGGCCACCAGGCCACAAAACATCATTGTAAATAAAACTAGAGCCTTCATAGTATAAGTGTTATTTATTAAAATTGTTATATTCTGAAAGTAGTTTGGGATAGGTAAATTCCTGTTCCAGAAACTTTTTATTCTTTCCT
This sequence comes from Gillisia sp., assembly GCA_024635655.1. Lineage (GTDB taxonomy): Bacteria > Bacteroidota > Bacteroidia > Flavobacteriales > Flavobacteriaceae > Gillisia. Next base: position 115,644 of record JAGXIL010000050.1, on the reverse strand, counting down.
TTTACAAATAAGGTAGCCGGAATAGCCCCACTCCACTCTTTATTAATTTTGTCAATATACTCCTGTTGATCCTGCTCATCCAAAAGGAATACTTCGTTTTTGAGACTGTGCCTACTTACAAAAGGAATAACCCGCTTCTCCAACTGGGACTTAAAATCTACACTTACCAGCAAAACTTTAAGCTTCTCTTTTTGCTTCTCCTCCTGTAACTTTTCAAAATAAGGCAATTCCTTGATACAGGGTGCACACCAGGTGGCCCAGAAATTTATGACATAAGTAGTATCCTTCCCTTGTTCCAACCGCTCATTCAGGTTATCTACAGTGAGCAATTGCACTTGTTGGCCAAATGCAGCCGGAAGGCTTACAAATAAAACAACTAAGATCAGGATGTGCTTCAAAATTTATTGTTTGCTTATAATCAGCAATTTAATCAAAATTGATTCACAATACTAAAACACCCGAAAATTAATGATGACCTACTATACCTTTATTTTTTCTTTTTTCAAACTCCTATAGAAAGACTTAGGCCAATTTTGATCGCGATTTGGTCAGATTCATTTTACCACTTCAGTTAAAACTATCATCATCCGTGAGGCATATTTTTCAGATATTAAATTGTAAATGCTTCTTAAACCCTGAGAAATTTCCTCTCATAATATATATTTTTAACACCGGCCAAAAAGGATTCATGGGGAAGGGCAGTCTTACATCATCGGGAGACAGAATAGAGATCTTAGACGTATTGCGGGGATTTGCCCTTGCTGGCATCCTCTATGCACATATGGTATTTTGGTACACCGGGGCGGCACTGCCACCTGAAGTTTATTTCAAATATGACGGATTCGCCAATAATGTAGCTATGGCGATATTTGGAGCCATAGTGTTTGGCAAGTTCTTCTCTGTATTTTCATTCCTGTTTGGATTAGGATTTTATCTACATTTCCGAAAAGATCGATCTAAAGGCAGAAATATCAAAGTCTACATCTGGCGCATGTTCCTGCTTTTTCTCATTGGGATTCTGCACCACACCATTTGGAGAGGAGATATACTGGCCATTTATGCTGTTTTGGGAGTGCTGTTGTTGTTTTTCCGCCGGATGCCCGATAAGCTCCTGCTGCTGATATCCCTGCTGCTCATCATAAATCTCCCCGTGCATCTTTTAGGTCTCTTTAATCCGCCAGATCCAGGTGCTGAGATCAATTTTCCTATGGCTGCAGAAGCCCGTAAATATTATGCGCTGGTAAAAGATGGAGATCTTCTAAACGTACTGGCAGAAAATACCGGTTCCTGGCCGGCGAAGATCGCATATCAGCTGGAAAGCGGAAGGATGTTAATGACCTTTGGTTATTTTCTCCTGGGGTTCTTTGCCGGCCGCAAGCAACTCTTCAGCAATATTGAAAAAAACCTATCAGAATTTAAAACATGGAATAGCATTACAAAAAGGTCGGTTTTAAGCCTATTATCGATTGGATTATTTATGTATATTTTCGGTTATGTCACCCTTCCGAAGCTTACTGTAGTGCCACCACTAAAATGGCTGGCCGGCTTCCTGTTTAGCGTCTATAACGCCTGTCTTACTATTTTTTATATTTCAGGGATCAGCCTTTTATTCAGGCAGAAATATTTTCAGAACATCCTCAGGCCACTCGCAGCCATGGGCAGGATGGCGCTGACCAATTACCTGCTGCAAACAGTTTTCGGATTGCTGATATTTTATAAATTCGGATTGGGCCTTTTTGACAAGACCTCTCCCTCAATTAACATTTTGCTGGCGATTGTAGTTTTTTATTTGCAACTGAAGTTCAGCCAGGTGTGGTTAAGACATTTTAATCAGGGGCCGGTAGAATGGCTGTGGAAAGGACTCAGCTATTTCCGTTTTTCGCCTTTAAAAAAGCAGAAAACGGAAAAGAATGATTCCTTTATATCACGATGAAAATAAACTAAAAATACTTCCCCGTCAGTTCGTGTCTTTTTCGTAGGAGCGATAGCGATTAAGAAAAATATTTCGAAAACCTTTTGTACTACCAAGGGTTCTCGATACAAATTTTTTCTCACTGCCGCTCGAAAAAATTCACCTGCCTAACGGCAAGGCAGGCTCGAACTGACGCAGCTAATTTTTAATAAAAATCTAAAAAAAACTCCCCGTCAATTCGAGTGTTTTTCTTGTGAGCGATAGCGAATAAGAAGAACCTTTCGAAGCTCAAAGCGTTCTCGATACAAATTTCTTCTCACTGCCGCTCGAAAAAATTCACTCAAACTGACGTAGTGATTATTCATTAAAAATAGAAATTAAAAAAAACTCCCCGTCAATTCGAGTGTTTTTCTTGGGAGCGAAAGCGATTAAGAAGAATATATCGAGAACCTTTCGAAGCTCAAAGCGTTCTCGATACATTTTTCTTCACTCTGAACATTTACCTGTTAATAAATAACTAAAAAACATTGATGCCCTTTACCAAAAACATTACTATACATTTTCATAAAAACCAGTTTTTCAATACATTAGTATTAAATCCTCCCTTTTAAATTAGATAAAGCCGAGACTGTAAATCGGTTTGAACCCCGTTTCGGCTTTGCTCTTTAAACTGAAGTTCATATAAATAATACTGACATGAAAAAGGTTGAATTTATAAACCGGGATAATGCTACAGTAAAAATTCCGGGTGAGGCTATAGATGCATTACGCAACAGGATTAGTGGAAATGTGCTGGTAAACGGGGATCCCGGATATGATGAAGCACGCCGCGTGTGGAATGGTATGATAGATCGCAAGCCGGGGATCATCGTGCAATGTAAAAACGTTACTGATATACAGAAGGCAGTGAAATTTGCAAATGAGTACGGTATTTTAATAACTGTAAAAGGCGGTGGCCATCATGTTGCAGGAAGTGCTGTACGTGACAAGGCTGTGATGATAGATCTCATTGAAATGCAGGATATCGATCTGGATGTAAAGAATAAACGTGCCATGGTTCAGGCGGGTGCAACCTGGGGAATGGTAGACGCCGTTACTCAAAAAGAGGGCCTGGCGGTACCGGGAGGCCTGGTATCTACTACCGGAATTGCAGGCCTTACTCTGGGAGGAGGTATTGGCTGGATGCGCAGAAAATACGGATTAGCCTGTGACAACCTCCTTTCAGCTGAGATAATTACTGCGGACGGAGATCTGGTGACTGCCAGTGCTTCTTCACATCCTGATCTTTTCTGGGCCATTAAAGGTGGTGGGGGCGGCTTTGGAGTGGTTTCAAACTTTGAATTCCGGCTTCACGAAATTGGCCCTCAAGTAATGGCATGTCTTGTCTTTTATCCCGCATCAGCAGCTAAAAAAGTTCTAAAATTCTACAGGAGTAAAGCCATTGGTTTACCAGAGGAAGTAAGCTTGCTTCTTATCTACGGCAGTGTACCTGAAACAGATCCATTTCCCAAAAACCAATACAATGAAGATTTCATTCTGGTAGCCGCGATGTATTCGGGAGCTGTTAAGGAGGGAGAACAGATTCTACAGCCTTTTCGGGAAATTGACAACCCTATAATTGACCTCAGCGGACCCATATCTTACATTGAACTACAATCCTTTTTTGATGAGGATTATCCTAAAGGCAAAATGAATTACTACTGGAAGTCCCTTTATTTTGATGAACTTTCAGACAAGGCTATAAACAAGTTCATTGAGCTTGGAAAAAACCGGCGTTCGCCATTAAGTACAGTTGATATATGGCTTATGGGAGGAGCCATAGACAGCATAGAACCTGAGGATACTGCCTATCCTCACCGGAAGGCAAATCATCTACTGGGGATAGAGTCCAACTGGACAAAAGATCTTTCCGATGCTCAGAACATTAGCTGGACAAAAAAGGCCATCAATGAATTCCTGCCTCTCTCCGGTGGAAGATCCTATTTTAATTTTGAAGATACGGAAGAGAAAATAATATGGACGGGTGGAGTACACCAGGATAAACTGCAGAGCATTAAAAAGAATTGCGATAAATCAGGAATTTTTCCAATTTAACTGGATCCAGCTGGCTCTGTCTTTCTGAGGAAGAGATTATTGATATTAACGATCACCTGCTCCCTTAACACATAAACTTTTCTGTTAATATAATTTTAACATAATATTACTTTCAAGATTGTATATTGAGATAGAGCCCTATAAGTTTAGTAATCAGAATATTAATCAATATCTATATATTATGAAGACAATAGGGAAAAACATTATTAACTACCAAATTGGGCGCTTTTCAGTCCTGGTTATTTTAGCACTTACTTTATTCTCCTGTCAAAAGGACTCCACCGATCTTATTGAAGAAGTTGACCTGTCCATGAAGGAAAAGCAGCTTTCAGGAACATATGATTTCTTTGCCCCTGTTTATGACATTGCTGCTACCCCTGATGGCAGTATTATGCTGGGTCTTAATGAAGGAGAGTCTCAAAAGCTTCAGCTCATAAAAAACGGAAAAGTTTCTACTATGATAGAAATTGATGCTGCAACCGCTATTCAGGGTATTGCACCTATTGGAGCGGGTAACGCTTTTGTTACCACCGCAGGTACCGATCTTGCTGAATTTGGGGAATTGTACCGGGTGTCCAGGGGCAATGTACGTATGGTAGCCGATTTGGCAGCCTATGAAAGAGAAAATGACCCGGATGCCTTTGCCGGTATTCAGTGGAAAGACCAGCTATGTGAAGCTATTGATGGTTTTAGTGCCGGGCCACAGAACAATCCATTTAACGTAGTCGCCTTATCGGGCAATACAGCTTTAGTGGCAGATGCCGCGGGAAACACCATTCTCTCAGCTACTACCACCGGGGATATAGACTGGAAAGCGATCTTTACTCCACCCGTTGATGAAAATGGCGACTGGATCGTTCGCTGGAACACTGAAGGTGAGGATGGTGAAATGATACCATGTTACGTGCAGCCGGTTCCTACTTCCATTGCTGTAGGGCCGGATGGGTATATCTACGTAGGGGAATTGACCGGAGCTGTGGCTGATGATGCCGGTTTACCTATAGGCCTCTCCCGGGTATGGAAAATCCCGGCTGATGCCAACAATTTGACCTGTACAGAAGATTCAGGGGATTGCCAGGTGCTTATTGACGGACTAACTTCCGTTATGGATCTTGCCATTGGCCCGGACGGACTACTTTACGTAGTAGAGTTTGATGAGAACAGCTGGATCGCCTCATTCGTTCCCGGCCTTGCGGCAGGAGGAACTATTAGTGCTTACGACCTCGAAGGAAATCTTGTGGAGGTAGTGGCTTCCAATCTTTCATTTCCCAGTGCCATTTCTTTTGATAAAAAAGGAAATCTTTGGTTGCTGGAGAACAATAACATTGCTTTGGAAGGCAAGGATCCGGTTGTGAGAATGCTGGATTATTAATATTTTAATTTATAGGAATTTTCAATTCTATATTTTCGAATAATCAGGAGCAGGCTATTTAAAAAGTATAATTTTTGCTGAGGCAATATAAAAAGCCCTGGGAAAAAAAGACTTTTTAAACGGCCTGTTATTTTACGATTAAGAAAAGGTCTTGATAGAGGTAACAAGGTTCTCGAGACAAATTTATTCTCTCTGTCGTTCGAAAAAATTCACCTGCCTACCGGAAAGGCGGCCTGCCTAGCGGCAAGGCAGGCTCGAACTGACGCAGCTAATTTTCAATAAAAAATCTAAAAAAAAACTCCCCGTCAATTCGAGTGTTTTTCATAGGAGCGATAGCGACTAAGAAAAATGTATCGAGAACCTTTCGAAGCTCAAACCGTTCTAGATCAAAGTTCTTCTCACTGCCGTTCGAAAAAATTCAACTGCCTATCGGCAAGGCAGGCTCAAACTGACGTTACATTTATTTACGAAGATTTACATTACCACCTCCTCCCCGTCATATTTTTTTTACATTACCTGGATTCTTAATTCTTCATTTTAGCAGCCTTTTCTGTTTCCTCCAGCATTTCATCCAGCTCCTGTCGGTCGAAGTGACGACCGTTCAATATTACCGCCTGAATTTTTTGTGTGTTGGTAATATCCTCAAGCGGATTAGAGTCTAATAGCACGAGATCGGCGATTTTGCCTTTTTCTATTGTTCCTGTCTCAGCTTCTCTCCCAAAATATTTGGCAGCATTAAGAGTGGCAGTTTGCAGTGCTTCCAGTGGTGTTAATCCCGCTTCAACCATAAATTCCAGCTCCTTATGCAGGTGATAACCCGGAACAATTAGTTTTACATCGCAATCTGTTCCTGCCAGTATCCCCACTCCTGCCTTGTGAAATTGATTAATCAATTTTTTTGAATCTTTTACCCAAATCTGCCCCGCCTGCTTATATTTTTCATCAATACCCGCGTATTCTTCAATAACTTTTCCCCACTCTTCTCTCTGTCGCAGAGGGATATATTTCATCAGATCATGGTTGGTCATTTCCCTATATTTAAGGAAAACAGCATCCATAGCGAAAGTCGGTACAATCCAGCTATTATTCTCTTTCAGGATTTTCGCTAGATCCTGAACTAAAGAGTCTTTCAGCATAAATCTTTCTTCTTTAAGATTTAGCATCCTGGTAAACTGTCCGTTAGGTCCGTTTAATAAGTTACCGCGGTTCTTCCATGAAAATTCCGCATTGCTCAATGCCTGCATTCTTTCTTCCACAAAAGTGTTTTCCATACCTGAAACGGCCTCAAAAAGTCCATAACCATGTTCTATGCTTTTCTGGCCCGCTTCCACAGCCTCTTTCACAGTTACAGCCCAGGGCACGTGGCCGCCGATTTCAATATTCACTTTTGTAGCTTCATCCGCAAGTGCCAGAAATACATCACGATCAAGATATTCATAAACTTTCAGCAGGTCGAAACCCTTACGTTTATGATCACGAACCACCTCCCGTGCCTGAGCGGGAGATGTGATGATTAAAGCTTCTTTCTTGTTTGAATGCTTACCATCCAGGAAGGACGACGCATTGTACATCTTTGGACCAATCAGTTTTCCCTGTTCAATCTCTTTTTTAATTACCTCAATTTCCTCATAAGTAGCGCGATCAATACAGTTCAAATTATCACCACGGCAATCTCCGCACATATTTCGTATACCTACTACTCCATGGGTAATTTCAAGTGGAAATACAATTTTTCTGGTATCCTCTGCATTCCAGGTATGGGAGTGCATATCCCAAAGGCCGGGAATTATATATTTACCGGTAGCATCAATGACAGTTGCATCAGTAGGTATTTCAGTAGAATTCACAGGCCCTACTGCTGTTATATGCTCTCCATTTATTATAACAGTCATAGCAGGTTTAGCCACTCCCTCACGTACATCGATAACGGTGACGTTGGTAAAGGACATAGGTTGGGCTGCTGCAATATTTAATGCAAACAACAGTGCGGCAGAAATCAGATGGGTTAATTTTATCTTTTTCATATGCGGGGGTCTTACTATTTAACTTTAGCAACATTTAATAAGCAGTTCATCCATCATAATAGCGTGAGGCAGCTATTTCACTTTCAGAAATTTCATTCCTGAAATCTGCTCGTTTGAAACCTCAATATTATTTATCTTTCCATCATTTCCACGTTGGAACTCCAGGCGTGGTGAAGTACTTTCCTTGAAGGCAAAAACATTTTTATACAGAGGTTCCAGGAATTGATCTTCAATACCCCATCTTTTGAGAATCAGCCCATCATCATCCTGAATAATTTTCCAGGTGGCATCAAGTTCTTCGCTAAAGAAAGATCCGGTAAATTCTGAAAGTTCGGTCCCAACAGGATCCCAGCGAAGCTCGATCCGGAAAAGATTTAATGGCCCATCCTTTATTGGTGTGGGGTTGGGAGACCAGCTTGCTGTCATTCCTTCTGCTTCATCTGGTTCGGTAAAAGATAAAATATAATGAGTGAGTCCATCATTGAATTGCCAATTTCCTATATTAGACAATGGAAATTGGTAAGTTCCAATGGTAGCTATCAATTGTCCATCCTTTTGGTCAAGGCTTTGAACTACCATTCCATCCCGGCTTTTATAAATACCCGTAAATACCTCGAGCTCCTTTTCACTTAAAGACACCTTTTCATTTATAGAACTTACTGACGAGGGTTTTTTATCTATTTCATTTGCCAGATAAAGATCTGCTACATTATAAGCCCAAACCCATGGAGTGGCCGATGTTACATTGCAAAGCACGGCAACAGTAAGATACTTCTCAGGAAAACGAAGCAACATAGTAGTATATCCGGGATCGAATCCACTGTGGTTGGTGGTTTTTAAGCCGTGATAGGATTCTACTTGTAATCCTGAGGCATAAGTTAATTCCTGACCAGAATTCAGCTTCCCCGGAAGATGCATAAGGGAATCCCCTTCACGACCGCCCACCTGCATATTATAGAAATTTTTATCCCATTTGGCCAAATCTTTAATGGTGGTATATAGACCTGCCGGTCCGGCCAAACTGTGTGTTGGTATATTAAGCCTGTAATCATTATCTCCAGAAGGCGTATAAGCTAAGGCGCGGTTTTCGGAAGTGGCAGGGGAAAGAAAGCTGCTGTTTAACATATCCAGAGGTTCAAAAATCTCCTGCTTTGTAAATTCCCTGAATGATTTTCCGCTTACACGCTCCACAATCATGGCCAATAAGCTGTACCCTCCGGTATTATACATATAGTTTTCGCCGGGATTAAAATTTAATTTGTTCTGCCATTCCAGCATACTTAAGGTCACCTCTTTACTGTCACTTTCCACCTGGCCACGAGCCAGCCGCAGGAGCGCCACATTGTCTCTGATTCCACTAGTGTGATTTATCAGTTGGCGTATAGTTACAGGATTTACATATTCCGGAAGCTCAGTTAAATACTTTCGAATGGGATCGTCAATTGAAAGTTGTCCCCTTTGAGCCAGCAGGATGACAGACAGTGCCGTAAATTGCTTGGAAACAGAGCCTAAATTTAAGATACTGTTCGGCGACAGGCTTATTTTGTGCTCAAGACTTGCCATGCCATAACCTTTTGAAAAGATTATCTCACCCGCCCGGAAAACCCCTACCGCACAACCGGGAGAATCATCTCTGTTAAATTCACTAAAAATTGAATCAATACTGCTTACTGCGACTTCTGCTAATTTTGATCTGTCAAAATCCTGAGGTTGTGCAAAAGACACATAACCGTAAAATAAAACCAATCCTGCTGATAGTATCATTTTCATAGTGTGGAAATTTAAAGTTCATAATATGATTAATTGTTCTTATTCCGCCGAGCTGCCAACTTTTCCAAAAACCTTCTTATGTGAGGAATTTGAGGATATCAGGATCAGAGCAATAGGAAGGGTCAGATTTTTAAAAAATAATTTATGATTCATACATAGCCGGTATATTTTTGAAAATGATATAACAGATGTAAAGATTTTTTCTGAAGTTATTGTTTCAGTATTTCAGCTACAAAGGCTGGATACACCTGCGAAAGAGAAGGGCAAACACAAGGGGGTCATATAAAGGAAGCAGGGAGTTACTTAAAGATAGTAACTAATTCTTTTGAAACTATATAAAATATAAGGAATTCATTTTCAATAGATTACCAGTTTTTAATATTTTACTAAATTATTATTCTTCAATTATAAAGCTCACTCTTCTCTTCTCCAAACATTATTCTCCTTCACCGCATCAGGATAATTTGAAAACTCAAGCCTAACCTCTTTAATAGGCTGAGAACCGGGGATGGCATGGGTGTATAACGAACTGTTTTCCCACACTGCCGGGCTAATCCTTTCCTCAATGTTTTTACCATTCTCGTAGGTGGTAACAATTTTAAATGTCATAGGCCTTCCGCCTGAATTTTCTACCTGCACATTATGGCCTTCTATGGCTTTTATTCCAAGATCCATATACCCCCACTCAAACAGCCAGGCCTTCCAGAACCAGGTAAGGTCTCTTCCCGAGGCACTGTTAAAGGTGAACATGAAATCATATGGAGTGGGATGTTTGTGTTTCCATTCATCCATAAAAGCGTGCAGCCCATTGTGAAAAAGTTTATCACCCAGCAGCTCATACAGCGCCAGGTAAGCTGCACTACCCACAATGCTGTTTATAAAGCTGTTATCATGTTCATTAGATGGTACCATGGGAGGAACGGCGTTTAGGGAACCCAAATAATTGAAATTAGATTCATTTACCGGCTTCCAGTCTTCTATAAATACTGCGGAAGCAAGGGCAAATCCTTCGTCCATCCAGGCGTATTTCTTTTCATTGATGCCCATCATAAAGGGGAAGTACATATGAGCCATTTCATGCAGGGTAATAGTGAGATTTCTGAAGTGTACTTCCTCGTCAGATGGATCGACTCTATACAATTGCCTGATAATTTCTTTTGTAAAAAGACCGTCATTAGCCATTCCGGGAAACTCCATTCCACCCATTTCCATTCCGTCGAAAACGGTAAAGAATTTGTACGGAAAGGGATACTTCGGAAAATCCCGGTGAAATATTTTAAGAGAAGTGGCAAGGGTTGGAAGAATTTCACCAAAACCAGGATTAGCATAGGAGTAGGCGGTTTGAATTAAATAGTCTCCCTTTTCATCGATATAGGTAGCAGCCTCCCACAAATAATGGTCACTAAACGCAAAGGCAAAATCCGGAAATTCTTTGGCCGTATAGTTCCAGGTTTTCGTTGCACCCGATCCTGTTCGGAAATCTTCTTGAGTTAATATTTGCACTGCGGTGTTGCTCTCCCTTGCCTTTTCTAATCTGTTTTGGACTTCCCCTGAATAAACCTTTCCGGGATTATCGGGTGGAACAGATGCCCAGACGGTAAATTCTTCCGGAAGGGTGAGAGAGATTTTATAATCAGAAAAATCATGGTAAAATTCCGTAGCTGGGTCAAAGGCTTTAGTGTCCCAACCATGAATATCATCTCTAACGGCTATCTCAGGATACCAGTACCCAACAAACATCGAAGTGCTGTCATACGCACCGCTGCGAAATGGAGCTCTGCCGCGCAATTGTCCCTCAACAGGGATTTCATAATTCCAAAATATTTGCAGGTCGAGGTTCTCACTTGGGGGCAAAGGATCTGAAAGTCTTATGCTGTAGTTCGTGCCGCCGTAAATTACCTGTTGGGGATTATTTAAATCAACTGTGTCTTCTGCTATTATAACATGCCCGATCACCATACCTTGATGATCTTCTGCCTTAATCTTACTTCCATCGAACCTTTTCCTGGAACTGTACGGCTTAAGATAATCCTGATAGGTGTGGAAAGTAACAGAGCGCAATGTATCGGGGCTGTTGTTAAAATAGGTTATTACCGCGGAACCTTTTAATAGCCTGTTTTTCACATCAATACCGGCCTCAATATTATAAGTTGCTTTATTCTGCCAATACCCTGCAGAAACACTTCCATCTTTGCTACGGGTTTCATTTTCGTAGGCCTTCTTGAACTCCAGGGGGAGATAAAGTTTTTCCTGGCCAAATATTGGCGAACAGGACATAATTAATAAGAGAAACAGAAATAATTTCTTAATAATACTGTGTTTAGAATTACTTATTAATTCTTCCTTCAAGCAGATAATTAATTCTAAATAGTTCCTTCTTAAAGGTTGCCCGGATATTGTTCCTAAATCCCTGTTTGAGTCCCCAGCTTTATGCATCGCTCATTACCACAAGGAACAATAAAGTCGAACAAGAAAATGAGGTATGTTTTTGGTGAAATTTTTCATCGCCTATAATTCATCTATTTCCTTTCAGATGTTTTTCTAGAAATGCGAGAATCGCCTCATATGCTCTCTGCTGGTTTTCTTTCTTTTGGAACCCGTGGCCCTCGTCCTGGAAGACGATATAATCAACAGGCACGCCATTGGCCCGGGCTGCTGCAACGATCTCGTCAGATTCGGCTTGTAACACTCGCTGATCGTTGGCACCGTGGAGCACGAGAAAAGGTTTTGTAATTCTATCCGCATGAAAAAGCGGGGAAATTCGTTGCAGTCGCTCGCGGTCAGTAACAGGGTCACCCATCTCGGCATAAAATGATGTTAATGCCTCAGCGCTCCATGGACGATTTGTCGCCCACCCTTCCAACGTTCGCACCAAGTTAGTCACTCCATAAAGATTTACGCCCACCTCGAACTCTTCAGGATGGAAAGCAAGTGCTGCCATTGTCATAAAGCCACCGTAGCTGGGACCCATCACTCCAATTCTACCAGGATCAATCCAGCCGGTCTCTATAAGCATATGCTTGCTTGCAACGACATCGCCCAAATCGGCCTCACCATGCTTCTTATCGTTCGCATCACTAAAGCTCTTACCATATCCGCTACTACCTCTATGATTGATGGCATAAACCGCATACCCGCGATTGACCAGATACTGGGTTAGCGGATCGTAACCGACGCGGGCCTGGCCGCCGGTGCTTCCGCGCAGCCAGATAATTACCGGCACTCTCGTTTCAGAAGATGCGGTATGCGGCCGGTAGAGCAGGCCCGGGATTTCCAATCCATCGTAGGAAGCAAAACGCACAACTTCAGGTTCCACCAGATGCTCAGGTTCTATCTCAGGGTTCAAAGTACGCACCAGCAGGCGCGGTGAACCCTCGTCCCGATTTAAAACATAGATGTCACTGGGTGAGCGGCCAGAGCCTATTAAGAAGGTTAATCGCTTCTCGTCCAACGAGAAGGAGATAGTGGTAATATCTCCCTGGGGGAGGGAGGGGAGTGTTATAGGTTCCAAGGTTGCCGATTCCAGAATCCTGGCCTCAGTTTGGGCATCATTGTTTATCGTTATTACCAGGTAACGGCCGGTTGGAGACAGGGAGACGTCCATGACGTCCCACTTCGGTTGCAGCACCGTCTCGTGCTCGCCTGTTTTGGTGTTGTAACGAGCCAGATATCTATATTCGCTCTCACGATCGGTTGTGTAGTAGAGATAGCGGCCGTCCGGACTAAAATCAATGGGAATCGGTTTGACCTCGCCCTCGCCTCGTGACAGAAGTATCTCCTTGCCTGTCTTTCTGTCGTGTAAAAAAAGGTCACTATCGCGGTTGGAGTTTCTGCGTACAAAGGCAATCAGCTGGTGGTCAGAGGAGATAGCACCCACAAGCACACCCTGGTCGTTTTGATAAAGGAGCGCGCGTTCATAGTTCTCGAGAGACATCTCATAGATGTCCATGCGACGTGGGTTTCGTTCGTTGGTAGCGAGAAAGAATGAGCGTATGTTTGCAGACCAACCCAAAAACATGGCCCTAATGTCATCGCCCGGCGTGAGGTCACGCACGCTCCCGTCCGGATTTCTTACGTAGATATGCGAACGCTCGTTGCCACTCTCATCGGCACTGTAAAGGAAACGATTGTCGGTTGGAAAATAGCCGTGAATTTGAACCGGGTCAGAGGAATGGGTGAGCTGCACCGCCTCACCACCTACGAAGGGGACCGCCCAGGCATTGGGCACTCCTGACTCGTCACTGGTGAATAGAACAGTCTCTCCATTCGATGACAGCGATGCGGTATTGATTCTGACGGTTTCCATGAACTGTTCGATGGAATATGTTGGAACTTCGCTCACGACTTCAGGGGTTGGAGAATCAATTTTATCTGATTGTGCCTGTATGGCAATGACAGAAATTTGGAGAGCAAACAGAAGAAATAAATTTTTCATGTTCTTTTATTTTTTCACCAACTGTTGATGCTTGTTGATTTCAGCTTCAGTAAGCCCCAAAAACGTTGCGGCATTGTTGTAAAAGATATCCGCTTTATCTTCATCAGTTAAGAATTCAAGAGAGTTAATTCGTTCAATGGCGATTCCAATCGCTTCCGGCCACACCATCTGATCAGTTCCGAAAAGTATGCGGTTGAGCATTCTCATTTGTTTTGCCTGTCGCAGGAAAGATTCCAGAAGAGGTTCCATTCCCGGCATCCAATTCATAATACTTATATCTGTATAAAGCTGCGGATACATATACATCATCGATAATGCATGTTCTGAAAAAGGACCCGCCCCGCCAGCATGCATCATCAAAACCTTCAGGTTCGGAAATTCGATCAACATATCTTCCAGCAATAATGGATTACCCAATGCAAGACGGAATTTAGGGCAGCAACGGTAAGGTGTTCCCGGAAAACTTGCACCGGTATGAATTCCCACCGGAATGCCTTCTTCCTCAGCTATCCTGTATAATGGATAATATTCAGGTTCTGAAGGCGAATAACCAAAATACTGGGCCCCTACTTCTCCAAGCATGTCCAGTTCACCTGCTTGTATTTTTGAGCGGAAAGTTTCTGCATCCATAAATTCTGAAGGTTCTCTCAACTCGATGCCTCTAAATATCTTGTCTGGTGCAAGGGAGTGCCAGTGATTAGCTGATTCTTCAGAAACACCTGATACAGCTCCAAGCACTACGTTATATTGTTGCATAATCTTCAAGGTCTTCTCAAAATGTTCCTTAGGAGAGGCTGGGGATAGATTTCCGGTAGCCGGATTAGGAGCCGGACCCCAGAAATCTTCAGAATAGGAGTGGAGGTGCATGTCAATTACAGGACCTGTGTAGGAATTTTGTTGTTCTGTATTTTGTTGATTACTTATACTTTGTGCTGAGATTGTATAAGAGGTAAACAGGAGGAGGCCACATAGTGAGGTTAAAAATTTCTTTGGTATTGTTAGTTTTGATTCCATAATACATTATTTAAATTATGATTAGAATATATGTTCCGGAATAGGATCGTCCGCTTATTTTATTTTGGTTTATTATTTCTCTTTTTGTTCTATCCTCTGTAGAAATTTTATCATGTATGGAAATTGAGAATCATACATTTCATCAGCCCCTTTTAATCCTTCCTCCACCACTGTCTTCATACTGGATCCAAAAGCACGTTCAATAGTTTCATTTAATTTTTGGGAGGGATCTGTTTCTAAAAAGGTCTGCCGAAGATTTTTCAGCCTGTTTTCATCTAATGCCAGCTCCTTAAAATATTGCTGAGCCTGTTCATCTCCGCAATTGTTGGATAAAGCCAACTTTTTTATTCGTTCCGGTTCCAGGCGCCACAGGCTCAAATCCTTTTCTTCCCAGACCGGATCATAAAACCGCAGAGTGGAAATATTTATGCGAGCTTCCGGATCTGAAAAAAAGTGTGGCCTCCAGTCTTGGCGGGCTCCGGTACGTTTTTCCCATTTCTCTGCTTCGTCTGTATCTACATCACATACTCCCCGGACATAATTTTCATTGAAAGCCATTATATCGGGATTTTTTGAAAAAGTGGAAATCCGGGGATTCCCAACATAGATTAACCCGGCAACCCTTTCCGGATGATGTTCTGCGATCCAGGTCATATCCTGATTAGCAGGAATTCTACCTACCATTACCGCCCGCTCAATTTCCAGAGCATCCATCAGCCCCAGGAGATCTTCAGCCTGGGTGGCCACATCATATCCATAGCCTGTATCATCAGATTCTCCCCAGCCCCTGCGCACTGGTGCAAGAACCCTGTATTCATCCGCAAATCTGGCCAGCCACGCGGAATGTTGTGCTTCTTCTTCATCTATGCTAAAATAGTCGTGATAATCCTGAAGGAAGATCACCGGAAGGCCTTCGCCTCCAAAGTCCATGTATTGCAGGCGAATGCCCCGGGTCTCGACGAACTTGCTTTCATAGAGGGGGTCGACGCTGTCATTTTTTATAATAACCTTATTGCCTGTTCCCAAATCCCGAATAGAATCAGCTGGATTCTTCACCTGCACCAGGTTATTATCACCTTCCATAAATAAAGCATTTGAAGCTATATCTTTAAAGCTGTTATTTTCTATTTCATTCCCGTTGCTGCCGGGGGAGAGCCAGATGCCGGAGCCGTTGGCATCGGTGCCGGGCGTTGGGAACCCCAGCGTGTGGCCAGGATACGTCTCCCGTAGTTGTATCCCGGTGATGGTGTTGGCGACGATCCGGTTGCCCGCTGCCCCGTATAGCTGAATGGCCGGGCCGGATCCCCCGACGATCCGGTTCCCTTCGATAACGTTGCCGGAAATGCGGGGCGCTGTGGCTTTATTCTCTGAGCCAGAACTCTCGGCCGCAAGGTTGTTCAGCGCCAACGCCACTCCGTAGACGAAGCGGTTGTCATCCGGCGCACCATAATCACTCCAATCGGGCACATGCGCGGGCGTCACGGCGATCCAGTTATCCCTGATCACATTCCCATTACAGCTCGCATCCGCCTCCGGAACGCGGATTTCAATCCCGATAAGTGACCCTTCGATCCGATTCCCGGCGACCACGTTGCGACCACAGACGGCCGGCATCGTAACCCCGGTTTTACGGTCGCGGGGAAAGATCCGGATTGCTTCGTCCGGGAAGCCGGCGATCGGCACCCGCTCTGGCTCGGGCACGGAGAAATAGTTGTCGAGTACATGGGCCGTGGCGCCAAAGATATTAACCGCGTGATAGTTGTTGATGAAGCGGTTGTTTTGAATGACTGATGGCTCCGACCAATCGCCCTCGAGAAGAACACCTTTCCCGGTCCGGAAGGTGTTGTTCATGATTCGATCGCCGCCTTCGCTGCGCGCACCTTGATTATCCGTCTCCCACATCAGGCCGAGATGGAGCCCGGTGAAGGCGTATTCAAAGGTGAGGTCGTACACTGATTGATGCCCGGCGAGCAGCCGGAGACCATCGCAGTTCTCCGACAGCTCCGAGAGGGCGAAGGTGGCGAATTCAACTGGATCGCAGCCGCGTAGCGTGGTGCCCTGGGGGTGGCCGCGCAGGGTGAGCCGCGCCACCTCGATCCGGATGCCTGCGCCTATGAGGTACGTTCCCGGCGCGAACTGGATGGTACCTCCGGGCTCAACCTGTTCCACAGCGGCCTGGATGCTCGCCCGGTCTGTTTCCTGTTTTCCAGTGGGTGGGGCGACGTATATGGTATCTGTTTCGCTCATCCCGGAAGGACGCTCATTTTGGGCAACAGCTGATCGCATGAAGACACTTAAAAACAAAAGTGAAAAAAGGATTAGCGTTGTTTTGATTGTTTTCATGTTCCTATATTCAATTAATTATATTCTTCAGCTATCAAAATTACTTTCGTTCATCTATGGCCATTTCCAAAACAAGACAGAGGTTATCCTTCGTCGTTTCCGGATTGTTATTGAAGTCCATAAGTAGTGTTATTTCGATTTTCAAAATTCTGTAATGTTTATTAAATCCACCTAACTTTCTAGAATCTGGCTGCCAGATCAATTTTCCCTGTGCTGATTAACCATGTTGTGATGGCCAGTGACTTCCTCTTCGCTCAATCTTAAAAAGCGTGCAGCGTTATAATATAGAATGTCCCTTTTCACCTCATCACTCAAAGGAGATGCTTCAATTACTGCAATACTTCCCCCTATTGCGCCCAAATAATCTGAACCAAATACTACTCGATCCCCATGTCCTGCCTCTACATACCGCTGTAGTGCAGCATGTACTAATGGTAATGGCATGATAGTCATGGGTGAAGTTTCAACTACCACTCCTGAATAAGTATCCATCAGCTTAATTGCAGACTCAACGAACTCCGGGCTAAATGCATGGTAAAGTACGAGCCGAAGTTTGGGATAACGTTCCAGTACCTCAAACCAGAGAGCAGGATCGCCAAGATCACCGTTAAAATTTGGGCAGCAGCCTGCCGATCTATTTGTAGATTCCGGTGGCGGCCCTTTTTCAGCGTGAACCGTGACGATGAGATCATGTTTGGCTGCTAGTTCCAGAAATGGTTCCATTTGAGGATCAAGCGGAGATATTCCGGTATAAACGTTATAAAGTTCACCTATTGCTCCAATACGACCGGCTGCAATATCGGCTTTGAGATCCTCAATATAGGGCCAGTCGCCATCGTTCTCAAAGCACTTGTAGAAATTAGGGCTGCGACCGGCGATGCAGGGCATGATAATACTACCAATTAAGGAAACGGATGATGCGCGGCGAAACCGTTCTACGTACAGAGGTGGTCCATTCAAAATTCCATAAGTCACGTTATGAAATTGCATATCGGCTAAGAGCGTTCGGATACGGGCTTCATCGGGTTCTTCCCCGTCCTGGACCTTGTAGTAATCTGACTCGTTACTACCCGGCCCTGCGTGCAAATGCATGTCAATGACTGGACCCGTATATCGGTTGGTATTCTCATCATTTCCAGCCCCGAGATCCTTCATTTCATTGTCCAAATTAGGCATCACAACCCGGTTGCTATCACCCTCAAGAAATACAGCATAAGAGGCAATATTTTCAAAAGTGTTGCCTATGATTTCATTCCCGCTACTCCCGGGAGAGATCCAGATGCCGGAGCCGTTGGCTTTCTCCCATTCAAGTTTATCTTTTCTCGGGTCCATAACATTTCCGGGAAAAGGTTCTCTTACAGTGATATCTTCAATGGTATTGTTCAGTATGCGGTTTTGTGAAGAATATAGGATTTCTATTCCCAGGCCTTCAGCTCCGGTTATTTCATTGCCTTCAATAATATTATTTTCGATAAAGCTTTCCTGTCCTGCAGCATTATAAGCAAGGGCTTCAGGAAAATTCAGTAGTGCGATAGGAACTCCTACGAACGTTGAATCAAATTGGTGGTTTAAAGTGAAATTCTCAGGAGTGAGAACTCTTGCCCGGCGCACATTAATGGTATTATCACTTATAATATTTTTGCGGCAGCTGGTTCCCGGTTCATAAACCGCAATACTAATTCCCTGATGATAGTCTTCAATTTTGTTATTGGAGATTATGTTCCCCGATCCTTCCCGAAGATAGGTTTCTTCTACTCCCTGCATAGGAAGGGGAGGACCGATTTTAACTGCATCCCAGGCAAATTCAGAAGCAGGTATTTTTGCCGGTTCGGGTACCGAAAAAGAATTGTCGAAAAGGTGTACTGTATTTCCGTTGATGGATACACCATGCCAGTTATTCAAAAAGCGATTATTTCTTACTATCGCAGGCTCTTCCCAGTCTCCGTTCATGCGTATTCCACTCATAGAAAATCTGAAGGTGTTGTCTTCCACCAGGTGTCCTCCTCCGATATTATATATGGCAGATCCTTCAACGAAAGTACTATCGGGCATTTCATACTTTATCCGTTCGTTCCGGCAGCAACCCAGATGGAGCGCCCAGTAAGTATACTCAAAAATGAATCCGCGTACTGTTTGATTCGATCCGGCTAGTTCAATTCCGTTGCAATTAACAGTTGCGAATTTTCGGTCCTCCATTTCGCCCGGATCACAACCTCTGATTATTGTTCCTTCGGGATGTCCAATTAAGGTCACCCCCGGGACTTTTACGCTGATCCCTTTTCCAACCAGATAGGTTCCGGTTGCAAATTGAATGGTTCCGTCTGTCTGAACCAGATCGAGTGCAGATAAAATGCTGGTGCGATCTGTTTCAAGCTCACCTTTGGGAGGAGAGACAAAAATTGTATCCAATGCCCCGCTAGCCGTTCCATGGATATTTTGAGCTGAAAGAGGAAGAGCAGCAATTAGAAGCAGAACAAAGACTGTATATTTTAATTCCGTTGGTTTTTTTTGAATTGATATCATAATTAAAATTTCAGATTAAACCTTCTTTTTATTTTCAATTATCTCCAGAATAAGAGAAATCAATACCAATCCTAAAAGCACAAGCCATAGCAACCAAGGCGAATTAGGCTGAACATAATAGATAAAAAATGCTGGTATAAGCCATACAAAAAGCATAGCGTAAATTACTATTGAAGCCCATTTTCTACTTTTTCGGAATGGGCCATAGACAAGAATTAATATTCCCAATGAAAGGCTTAGCATTAGAGCTGAAACAGCCTTAATAGATGTAAAAAACACCGAAAGTAGGGACGGACTGTATTCGTTTATCTGTGCAGAGGTTTTCCCTATGTTTTGTTCCATAACCGGCATTAGATTGCCACTATTGGCCATAAGAAATATTTCAAAGGCGAATAATAATATTATTGCACAAACCAGGGTTAAGATCCCGATGGAAAATTTCTTTTTGATATTCATAATCAAGATTTTAAAAATCAGTTTATAAACTGCTGATGATCTTTTCCTTTTTTGCTTGATTATCTTCTCTGCAAATCTTTGTATTGCCGAGATTGAGAGGTTTTTTTCTGCAATTCCGGCTACCATTGCCGGTTTTACCTGCGAAAGATGAGGGCGAACGCAGAGGGTTCTTATAAAAAGGAAGTAGGGATTTACTTTGAAAAAATAATTCTTTCCTTTAAAATTTATTACAATATAACAAATTAAGCGTCAACATTTTACAGAATTTTATTTTTTATGACTTGTCAGCTGCTCAATAAAATGTGCCGGTATCTTTCTGATATGAGGGAATTATTTTGAAAGGATAAATTGAGCTGAAACACTTTTGAGCCATCTTTTATGGAGCTTCAGTCATAGAGATAAACCGAGGTACCAATAACTATCAGGAAACTGGAACAGCTTTGAAAATTTGGTTTTTTCTCCCAGTTCTAACACGTTCAACCCTGAGGTGAATTTAGAGTGACTAAAAGTAAAACCCTTTATCTCCATCAGCCTTTCTCACCACATTATGCAGAACCCCGCCTCAACATCCTGAAGTTCTCCTAATCATTATGGGGATTTAATTCCCAACTTCTTCAATTGGATTGCATTTATCCCACCCCATTT
Organism: Gillisia sp.; assembly: GCA_024635655.1. Lineage (GTDB taxonomy): Bacteria > Bacteroidota > Bacteroidia > Flavobacteriales > Flavobacteriaceae > Gillisia. The sequence continues at coordinate 95,056 of JAGXIL010000050.1, read as the reverse complement.
ATCCATTTAGAGCCTCAATTCCATCGTTTTGCTTTGGGGCACATAATTTGGTAATGGCATCAACACATGAGACGAACTATTTTAGGTGATGCTTCAAAGGCAGGTTACCTTAATTAGAAATGAAATACTAAAAAAAACTATGATTGCAGAAGAAATAAAATTAAACGCTTCAGCCCGGGCTGAAAAATTAAAATTTGAGAATTATATTTTTAAAAAAAAGGTAACTACCACAACCGAAAAAGAAAAGGATTCATATAGTTACCGAAAGGCCACCTTCACCAAAAGACATCTTTTCACTTTAGGAATTACTTTTTTACTGCTTACAGGCGGAGCTTTGTCCGTGTACCTGTTGCAGTCTCAGTTTGAGGAGGTGAATTTAAGCAGAATGGATACCTTGGGAGGAATGATCCTTTTACTTGTGGGAGGTTTTCTATTGCTGTTTCGTCTGGGCTTTTTGGCATATATCGCCAGGCTTTTCTTTCGCTACAAGCCTGTAGGATCTGTTACCGATGAGGAATTGCCATCCTTAACAGTTATTGTTCCTGCCTATAATGAGGGCCAACAGGTTTATGACACGCTGTTAAGTTTAAGAGACAGCTTATACCCTGCATCAAAATTGCAACTGATAGCAATAGACGACGGTAGTAAGGATGACACGTGGGAATGGATGAAAAAAGCCCAAGAAGAACTGGGAGACCGGGTTTCTATTTACCAACAACCGGTTAACCAGGGAAAAAGACACGCGTTGTATCGTGGATTCAACCTTGCAACCGGTGATGTTTTTGTCACTGTGGACAGTGATTCTATGGTGGAAAAAGACACCTTGCGAAACCTGGTCTCACCATTTGTAACCAATGAAAATTGTGGTGCAGTGGCCGGAAATGTACGCGTTTTAAATAATGAAAAAGCGATCATTCCACGTATGCTAAATGTGAGTTTTGTGTTCAGCTTTGAATTTATTCGATCGGCACAAAGCGTGTTGGGTTCTGTATTATGTACCCCCGGGGCATTGGCTGCTTACCGAAGTAAAGCGGTAATGAGTTGCCTTCCGGAATGGATCAATCAAACCTTTATGGGACAACCTACAGATATTGGGGAAGACCGCGCGATGACCAATATGATCCTGAAACAGGGATTTCACGTGCTGTTTCAGCGAAATGCTTATGTACTCACCAATATTCCTGAAAAATACGGTAGCCTGCACAAGATGTTCACCCGTTGGGAAAGAAGTAACGTGCGTGAGAATCTTATGATGTCTAAGTTTGCTTTTAAACCCTTCAGGAATGGTTCCAGGTTTGGAACAAGACTTTTACTTATGAATCAATGGATGGGGATGATAACGGCTTATCCGCTGTTGCTGGTAATGATCATTTTATTGATTTCAAACCCGGTTCTTTTTATAAGCTCCACACTTTTGAGTATTTTAATATTCTCTAGTTTACCGGCATTTTTTTACGCTAAAAAGTATAATAAATCTGAGGCTTTCTGGGCCTATACATACAGTATATTCTATACCTTCGGATTATTTTGGATCACTCCCTATGCTATGGCCACTGCCAATCGAAGAGGGTGGTTAACCCGGGAGCTCCCGGTGAAAAAATAACCGGTGGTTTACCTATAAACATTTCATATTGGAAAGTTTTTTCCGGATGCAAAAAAGTTACTGAAGCAATTCAGTAACTTTTTCTGTTTAAGGCTGGGAAACATTTTTTTCACTTCTCAGGCAACCGGGGAAATTCAGGAAAATGAAACTATATATTTCAAGCCCATTGACTTTAGTTTTAAGTTATTATAACCATAGAAATCTATTTTGTTCTCCTTCGCAGCGTCATAATCGTTAATGCTGTCGCCTATAAGACACACTTCACCCCGATTATAATCATATTTCTTAAGAATATCTTTAACCACCGAGATCTTTGGCCTGGGAGAACCTTCAATGGTTTTAAAATATTGGGTTATCTCAAGTTTAGAAGCCAGGAACCTTAGCTCATCCCCATCAGAACCTGATACTATATGCATTTCAAAATGGGAATGTTCAGCTTCTATGAAATCCAGCACCTCCCGAATCAACTTGTCTTTTGTTGTAAGTTCTTTTCTCATGATTCCTGAAAATACTTCTGCCATACGGGCAACTTCGTCTTCATCTATTTCTTTCTGAAGAATTTCCTCCTGAAAATACCGGAATTTGACATACCGGGAGAGTCCCCCATTTTCTCTGTGATATTCCAATAGTCTTTCCACCTGTTCTTCAGAATATTCGGAGAGCACCTTCCTGAAGCCTTTTTCCCTCACATCCATGGAATCGATGATCACCCCGTCAAAATCCCAGAGGATCACCTTATTATTTTCAAATTCGTTCATTCCTCAATATAACATTTTTAAAGCGCAGTAGAAAAGCGCAAAAGAGGGAAGAGTCGAAGATCGTTTCAGGTCTTTTTTAAAAAAAACCTGTTTTTTACATCAGATCTTTTAATGGGAGAGTGTTTTACCATAAATCTTAAATAGCTATTTTTATAAGATACTGTCGGCTATTTATTTAATCGCATTAAAATTAAACTGTACACATGATATCTAAAAAGGAACTGGTACCGGAACAACGGGATGATTTAATAAACCTGTTAAAAAAACGTTTTGAGAAAAATATGAGCCGCCATATAGATCTGGAATGGGCGCAGGTACAAACCAGGCTGGAAAGCAGTCTTGAACAACAGTGGTCGCTTCAGGAAATGGAGAGTACGGGTGGGGAGCCTGACGTTATTGGAATGGACCTGAAATCGGGGGAATACCTTTTCTTTGATTGCTCAGCCGAAAGTCCAAAAGGCCGCCGAAGTTTATGTTACGATCGGGAAGGGCTCGAATCCAGGAAAGAACATAAGCCTAAAAATAATGCGGTTGATATGGCGGCTTCCATGGGCATTGAATTGTTGACCGAAGAACAGTACAGGAAATTACAGCAACTTGGAAATTTCGATACGAAGACCTCTAGCTGGCTAAAGACTCCCTCTGATATCAGAGACCTGGGCGGAGCCATCTTTGGGGATTTTCGTTTTGGCCATATTTTTATTTACCACAACGGGGCTCAATCCTACTATAGCGCCAGGGGGTTTCGGGGAGCTTTAAGGGTGTAGCGAAAAATACTGAAGTTACGCCAGGTGAAATAATATAAGGTGTAAAATTTATGCTTTCAGCAATATGGAACTAACGATTTCTTTGTCCTCAGATAGCGCAAGTTTCCAGGTTGAGAATGTTTCCTGAGATCATTCAGCATTGAAAATTTACATAGCTTGATTTAGGTGCCTGCTGAATACCTTAAGCTGTACCGGTATCACAGCCGCATTTGATCTGCTTTGGAATTCCATAAGCAAGGCCGGGGAAATACTTTCTACAGAAGCAAATCTGAATGATCTTCCATAAGTTCTAATTATATATTGGTTAAAAATTTGATTACCTTCGCCCCCACCATTCTCAAAACCAACACTATGGAATCAACAGAGATTTCCCCGTTAAAAAGAAATAATGTAAAAGTTCTTGGAAAAGGAACACAACCTATTGTCTTTGCCCATGGGTACGGTTGTGATCAGAATATGTGGAGGTTTGTTTATCCTGCTTTTGAAGAAGATTACAAGATCATTTTATTTGATCATACAGGCGCAGGAAACTCAGATGAAACGCAATATTCCTATGAGAAGTATGATACTCTGGAAGGGTATACCGAGGATCTTCTGGAAATATGTACAGAACTTGACCTGCAGGAAGTAATACTTGTGGGACACTCGGTAAGTTCTATGATCGCGGTATTGGCTGCCGTCAAAGAACCGGAAAGATTTTCAAATCTTGTTCTTATAGGGCCTTCTCCCAGATACATTAATGATGAAGGCTATACCGGCGGTTTTAGCAGGGAAGATATAGATGGACTCATGGATGCGCTGGATAGTAATTATTTAGGGTGGGCCGCCCAAATGGCTCCTGTAATTATGGGAAACGGGGAACGTCCTGAACTGGGGGAGGAGCTTACCAACAGCTTTTGTCGTACAAATCCTGAAATTGCGAGGCATTTCGCGCGCGTTACTTTCCTGTCTGATAATCGCGGGGACCTGCCTGCCGTAAAAGTTCCAACCCTCGTGGTGCAATGCTCTGAAGATATTATTGCCCCTCAGGAAGTGGGAGCTTATGTACACCATAATATCCCGAACAGCAGTTTTGTGGTTTTAGAAGCTACAGGCCATTGTCCTAATCTAAGTGCACCTGAAGAAACTATTAAGGTTATCAAAGAGTTTTTAGACCTACCTGCTAAGGCCTAAGGATGGATAAGAATTCTCTCCACAACCTTCCCGTTGAATCTGCTGAAGAATTGTATGAAAATGCTCCTTGCGGGTATATCTCATTTTTGTCAGACGGAACTATCTTCAGGCTCAACACTACCCTGCTCCACCTGCTTGGGTATGGAAGAAAAGAGGAGATCATAAAGATAAAAAAGATCCAGGACCTATTTAGAATTGGAGGAAAGATCTACTTCGAAACCCACTTTTTTCCCCTTGTAAAAATGCAGGGATTTGTTAAGGAAATAAATTTTGACCTGGTGAAAAAGGATGGGAGCTTTTTTCCGGCTCTTCTTAACGTGAACCAGATAAAGGCCCCTTCATCCGGCCTTGTTACCTACAGAGGGTCCCTCGTTGATATTACTGACAGGAAAAACTATGAAAAGGTCCTGCTTGAAGGAAAGAAAAAGGCTGAGGAAGCAACTCGGGCAAAAGCAGAATTTCTTTCCACCATAAGCCACGAGGTACGTACACCACTTAACGCTATTGTAGGAATAGGAAACCTTATCCAGAAAACTTCACTTGATGAACTGCAAAGGGAATATGCCAGGATCCTTCAGTTATCATCGGCTAACCTGCTGGAGCTGGTAAACAATTTACTGGATCTCAGTAAGCTTGAATCCCAAAAGGTGAAACTGGAGAAGAGAAATTTCAGTTTAAAGCAACTCCTGGAAGTGCTGTTTCAATCCTTCGAACTTCGTGCCAAGGAAAAGAAAATTAAGCTTATAAAAGAATACTCCGGTAACCTACCTGACCATCTTTTAGGCGACCCTATAAAAATAAATCAAATCCTTACCAACCTCCTGGGAAATGCTCTTAAGTTCACTAAAGAAGGCCATGTAAAAATTAAAATTGAAGAAATTCAAAGGAGTGAGAAAAAGGTCACCCTCCGTTTTACGGTTTGCGACACAGGAATAGGCATACCAAAGGATAAACTAGAGATCATCTTCAGGGAGTTCTCCCAGGCCAGCTATGATGTCAACCTGGAATACGGGGGCACCGGTTTAGGTCTTACCATCAGCCAAAAGCTGCTGCAAATGCACGGAAGCGAACTTAAAGTAGAAAGTGAGGAAGGAAAAGGATCTGAATTTAGTTTTAGCCTCAGTTTTGAACTTTCAGAAGAGACTGCGCCGTCCCGGGAAAGTAGATCCCGCCTTACAGAAATATTAGCCGCCTCCGGAGCAAGGGTACTGGTGGTAGACGATAATCCCGTAAACCTTTTTATCACCTCCCAATATTTGCAGGAATGGGGACTTAACCACGAAACAGTGGGTTCTGGCGAGGCTGCAAAAAATGCTGTAAATGACAAGGTATTTGATGTTATTTTAATGGACCTTCATATGCCAAAAATGAACGGCTATGAAACCTCTGCTGCCATACGGGAAATGTTTCCGGAACCCCCGCCGGTAATTATTGCGCTTTCTGCATCAGGCAGAGGGGATGTAAATCTAAAAATGAAAAGAGCGGGTATAAATGCCTATGTACCAAAGCCTTTTCATCCCCCTGAGCTGCAGGAAGTAATGGTACATTTTTTAACAGGAAATACAGGTGATCCCGGGAACAACAAAGATATTTCCTTTACGGTCAATGAGCAACCTATGTTTAAAGGCAAGGGAAAAGCTGAAGACAGCGAACCCGTCAACCTGGAAAGATATCATCAATTGGCAAAGGGAGATAAGGCTATTCTCACCAGGCTGATAAAGAATTCCTTAAAGAGCATTAAAAAGCTGCGAGAAGAATTTTCTTTAACTGTGTATAACGAAAAGGGAGAAAAACTGCGCCGGCTTATCCACAAGCATACCATGACCCTGCATTACCTCCAGGCATATAGATTGAGCCAACTTTTGGAAGAATACAGGGAAAATCTTCAGGAAGAAATTGAAAAACAGGTACAGGAAGATGAAAAGGCCAATATTATGGAGGAACTGGACAAAATTATTACCAGGCTTACAAAGACTGATCCTTCGCAGCTCCTATAGTACATACTTAAATCACAGAAATAACAGTTGACATTCCAGGAATGCTGCGGTAATATTCAGCCAGTTTAACCCTACCTATCCCGACCTCTCTAATGGCAAAATATGATCGTAGTATGGAATTTACTTACCTATAGCGACATGCTGGTTACGCTTCATGCTTTTTTCCTATTTTTAAAGAATATTATAATTTAAAAAAGATGAACCTTCAGGAAATTCTCAGCCGGTTAGAAGCCATAGGTGATGAAAAGGTTTATGCCAGAAACAAAAAACATGGAGCCGGTACCAATCAGTTCGGTGTAAAATTGGGGGATATACGGAAGGAGAAAAAGATCAAAGTTGATCATGATCTGGCTATGGAACTTTGGAATACAAAAATCATGGAAGCCAGGTTGCTGGCTATTCGTATCCTGGAACCTAAAAAACTCTCTTCAAAAGACCTGGACGAGATGGTGAAGTCACTTAAGGTGCCCCAGGTAGCCGATTGGTTTAACGCTTATGTACTGAAGGAGCATTCTGAAAAGGATCTTCTGAGGGAAAAGTTGATGGATTCTGAAAATATTTGGGCCGCAAGATCGGGGTGGAGCCTCACCGCGGGAAAGGTAAGCAGAGAGGCAAAGGACCTGGACCTTTCAAAACTCCTGAGCAGAATTGAACAGGAAATGCCAACAGCCCCACCCGAAGTGCAATGGACTATGAACACAACACTCGCACAAATAGGCATTCATTGTGAGAGACACAGGAAAAGAGCTGTTGAAATTGGTGAAAAACTGGAGGTTTTTAAAGACTACCCGGTTTCAAAAGGTTGTACCTCCCCCTTTGCCCCCCTTTGGATCAAAGAAATAGTTAGGCGAAAGGAATAATATTTGAAGCAGACAAAAATGTAATTAGAAAGAGCTGGTGCAGTGGGTATTGGCTTCAAAATCGAATCTTATTTAAAGATCCTTCATCTAATTCCACACTCCTGATTAGAAAAGCCGGCACCAAAAAAATGGAGTCGAACCTTTTGATCCCAACATGCTTTCCGTTCATTATAGATCAGTTACAAAACTAAAATTCCGGAGAATTCAGTCAAGTGGAGTCCCGGGATTTTTAGGATCTCAATTCTTTTCAGTATAATTCTTAAAATTGTTTAGTATCGCCTGCCACCCCTCACGTTGCATCTCCACGGAATGTTCTTTTTCAGGATCAAAAGTTACGCTTACTTCTTGGTTCAAATTTCCTGTTTCGCTAAAATTTACTTTAACCTTCCTGCCGTCAGGCATGGTGTATGTAAAACTTTCACCTTCTTCTATTTCATCATATATACCTTCAAAATCAAAACCAACCTTTCCATCCCTGGATTCCATTCGTGCAATATATCTTCCCCCTACCCTCATATCATTTGCAGCGTGCGGGCAGTGCCAACTATCGATGGCATAATTCCATCGGGTTATATGTTCCGGTTCGGTATAATAGTTCCAAACCTTTTTCCTTTCCGCTGATATATTTGCTTTAACGGTTATCTTGTCTGTTGCCATAATAAAATAATTTATTTAAGTCGTTCTTTACCAGGTTTTTATAATCCCCTTGAATTTCTTTTGCTTTCTTAAGCCAATCCTTCAAAGCAGACAGGTCTATTTGATCGGGGGATGTATACCTAATTTCTGCTGCTTTGAATTTTCCTTCCTTTTGTAATTTTTCTTCCTCAAAAGATTGTCCGCTCCAAAAAAGCAGGCGGACGCTATTTTTTAATTTGCTGTATCCAACAATTGGATTCCATCTAAGAACCAAACAGGATGTGCATACCAGATCTTATTTTCCGCTTCAGAAAGTTCTTTGTCAATGGTCAAGGCAAGTTTGTCACAAATTTGTTTATCAAGAGCAGTTTGTTTGTCATTATATGCCCTGACCTCTGCATTCATGATGTTGCAACCTTTGTTTCATATCCTAAAATATCATATACCTGTAACGTTAAAAACCTTCCGGGAATCCTCCATTTAAGTTAAGATTACGGGGAGAATTTTTGATTAATTTTTTCCTCTTTTTTCAGGCTTATGCCAAAAAATAATATATCGCACTCCATATAGATCATTGTAGATTAATAACAATTTCTACACTTATTTAGTAAAGAAAATACTCAAAAGATCCCTTGTCTTTTTAAAGCAAATTTTCATTAATAGATTTTATAGCCGCCCTAAAGTCTTAATAACCTGATTCATTGTACCTCTACTTTCTGAGGATCAACCTTCGTTATATTTTCACAGATAATTAAAAAATTGGTGTACTGGTTTTATTTAATATCCGCCCCGGTTAAAATTCCTTATCTTACAACCTTTAAAATAAAAATACTTTTTGTTAATCCCTTATGGATTATTTGCTTTCATTCAGGATTATCTCATCAAAATTTTCGCATATTCTAATTTATGGAAGAGCCTAAAACTTCATTAAATAATTTAGAGGGACAATCGTTTAAGGATAAAAAAAATTTCCTTGAAAAAGTTGCCAATCTAAACCCAAACCTGCTCTATATAGTTCAGCTAGACCCTCACAAGGTTATATACATAAACGATGTAGCAAAAGACGTTATTGGCCTGGAGCCTGCTTATGTTATAAAAGAAGGCTCTAATATTTTTAGAACGATCTTTTTTCCTGATGATTATGAACTGTGGGTTGATAACCTGGAAAAATGTTTACACAGCGAGAAAGAAGAACCCTGTGAAGTAGAAGTTCGCATTCGTACACCTAAAAATCAATGGGAATGGTATAGAATTAAGGACAAAATTTTTGATCGGGATCAAAATGGGGGTGTTACCCATATTATTGGAACAGCATACAATATTCACGGCCAAAAGATCTGGGAAGAAAAACAACGGGAAGAACATCGGCGCTTTAGAAACGCCCAGGAAATTGGTCATATAGGAAGTTTTGAAAGAAATTTGCCCGGGGACCGGATTTATTATTCTCCTGAATTTTACCGCATCCTGGGGCTGGAACCCAGCAATGGGGAAATAAATCACGGTGAATTTATGTCACATGTGCATCCCGAAGATCGCGAGGCATACCAAAAGGCAATTGATCGTACCCACGCAACAGGAAAACCTCTCGATATGGTGACAAGGGCTGTAAGGCCCGATGGCAGCTTAAGATATATCCATCGACGTGCTGCTATAATAAAAAATGATGCCGGAGTTCCAGTGCGGGTATACGGCACGGCCCAGGATATCACAGAAAATCTGGAAGCCCAGGAAGAACGAAAGAAGCTGGATAATTTAATGCGGTCTACAGAAGTTGTTGCAGGGGCCGGTAGTTATGAAGTAAATTTCAAAACCAATCAAATGTACTTCTCAGACGGTTTATACCGGCTGTTTGGTTATGAACCGGGAGAATTTGAACCTACCCAGGAATGGATTAATACACATTCCCATCAAGACGATGTACCGCTGGTTCAACTTATCCTGGATGAGGCTGCTAAAAATAAAAAAGGCTATTCTTACACGCGCCGCATCTATCGAAAAGACGGCGAATTACGCCTTCTGGAATCCCAGGGCAGCATCATTGTAGATTCCCTGGGAGAGCCTGTCAAATTCTTCGGGATGGTTCAGGATGTTACAGAGCGTAAAAAGAATGAAGAAGAATTGCGTAAAAGTGAAGAACGCAGCCGTAATTTGTTGAAAGTCCTACAAAATGCCCCCGACTCCTACCTGGTGTTGAATTTGGACTTCGTAATAAATATGGTAAGTGATGCTTACCTGGAAGTAACTAATACTTCCCGGGATGAAATTATCGGAAAATATATTTTTGATGTTTTTCCAGATAATCCCGCACTTAAGGAGGCCACAGCGGTAAAATACTTAAAGGCTTCCCTGCAAACAGTACTTTCCAGCAAAAAGCTACATCGTATGCCCATACTGCGATACGATGTAAGAAACCGCGCCGGAAAATTCGAGGAGAAATACTGGAGCCCCACCAATTCCCCGGTTTTTAATGATGAAGGGGAAGTAGAATACATCATACACCGCGCTCTGGATATCACAGAAATTGAAAAAAAACAAGCTGCGGTTAAAGGTCTTGTGAATGAAACTGAAATGCTTAAGACATCCCTGGAAGAAATTAAATTACAGGCAGCGCAAATAAAAGAAAGCCGTTATTTATTACAATCCATATTTGATGCTTCTCCCAATTCCATTGTTTTATATAAGATCCTACGTAACCAGCAAGCGAAGGTGGAGGATTTTGAGATCTTAATGTTAAATGCCTATAATCTGGAACAGCTGGGAATTTCTCAGGAAGTAAAAGGAAAAAGAATAACCCAGGCGTTCCCCCAGGTGACCCGGAATAAGATCCTGGAAAAATTCATTAAGACTGCAGAAACAGGCATTCCGGGAGATTTTGAGACAAGGTACGAAGGGGAAGGTATAAATCTTTGGTTTCATTATAGGGTCACCCGACTGGAGGATCAACTTCTCGTTACCAGTGAAGATATTACAGAAAGAAAAAAATCTGAAGAAATAATTCAACAAATGTTGAATGGTTCTATCTCGGCTATTACCATTCTGGAAGCTATCAGAGATAAACAAGGAACAATTGTCGACTTTGTTTTTAAAGGAGCTAATAAAGCTGCAGAAAAAGTAAATTCCATTCCTGCAGAAAAAATGGTGGGCAGCCGTATACTGGATTTATTCCCAGGTGTTAGAAATGTATTTCTGGAGACCTACATTCAGGTGGTGGAGACGGGTGTGCCTTTAAGAGTGCAGCGCAAATATGCGCACGAACATATAAATCAATGGTTTGATGTTTCTGCCGTCAAAATGGGAGATGGAATTATTTTGACCTTTAATGATATCACAGAGCAAAAGAACGCAGAAAAGGAACTGATCCAATTAAAGGAAGAACTGGCGCAACGGGCCCGGGACAGATACAGGAAAATCATCAATTCTATGGATGAAGCCTACTGCCTGGTGGATATTATTTTCAATGATCAGGAAGAATGTAAAGATATCCGGTACCTGGAAATAAATCCAATCTTTGAAGAACAATCGGGTCTTAAAGATGTTTTAGGAAAGACCCTCAAAGAGCTGATCCCTACAATAGAATCTTACTGGTTCAATTATTTCGGTACAGTGGCAAAGACCGGAGAATCTTTAAGATTTGAAGAATACTCGGAACCATTAGAACGATGGTATGACATCTATGCTTTCAGATTAGATGAGCTGGAACCAAATCAGGTAGCCCTTATCTTTAAGGATATAACTGAACGTAAAGAAGCCGAACACAGACAAACCTTCCTTTTAAAAATAAATGATGCCCTGCGTGCGCTTACAGATCCTGAAGAGATCCAGATCACAGCCATGCAGGTATTGGGCAGTCACCTTGAAGTGAACCGGGCTTTTTATTCTGAACCCATTCTTGATGAAGAAACTCTGTTAACCAATGCAGGTTACAGAAAAGGAGTGGAAAAGGCTCCTGATGAAGTAAAAATGTCAAATTATGATCCCAAACTGATCGGTAGGTTGCTGGATGGGGAAACTATTGTTATAAACGACGTCCTGGGGGAAACGGTGCTAAAGGAGGGACAGGAAAAAGAAATTAATGACCTGCAGTTAAGAGCCGGTATTGCAGTTCCTATAATTAAAAAAGGGAAACTTGTAGCGGTTATAAGGGTGCATCAAAACACCCCCCGCCGCTGGACTCCGGCAGAGGTTTCCCTTGTAGAGGAGGTATCCCGGCATACTTGGTCTGAGGTAGAAAGAGCAAGGTCTGAAAATGCTTTGAGGGAAAGTGAACAAAAGTTCCGGGATTTGGTAGAGGCTTCTGCCCTGGCCGTTTGGGAAACAAATCCGGAAGGTTTGGTGGAAACAGACAGCCCTTCCTGGAGATCATTTACCGGCCAATCTTTTGAAGATTGGAAAGGCAACGGCTGGCTAAAAGCATTACCTTCTGAAGACAGGGATTTGGTTTATAAAAAATGGAAAGAAGCTGTTACTGCCCAAAAAAAGGTTGATACAGAATTTCGCCTGATCAAAGCAAATGGCGAAACCCGGTGGACGAATGTGAAAGCCATACCAATTATAAGCCTGGATGGGAAAGTAACCAAATGGGCAGGGATGAATCTGGACATCCACGATATGAAAATGACTGAAGAAGCATTAATAAAAGCTAAAAATGAGGCTGAGGCCGCTTCCCGTGCCAAAGAAGACTTTGTTTCTACAATGAGTCACGAGATTCGCACTCCACTTAATGCCGTTATTGGACTTACCAATCTTCTTTTAGATAACAACCCCAGGGAAGGTCAAAAAGAGAACCTCGAATCCCTCAGCTTTTCTGCTCAAAATCTATTGTCCCTTATTAATGATATTTTGGATTTCAGTAAACTGGAAGCAGGGAAAGGGGATATTGAACAAAATGCATTTGACCTCTCCAACCTCACTTTGAGCCTTCAGCAATTGTATGAGCCACAGGCTCAAAACAATGGCAGTAGCTTTAGACTCCACCTGGACAAGGATATTCCGCAGGGGATTATGACAGATCAGCTTAAACTTTCTCAGGTCTTACACAATTTATTAAGCAATGCCATCAAATTTACCAGTAATGGTTCTATTGATTTTACAATTGCAGTCGCGCGTAGGGAGGAGGATATGCTTTGGCTGGATTTTACGGTTAAAGATACCGGGATTGGCGTTCCACAGGAAAAATTAACGCATATATTTGAAAAATTCTCCCAGGCAGAAAGTTCCACGGTAAGGCAATATGGAGGTACAGGCCTTGGCCTTACGATCACCAAACTATTATTGGAACTCATGGGCAGTGAAATTAAAGTAGAAACCGAAGTTGGAAAAGGGTCAAAGTTCTTTTTCAGGTTACCTGTAAAGGAAGCAACAATTGAAAAGCCAGTGCGTAAAATTTCAGTAGAAATGGGGGATACATTAGCGCTTCAGGACCTTAAGCTTCTACTGGTAGAAGATGTGGAAATCAACAGGAATATTCTTCTTCAGTTTTTCCAGAAATGGTGGCAATTACAGCCTGATGAAGCCTTAAATGGAAAGGAAGCTGTAGAAAAGGCCAACCAAAAACAGTATGACATTGTGCTTATGGATGTTCGTATGCCCATCATGGATGGTTATGAGGCCACCAGGAGAATAAGGGAAATTCCTGGTTATGAAGACATCCCAATACTTGCCCTTACTGCCGATAAAAACCTGGAAGTTCAGCAAGCGCAAAAGGCTACCCAGTTTAACGACCTCCTTACAAAACCCTTTGACCCGGGACAATTAAAACAAAGAATCCTGTATCATTTAAACCGCACCTCATACCCCGTAACGGGAAATGCTGCAGTGCATACAGATGAGCAGAATCTTACCTCTCTTCAACCGCAGGAGGAGGCTAAGAAAGATTCATTAGAGGAAGCCTCTTATAATATTTCTCGCTATACCAGCCTTGCCGGAAAAAATAAAGAGGTACTGGAAAAATTAATAAAAAATTCTTTTAAATCCATAAATATTTACAAAGAAGAATTTACGGCTGCAAGTAAAGAAAAAGATGCAGGGGCATTATCTAATCTTATTCACAAAAACACCATTACCCTCCACTATATCCAGGCAAAGCCATTGGATGACATGATCATAACTTTTAGGGAAATGCTGAAAAATACAAATGAAGAAGTAGATCTGGAAAACCAACAGCAAATAATTCTAAGGGAATTTGATAAGATCATAGCAGGTTTACAGGAGGTTATACAGAATCAATAACGAAAGGATCTCATTACTTTTAACATCGGGAATATCCCACCCCGTCCTGCGGACACCCCTCCCCGGAGGGGATACTTTTTAATCGGGATTTATCATTTGCATTAAGTTATGTGAAGCTATGTTCAATGACAGGCTTAAAAGCAAAGCTCCAAAGGAGCAGCATATTTATAGAAAAATTAAAACAGTACACAAATAAGCTCCAGAGGAGCGGCATATTTATAGAACATTTTAAACAATCCACAATTAGGCTCCAGAGGAGCGGCATATCTTACCCCAAAAAATGCAGCATGCGGTTTGTTTTTCAACGCAGATGTATGCCGCTCCGGGTCTCTCTATTATTTAACAATCCACCTCACTGAGATTTAAGCTGTAAAAATATTTATAGGAGGAAAATAATGATTAGAAGAGCCTCTGAATAAGAGGAAATCAGCCCCAGATAATTTATAAAGCCGTGCATGCACCGAAAAGAAATATGTTTGAACATTAGCTCCCAAAAACAAAGGAGCCTGACACAATAGCCAGGCTCCTACTAAAATCTTTTACAGGATTTATTGTTTTAATTTTGCAGGTGCTTTTACGATTTCATTTACCTGTTCCTTTATTATTTCTTCGTCTCCAACAACTACAAGGGTCATTTTTCCCGGTTCAATATATTTCCTGGCCATTTCCTGAACCTGTTGGGGAGTTACCGCATTAATATTCTTTACCTGATCTACCAGAAAAGATTCCGGCAGGTTGTGAATATCCAGGAAGTTTAACTGCCCTATGATTCCTCCGGGGGTTGAATTTTGTAGAACATAGATCCCGGATTCATAGTTCTTGATCCCCTGAAGTTCCTCTTCCTCCGGGGCTTCATTTTGTAAGCGAACAATTTCTTTCCTGATCTCCTCTATAGATGCCCCTGTATGCTCTGTTGTCACATCTGCGTTTTCAAACCACAACCCGGTTTTATAATTAGCAACAAGCGCAGAATTTGGGGAGTAAGTATATCCCTTATCTTCCCTAATGTTACTGGTGATCCTGGAGCCAAAGGAACCGCCAAGTAAAGAGTTCATAACATCCAGAGGAATGTAATCCTCACTGGAGGGGCCAACCACAGGCAAGCCATAATAAATGGTTGACTGGGGCGCTCCGGGTCTGTCAATGATCTTTACTGTAGCCTCAGCTTCCGGCCGGGCTACAGGGTAATCGACTTCGGGGCCTTCTTTCCAGTTGCTCAGTTTTTCTTCCACCGCTGCTTTTACTTCCTCAGCATCAAATTGTCCAACTACATAAACCGTAGCACGCTTTGCTCCAAAATTGGCATCATAAAAGGCTTGGACGTTGCTAAATTCGTATGAATCTACCTGCTCTGTAGTAGGATAAAGCCTGCCGTAGGCATGATCGGGATAAATTTGTGCAAAAAATTCCTTTCTGGCCTGCGCTCCCGGAGTTGATAAAGCCACTGATATATTGCGGTTCATATCCTTTTTAAGCCGCCCTAATTCACTTTCCGGTAATTTGGGGTCTACCAGCACATCACTGAGGACCTTCACCGCTTCAGGAGCAAATTCTGATAATACACTGGTATATAATGCCGTGGTGTGAGTTCCTACGCCTATATTCATGTCTCCACCCATCCCGGCAAGGCTATCCTTCACAGAGTAATCGGCTTTGGTACCCTCTTCCATTAGATCTGCCACCAGGTCTGCGATCCAAACCTGCTCTTCTGTTTCATTTATATTTCCGGTTTTTAAAGAGATGTTAATGGTAGCCTTGGGAATACTTCCGTAGGGAACCATGACCAGGGTAAGACCATTATTATAATTAATTACTTCCTTTTCAGGCAGGGTAAAGTCTTTTGGTTCTCCACCTTTTGGCGGGGTTTCTCTGTCCTGGGCCTTGCCCGGGGAAATCGCGAATAAGACAATAAACAGAATATAAATTGAAGTTTTCATCAGTTTGAGTTTTCGTTATTAGCCAAAAGCGGATTTACCGTTAGGATGGTTCGGTTGGAATCCCGAAAGTATTCTGAAACCGTTCTGTTCATTATTTCAGGGGTTACTTTTTTAAATTCTTCTTCCAGTTCATTTATCCGGGAGGGATCATCATCAAAGAGGGCAAAAACAGCCAGCAGATCTGCCCTGCCAAGGCCAAAAGTGCCTCCCAGTTCATCATATAGCCGGGAACGCATTTTCACCATGGCATTATCCAGCATTTCAGGAGTTACTCCCTCTCTTAATTTTTCCATGACCTCATCTACAGCATCTACCACCTGCTCTTTGGTAGTTTCGGTATCATAGGTGAAGTTGAACATGATCTGCATAGGACCATTGTAATTGAACATATTCCCTAAATAATTAATGCCGCCGCTAACATCAGAAGTATAGCCCAGCTCATCTACTAATTTCCTTTGAAGCAAGGCGTTGTCACCCTGGATCAGGATTTGGTTGAGCAAACCCATGCCATAATACTCGGGAGAATTTCGCTCCGGCATGTGGTAGGCAATTGCAATGGCAGGTTTATTTGCAAGGGAATCGTTCTTTACAAAATCCTTTTCCTTTTCCTGTCTGGGTTCAGAAATGTCTGGTGTTGGAGGCAGATTTGCCGTTGGAATATCTCCAAAATATTGCGCTATCCATTCTTTTGCCTGTGATACCTCGAAATCTCCTACCACTGCCAGGGCTGCGTTGTTGGGAGCATAAAAGGTATCGAAAAAATTTTCAACATCCTCCAAAGTTGCCGCATCCAGGTCGTCAAGATCTCCGTAAAAATTATGCGCGTTATACCAATTGGTATTTGCATACTGTGGCATATCAAGCCAGGGGAAACCTCCGTACGGTTGATTCAATACATTTACCTTTACTTCATTTTTCACCACCCCCTGTTGATTTGTGAGGTTTTCCTGGGTAATCTTTAAACCCTTCATTCGATCGGCTTCTGCCCACAAGACGGTTTCCAGTTTATTTGCAGGTACGATCTCATAATAGTTCGTAAAGTCAAAGCGGGTTGATCCATTTAACGTTCCTCCATTTTCCTGCACCAGTTTAATAAACTCCATTTTCCCAAGATTTTCTGAACCCTGGAACATCATATGTTCAAAAAGATGAGCAAACCCTGTCCTGTCCTTAGGTTCTATTCTAAAGCCTATATTGTAATAAACTGCCACAATAGCGGTAGGCGCAGTTTTATCTTCAGAAAGTATCACCTTCAGGCCATTGTCCAGGGTGTAATACTCAACGGGAACACTGAATTTTGCTGCTTCATTATTTTGATCCTGATCCGGAGTACCCTGGGCAAAACCCGTAATGCCCGCCAGAACCAATAACAGCGTGATCGATTTTTTCATAATGTAGATTTTAAATGTTCAAATTCAAGGTTTTATCTCTATCTGACATTTTCTTATACAGAAAGTTACAAAAAGATCCAATGTGTTTTATTAAATTTTAATCACTGATAATCTGGCATTAAAGAGCTTGTTTAAACCATGAGGAATTATCCTGAATAAGACCGGGGTGTTGTGAATTCTTCAACAAATTCCATCCGCCCGGGGGTAAATAATAATGAAGGGTTGTGAGAAAAAGATTCAGGGGCAGGACCTGATATGACATTGTGTAAAAGTCTTAAAATTTGCCGGCGGAATAAAGGTGATAATCCCATAGAGAAATACCAAAAACAAGTGCAAATATGTTGATGCCTTAAGGATGAGTGGGTTATATCAATTTAAATGTTTTTATTTAAAAATTAATAAGTAAATTTATAAAGATCTGAAAGCACTTTTCATTCTTTCCCACAATGATCTTTAATGGTGCTGCAAACCCTGGCTAACAAGTTTAGATGAAGTTTCTAATTTCATTTGAACAGGTGTTTTTAAGTCTGTGATTCACCACCGACATCATTTTCAGAAGTAACATTTAATTCCAAATAGATAAGGTATGCCAATTTACATGGACCGTCACGATGTTTCAAGAGATGTAACTGCAGAAAATGTAGCAGACTTGCATCAAAAGGATTTGAAGATTCAGCACAAATTTAATTGTACCGGTTTGACCTATTGGTTTGACGATAAAAGAAAAACTGCTTTTTGTCTGGTGGATGCACCTAATAAATTTGCTCTCAAAGAAATGCACGATCAGGCTCACGGTGAAGTTCCTAATCAGATCATAGAAGTAGATCAGGCGGTGGTAGAATCATTTTTAGGGCGTATTGGAGATCCGGAAAAATCTCAGAAAACAGAATTAAATATAATTAATGACCCTGCCTTTCGAACTATCATGATAGTAGGAATAAAACCTTTTTCGTTTAAGGAAAAACTGAATAAAAAGATCAAGACAATAAAAATTTTGCAAAACCGTGCATTTGTTGGCACTATAGAATCTTTTAAAGGGAGGCTTGTAAAGCAAAACCCTGACTATTTTTTGGTGTCGTTCAATTCAGTTACAAATGCGGTTTTATGTGCTCTAAAGATTAAGAGTGAATTTGAAAAAAATTCTTCAGGCATATACAAATTGCCTGTAAAACTAAAGATTGCTTTAAACTCAGGAGTTCCCGTGGACGAAAATGATGGTTTTTTTGAGAAAACCATAAAAGCAGCACATACCTATTTTAAAATGGTAAAGGGTACAGTGGTTTTATCCTCTGAAGTAAAGGAATTGTTTGAAAGTGAGAATTACAGTACTCCTATAACGCGTGGGTCTGTTGTCGCACTAAATGTTTCTGAAGAAAAATTTCTTAAGGATCTGGTAGATTTTACAGAAAGAGAATGTGGTAACAATACTTTACATATTAATGATTTTAGCCGCTACCTGGGTTATAGCAAATCCAAGTTCTACAGAAAAATAGTTGCCGTTACAGGACAGTCTCCTAATTCATATATAAAAGAATACAGGCTCAACAAGTCGCTGAACCTTCTGGAAAAAGGAAATATGAACATCTCAGAAGTTGCCTTTGAAACCGGGTTCAACAGTCCCGCTTACTTCTCCAAATGTTTCCAGGAATCCTTTGGAATACTTCCTTCACAATACATAAAATCGAATGGTTCCTGACCCTAGGGTAGGGAAAATTTCACTAATTCTTTAGGTTTTCAGCTTCAAATTTCTTTTACCAGAATTGATCCAATATTGCCATTATTTGAACTAAAATTTGGCTTGTATATATCTATCGGGAAGTAAATACTATTCAAAAGCAAAAATTAAGTTTGGCAGAAAAACATCCTTACGTGGAAGAACCTTTTTGCTTTTCATTATTATAATATTTCTTTACAAAAAAAAATATTGCTGTGAAGGGATGCCGCAATAATATTTACTGTAACATCCTGAAATTATAAATTAAAAACACCTCCCGCTCCGGAGGTGTTTTTAAAATTAGCTTACGGTAAGCCGGAAATGTTAAGGCATGATCAACAGCTTCAGCTTACTAATTTTCCAGTTCTGCAGGTTCAAGGTTTTCTGATACCTCAGATTTTTCAACCTCATTATCTTCTTCCCCTGAAAAATAAGGAAATACATCTAAGATTGGGGATTCAGTAATAGAAGGAATAGTGTAATCTCCCATGGTATTTTGCATAGCACTGGTTGTGTTCTCAAATGCTTCTTTAACATCATTGGCCTGCACAAGCACATATACATTAGTTTTTCTTTCCTTTCCGCTCTCCTCATCAATGGCTACCAGGGATACTTTTGACTTAAACCAGCGATCAGAATTTTCAAACGGATGAACTTCTGAGAAATTGGCCACTTTAATATTCATGATCTTAAAGTCCTCGTTAGTATAAGCAGTCATCTCCTCGTTGATCCTGGCTTCTGCTTCTGTGTAAGATACCGCATCCAGTAAATAGGTATCTGTACTCACTTTTTTTTCTCCTGTTTCGTGTGTTTTTCTGTATTTCACCTTACATTCATACCAAGTTGCACTCATAATATTATTTTTAGGATGGCAAAAATATGGTTTATAAAAGGCCTGGTAGAGCATGTGCCTTACAGGTTATTCACAATTTCACTTTTTCAGTATAACTATTAGTTTCAATTTTAATGAAAACAGAAAAACAAAAAATGCTTTCGGGCGAACTCTATAATGCATTTGACGAGCAGCTTTCCAAAGAAAGGTTGAATACCCGGTTATTGCTGAAGCAACTAAATGATTCCCGGGAGGATGAGACGGAAGAAAGGAGCCGGATATTAATGGACCTCCTTCCTCACGCGGGAGAAGGTTTATGGGTACAACCTCCTTTCTATTGCGATTACGGGAGCAATTTGATCATTGGTGAGAACGTATTTTTTAATTTCAATTGTGTGGTCCTGGATGTGATGCAGGTGCAAATTGGTGACAGGACCTTACTTGGACCCAATGTACAGGTGTACACAGCTACACATCCGCTTAATCACAAAGAGAGAGCCTCTGGACTGGAATTTGCCAAACCCATTAATATTGGAGCAGACGTGTGGATAGGTGGCAGTGCTGTAATTTGTCCCGGAGTAAGCATTGGTGACCGCAGCGTAATAGGAGCCGGAAGTGTAGTGACAAAAGATCTGCCCGCAGATGTTTTCGCCGCCGGAAATCCTTGTAAAGAAATTAGGAAACTGAATTAGCATAACAAAGGCTTTTTAAATCTACCAAACCTTCAAAAAATTCGTAAATACAAAAAAAAGCTGTTCAAACATCTAGTCTGACCAGCTTTTTAGTTTCAATCTTTAGGAAGCGGCTTTAGTCAAAATCATCCACCGCAGCTTCTGCCTGAGCACGGGGTAAAAAGATCTGGATCCCAAGATTTACTCCCAGGGAATTTTGATAATCGGTATTACCGGCACCCACAAGGCCGTTATATTTCACACCGGCTTCCAAAGCTATATTTTCATTTAAAAAATAAGTGTAACCCGGTCCAAAGCCAAAGGCAAAACCATTTGTTGTAGGGCCATCGGCTACGTTTACTCCGGCGATCCCGGCATTGGTTTCCATGAAAAACCGCCCAAAGCTCACTACGTCCTCAAGAAGCTCTGTCTCTCCCGGCCTGAAATAAAATCTACTAAAAGCCTGTACCCCGTAAACAGTTGTTTTGGTAGAAACTCCACTATTTTCAGGCGATTTTGAAAAACCCAGGTTTACTATAGCACCCACAACTAAATTGTCATTTATAAAATAACCTGCTTTTGGGCTCAGCCCAATGTCAAATCCGGCACCTTCATTAAGGCCAAAGTTCATGCTGAACAAGCCATTACTTGTAGTAGTAGCAAGGCCACTACCCATGTCTGCCCCCAGCATAATGTTTCCTTGTTCAATTTGTGCGTTTGATACACCAATAAATCCAAAAATGAAGAACGATGTTAAGAATAGAATTTTTTTCATAATATTTTTTTTTAGGTTATTCCCTGATAGCTCAGAGAGTGAAATTTTACTTTAAATTACTTATTACAAGGCTTTTATGCATATTTTTTAATAGAATTTAATATTCTTTTCACGATTTGTGTTAATCCAAACCTCCTGTAGATTAGCCTCTGCTTTTCCTATCCTGATCATAAGCTTAGCAAGAATAATATTAGATAATAAAATGCCGGAAAATTTGCTGAAAAAACCCAGGCTTGTTTACTGCCTGGAAATAACCTGAAGATCAAGATAGAATCTACAGAGGTCAAAATTTAATTTCTGAAAAATAAGGGGAGGTAAGAGCGGATGATATAAATAATATACCAAAAAAGATTATTATTGGAGGCACTGATTTTAGACTGATCGAAGATTATAAGTTATCCCGTGAACAGCTTCTTTTAATTTTCAGGAGTCTCCTTTAAGATCTGGCTTATGATACCTCCAAAAATTTTAATTCCGGTGGGTATGAGTTCATCAGGAAAATCATAGTCTTCTTTATGAAGTGCAGGACAATTTTCACCGGCACCAATTCCAAACATAGCAGCTCTATATTTCCGGGAGAACCAGCCAAAATCTTCTCCAAACCTGAAGGCATGTGGCTGTATCCTTAAAGGAAGATCGTTTAATTCGGCAGCTCGCTGTATAATAGTATTGCAGTTCTTATTGTTAAAGGTGGCAGGAAAATAATCAAACCATCTGCTATCACATTGCAGAGCATATTTTTTCGTTATTTGCTGAAGAATTGTATGCAGTTTGGCCTTTAACCTATCCACATTTTCATCAGATCCGGTCCTTACGGTATAATGAAGTTCCCCACTCCCCGCAGAAATTCCGTAATCCTTAGACCCCATTGTGCTATATACTGGTGTAATAACCGCAAAATTTAGAGCAGAAAGAAGATGTTGATTAAGTGCTTCAAATGCCAGGACAATCTCTGCCATAGCAACGGCAGGATTGTTCCCTTTTTCGGGTTCAGATGCGTGAGATTTAGATCCTGTGAGCTTTATGGCTACGCTTTGAACAGTGGTAGAAAAATTTGTTTCCGCCACAAGAATACGATGAAGAGGTTCTCCGGGAATGTTGTGGAAAGCAAAGATGAAATCTGGCCGGAAGCTTTTGAAACGGGGATCTTTAATAACAGCAGCAGCGCCTTTTCCTGTTTCTTCTGCAGGTTGAAAAAGCAGAATGACTTTGCCTTTTTTAAAAGTTTGCTCTTGAAGCCAGAAGATCATACCGGCCATTATAGCCATATGACCATCGTGCCCGCATTTATGGGAGATCCCCGGCCGATTTGATCTGTGTTCAAAGGTATTTACCTCCTCGATTGGCAGCGCATCCAATTCACACCTCAACATAACCACCGGACCCGGGGAAAATTCATATACTAACGCCAGTCCATGCGATCCCAATCCTGAAATTATGGTAGTATTGGGGTCTTCCCCAATAAAATCCCTGATCCTCTTTGCAGTTTCTTCCTCCTTTCCTGATAATTCGGGATGTTGATGAAGTTCTCTTCGGAAGGTTTTTAATTTTTCTAACCTCAATTTGTGCTATTTTATATGCCTGAAAAATCTATTTTAAAATATGAAATAAAGTGTTACTAAAAAGAAAAGGAATAAAAAATGCTACGCATTTCTTATTCCTTTTCATAATGTTTGCTTGCGTCAATTTATTTTTTGGGTGGCAGGTCAAATGCTATTGCTTCGTGCTCAAAATGATTCCGGTGAGAGCCATCGCAAAAAGGTTTATTTTTAGATAACCCACATCTGCAAAGCGTAATTTGTTCCCTTCCTCCCAGGTCGTAAACATTTCCGTTTTTATCCACCATTTCAATATCCCCGGCTATGATAAGGGATCCGTTATTGTTTACTGTTATTTTAGTTTTTGACATATCTGTTAATATTTTTGGTTGAAAGTTAAGTTCAGGATCAAATATACAATATTACAGATGGTTCTGGCTTTTACTGGAGACTGCAAAACCGGTTCCTCCCTTTTTAAAGGCAGTAGTGCACTTCATAAAAGATATAATGAAAATCACGGCGTAGGTGGACCCAGAATATTGGCTGCAGCTAAAGTACCAGCAAGCCATGCTTTTTCAAAACCGTTATAGGTTTTGAAAACCAGAACAATTCAAATTCTTCAAATTGAGAATCAAAGTCTGCCTTTAATTTAGAATACGAAAATTGTTTTTCCTGTTGTGGCATTAAATGCTCCAGGGTGTTAAGTAACCAATCCCCCTCCCCTTTATCCATAGTGATCTGGAAAGCTTCGGTTGCATCATGGAATTCCATAATAAGCCGGGTTCGGGTCATTCCCCTCTTGGTCTTGATCTGTTCCTTTACCAATGGCATTCCGCCCAGCCAAATTATCCTTGCTGTAGGCCGGGTGTCAAAATTAGGTTCCTTCTCAAGATATGTTTGTATCAGGTCCGGTTTTACTCTTGTTTTGGGTATCTTAAAGTCAAACCACTCCTGAAGGGGCAATTCGAATCCAATTCCGTGCATATAATTAAAGAGAGATTTCTTCAACCCATAGCTAAATTTAGAGTGATCAATTCCGGTGCTGTCGGCAAAATCCACATCGTTATTTGCAAAGCTAATTTCCTTGTAATGCGGAGTGATCCCATATTCTGATGGATTTAACCCCACCGGACTATGCGCCGTAAGTGCAAACTGATGCCAAAAACCCGATTGCAATACTCCTATCTCAAAAAGCTGCCTTACCATCTCCAGGCTGTCTACGGTTTCCTGAACCGTTTGGGTGGGATAGCCATACATCAAATAAGAGTGCACCATAATATCGGCATCGGTAAAATTGCGGGTTACCTGGGCTACCTGCTCTACGGTTACTCCTTTATCAATTAACTTAAGCAAACGGTCTGATGCTACCTCCAGGCCACCCGAAATAGCAATGCATCCGGAAGCTTTCAGCAATTTGCAAAGATCGGCGGTAAAATTCTTCTCAAAACGAATATTGGCCCACCAGGTCACGGTGAGCTGTCGTTTAATGATCTCAAGTGCAACGGCTTTCATCAGAGCCGGAGGTGCTGCCTCATCTACAAAATGAAACCCGTTTTCCCCGGTTTGCGCTATCATTTCCTGCATCCTGTCCACCAGTAATTTAGCCGCCACGGGTTGATATACCCTGATATAGTCTAGGGAAATATCGCAAAAAGTGCATTTTCCCCAGTAACAGCCATGGGCCATAGTGAGTTTATTCCACCGGCCATCACTCCAGAGGCTGTGCATGGGATTGGCAATTTCTATTACCGAAATATATTCAGAAAGCAGGAGATCTGAATAATCGGGAGTACCCAGCTCACTCTGTTTGTAATCTCCCCTGGTAGCATTATTTTTGTAGGTCACCTGTCCGTTTTCCAGTAGAAATGTCCTTTTAAATTTCTTATCCCCGGCATTTTCAGGAGTAGCGTTTAGAACATTTGATATCAATAATTCTACAGGTAATTCCCCATCATCAAGAGTGATATAATCAAAGAATTCGAATACCCGCTTATCTGATACAGATCGAAGTTCTGTATTTGGAAAACCTCCTCCCATGGAAACCGGGAGACCGGGGTAATGTGCTTTTATATATTGGGCACAGCGAAATGCACTATATAAGTTTCCCGGAAAGGGTACAGAAATGCAAACAAGTTTTGGTTCTATCTTCTGTAGCCTGAGCTCAAGGATCCTTAAAGCAATATCATCTATAAACCCGGTTTCAGTTTGTAGATGGGCATAGATCTCGTCAAAAGAATTTGCGCTCTGGCCCAGCCGCTCAGCATAGCGGCTAAATCCAAAATTCTCATCAATACACTCAACTATAAAATCTGAAAGATCCTCAAGATACAGGGTGGCAATATGTTTTGCCTTATCCTGCATTCCCATAGAACCAAAGGCCCAGTCCAAATCATCGAGCTGTTCAAAACGGGAAGCCCGGGGCAGAAAATTTTCGGTACAAAGTTGCCTGGCCAGGGTAGGATTCTTCCCCTGTAAAAATTTTACTACTTCATCCAGGGGTTTGAGATATTGCGCCTTTAGAGCATAAATACGTTCAGATTTTTTTGTGACAATGGCTTCATTGTCATAAGCTATCTCAAATAATTCCTCCATGGTATTTTTGGAAAAAAGTTCCAGTATAACTTCAATTCCCAGATCCATTTGAAAGGTAGAATGATATTTCGTGTTTAAAAATCCTTTCAAATAAGCCGTTGCAGGATACGGGGTATTGAGTTGGGTAAAAGGTGGAGTTATGAGTAATATTTCTTTCAATGCGCAGGTTGTAGATAAATACCTGCAAAGGTACAATATTGTTGTTGAAATAGGATATTAAGTCCTTAATAATGATTTTCTGTAAATTTTTAACGTAGCTTTTAATCAGCTGGTTACCAGCTGATTTATTTTCTGATTCTTTTCAGATATTTTATAATAGTTAAGTGTAACATTTTTGAACAAATTATGTCTATTTCAAAAAACCATCAATAACATGAAACATCTACTCATTTTAATATTTGCCCTATTTTCTGCGACATTCTATGGGCAAATGCCACAGAAACTCACCCCGGCTGATAAGGTCTATGGCTTATCCAAATTTTGGCAGGAGGTAAATTACAACTTTGTATACCTCAATAAGGTAGACCGGGAGCAATGGGAAAGTGAGTATAAAAAACTTATCACTGAGGTTCAGGAAACCGAAAATGATTACGAATATTACCGGCTTTTGCAAAAGTTCTGTGCTTTTTTAAAAGATGGGCATACAAATATCTACTTCCCACAGGAGATCTACGACAAGCTGAATGACAACTTTGAAGCCCATAAATTTCAGCTCAACGGAATTCAGGGAAAAGCTGTCATTACAGGGATCAATAAAAGTAAAAAAGAGGAATTGCCACTGGGAACTGAAGTGACTAAGGTAAATGGAATGCCCACACAGGATTACCTGGATCATTATGTGATCCCTTTTATTTCATCATCTACAGATTATGTGCTTCAGGAACTGGCAGTAAAAAACATGTTTGAAGGTCCAATAGGGACAAACTATAAGGTGGAATTCAAATTACCGGATAACAGCATTAAAACCCTGGACTTTCGCATTTCAGAAAACAAATTAGAGGAAGAAATGTATCCACCTGTTGTAAAGAAGGAGTTGCTGGAATTCAAGTGGATCACCAGGGATGATGTAGCTTATATTGCGCTTAATTCTTTTGACGACGCTACTATTATCGTTCTGTTTAAAAATACTTTACCTGAATTATACAAAGCCAAAAAGTTAATTATTGATATTAGGAATAACGGCGGTGGAAACACGAATAATGGGAAAGAGATCCTGAAATATCTCACCAATGACACGCTACTCTATGGTTCCCGTTCTCAAACAAGGCAACATATTTCCACACTTAAAGCCTGGGGAAACTGGACAAAGGATTCTGACACCCTTAATGATGCAGAGGCAAAAAGGACCTGGTTGGCCTTTCGGGACGAACTCGTATATGCATTTCCATATGGCCCCGACACTGTAAAACTTGAGCAAAAAAGAATTATAGTGCCAACTGCGATCCTTATCTCTATGAATACAGCATCTGCTGCTGAAGATTTTTTAATTTTTGCCGATAACCAGGAACATATGATAAAAATTGGTGGTGTCACTTTTGGCAGCACAGGCCAACCCTTACCTTTCGAAATGCCTGGTGGAGGAATTGCAAGAATATGCACTAAAAAAGATACTTACCCCAGCGGAAAAGAATTTGTGGGGTTGGGAATCCTCCCCAACATTGAAGTTGAAAAAACGCTAAAGGATTACCTTGAGAATAAAGATCCTGTTCTTGAAGCAGCTTTAAATTACCTGGGGAAAGAACCCGCAAAAAAGAGTTTATAAACTTCCGGAAAGTTTTACTCCGGAAGTAATTCTAAATGAAATAAAAGGCCAGCAGAAGCCATGTGTGGCCCGGCTGCTGTTGTTTCAAAATAAATTCTAATTATTTTTTGTTGGATGGTGTTTACTATTTATCCCCGGATTTTAAATCATTTCCTGTGTTCCTGCCAATTCATAAAAATTAAAAATGGGGAACCTTTCTACCCAGTGTGGAAAAACAGGTCCAGTTTATTACAATTGCTTTTTGGCAAATAATTTTATTCAAAAAAATATACAACTGCTGAAGAATCATTATTCATTGTAATAAAAAACATGTAATCCTTAATAATCAGGGAGAAGGTCTTTATAAATATTTAATAAAAACCTGAAAAATTTATTTTTTTTCGTTTAGACCTTCAGAAAAATTATGAAGTTAATAAAAACTGGAATCAGACTTGTACTTACAGTTTTGCCCAATCATAACCTGGTTAAAAATGTCTCTATTTATGGAATCCGGGAAGAAACAGAGGAATAATAAAAAGGAACAATTAATCCAGTATATCATGAAGATAAATTCAGAAATGCTTGCTTTTAAAGGATTTGTAATATTAGGAAGTTTGCTGCTTTTAGGGTTTGTTGTTTTTTGTTTATTTTTTCTCGTCTAACCCGGGAAGGATTAAAAGCTTCAGATCATTGTTACCTTCCTCTTTATTTTGTTTGAAAGAATATGGAAGATTTTTCCACCTCAGGATTCAAAAGTTGCCACAGATAATTTGATTTTTTAAGATCAGAACTCGGAACAGGAACCGGAAAATCGAGTCCCGGAATACCGCACCTATTCCTTCTCAAATGTATTTCCTCCTATGCTTACTCCCTTAGGCTTGCCCGAGGCAGTGAGATCAAAGTTGACCAATGGTCTATAGTTGCTTTCCGGCCTTTCATTAGAAAGCCTGAAAGTATTGTAATGCCAGTGCTCCAATTCTCCACTAAGCCCTCCATATTTTAATCGCAGTTTTTTTCCTGTTTTTAATACTTCCACCGTTCCGTAGAGTTCATCTTTATATATTCCTTCGTAGTTTTCAAGGGGAAGACTGGGTTGGGTATTGGAAGCCCGTTCAACATTAATTTTCAGGTCGTTTTTTGCTCCGGATTTCTTTTGTTCAACTAACAGCTCATCATACAATTCTTTTAATTCCCTGCTCCAGTCTCTGGGAAGGTTTCCGTCAAAAAGGTCAAATACACGATACATCAGGGCATGCCTGATCTCAACATGATCCCGGTTTGATAGTATTACCACCCCCAGTTTTTCATCCCTTATCATTCCTGCAAGAGCTACCATTCCTGAAAGACTCCCGGTGTGAAAATCAACTTTTCGACCCTCATAATCCTGTTGAAACCATCCCAATCCGTAAGTTTCCCAGTTCGGTTTAATTATTTTTGAGGTAGGATATGAATTCCTGGACAGGACCACCTGAGGCTTGAAGAGCTCTTCACAGGTTGTTTTTTCTATCAGGTTCTCCCCGGTTTCTGTTTCACAACCCCTAAGCAGGAACCTCATCCACCTGGACATTTCTGCCACACTTGACCACATGGATCCTGCGGGGCCAATAGCATCGGCAAAAGAGCCCTGCACAGGCTGCAACGTCTCCCCCACATAATCGTGAGGACTTGCAACATTTTCGTCCATCGCCACCCCTGCCCTGCTGGTAGAACTTCGCTCCATCTTCAGCGGTTCCAAAATTCTTTTGCGTATAAACTCCTCCCAGGATGTCCCACTCACCAGGGCTATGATTTCCCCGGCTACTGCGTACATAATGTTCTGATAAATAAAACCGGATCGCTGCGGATAAGCCGCCTCTACATGTTCCAGCCGTTGCAGGATCTCTGCAGTAGAAGTCTGCGGGTCATACCAAAGAAAATCTGTATTTGGAAGTCCGGCGCGATGGGTGAGCAAATCGCGAATTGTGATCTGGTTGCTAAGCTGCTGGTCCCGGAGTTTAAATTCCGGGTAATGCTTTACCACGGGATCGTCCCATTTCAGTTTCCCCTCATCCACAAGCATTCCCAAAGCTGCGGCCGTAAATGCTTTGGTGGTAGAAGCTATGGCAAACAATGTTTCAGGATCTACCGGTTCATTTTTCCCCACTTCCCGCAACCCATATCCTTTCTCAAACACAATAGAATCTTCCCTGATCACAACGATGGCCAGCCCCGGTGCATCCCATTCTTCAACAGCCTGTTGCACATACGCATCAAAGGCTGAAGGATCAAAGTTAATTTCAGCCGGTTTGGCCACTTCCCGTTTTTCAGAATTTTGCTGCTGGGCAAATGATCCGTTAAAGAAAAATATTAAGGCAATCAGGAATATAGATCTCATAAATATTTTGCTTGGTGTAAGTAGCAGCAAATTAGAAATAAAGAGCAAATGAATAACATTCCTGAAGCATTTTTTTTAGGTAACAATATTTAATCCAAGCCACTTTTGCATATTTTAGCCGGTTTAATTTGATTATTATTTAATAATTGTATCCTGTACTAATCTTTCCTAAATAAATATCTTTAACTGTACTTCAACTGATTATTTCAAACCCATGAACTTTAATTTTTCGCAAAACCTCATCCTCGAAGATCTGCGTACCCGGCTGGAACCGCTGGAGGAAAAACATTTTGATCTGCTACTGCCAATTGCGCTTAAGGAGCCTGATCTGTTAAAATATTCTCCGTCCCCTTTTGGATCTCATGAGAAATTAACAGCATATTTTTTTGAAGCCAACACTCAAAGAGCTGCTGAAAACAGATATGCTTTTGCCATTTATGACAAGCTAATGAAAAAATATGCCGGCAGTACAAGTATGGGGGCAATCTCGAATAGGGATCTTCGGTTGCAGATAGGCTGGACCTGGTTGGGTTCAGAATTCCGGGGTACAGGCCTTAACCGGCATTGCAAATTCTTACTGCTTCGATACATCTTTGAAACTTTAAATTTTGAAAGAGTAGAATTCTACATTGATTCCCGGAATGAGACCTCTAAAAAAGCCATTTCAGGCATAGGGGGAAAACTGGAAGGGGAATTAAGAAGCCATACGCTCCTGCCCGACGGGTACAGAAGAAATACACTTATCTACGGTATTTTAAGAACGGAATGGAAGCAAGTTAAAGCCAATCTGGTGCAGAAGATGTAGCGAACTGGAACAGTTAGAATTGTTTTGATATTCCTCATAAATATAATTTTAAATCGTTCAATCATATTTTCCCTTTGCTACATTTAAACTTACAGCCAATAAATAAGGAACCACGAAACTAGGTCAGGTTCCTTCCAATTTGTTCTTTCTACATTATTACTTTGTAAGGCTTAAGATCTTATTGTGGAATCCTGAACCTTTTTCCTTGCCTTGTCAATAACCGAAACTGCTTTATCAATAGTTTCCAATTTTGTCCTGAAGGACAGAACAGCTAATCTTATAACAAACTTGCCATTAATTGTGGTGGAACTTAGAAATATTTCCCCCTTCTGATGGATCTCTTTCAATAATTTTTTATTGAAGGCATTTTCATCGCCATTTGCAACAGGCCACCAAAAATAACTCACCGTAAGATCGGGCACCGGTCCCAGGGCAAAGCCGATTTCCTGAAGCCGGTTACGGAAATATTGTGTAAGTAAAAGTTTTTCCTCCAGGCATGCGACAAATGGTTCTATCCCGTGCAACTGTAATGGCAACCAGAGGCGGAGTGCCCTGAAATGTTTGGTAAGCTCGGGAGAGACATCTGCGGGGTCTATAGCAAAATTATCGTCAAATGTATCCTGCATATAATTGGCCAGGTGATGATGCGAATGAAAGACCGCTTCTTTATCCTTTACCAGGATTGCCCCAAGCCCAAAGGGTAAAAACAAAGATTTATGCGGATCTACAGCGAGGGAATCTGCCAGTTCAATACCATTAAAAAGCTTTTTCCGCTCCTGGCTAAGAATAAAGAACCCTCCATAAGCGGCATCCACATGATACCAGAGGTTGTGCTCCTCGGCAATTTCCCCAAGATCTTTTAACGGATCTACCGCGCCGGTATCTGTTGTCCCTGCAGAAGCGATCACAAGGAACGGGTTTAATCCTGCCTCTTTATCTTTTTGGATCTGTCCGGCCAGATCCCCGGCTATGATTCTGGAATGGGAGTCCAGTTTCAGCTCTCTCAGGATAACATCTTCCAGGCCAATGATGCGGAGTGCCTTATGGTTGCAATGATGGAGCTGCGGACTCAAATAAACCACACTCTGCTCTATCTTTGCCCCTTTGATCCCGTGGCGGTCACGGGCTGCAGTCAGGGCGATTTGGTTCGCTATTGAACCCCCTGAGGTTAAATTCCCCACTGCAGATTCCGGAAACCCGAAAAGGCCCTTCATCCAATCAAGCAATTCCTGCTCCATGGCCACAGCCCCCGGAGATGCAAATGAGATTCCCGCATATTCATTGGTAATATCAGCCAGGTAATCGGCCAGGGCAGAGCTGTAGATTCCGCCACCGGGAATATAGCCAAGGTGTCCTGCAGATGCCGCTTTGATCCCTTTGGAAGCTACTTCATTAGCATAGATCTTCAGGATCTCCTTCAACAGCTTTGGCTTCGTACCTATAGAAAAGGCATTTTTGTTGGCTTTTTCTGAATTATAGTATTTCCCGTTGTCAATATTGTTCAAAAATTTATTAGTATATCCCTGTAAATCCTTCAGTAGATCATCGCGCTGCTCCTGGGAAGGATCGAGGGTGGCAGACCTTTCCTGAAGGCGAAGGATGCGGGACTTTATGCTGTTATTCATGTATATATTTTTCAACTTTTTTTGCAAAATGCTTTTTGGGAACACAAATTTAAAGAAACTGAAAGGATTGTAGAGCTGTCTTTCTGCTCCTGCTTTTTGCATTGAAAAGTTTACCTGTATCTGCACAAACATTTTCCACAGATACCATAGCCCATTTAGATGAAATATTTCAGGACTGTATTCCGGAATTCCTGGTGCGGCTATCACTCCATTTGCCGCTTTTTTCTAAATCCAGAACAGGAGAATTAATTTACTAATTCGATATAGGTCTATTGTTATAATTTCAACCGGAGGTGCTCCATTTTGGCTGCTGTTAAAATATTACAAAACTGAAACATTTACCGATTTTTTTCGTCTTATTAAATAGACCTTCCCTACTGGTTTAGACACACTTTAGATCACTGGCCATGAAAGCAAAAGCAAATTCAAAAGGAGAAAAGGATTATTCGAAAAGCTACATGTCACAGATCAATTGGGACTGGTTATTTTTAAAAGGCCAATTGGTTCTGGGAAGTTTAATACTTATTGTAGTTGTAATATATTTATGGTTGTTTTCATGAACAACTCTATGAGCTAAAATTATTCTATATTTTCCGGATTGATCATCAATTTTAACCCTAATCTGTAGAAAATCACATGATTCCCACCAAACTCGCCCGTGGAGAATATGCGGCGGGTGTTAAATTGTCCACAAAAATATATGTATTTTTCTAATATATGATCAGTTGCAAAAAGCAGCTATTTACGCTGGTTATCAGGAAGAAGCAGGAAATAATAATACCGTAAGTTATAACTGATTAATGTTTCCTTAAGAATTAACAGTAAATTCATCATCCTAATACATATTTAGATTAAAATTTTGGAATCACTATTGCGTTAACATAATCCACCTCTAAATTGTGAATTATGGAAATCCGGCAAAAAGATATGGAAAAGACACCTTCCGTTAAAGATTATATCAACGAGATCAATTGGGATTTTTTGCTTTTCAGAAGCCTTACGGTCATAGGCAGTATCATCATGATGGGACTACTGGGCTACTTTTTGTGGTTTGTTGAATGAAAAAGAAATTTTTTTATATCATTCCCTTATAGTAGAATATGATAAAATACGGAAATGAAAATTCCCGGGCATAATCAAAATTTACTGTTTAACCTCTGATCAAATAATTTTCCATAATACTCTTTACCGGCCAATGAATGCAGAAGACCTTAAATATCCTATAGGAAAATTCCTAAAACCAACAACCTTCACGAAAAATATTCTCAACGGTTATATTGAACAGATCAGCTCCTTCCCGACACGACTCCGCCTGGAGGTGGATGGTCTAAGCGAAAAGCAACTTTATACTCCATACCGACCGGATGGGTGGACCATAAGACAAGTAATAAATCATTGTTCTGACA
This sequence comes from Gillisia sp., assembly GCA_024635655.1. GTDB lineage: Bacteria > Bacteroidota > Bacteroidia > Flavobacteriales > Flavobacteriaceae > Gillisia. Next base: position 61,633 of record JAGXIL010000050.1, on the reverse strand, counting down.
GTCATATGAACGGATTCATTCGTTTAAAACTGGCTTTGACTGAAGAAAGCCCAATAATAAGACCTTACCTGGAAGACCGTTGGGCAGAACTTCCCGATTCTAAACAATTTTCCGTGGCGCCGGCAATTAAAATTTTGGAGGGCATTCACAACCGATGGGCCACTTTGCTTTCCAGCCTTACTGCAGACCAATGGCAGCGAAAGCTGATCCACCCGAATGGCGATAGGAAAATGACTATATCTGAACTTACCGGGCATTATAGTTGGCACGGGAATCACCATCTGGCACATATTAAATTGGTGAGTCACCTGAAAGTAGACGGTATGCAATAGTTTGGATTAAGCAGAATTAAGTCTACCTATTCATTTCCTGAATTATAAATAATATCTTGAAGTACCTTAATTTTCTTTGTTTATATTAATAAAAAAAAACACTTTGAACAAAGAAAATTTTGGACACGTATGGTATGCCTGCTACGGCTCAAATTTACAGGAAGAAAGGTTTACCTGCTATATCTCCGGCGGAAGACCTGAAGGATCATTTAGAACTTACACCGGTTGCACAAATAAAACATCACCTGCAGCAACAAAACCTATAGAGATCAAAGCAGAATTGTATTTTGCCAAACGTTCCAAAACCTGGAGCGGAGGTGGCGCAGCCTTTATCCGGCCGGATGAGAACAGCATAACCCTGGGCAAAATGTATCTCATTGCCACTGATCAATTTTCAGAATTGGTAAAACAGGAAATACGATTTAAAGGAAATCTGGAACCTGATCTTACTTTAGCCGTAAAATCCGGATTTCTCATTACCAAACCGGAAACGTGGTATGGAAAGATCCTGCATTTAGGCCATGAGGAAGGCTTACCCATCTTCACCTTTACCAATATTGATTTTTTGGAGACAGAGATCAATGCCCCCAATGAACATTACCTAAAAAAGATCATTTTGGGCCTCAGGGAAACTTATCAGCTTAAAGAAGATCAGATTCTAAATTACCTTTCTTCTAAAAAAGGTATTAAAGGAAATATTTTGAAGCAGGATCTACGGCATTTGATAAGGAGGTAAATTTTTCCGCAGTTTTGTTTTTAGTATACAATTGTCTAATAAATGTCATTGGATCCAGGTCACCATTTGACATTTTTATCTAATCATAATTCAATTTTTGTTTTATAGCCTTTTATAATTAAAGTGCTCACTCAAATTTTAATATCATTTTTAATTGTTTTTGTAGGGGTGTGGGTTATATTACTTTTCAGATGGTTCTTCAAAATTTTCCTAAAAAGTTTAAAATGAGATCTAAAGCAGCCGCACGGTGATAAGGCAGGATTCTCATCCAGAAACGATAGATATTATAAATAATTATGTGGCTTGCGGATTAATCGAATTGGGATTAGGTTTGCCAAAGAAATGCTCACCGCATATTACAAATATTGTACCCCAGTACCCCAACGAAACCCCTAAGGCTCCCCCCAATTATAGCCTTGGGGTTTTTTCTTGTCTTAATGCTCATTACAGAAGATGATGAAGTTGACTGAAAACCCGGCCTATACGTTTTTTTTACATGCTCACTTTATATGCAAATTTAAACCTGGGTTTTTTTCCATTTTCCTCTGCTAAACAACCACAAGGTATATAGGCCGGCAAGAGTTTCAGAAGCAAAGACAGCCCAGAATACCCCGGAATGATCCCAATCCATTTCTATCGCAAGCACGTAAGCCAGGGGGATCTGGAGGAGCCAGAAAAATACAAAGTTGATACGAGTGGGCGTATAGGTGTCTCCGGCGCCATTAAAAGCCTGCGTAGAGACCATCCACCAGCCATAAACAAAATACGAATAAGAGATGATCTTCAGCCATTCTCCACCAATGGCAATTACCGCAGGATTTTCAGTAAAGATTTGCATAAGGGGTTCATTGTAGAAAAAGTAGATAAAGGAAACGAACACCAGAAAGATCATCGTATAAATTCCGATCTTCCAAACTGCCATTTCTGCGCGTTCGGGATCTTTAGCTCCAAGGTTCTGCCCCACTAATGTAGCCGCGGCATTTGCCAGTCCAAACGCCGGCATCATGGTGAACATCATGAGACGCAGGGCAATGGTAGCTCCAGCCACAGCTTCACTGCCTACATAAGCCAGAATACGCATCAGGAAGATCCACGAGGTCATGGCGATGATCATTTGCCCCACCCCACCAAGGGAGGTGTGGAAAATGTTCTTCATATCTGCAGTATGCCACCTGATATGTGAAAACAGGATCTTGATATGCCGGCCACCCCTCACCAAAACATAAAGCTGAACCAGTACCCCCACCCCCCTGCCAAAATTGGTTGCAATTGCAGCACCTTCAATTCCCATAGCAGGAATGGGTCCCCAGCCAAAGATCAATAAAGGGTCCAGAATAATATTGATCCCGTTTGAAAGAAAAAGTATCCACATGGCAATTGCAGCATCCCCGGCGCCGCGAAAAATAGCGTTGATCACAAACAGCAGCATGATGACTGCGTTTCCTCCCAGCATCCACTGGGTATACACATATCCATATTGTATCGACCACGAATCTGCACCCATCAAAGCAAGTAACTCTTTGGAATAAAAGATTCCGGCAACGGCAAAAGGTATAGCAGCAAGGATTGCCAGGAAAACAGATTGTACGGCAGAAATTCCGGCATCGCCTTTGTTTTTCTCCCCAATCCTGCGGGCGATAATTGCAGTTACCGCCAAAGACAATCCCATGGCTATGGAATAGAGCAGGAATAGATATGTTTCTGTTAGGCCTACAGTGGCAACCGCAGAGGCCCCCAGTTTTCCCACAAAATATATATCGACCACGGCAAAAGTAGATTCCATGACCAACTCCAGGATCATAGGTACTCCCAGTAAAAATATTGCCCTGCGAAGGCCAATTTTTGTGTAATCGACTTCAGTGCCGCGAATGGCGTTCCGCAGTTCCTGCCAGAGAGAAGGCTTTGAAGCTATTGGTGGTGAAGGCGGGTTCATGATCCATAACAGAATTTATTCGAAATCCAGCATTAATTTACGAAGCGGAAATCATATTTAGATAAAATTTCAAAATTTAATATGTGGTATTTTTTACTGGAATTCTCATCTTAAGTAAAGTGGAGGAACATATTAGGCTTTATCAGCAACCACAATATTAAAGGCTCATTTGGCTCCTATCTCATTCTCCGTAAACACTCCTTTTTATAATGAAATAGATTTATAATAAAAGAAACCGACCCACGGTATTAGAGGGTTTTTTAAAAAACCTGATAAGGTTTAACCGGAAAAAAATTAAGTACATTTAAAAGAAATTAAAAGAATATTCGTGGATTCGTGGCTATCTAAAAAAGATCTGAAATAAATAGATTAGCTTTCTTAATGATAAAATCAATGACCAATAAAAAAACCTTTATGAAATTAGTTTACTATTTATTACTGGCAGTGATCACTCTAAACCTGCAGGCCCAGGAGATCTCCCCTGAGGAACAAAAGATGATCGATTACCTGCAGGAACACGAACAGGAACAAATAGATTTCCTTGAAAAGTCTGTAAATATCAACAGCGGTACTATGAACCATGAGGGAGTAAAAGAGGTGGGTATGCACCTGAAACAGGAACTGGATGCGCTGGGTTTCGAAACCCGGTGGATTTCAATGCCCGATAGTTTGCAACGTGCAGGGCATCTTTTTGCCGAGATCAAAGGCGGAAACGGAAAGACCATTCTGTTGATCGGGCATCTGGATACGGTTTTTGAAGAAGATCACGAATTCCAGTCCTTTACCCGCAAGGGAAAGATGGCTAAAGGCCCCGGTGCAAACGACATGAAAGCCGGAAATGTGATGATCTTGTATGCTCTCAAAGCTATGCAATATGCGGGGACACTTGAGGGAAAAAATATAATTGTGGCTTTTACCGGAGACGAAGAAAAACCCGGGCAGCCGCTAAGTGTAAGTCGGCACGATCTTGTGGAAGCCGGAAAGAAAAGCGATATCGCCCTTGGATTTGAAACAGCTTCCGGAATGGATTACGCTACCGTTGCCAGACGGGGTTCCAGCGGCTGGAACCTCAAAGTCACCGGAAAGCAAGCTCATTCTTCGGGGATCTTTAGTGAAAATACAGGGGCCGGGGCGGTATTTGAAGGTGCCCGAATCCTTAATTCATTTTATAATGATGTAAAAGGAGAAGAGCTGCTTAGCTTTAATCCGGGGGTGATCCTGGGAGGCACTAAAGTAGATTATGATGCGTCACAATCTAAAGGTACCGCCTTCGGTAAAACCAATGTAGTAGCCGGTGAACTTGTTGTTTACGGAGGTTTAAGATTTATTTCTGAAGAACAAAAAGAAAATGCACGCCGAAAAATGCGAAACATCGTAGAAAATAACCTGCCTCAAACCTCTGCAGAGATTAGTTTTTCAGATTCTTATCCGGCCATGCAACCTACTCCCGGAAATATGGCATTACTGGATACCCTCGATCGTGTAAGCCGCGATCTGGATTTTGGCGAAGTAAAAGCATACGACCCGGGAAGCCGCGGCGCAGCAGACATTTCCTTTATTGCTCAATATGTTGATGGTCTGGACGGGCTTGGCGCAATGGGTGGAGGGGCACATTCCCCGGGAGAAACTGTGAACCTCGAAACATTTATTCCTCTTACCCAAAGGGCGGCGGTATTAATACACAGGCTGGGGAAATAAAGATTGGCGATCGTGAGTTTTTCTGTTATCGGTGGGTTCTTGTATGGTTTAACTAATTAAAATCTGGTCCCAAAGCTTCAGAAGAGTTTTGAGATTTGATCCAGGTTCCTTTGGAGAGGTTGGAATTTATATAGTATCTAATATAACTCCTGTAAGTGCAAATATAATTGCCACCATAATGAAAGCAACTACTATGGTAACTATAACCTTTCCCACTGTACCTAAACCTTCGGTCGCCGTCCTGTAATTATCAAGTAATACATTAAATCCTTTCATATTGGTAAAATTTAAAATGTTTGTTGACTGCCAGGGAAGAGTATAAATCCCAAGGCGGAAAGGGCTTATATTAATTTCACCCAGGTTCATTAGCCAAAGAAATTGGTTTCCCGGCTAAGGGTGAAAATCATTTTTCCAATTAGGATCGGAATTGTTGTCACATCCATCCCAATAATCAATTAATATCTGTATTAATTTAGGAAGTTTTGGAATTTACTTCTTTAGGGGTTTTCCCCCATTTTAGTAGAGAAGGCAATAAACTGAACTTGTTTGCAGGGAGAACAAAGGCAACATCTGCAATTGCATTCCTAACTTTTAAACTCCTATTATAACCCATAGTCACGTTTGCAGAAATATCAACTTATATTATTACTAATCATTTAAAATATTCACACAAAAATTGTGAATTATCTTAAATTTTTTATTTTTGCTCCGGATTTACATCTGAAGTATACTCTTCCCTACACCCATACTCCTGTAAATCTTATATAGATGATATTTTTTGGTGTATCACTCTATCTGTTCCTGTCTTGTAATTAAAGAAAAAACAACTGTAAATGCTAAAGCCGTTAACCTCACTGCGTTTTGTTTTTGCATTATTTGTATTTCTTAGTCACTTAAACTGGATACCTGCCAATTATATTTCTTTCAACTTGCTCTATGATAATGTTTTAAGCCAGGGTAACGTTGGGGTAAGCTTTTTTTTTATCCTGAGTGGGTTCATTCTTTCCTTAAATTATAAGAATAAAATAGAAAAAAATAAAGTCTCTGTAAAAGAATTTTATGTGGCGAGGGTGGGACGTATATATCCGCTGCACTTAGTAACACTTATTTTTGCTGTACCCCTGGTAATTTCCGAGTTTATAAAATCTCCTATAGCCGAAACCGGAAGTTTGTTGAGCAATATTTTCCTGCTACAAAGTTTTATTCCCTTCAAACAAGTATTTTTTGGGTTCAATCCAGTCTCCTGGAGCATCTCGAACGAAATGTTTTATTATTTGATGTTCCCGGTAATTATTTTGGCTTTATACCGATCTAAAAAGGCTATCTATTTAAGTTTCCTTTTTTTAATTTTAGTTCCTGTTGGCATCTATTTTTGTCCTCAGGACCTAATGGTGGCCATTTTTGGTATAAGTCCCTTTATAAGAATTTCTGATTTTATTATCGGAATTTTACTATTTAAAATTTACGAAATTAAGATCATTCAAAGGTGGTTCGAAAATAAATTTACGGCAGGTAGCCTGGAAGTTGTGGTGATATTAATTTTTATTCTGTTCTTTTTCTTTCATCAGGAAATATACGGCGGGTATCGCGGCTCCTCTTATTACTGGCTTCCTATGAGCCTTATCATCCTGGTCTTCTCCTACCAGGCGGGTTTCATCTCCCGAATACTATCCTGGCAATTCTTTATACTACTGGGAGAAATAAGTTTTAGTTTTTATATGTTTCATGTTTTAATTATGCGGTATGTGCGAGCTTTAAACTTCAGGCTTGAATTCACTTCAAGTATGTATGTTCTCATAGGGATTATTTTGGTGGTAACCCTGGTGATAAGCTATTTCTCCTACTTATATATCGAAATTCCGGCCAATCGCTATATCAGGAATAAATACAGAAAAAAAACAGAAGCAAAAAGGGTTTTACAGCAAGTTGACGTTTGACAAGTGAGGCTGAATTAACTAAAATTCGTTTCCCGCAAATTCAGCCTTTTGCTTTCTACTATCTCTCCAATTCCGTTGTTCAGTAATAATTTACACGAGATAAATTAGTTTTTATATAAAATAACCTAAATCAATTTGAGTTTCTGAAATATAGTTTAAAAAGCAAACACGAATGGTAAAGTGTTAATATAAAGATGGTTATAGTTAAATATCACCTAAAAAGAATCTTAGGTTTTCATTCGTTTTAATATAATCTTAAATTAGGTAGAAGAGAATTAATATTAACCATTTTAAATTAAACTATTATGAATACTAAAATTTTTTCGCTATTTCTAGGAATAGCAGGTTTATTCCTTTTCAGCTGCGGAGGTTCGGGACAATTAAACGATAACCAGATTTTGGGGAACGTTCAGGATCCTCAAATGTACGATGCCATGGCTTTGTTGAGAATGGATGAAAATATTTCTATTTTTGCAGCTGGTAGAACTATCAGGGCTGGAGACTTCTCTAACATATGCTGATGGATTTACTATTTTCGTTCCTACCAATGAGGCTTTTGGCGATCTGGATGTTTCGCGATTCGAAGAACTTTCTGATCCCCAGAACCGGGCGGAACTACAAGAATTTATAAAATGGCATTTTATTCCCAATGAAGTTTTTTCTACTCAGTTAGAAGACAACCAGGTAATAGAAGTCGAGGGAGACAAACAAATACAGATTTCAGCGGATATGGGGAACACTAATGTGACAATAGGTGGGGCTTCAATCATCAGACCTGATATAAAAACATCTGACGGGATGATGCATGTAATTAACGGGGTTATTCGCCCGATAGATGATGTGAACCGAATGCCTTAGAAAGGAATTTGCTTTTCAATTTAAAAAAGTCAGGGAATAAAAGGTTTAACAAATGTTACCTTTTGTTCCTTTTTTTTAATCCCAGATATTTACAGGCATAAAAAGGTGAAGCATTACTTAGTTTCCTAAATACTTCCTTTTCATTAAAAACCTCTTCAAAAATTTAATTAACGACACCGGTTTTCTCCCATATTTCCTTCAAAATAGTACATTATGGAAGATCAAAATCCCGGAAGGCTCTGCGGAAAAAATTTTTAAGGTAGTACAGAAAAAGCATAGGAGCTCATCCTATTATTTTGCAATAATTTGTAATCTCTGAATTCCATTTCTGAAAAAAATCGTTAAATGATCAATAAAGAGGACAAAAAACACTTTTTATAAATTTTAAGGAATTTTTAATAAAATTAATCTTACAAATGTGCTATTTTTATTTTTTCAATAGCCCCCCATTATGAACTACGATTATCCTGAAAATACCCGCTTTGCTATTAAGGAAGTAGATATGGCATTGCTGTTTATTAAAGAAAATAGAGAGAATTCTATACCCCAGGATTCCTTTCGGATTGAAACCCTGGAGGAACTTGAGACATTCGATTTAATTAAAAGGCTTCCCAATAATAAGTACATTATTACTACTAAGGGAACCTATGCAAGACAAATGGGTGCCTACAAGTATATTGAGATGAAAAAATCTGAACTTTTCTTTTCTGATTACTCCGCTAAAAAACACGAGGTCAAAAAATCACAAATCCAGGCAACCTTTGCACTGGCTCTCATGTTCCTAATCATTTTATTTGTAACCTTCAAAGAAGATTTCTTTCATTAAACGAGGAAATAAACCGGAAAATTTGGTGATGACCATATTTAAAAGGTTAGCATAATCCTAAATTGAATCTGCAGGTAACAACTTAATTAGCATTATATATTAAAGTATAAGAAAACCTGCCAGGATCGCAATAATCAACATCAACAGGATAAACCAAAAGAAGATACCAAATGCCGCAGCTGCCCCGGCAGCCTCCGCTTCTTGTTCTGAAGGGGCATCGCGTTCTGCACGTTGTTCATCGCTACTGGAAATGATTCGCTCCCGGTCCCTGGGAGCATCTATACGCTCATCCTGAACCGGAGTAGCAATTCCTATGAGAAGCGCGATCATAAAGATCCAGAAGATGAGGGGTAACCATGCATAACCCCAAATTACCGGGCCTGCAGCAGTGACCCAATATCTTCCGGCCATCCCCGCAAGGAAAAGTATTAAAAGAAAAACCCAAAAAGCACCCCAGGGGTCGCGCCGACCAAACCCATAGAAAAAAATTGCTCCTATGACCAGGGCAAGAATTAAAATCCCAATAATTTCTCCAATTATCATTTTTCTAATCTTAAAAATAGTCTTATTTATACCTTAAGTTAAGCAATGTATTGATCTCTACACAGTTTAATATTAAAAATAATAGCAAACAAGAATAGAATCATACCGAAATATTATTATGCACAATCCCAACCCCTTTAAACAGGTAGTAGAGGATTTTCTAATAACAGCACTACCTCCTATTCTCTTTATTTCAATACCTTTAACTTATGCAAACAGAAAGCTGCGCCCATGCCTGAAAAGAAGATTTATACTTTATCTAATTTGACGCAATCAATTCAAAATGTGATCAATGCACATTGCAATAAGATTGTTTGGATTAAAGCAGAAATTGTAAAGCTGAATTATTATCCTAAAAGTGGCCACTGCTACCCTACGCTGGTGGAAAAAAAGAACGGAAAAGTGATCGCAGAGCTTCGCGGCAATATATGGGGAGGACATTTTGAAACCATCAACAACAAATTTAAAGCAGTACTTAAAGAAGAACTAAAAGATGATATGACCGTAGTGATCCAGGGATCTGTTACTTATCATCCCCTACACGGTCTAGCCCTGAATATTACAGACATAGATCCTGAATACACTCTGGGAGAACTCGCCAGGGAAAAAGCGGAAACTATAGAAAGACTGAAAGCAAATAATATATTTAATGCAAATAAACAAACCCCACTTGCCATTCTTCCAAAAACTATTGCAATAATTTCTGTGGAGACCAGTAAAGGCTATGGAGATTTTATGGATGTAATTAAAAAGAATCCCTGGGGATTCCAATTTCACTTTTTACTATTTCCGGCAATTTTACAGGGAGAACGTGCGGTGAGTACCATTTGTGAGCAACTGGAGAAAATTCGTTTACATGAAAAGGTTTTTGATGCGATTGCCATTATTCGTGGAGGAGGTGGCGAAATAGGCCTGAGCTGTTTTGACAATTACAGGCTGGCAGAGAAAATAGCCACTTTCCCCATTCCCGTTTTAACAGGGATAGGCCATTCTACAAATGAGACGGTAAGCGAGCTTGTGAGTTATGAAACCTTTATTACCCCCACCAAAATAGCAGAATTCCTGCTCCAAAAATTTCATGATTTTGCAGTGCCTTTAAAGGAGAATACCAGGAAAATTGCCAATGAAGCAAATTGGATGTTCAAAGCTCAAAAAACAAATCTAAAAGAAACAGCACGTCTATTTAATTCGCTTACCGCCAATGCCATGAATAATTCCCGTGCGCATTTGAAGCAGATCGTTTTTCAACTAGAGAATCTTGCTTTACAAAATATACAGGAGCAACATAAATCTCTGGGCCAAACGGAACACTTACTGCTCTCCGGTTTTAATAAATCTATAGAAGAATCAAAGGCTTCTCTACAGTTTTCCGAAGAAAAAATTCGAATGCTGTCTCCACAGAACATTCTAAAAAGAGGTTTTAGTATAGTACGGCAAAAAGGTATAGTGATAAGAACAACCCGTCAGTTAGAGAAAAATGTGCTTATGGAAACGCAGCTATATTCAGGCAGCGTCTTGAGTCGCATAGAAACAACAAATAAAGAAATTAAACAATGAGTGAAGAAAAAATAAGGGAAGAAATAAGTTATACCGATGCTCATAATGAACTTCAGGAGATCGTGAATGAAATGGAAAATTCTGATATTTCCATAGATGAACTTGACGCAAAAATATTACGAGCTTCAGAATTGTTGAAGATCTGCAAAGATAAACTTTATAAAACAGAGAAAAATGTGCAGGATATCCTGGAGGAGATAAAAAACCAGGGATAGCTGGTAGCAGGATCTCTTAGCCCGAACAAAATATGACGGCTCCTCAGGAATGTTTCTTATGGTCGTTCGATCCCCAGACCGGCGGTCTCCAATCATATCAAAATATGACTATATTCCCAAGCCCTATTCACCGGTCCACAGCTACCTGATGCTGTGAAATAGCATTGGCTGATTTGATCATTTTTGATTAAAGGTCCTTTACCTTATTGGTTTCTGCTTTAACACCTATCTAATAGCGTTGACACTCATTTTTAACTGTATTTAAAAAATTCATTTTTTAAGCGATAATCGCTATCCCAATAACAAAAGTTACACCCCCTCTCCCATCCCGGCTGCTTCCGGTGAAAAGAATGGTTTTCCCTAATACCCGGCTCTTGCGCAATTTGTTTTCTTACATACTTCAGAATCCTGAAAAAATCCCCTCAGAAATTTAAAATTTATCTATTAAACCTTCGGGGTAAAACAGGATATACAATGAAGATACGCCTCCTCCCTCACCATATCTACAAAATTCTTACAGCTATTATTACTTTAAACATCGTAATGCTTCTTGGTACCTGGGCCTTTCATTTTTATTATTACGAACTTTTAACCGGAAGCTGGGAAGAAGCTTCTGCAATAAAACATATTTTAAAGGAATTTTCACTTGCTACTGAAAACACAATCGCCACCTGGTATTCATCTATGCTATTTTTAGCTGTCGCCATAATGTGTGCCATTTGTTTTATCACCCAAAAGAAGATGTATTCCAGAGGGCGTGATAAGTTTTGGAGGTATGGATGGATCATGTTCTTCTTTATTTTCGCTACCCTTTCCTTTGATGAAATGTCATCAATGCATGAGCGTCTGGGAGATTCCAGTACATTTAATCCGTTAGGAGATTACCCCTTGGGATGGGTATTTCTACTAGCTATCCCTATTGGAATTGTCGCTGTTTTGATGTTATATTTTTGTGTGCTACAAATAAAACGGGCTCCCTGGGCTGTAGCTTTTGCTATAGCCGGGATCCTTCTGTTTATAAGCATCCCTTTCCAGGAATATTTTGAGATGCAATCATGGCAGGCCTCCACTGATATGGCGAACTGGAAAAGACCTACATTTTATTTGCTCCTGGAGGAAGGATCTGAGATATTTGGAGCCACCTTTATGTTCTTTTCTACAATTCTATTTGTTGCCTATGCTTCAAATAAAGGAAAGGTAGAGCCCCTGAATCCTTCTTTAAAAGTAAAATTTTCCTTGAACAGAAAAAATCTTTTGGTGTGGCTTGGAATATTTTCTGCGCTACTGGGAATAATTATGTTCCTGCTCTTTAACAACAATACACTGCTCGAAGTTGAAGGGGAACATGGAGAATTGCATAATTGGTTCCCAAGTGCTACTGCCTTTCTTATCTGCTTGCTTGCTTTGTATATTTTTAACAGGACAAAGTATTTTTCACCTTCTTATCGAATCTCCTGTTTATTTCTCGCTTTTCTATGTCTGTTCCTTTCAGCCTACTTCGGCAGTAATATGTACAGTTACTTCAACAATGTAGAGCAGGAAGCTATAAAACTTGTTTTTATTGCCTTATTATTTCCTGTTACCATTCTATTGGCAATCAGATATTTTGTGGATTCCAAAGATGCTTACAGGAAAGGAGGATTTATACTTTGGGCTATCCTACTCATTTTTGCTCTTAGCTTTGACAACCAATATTCAGCAGCGATAGCGTATGTGGCCTTTTCTGTTTTATTTATCACCCTATTTAGCCGAATCCAGGTCAAAGAAAGCAGTTTGCATAACCCCGGAAATTTAATTGAAGGGTGAATTTAAAATTAGAAAGGATTTTTTTTATATGAAATTATTCAAAAATTACCTCGTTAGCTTTATAGGCTTACATTTTTCCCGAACCAATTATCGGCTAATTCATCAGGATCAGGTTAATAAACCCACAATAATGGCTACTAAAAGCACCGTCACCAGCACCCAAAAGAAAATCCCAAATGTAATAGCGGTTTCCACATCAGCAGTGTTTTCATCGGTGTTATCCTTATCTACTCCTGCAGCTTCTTGACCTTCGGCTCTGGTCCCTCCTGATGCCATTCCTATTAAAGCTGCCACCACAAAGACCCAGAAAACTACCGGTAGCCAGGCATACCCGTAATTTTCAGTATCTGAAGGATTGATCCATAATCTGCCCGCGAGACCGGCTAGAAAAAGGATGAGAAGAAAAACCCAAAAGGTGCCCCAGGGCCCCCGACGTTTGAATCCGTAAAAGAATATTCCTGCTACCACAAGGGCTATAATTAGTACGATAATAAATTCAACTACTCCCATATCTCTTTTCTTTACTTTACTTAAATTAAAGATTTCCCGTAGCAAATAAAATTTTTTAAGAAATTTTATTTCTTGTTTCTAATGACTTAACTCCTAAAGAGAGATTAGTTGTTGTTTTTGCATTATATATATGCTTCCTATTAAATGAATTCAGGAGGAGAAACAGGATGATTGAATTGTACTTCCATTTTTGACAATTTTCTTTTTCCACTAAAACGAAAATCTTATCTTCCTGAAAATTTTACAGAATGAAACTTCCCTTATTTCAGGTAGATGCTTTTACAGACAAAATATTCGCGGGAAATCCTGCCTGTGTTGTTCCCCTTGAGGAATGGCTTCCAAATGATCTGCTGCTAAAAATTGCGAAAGAAAATGCGGTGGCTGAAACCGCATTTTTTATAAAAGAAGGTTCAAAATTCCACTTAAGATGGTTCACCCCGGAAACAGAAATGGATCTCTGTGGCCACGCTACTCTTGCAGCGGCACATGCCATAAAGGCGATCCTAAATCATGAGGGGGATAAGATAAATTTTAAAACTTTAAGTGGAGAACTTGAGGTTGTAGTTGTGAATTCTCAATACACCCTTAACTTTCCATCCCGGGAACCCGTTGCCACCTCCCTTCCATCCGACCTTAGTAAGGCGATCAATATTCAGCCACAGGAGGTTCTTAAGGCAAGGGATTTTGTGCTTCTATTTTCTTCTGAAGAGGAGGTAAAGAATATAAAGATCGACAGGGCCTACTTTGATAATCTTGCATTAGGTACCGGTGGAGTTATCTTTACCGCCAAAGGAAATGATGCTGATTTTGTGTCCCGGTTCTTTACTCCAGGAGCTTCAGTATTTGAAGACCCGGTAACGGGATCTGCTCATTGTTCTCTTATTCCCTACTGGAGGCAAAAATTGGGGAAGAACAAAATGACAGCTAAACAAATTTCTGAAAGAGGTGGAAATTTGATCTGTGAAGATAGAGGAGACCGCGTATTAATAAGTGGAAACGCCAGGACCTATTCGGAAGGTTTTTTATATCTGGACCAGAAAATCTAAGAATATATAAAACCCGGGGCAGCTTCTGAAAAATTTAATTTCGCTTTAGCAGAGGTGATTTTAATCCTGGTTTACTTGTATTCCCTGATCAAATTATTCCACTCCATACTTTTAAGAGCAGCAATAAGAACAGGATCTATTTGCTCAATCAGAGGGGAATTTTTAGGAAAACTATAGCTGTAATAATCCCTTTTTAACGTATGCTGAAGAATCTGTACCTCATCCTGAAGTTCTTCGTTGTCTATGTGATACTTCAATATAGGTTCATCATAAATAAATAAAGCCTGGTCCTTTTCTCTGATCATAGCTATACCTTCTTTTGCATTGGCCACCTCTTCGCTTTGAATATTATATTGATCAAGAAGCTCTAAGGCACTGGAACCGGTAACGGTAATCACTTCAAACCTGTTGAGATCCTGGACTGAAACAATTTCATCGGAGATATTCTGTACCGTTAAAGAAGAAGCAATTCCTGCTGTTAAACTCGAGATCATTATAATGGCCATAAACATCCAGATCAAACCTATGAACCTGCCTCCAAGGGTAATGGGCGATTTGTCTCCGTAACCTACAGTGGTCATAGTAACAGCGCTCCACCAGAATCCCTGAAAAATTCCTTTGATCCCGCTTCCGAATTCTTCTTTGTTCTTTTTCCGCTCAAAGATCCAAACCAGGAATCCGAATAAAAATATAATTCCCAACAAAATAAGGATGGCTGAAATAAAATTCCAGCTAAGAATATTAGCGAGATATGTCCAGATCATAGTTTCATTTTTCTTTGCAACTGCGGTATGGGAAATGAAGTAAGGTTGAGAAAAATCCATTCGCTCCATCCTTCTGCGGGTAACGGTAACCGGATTGATACTTAGATCTACTTCTGCTCTTTCAACTGCCGCTAAAAGCTCCACAAGAGAGGGATAAAATATATACTCATACTCCATTCCCATTTCTTCATTTACCAGCTCCCAGGAGGAAATACTCAGGCCGAAAATTTTCCCCTTTTCCTCCATAACAAAAGGAGGGGTTTCCGTGAGGCCTATAATCAGCTTTCCTTTCACTAAAGTTTCCGGTATGGGATCCTGAGCAAAGATTTGAGCAGTGAAGATGAGAAAAATGACTAAAGAACGCAGGTACAATTTCATTTGAAAAACCAATTTTTCCTAAAATACAGTAAAATTCCAGAAAGGCACAGTCCGGTTCAGGAAAAACCACATTTTATTACAATAAGAAAGGAAAATCAAAATTCTTGATATATAGCTATAGAAAAAAATATTACTTACCATCTATGATCAGCCGACATAAAATTTTGTCATTATTTTTCAAACTTCGCTTTTCTTCCGCCCGTCCTGCTCATTATTTTCCAAATAATGCTCCTTGTTCGGGATTATCCCATCCCGGAAAGATGAGCAGAGAAAATTGCGCCTCCCGGTGAGGAAATCCGTTGCCGAGGAAGCAACTTTATGTACAGCGCCATTTACCGGTTCAAAATATACCATACTGTAAACACCTGGCAGGGGCTGCGTAAATGCAAGCAAGGATCTTTTTTTGACTATTCGGCATCTATGGCATTTAAATAGATTACCAGAAAAAAGAGGGAATTAGTGAAATAGTGGGAACAGAAATTCTAAGTTTTGCCTTCAAAGTAGACAGTTTTTAGATCTTTTAAACTGCTTAGATCTTTAATTTGTTATTTAATAAAGAAAGAAGAGTTTTATCAATATTTAATACCTTTAGCTCACCTGGAACAGAGAAAAAATCTGTTCCAGAATAGGACCTGCAATGAACCAAATTACCACATTAACATTTTTTCGGTTTACAAATTTTTCCTCAAAATTCTGGGCTTTTAAAATGATGCAATTTGCTCATAAAGATTTAAAGAAGATTGAAGGGCAGACTTTTTATAAACTTATGGGCAGCGGTAAAGGCGACGGCTTTAATCCATTACCCGATTTTTCTGTTTACGCCCTGCTTCAGGTATGGGAGAATGAAGAAGCGGCCAACCTGTTTTTCAGAACCGGTGGAGTTTATGCAAAATATAAACAACAGGCAAGTGAGAACTGGAGGTTGTATTTAAGAAATATTCGTGCTGTAGGGGTATGGTCCGGAAATAACCCTTTTCTGAGTCATGGTGAAATCGACCCTCTCAACCCGTACCTGGCGGTAATTACCAGGGCAACAATAAAAACCGGAAAATTGTACAAATTCTGGAACTATGTGCCGGCTTCCCAGCAACTTTTAAAGGAAAATGCAGGGTTAATCTATACTAAAGGAATTGGAGAAGTTCCGGTGATACAAATGGCAACTTTTAGTCTTTGGGAAAACGAGCAGGCAATGAAAAATTACGCATATAATTCTCAGGGACACATGGTGGCAATTAAAAAAACGAGAGAGTTGAAATGGTATAAAGAAGAACTTTTCTCGAGATTTCAGCCCTACCGTTCCATTGGTACGTGGTTCGGAAACAATCCTCTGGCTGAATTTGAACTTCTCGAATTCCAATAATTGGAAATTAGAATTCCTTAAATAGAAAAATTTCACCTGCGAATTACCTTTACCATGGCTTTGATAAATGGCCGGGGATTGAAATCTGACATCATTTTAATATCTTCTTTAAGAGTAGTTTCCTCGTCAAGAAACCTGAAGATCCTCCAAACCGGATTTTTTTTATACATCACTGAAAAAAGTTCTTTTCCCAGGTAGTTCTTGTTCTGAAGGATCTCTAAGAACAGAGAATCGTAGAAACGAAACTTTTTATTTGGTATACCTGCAGCAGGAATTTTATTACTTTTAATATTTGAGATCAGTTGCTGCGAATATCGTTCAGCATTTTTAAAAGAGTAACCGGAGGAAGGCTTAACCCAGGATCCGGCAGTACCAATTTTTATAACCTGCCAGTCGTTTTCCTTGTGAAAAGGATAATCAGACATAGGGATCACTCCTCCTTCTTTTTCAGTGATCTGGTATTTTCCGGGTTTTAAAATCTCT
The DNA here is from genome assembly GCA_024635655.1 of Gillisia sp. GTDB lineage: Bacteria > Bacteroidota > Bacteroidia > Flavobacteriales > Flavobacteriaceae > Gillisia. Next base: position 44,651 of record JAGXIL010000050.1, on the reverse strand, counting down.
TCAATATACTCCCGAAGCATACTTTCGTATACTTCGCTCTCCACCAATTCCGGAGTGAAAAAAGTAAACTCAACTAAAGCTTTTCTTTTTGTAAAAGGAAGGACATAGGTAAAACTGGTAGTATTTTCCCAGGTCTTCCTAAAATCCATCATAGTAAATTTTTCAGGATCAAAGATATCGGTTTCGGTTTCTATGAACCAGCCTTTGAAATGCTGCAGGACTCTGCTGTACTTATCTTCAGTATCAAAGAAATCCTGTTGTATTCGACTGTCGAAAACCTGGAGAGCCTCGTAAGTTCCTTGAGTTCCGGTAATTTTTACTCTACTTCCTTTTGTAACTTCAAAAACTTCATCTTTAATCCAGTGAAAATTTGCAGATTTTTGGATCTCCTTGATCGCGTACTTATAAAAATCCAGTCCCCGAACCATTTTGTAGGAATAGTTTCCCATTTCAAGTGGGATCTCTTCCCGGGAATTAAACATACTGCCTTGCTTCCAGGAATGCCGTAATATATTTTCCCACTTGCCTTTTCCGGTTTCCCAGAAACACCAGGTTCTGTCGTTGCAATTCTTTTCCTCCTTTTCAAGGATCAGGATCTTTTTATTGCTGAAGAAACTATCTTCCTGCATTGCAAGTGCAAGATGCAGTCCGGCTGCTCCGGCTCCAATTATGGCAAAATCATACACTGTATAAGACATAAAAATAGCTAAAAAAGATAAGCTGAATAAGATATAAAGCCAGGGAAAAATAAAAATTTCCCTGTAGCTTTACTTTTTGAAGGATCAGGTGCAAAAAAGCCGCGACTGCAAACCAGGTGATATAATTTTCTAACGGAGCTATTCCCCCTTCAAAGGTCCAGAAATCAAATCTAGGTGCTGCCGTCTCCATAAAAAAATCCAGAAGCACCATCAAAAAAGCACCTGTGAAAATTTTTATCAGGAGATTACCTGAAATTCTGCCGGCAATATCACCGGTAACAAAAGTAAGCACTGCCCAGTAAATACCAATAAAGTAAGGAACCCCATCAAATTTAGGCCCCATGTTTTCCCCATACACGTAATTCCCGAAGAGCCAGCCCTGGTTTACTCCTATCCATTCTGCCAGCATTCCGATAAAAAAGAAAAATCCTGTGAAAGCCCATCTTTTATACGAATTGATGGGATAATTTATTATTAACAATACAAAAGATAGAAAAAGAGTAAGTGGGGTTTTGGAAACAAACCATTCTTTATACCCAATGCTTATACCTATAATAGCCGCAATATGAAAAAGGACCAGTAGAAAAACGGAAATGCTGAGTTTGTTTATTTGGAAATAACCGGGGGTAGGTATTTTCATGCTTCCGGAATTAGATCTGTTGCAATTTTGGCGGATAAAAGACAAAGTGGAATACCACCTCCGGGATGCACCGATCCTCCACAAAAATAGAGATTTTTTAATTGACCGCTAAAGTTGGGATGCCGCAGGAATGCCGCAAATTTAGAATTGCTTGCCGCACCGTATAATGCGCCCCTGTAAGAACTGGTATCCTTTTCTATTTTCACAGGATCCATAATACTTTCTGTCACTATATGATCTTCAATTGGAACCTTCAGAACGCGGCTTATTTTTGATATAATATTTTTCCTGGCCTTAGCATTCAGATCTTCCCAATCCTGCCCGTAATTTCCCGGAGCATTTATCATCACGAACCAATTCTCACCACCCGGCGGTGCATGCTCTGGATCCTCTTTGGAAGTGATATTAATATAAACTGTAAGGTCGTCGGAAAGATCTTTTTCTTGAAAGATCCTTCGGAATTCTTCCTTATAATCCCTACTAAAAAAAATGTTATGGAGATCCAGTTCGGGAAATGATTTATTAATTCCCCAATAAAAGATCAGGGCAGAACTTGACCTTTCCTGGGTTAAAGTTTTCTCAGGTTTTTTAAGTTCCGGAAGTAATTTGTGGTAGGTTGGATAGATATCCATGTTGGAAACCACGATATCAGAAACATAAGATTCTTTAACAGTTTTAACCCCTGTGGCTCTGCCACGGGAATGGGATATAGTTTCTACACCTTCACTAAAATGAAATCGTACCCCCTGTTGTTCGGCAAGCCGGAATAAGCTTTGCGAAATTTGATGCATACCCCCTTCCGGATAATAGGTGCCGTAATGCATCTCCAAATGAGGAATCATTGACATTATTCCGGGAGTCTGGTAAGGCGATGAGCCATTGTAAGTAGCATACCGGTTAAAAAGCTGGACGAGGCGGGGATCTTTAAAAGACGTTTCATTAAGTTGGTTCAGACTTTGGCCAATATGCAGTTTATACATTTGCAATAATGCCTTAAATGTTTCCGCAGAAAAATAAGTACGAGACTTATGGAGGGATTTTTTTAGAAAAATTCCGGAGGTAAGGTTGTATTTATCGGCGGCATTATTCAGATATTTCTCAAGGACCTGCGGCCTGACATCAAATAATTCAGAAGCCTCTAAAATAAACCGCTCCCGGTCCTTATGTACGGAAAACGAACTACCGTCTTCCCAGAAATAATTGCAAATATTTTCTTTTATTTTATAATTAAAATGTTCCCTGGGGTTGATCTCAAAAAGATTAAAAAGCTCGTCAACAAAATGAGGCATAGTAAAAAGAGACGGACCTACATCGAATCTAAACCCATCCTTTTCAAAAGCGTGGATCTTACCTCCTGCATAAGAATTATTCTCAAACACCTCAACTTCATAACCCTTACTACGCAATCTCAAAGCAGCTGCAATACCAGTAATACCTGCACCTACAATAATAGCTTTAGACATAGGAACAAATTGAGAGATGGGTATCTGTTCTTTTAAAAAATGTATTCACTATAGCGTTTATTTTTTTTAAAGATACGGAAACCAAGTTGTTTTTTATCCATAGTAAAACTTCCGGCGATTTTTTAATGGGTTTAAATTTCCTTTTTTACCGCCCCAGGATTTTAATTGGATTTGCTTGCTTAACAGAGCGACAAAATTGAATAAAGAAAAAATAAGAAGCATCCACAATATTCTCTTAAAAAACTCTTAAATTCAACTTATAATCTAAACCACGAGAAATGAAAGCATCTTTTTTATTTGCGTTTTTAAGCTTCTTTATTTTAATCATTTCAATGCCAGTTCAGGCACAAGAATTAACATCAGAAAATTTTAAAGGAATCAAATTCAGAGAAATAGGCCCTGCCTTTACTTCAGGCAGAATAGCAGATATAGCCATTGATCCTGAAGATGAAAATTTATGGTATGTAGCAGTAGGCTCCGGAGGCGTATGGAAAACAGAGAATTCCGGAACAACCTGGAAACCTGTTTTTGACGATCAGGGAAGTTATTCCATAGGCTCTGTAACCATAGATCCTAATAACAACAGCACCATTTGGGTTGGTACCGGAGAAAACGTTGGCGGAAGACACGTGGCTTACGGAGATGGAGTCTATGTAAGTTATGACAAGGGAGAAACATGGAAGAATATGGGACTTCAGAAATCAGAACATATTGCCAAAGTAATCGTGCATCCGGAAAATTCAGATATTATCTGGGTGGCCGCAGAGGGCCCTCTGTGGAGTAAAGGCGGTGAACGCGGAATTTTTAAATCCAGCGATGGAGGCAAGAACTGGGAAAAAACCCTAGGTGGGAATGAATGGACGGGAGCCACTTCCCTTGAAATTGATCCATCAGATCCTGACGTTTTATATGCCGCAACCTGGCAGAGACACAGGAATGTAGCTGCTTATATGGGAGGTGGCCCGGGTTCCGGAATACACAAAAGTACAGATGGGGGTGAAACCTGGGAAGAACTTACCAAGGGTATTCCCGAATCAAACCTGGGAAAAATAGGGCTGGCAATTTCACCATTTGATCCTGATATTATTTACGCGGCTATAGAGCTGGATCGAAAGAAAGGAGGAGTTTTTATGTCTTCAAACAAAGGTGCCTCCTGGACTAAAATGTCTGATGCAGTTTCCGGAGGTACAGGCCCACACTATTATCAGGAACTTTTTGCTTCCCCACACCAGGAAGGAAGATTGTATTTGATGAGCAATACAGTACAGATTTCTGAGGATCACGGAAAAACATTCAGCTTCATGAATGAAGAAACAAAACACGTAGACAGCCATGCCATGGCTTTTAAAAAGTCTGATCCAAATTATCTTCTTTTTGGAACAGATGGTGGTCTTTACGAAAGTTTTGATCATACAAAAACCTGGCGTTATGTGAGAAATCTTCCAATTACCCAGTATTATAAGATAGCGGTAGACGATTCAGAGCCATTTTACAATATCTATGGTGGCACCCAGGATAACGGATCCCATGGCGGGCCATCCCGCACCCTGAGCGAATCCGGAATAAAAAATTCCGATTGGTGGGTAACTTTGGGTGCAGATGGTCATCAGTCCGCAATAGAGCCCGGAAATCCTGATATCACCTATGGGGAATTTCAGCAGGGTATGTTGTTCCGGATTGATCAAACTACTGGCGAAAAGGTGTTGATACAGCCGCAACCGGTCGAAGGAGAACCATACGAGCGATTTAACTGGGATGCTCCAATTTTGGTAAGTCCGCATAATCACACCCGTTTATATTTCGCTTCTCAGCGTGTTTGGAGATCAGAGAACCGGGGAGATGAATGGACAGCCATTTCAAGCGATCTTACAAGAGACCAGGATCGCCTCTCGCTTCCTATTATGGGCGGGGAACAAAGTTGGGACAACCCCTGGGATGTAGGTGCCATGTCAAATTACAACACGATCACCTCTCTTGCAGAGTCTCCACAACAGGAGGGATTATTGTATGCAGGAACCGATGATGGAATTATACAGGTAAGTGAAGACGGGGGTAAAACCTGGAACAAAACCGAAATAGGAAAAATTTCAGGAATCCCGGCCACTGCATTTGTAAATGACCTACGGGCCGACCTATTTGATGCAGGCACTGTTTATGCAGCTTTAGATAACCACAAGTTCGGAGATTATAAACCATATTTATTAAAAAGTACAGATAAAGGAAGAAGCTGGAAAACCATGAATGGTGATCTTCCGGAAAATCTCATTACCTGGCGCCTCGTACAGGACCACAAACAAAAGGACCTTTTATTTGCAGCTACAGAGTACGGAATTTATTTCACTAAAAACGGAGGAAATAACTGGATCCAGTTAAAAGGAGGTTTACCCATTATTTCTTTTAGGGATATCGCCATACAGCGACGGGAAGATGATTTGGTAGGCGGTAGTTTTGGAAGAGGTATTTTTATACTGGATGACCTGAGTCCAATCAGGGAGTTTAGTCCTACTATGCTCAATGGGGATCCAAGTTTATTTGATGTAAAGCCCGCTTACAGATACATTGAAAAAGATGCTCTTTACGGACAGGGCGCTACTGAATATGCAGCTGAAAATCCTCCTTACGGGGCAATTTTCACTTATTTTTTACCTGAAAAATTTAAATCGGCTAAAGAGCTGAGACAGGAAAATGAAAAAGAACTCACCAAACAGGAAGAACCTACCCCTTTTGTTGGCTGGGAGCAATTGGAACAGGAAGTAAGGCAGGATATACCAGGTATCTATCTTACAGTAAGAGATAAGGACGGCAAGGTTGTGAACAGGGTAAAAGGAACAAATGAACAAGGTTTCAATCGCGTGAACTGGGAACTTGATCATGCAGATAAGAGTGGAATCATGCTTGAGGATTCCAGGGGAGGTTCCGGCAACCTGGTTACAACAGGAGAGTACTCTGTTAGCCTTGACCTTTATGAGAACGGATCAATGAGGCAATTGGCAGAGCCGGAAGTTTTTCAGGTAATCTCATTAGCTGAAGGAGCATTAAAAGGAGCTTCAAATGAAGAAATCGAAGAATTCCGGAAGGAAGACGAAAACTTTGCACAAAAATTAACTGCAGCAAATAACGTACTGCAAAGAAATCTAAAAAAAGTAGATGCTATGAGGAGCGCGTTGGAAAAGGCCCCGAATTTCAACAATGAAACTTTTACTGCTCTGCACGAGGCAAAAGAACAATTGAGGGATCTGGATAAAGCTTTGAACGGTGACGAGGTTAAAGGAGAGGTGGGAGAAAGATCTGATCCCACCCCACGTGACGCAGGATATATTGCATCTTCCGCATTAAACTCAACATACGGCCCAACAGCAAATCATAAAGCCGCACTTGAGAGGGCAAAGAAACAACTGGATAGAATATCGGCAGAGATTAAGGAAATTAATCAAATGGTAATCCCTGAATTAGAAAAACAACTTCAATCTGCCGGGGCTCCCTGGATAGAAGGACAGGAAATTCCTGATTAACTTTTAGCATTTAAAAAATTGAGACCCGCCTTTACAGGCGGGTTTTGATTTTTTTGTTTCAATCCCATTCTTCTCTTTTCTTTTTTTACATCACATGGAACAGCAAGAGCTTTCCTGCCTTTTAGGTCAAGTCCTTTAGCTTCCAATGAAGTCTAAACCTTCGATGAGGCCTACATTTTTATTGGTATTGGTTTAATTTAATTGCAAAATACCCTTAGACCCGATTGGCTGATCTTGAATTGACGGAAAACTTCATTTGCGAAAGGATACCAATAGGTTCCGGCAGTACCGGAATGGAATCGAAAATTGTAAGTAAAATAACTGTCTGGGGCCATATAGGCAGGTTTTCCAATCAATTACATTTAAGAGGGTTGTCTTTTTAGTATTATTAATAGACGGAATCAGCACTTAAAATGATCGCCCGCGGCTATCTCTCTTTAATAAGTTCATCGAATTCATTTGCTATTAATGCATTATTAATGCGTTGTTCAAATCCGTTGTGAAGTTCTCCCCTGTGAAGCGATGGGTTGACCTGCGACATAAGAACGACAGTTATATTTTCAGATGGAAGCATCCAGTGAGTCGTTTGAAATAAACCGCCCCAACCCAGCCGGCCTGGTATACGTCCATTGCGAAGTTCACCGTCTTCGAGGGTTACCTGGTATCCGTAACTCATGCCATCTTCACGAAACCTGAGATCTCCAATTTGGTTCTCAAAGAGCAGCCGTGCAGTATTGCTGCTGATCAGCCGGGTGTCGCCTAAACGCCCCTCGTTAACGATCATCTGCATATACTTCTGGTAATCTCCTGCTGTGCTGACCAGCCCGCCTCCACCTGAAATAAATGTACCGTCGCCAATATAATAATCGGTTGTATTAACAGACACTCCATCTCCAAGTGCATAATTCGCCAATCTTTCCAGTGTGTTAGATTCAGGATGATGATAAAGCGGCGCAAGGCGATCTGCTGATTCTTCCGGAATGTAAAACCATGTATTTTCCATTCCAAGCGGATCAAATATTTCCAACTGAAAAAAATTATCGAGGGTCTCGCCGGAGACCACTTCCACTAATCTGCCAAGTACATCTATATTTAGGCCGTATGTCCACTGTTCACCGGGATCATGTTTTAGAGGAAGCGATCCGAGGGCAGAGATCGTCTCTTTGGTCGTTCTACCATCAACATCAAATAAATCCGGAACATTGGCTTTTTTGTAAATTGTATTCATGGTAGAGTCCATAAATCCATAGGTAATGCCCGATGTATGGGTTAAAAGATCATGGATGGTCACTTCCCGGGAAGCAGGCCGTGCTATCCAGGTACTGTCGGCAAAATTGATTGATTGCACTACCATTGGGCTGGAAAACTCCGGAAGATACATGGAGACCGGATCGTGCAGATCCAGCTTTCCCCGGTCATGGAGCATCAGTACCGCAAAAGAAGTAATGGGCTTAGTAAGGGAGGCGAGACGAAAAATGTTATCCGTTTCCATGAAAACTTCTTCTTCCCTGTTGCTAAACCCAACCGCTTCTTCATATACAATTGTGCCATCTTTGATAATCATTGCAACAGCCCCCGGTACCCACTGTTTTTCAACGGCTTCTGCAAGAAAGCGGGTGGCGGATTCCAGAGAATCAACATGAAAGCCATGCAAGCCGGGATCTCCTGTTTCAAAAGAAAACGACCTATTACCTGAATCGACTGTTTTACACGATATAAAAGCTACAGTAGTGACTATTAATATCAGGATTTTTTTCATGGTAAGTTAGTTTATGGTTTGTATAAAAATTCATATGTGATCTTTAATGCTGAATTCCACTTCGAGCTTAAACATCTCCATTAGCAAATATAGTATTGCCGGCAAAGGGGATTAAAATAGCCTTTAATTATAAGGATAGAGTGTAGTTGAAAATTTTATAGTTTCAGAAAATAAAAGCTGTTCAAGATTTTTTTAGCTCATATTTTAAAGGCTCCTGAAGATGATCTATTGTTAAAATTATTAAAAATTATATCAAATGCAATAGAAATGAGGCACTTATAATTATAAAAATTGATTTACAATAAACATTATTCGTTACCGGATCCGTAGAAAACACTCTGTAAATCCTCTTGCCTCTTCAAACTTATTTCCTATTAAAATAGAGATCACCAGTTTATATTCCGGTGATCTCATTATTTCTGTATTGCCACCTATTATTTACCCGGCACCGTAAAAACTTTGAACATGTTTTTGCCCATAGGATCCGGAACTTCTGCAATAAAAGCATAGGTACCCGGTTTTAAATGTGCGTCGAAATAACCGACATGCGAATTTGGGTTTCCTTCCAGAGCAGGAAGATCCTGCATACCTCCGAGAAATTCCACCCCTTCAGGTGCAGGTGTTTTAAAGCCAACCGGGTTAGACCAGTTCATCCAGCTATTCAGCTCATCTAAATCAGCACTTTCATCAAGCCTTACCAGGTGAACATCATGACCTACAAAATGAGAATAAACGGTTTGATCTTCAAAGAATACCTTTACAAGATGCTTTCCAGGGCGGATTTTTTCATCAAATTCAATCCCTGCTTTCGAAGAGATTTTCACTTCCATCGTGGGTTTTGGTTCGGTATTGCCGCTTTCCTCTGAAGTAACCACCATTCCACTGATCATCCCTTTGGTAGTATGAAAAACTCCTTGAGAATCTTTTACATAACATTCCAGGGCGTAGTTTCCCGGTTCCAGATAAACTGTGATCTCTGAGGTATGATTTGGGGATAACAGGCCGGTTCCACCACTGTAAATTATTTCATAACCCCATGCTGGTAACTCACCGAACTTAGCCAAAGCATTATCCCAGTCCCCCGTAGCGATATAATCCATCCCCTCCTGAAACACCGGGACAACTTCAGCTTTACTGTCTTCTACCGTTTTACCTTCAGGCAGTTTGTCTATTAGCACAAAATGCGGATTATGGCTCCTGTTGTCATATCTGAAGGTGGTCCAGCCTGAAGGAATAGTTGATTCCACTTCAATATTCATATGAGTGGTTAACACATCTACCACATTGTGATTCTTTTTAACTCCTAAATTAGCTTCCCCTAATTCCTCCTGTATGACCGGCTCAGTCTCACAGGCGAATAGCAACGTGAGACAGCAAAGCCATAGCATTTTTTGTACAGATCGTATTAATAATTGATTTGAATTTCTCATAATAATTAAATTTTTGGTTAATAAATTATTTTATAAAATTTGCAGGTTTTTGTTTTTTTTAGATTCTTGCTGATCCGGGTAAACCTGCCTTTTAGAAAACCCGGAATACTATTTTTTTCCTCCGCTTATCCTTTCAGATTTGTTTTGGGGAATAGAAAAAGTCTTTAGCATATTTTTTTCCTTCGGATTTGGCACTTCGGCAACCCAGGCATAATTACCCGGTTCAAGGTCTACAGTAATATATGCAGTATTTCCCGCGGGCATTTCCTGTGCCCCACCTAAAAATTTTACCGGGGCAGGGGTATTTAACCCTTCAGGATCTGCCCAGCTCATCCAAGAATTCACGTCCTCCAGATCAGAGTCTTTCTCCAGTTTTACCAGGTGAACGTCGTGTCCCATAAAATGTTCGTGCGGCCCCTGGTCCTTGAAGTGGACGGCTATGGTTTGCATTCCGGCCTTAGGCTCATCGATCATCTCGATACCAGCTTCCCTGGAGATTTGTATTTCCATAGTTGGTGTTGGAGGATTACCTTCTGAAGGATTTTCCCTTACGGTTAGAGCTCTTGACATGGGATGAAATTTACCCCCTGTTTTCACATAACACTCGATCACGTAGCTTCCCGGTTCGAGGAAAATACTTGTTTGCCCTGTTTCCCAGGACGAAACTATACCTACTCCCCCGGAAAAGATTATCTCGGGCATCCATTTGGGAAGATTGGCAAATTCTGCAAATCCTTCTTCCGTTTTACCTGCGTTGATTAAATCCATTGCAGTGATAAAAACAGGTGGGATTTCTTCAAAATCCTCATAGGTTATTTGCTTTCCTTCAACCACAGGTAACTTGTCGACTAACAGAAAATGAGCCATTGGAGATTCATTACTGTAACGAAATGTGGTCCAGCCTGAGGGGATCTCATCCGGTAAAATAAAATTCATTCCCGTTGATTGTACCTCTACTACATTGCCTAAATCTGGCCATGTTGTTTTTTCTTCAACTGCATTCACTTCCATGCTGACCTCATGAATGACAGCCGATTTTTTATCCCCGTTATTACAGGAGATCATAAATCCGCAAAATAATACTGTCATCCATAGTACCGAATTTTGATTTTTGATTTTCATTTTTGTTCTTTTTGGTTGTTTAAAACATTAATTTTCAATTCCGTGGATTTCTCCGTCTTCAGGAATAGCACATTCAATTTTTAGTAAAACTACAGGCGAATCTTTGTTAATTCCGTTTTAAATCTTAGATTTAAATCTAAGAGAAGGTAAAATGTTTCTATGGCAAAATTGTACATATTAGGACCTGCAGAGATTCGTAATTCCAAAGGGGAACTGGAGCATTCTTTTCTTGCCGGTCCAAAGCGGCTGGCATTGCTGACTTATTTATTACTGAACCGGCCGCGGGGCTTCCACCGCAGAGACAGTTTATTACCATTGTTCTGGCCTGAACAAAATCAAAAAAGCGCCCGAAATGCCCTTAGTAATATGCTTTACCACATAAGGAAGACCCTGGGCAAAGATGCTATAGAAAACCGGGGAATGGAAGAGGTCACCATCAACACCAATTCCTTCTGGTGTGATGCGCTGGCATTTGAGCAGGCCGTGGAGGACAGGGATCATGAAAACGCTTTAAAAGCATATCGCAGTGATCTTCTGAAGGGATTTCATGTACAGGATACTTCGCCTGAATTCGATCATTGGCTGGAACAGGAAAGGAAAAGGTTTAATTCTATCGCCACTGATGAAAACTGGGCACTGGCTGAAAAATTATTTTATAGCGGAGACTATGAAACCGCCAAAAGCTATGCGAAAAATGCAACCGAACTGAATCCTTTTTCTGAATCATTACAACTCCGGTTGATCAATTTTCTCGACAGAGCTGGAGATCCACAAGCTGCGCTGAATGCCTACAGTGCTTACGCGCGGCTGATACACAAAGAATTTGAGGAAGAGCCGGGCCCAGAATTAAGCAACCTGGTAAAACAAATAAAAATTTACGGCATCTCTGCGCCAAAACCTTCCGCTAAAAAAGCTTCGGTTGAAAAACAGGAATCCCAGCCGTACATAGCTATCCTGCCATTTGAGACCCTGGGTTCAGAAAAAGCCTCAGCTTTCACTGATGCGATTCATGCAGATATCCTTACAAGGCTCTCACAGGTTTCTGATATTTTCGTGATCTCCAGAACATCTGTTCAAAGCTTCAGGAGCACAAAAAGGTTACTGCCGGATATTGCGCGGGAATTAAAAGTGGGCTGGATATTAACGGGAGAGGTCCAGGAAATAGGTAAAAACGTAAAAGTTAGTGTCAGGCTGGTAAAAGCGGTGGAAGACCGGCAGGTATGGGCCGAGATCTATCAAAGAAGATTAACTGCCGACGAACTCTTCAATATCCAGGCAGAGATAACCCAAAAGATCAGCGAATCATTGGAAATGCAATTGACCCGCAAGGAACGAACTGCGATAAGGCAAATCCCCACGGAAGATCTTGAAGCTTTCCGCCTCCATGCCTATGGGCGGTGGAGCCTGGATCAACGAACAGAAAAAGGAATGAATTTAGCCGAAGATTATTTCCGGCAGGCCCTTTCCCGTGATCCCGGGTATGCTCAAGCCTGGATGGGATTGGCAGATGCCCTCACGCTCCTTCATGATTACGGTCACGAAAAAGATAAAGGTAAACTTCCTGAAGCAGAAAAGGCTGCACGAAGAGCGCTTAAGCTAGACCCGGAAATGGCAGAAGCATACGCTTCCCTGGGCCTTCATCATACCACCAGAAGAAAAGCGGACTCTGCTATACGTGACCTTAAAAAGGCGATCGAGCTCAGGCCGGGTTATGCAGATGCCCATTCCTGGCTATGTTGGGTATTGCAGCTTACAGGAAAACGGCGGGAAGGCCTTGAAAGTGCAAAAAAAGCAGTGAAATTAAATCCTTTGTCCCAGGAATCAATTGGTAATCTTGCACTGGGATGGCTAGTCAACAGAGAGTATACATTATCTGTTCAGGAAGCCCGGCGCCTACTTCAGATCCAGCCTGATTTCACCACGGCTAAATTTATAGAAGGACTGGGGCTTTATCATCTGGAAAAACATGAAGAAGCTGCTAGAATTCTGAAAGGCCTGTCCTTGCCCTGGGCCGGTAATGGGCCGGCGGTAACCAGGATGCTGAGCTGTTTAAGATCAGGGGATCACGCTGAGGCTGAAAAATTACTCACAACTCTCAAAGATGATGTTTTCGGACTTGGCCTGCTTCAGGCGACCGAAGGAAAATATGAACTGGCATTACAGACAATTAACAGCATTGAAGATTGGAATTACTGGGAAATGCTATCTATCCACCATTTTTACCCCGATCTCCTGAAACCTATTAGAAATGATGAACGATTCGGTCAGATCATGCAAAAGGTAAACGCGAGTTGGGGACTTGAAAAAAATTGGCACCTGGAAATAGATGAGAAAGAAAAAATTAACGGCAAGGTTCAAAAAACCAAAAACAGACCAAAACCAGGAAATTTTATCAACAATAGCATAGCTGTACTACCCTTTAAAGATCTGGATTCTCAGGAACCCCGGTTTACGAATGGGATTCATGGCGATATACTCACCTCCCTGTCCAGGATAAAGGACCTGCAGGTAATTTCCCGCTCCTCAGTTAGTCATTATAATGGTACACAAAAAGGAGCTAAGGAGATAGGTGAAGAATTAAATGTTTCCTGGTTACTGGCAGGCGAAGTAAAGCAAACCACTGAAGAAATTGATATAAGAGTAAGGCTGATTAAAGCTTCAACCGATGCTCTTATCTGGTCGCAAGTTTATGCCCGAAAATTGACTGCTGAGAATCTTTTTCTCGTTCAGGAGGACATCACCGGGGATGTTCTTGAGACCCTTAAAGTGCATTTTCCCCGAAAAGAAAAGCAGCAGGTAAGACAAAAACCCACTACCAATCTTAATGCCTACCGACTGTACATTCAAGGTCGAAATTGCCTGGATCAACGCACGGAGTCTGCTATTTATCAGGGACTGGATTGCTTACAGGGTTCCATTGAAACAGATCCTGATTATGCCCTGGCCTGGGCGGGACTGGCTGATGCACTCTCTCTTTTAAATTTCTATGGGTTATCTGTTCCCAAAGGCAGCCCCGACCCTATGGAAGCAGCTAAGAGATCGGTAGCTCTCAACCCTGGTCTGGGGGAAGGCCATGCCTCCCTTGGAATCGTACATTCTATTCGTCAGGAAGCTCCTGCCGCCCTCAGGGAACTGAAACTGGCAGTACATTATACACCTAATTATGCAGAAGCATTGGTTTGGCTGGGTTGGATAAACCTGATCCTTGGCCGGCCGAAAAAAGCACTGGAACCGGCAAAGCAGGGTGTAAGATTAAACCCCCTCGCCCCGGCGTTCAGGGTTTTTCTTTCAGAGATCAACCTTGCAAACGGAAAACTTGAGGAAGCATTATTAGAAGCGAGAAGAGCCCGCGAAATAAACCCTGATTACGCTCTTGCTCATTATATCGAAGGCCTCGTTTTATATCACAGCGGAAAGTTGAAAGAGGCGGTTTCTGCTTTTCAAAAAACCCTGTCCATTGTTCCGGTTAGAGGAACCCCTGGGCAGGCAGAGGTCAAAACCTCCCTTGCCTTCACATTTTTTGCTTTAGGTGAACCTGAATTCGGCAGGGAATTGAAAAACCAGATCTTTGGGAGAATAGATCCTTTCCCACTGGCCATGCTCCAGGTACTTTATGGAGAAATGGATAAGGCATTTGAAACCTTTTCCCGGGTGCAGAACTGGTCATCTTTCGCAACAGAAAAAATTAGATATTTTTTTCCTGAAGTTCTAGCACCTCTCCGGAAAGACAAACGTTACAAAGGCCTCATCATGCAATTGAATGAGGCCTGGGGATTAGCGGAAGTTGAAAGTTCTTCATGAAAAATGAAACTCAAAATTCCCGCTGAAGATCACCGGCTCCTTTTCAATACGGGACAAATCAGATACAGGAGGATTACAGATTAGAAATTTCTGCTGTTTTAAGTTTTATACTTCTAAAACTTATTCCTCACGTATCACCGGCTCCAATACCTCCCATACAGTTTCGGCCATGATCTTGTTCCCTTCAGCGGTAGGATGAATTTGATCTGACTGGTTGAGCTCCCTTACACCGCCTACATCTTCAAGTAGAAAAGGGATCAGGTGAATGTCATTTTCTTCCGCGAGTTCGGGAAAGATATTTTTAAATCCGGTGGCGTATTCCCTTCCCATATTTGGGGGGATCTGCATTCCGGCGAGTATGATCTCAGTATTGGGATTTTTGGTGCGAACAGTATCAATAATAGCCTGTAAGTTCCTACGGGTCTCGTCCAGGGGAATGCCGCGCAGCCCGTCATTGGCGCCCAGTTCAAGCACAAAGATATCTACATCCTGGTTGAGCACCCATCCTACCCTGTTTCTTCCGCCGGCAGTAGTTTCTCCGCTCAACCCCGCATTTACAACTTCATAATTCATGCCCAGAGAGTCAATTTTATCCTGTATCAATGCCGGGAAAGCTTCACTTGCATCCAACCCCAATCCTGCGGTCAAACTATTTCCGAAGAAAAGTATCACCCCTTCCTCCTCTTCATTGGCATTTTCAGCCTCATTAATTTCTTCTGTTATGGTCTCATTCTTTTTTTGGGGATTCTCTCCGCAGGAATAAAAAAAACTTAAACAGAACAAAGCATAAAATACTGGTAAGATTCTCATAGCACAAGGTTTTTTATCCAAATCATTTCTTTATTTTGTCATCTTTCAGCATTAAGCATTTCCAAAATTAAATCCGACAGATGTCAAATATATTAAACGTTCATAACTTAAAGAAGACCTATTCCAGCGGATCGAAAAATATTACCGTTTTACACGAAATAAATTTTGCTATTGAAGAACGGGAAACTTTTGCTATAGTAGGTCCTTCCGGAAGTGGCAAAACCACCCTTTTAGGACTTTGCGCCGGCCTGGACCGGCCGGATTCCGGAACCATAGATCTTTGTGGCACTGAGTTGAGCAGCCTAACCGAAGATGAGCGCGCAATCCTTCGCAACCGGAACGTAGGCTTTGTTTTTCAGGATTTTCAATTACTTCCCACCCTTACCGCATTGGAAAATGTGGCTGTACCCCTGGAGTTACAGGGTGCTAAGAATGCATCTGAAGTGGGAAAAGATCTTTTGACAAAAGTAGGACTGGGAGACCGCATTCATCATTATCCTTCTCAACTTTCAGGAGGAGAGCAACAGCGGGTTGCAGTGGCAAGGGCATTTTCAAACAATCCCTCCATTCTCTTTGCAGACGAACCTACCGGAAACCTGGATGCAGAAACAGGAGAAAAGGTGATCGAGCTGCTTTTTAATCTTAACAAAGAACTTGGCACCACCCTGGTGATCGTAACCCACGACCTGGAACTGGCTCAAAAAACCCAGCGTATCCTCAGGCTTAAAGGTGGTAAGATCGTTGACAACCCAATAGCTGCTTCCTAAATGAACAACAAGAAAAATTTCACATCAAAAGCAGGGCTTGGTTGGCTTCTCAAAATGGCATGGCGCGACGGAAAAGCAAGCGCCGGCAAGCTTACTCTTTTTATGGCTTCAATTATCTTGGGAATTGCAGCGGTAGTTTCTATACAATCTTTTGGAGAAAATCTTAAGGAGAATATACAGTTACAGTCAAAAGCCCTTATGGGTGCCGATTACAGGATAGACAGCGACAGTGAACCCAACGAAAGAGTTTTAGCACTTATGGATTCTCTGGGTGGGGCTGATGCCAGAGAGATAAGTTTTACTTCCATGGCTGCTTTTCCTAAAACCGGCGCCGCAAAACTTGTGGATGTAAGAGGGGTAGAAGGAGGATTTCCTTTTTACGGGGAACTGGAAACAGAACCAGCAGCTGCTGCCAATACTTATAAAGAGCAGGGGGCCGCCCTTGTAGATGCAACTGTAATGCTTCAATTGGGAATAGAAGTTGGCGATAGTATAAAAGTGGGAGAAAGTACTTTGCCTATCGCAGGTGCTTTATTATCTGCTCCCGGTAGCACAGCGATCTTTAGCTCTGTAGCGCCTCCGGTTTTTATTCCCTTCAGGTTCATTGAAGAAACCGGCCTGGTGCAAACCGGGAGCAGGATAGGCTACGACTACTACTTTGTGGCCCCTGCTCAAATGAATATGGAGCAGCTGGAGGATAGAATAAGTAATGAACTTGATCTTAATGATGCTGATCTTGATACACATACCTCAACCAGTGAGCGACTGGGGCGCAGGTATGACAATTTCGGAAAGTTCCTTAACCTGGTTGCCTTTATTGCCCTACTGCTTGGATGTGTAGGAATAGCCAGTGCCATTAACATCTATATCAAAGGAAAATTGCGGGCTGTTGCCGTGTTAAAATGTATGGGTGCCACCAGGAAACAAACTTTTTTGATCTTTCTCATACAAATTACTATTATTGGATTTTTAGGCGGAGTTTTAGGAACTATCCTGGGGCTGATCTTGCAGCAGCTATTTCCCTTATTCCTGGGAGACCTCTTGCCTGTAGATGTGCAAATGACTTTTTCGCCACAAGTTATCGCACTGGGCTTATTACTGGGGATATTTATGTCGGTACTGTTTGCGCTGTATTCGCTAATGGGAACATTATACATCTCCCCTCTTCAGGCTTTGCGGGTGCAAAGTGAAGGAAAAGATAATTCCGGAAAAGCAGGCTTATTGGTTTTGGCAGGGATCTTTTTATTCATCTTGTTATTTTCATATTGGTTGTTGCGGGACTGGAGATATTCATTCTCCTTTGTGGCCGGAATAATAGTTACTTTCTCCATTTTGGCCGGGATAGCAAAACTGTTCATGAAGGCTATAAAAAAATATTTCCCCTCCTCCTGGGGTTTTCCTGCGCGCCAAAGTTTGCTGAATCTCTTTCGCCCGCAAAACCAGACCTTAACTCTTGTCCTGGCCATAGGAGTGGGCACTTTTCTTATAAGCACATTATATTTCACCAAAGATGTACTTCTGGCCCAGGGCTCTATTGAAGCCCAGGCTGATAGTCCCAATATGATCTTGCTCGATGTGCAAAGCGGCCAAAAAGAGGCTGTTGCCAATACGATCACCAGCAAAGGCCTCCCTATCGTGGATGATATTCCTATTGTAACGATGAATGTTCAAAGTCTGAAGGGAAGATCGGTGAATGAGCTAAGGCAGGATACGGCTTCCGGAATTAACCGCTGGATCCTCAACCATGAATTTAGAGTTACCTACAGGGATTCTCTTATGGCCTCGGAAGATCTGGTGCAGGGGACCTGGACTCCGGAAGTAACAGATACAGATCTTGTTCCAGTTTCGGTGAGTGATAATTTTGCTGAAGATGCAAAAGTAGAGATTGGCGACCAGGTCACTTTTAATGTGCAGGGAGTTTTAATAAAAACAATAGTGGGAAGTATTCGTCAGGTAGACTGGAGCCGGATGCAGATCAATTTTTCCATAGTATTTCCTGAAGGAGTACTCGAAGATGCGCCACAGTTCAGGGTATTTACAACGAAAGTCCCTACTGAAGAAACCTCAGCCAACCTGCAACAGGAACTGGTACGGGAATTTCCCAATGTGACCATTATTGACCTAAGGCAGGTGCTCACGGTGGTTGAGGGACTTCTGGACAAGATCTCGTGGCTAATAAATTTTATGGCCTTTTTCAGCATCCTTACCGGAATTATTGTGCTTTTAGGAGCCGTACGCACCAGTAAATATCAGCGCATTAGGGAAAGTGTCCTTCTGCGAACCATAGGGGCAAAAAGTGAACAGATCCTGAAGATCCTGGCCCTGGAATACATGTACCTCGGGATTCTTGGTGCGCTTTCAGGAATATTATTATCGCTTATAAGTACGCAATTGCTCGCTCTATATCTTTTTGAAACCCCTTTCCTGCCCTCCTGGATCCCGTTTCTGGTTTTATTGCCGGGAATAATCATATTAGTCCTGGCAATTGGCTTGGGGAATAGTTTGAGCGTAATAAAAAGTCCTCCGTTGGAGGTTTTGCGAAAAGCAGCCTAAGATAAAAATCTTCAAGAAAGGACATTTTTGAAATTGCATTCAGGGAGCTGGATTAACAGAAAGTGAACTGAAATTGAAGGTTAAAATATCCTCTATTATAATGTTTGAGGCTGGATTAATTTCCTGTTTTAGCTAAAGATACTTTGAATTTCCTTTTTTACTGGTGGTGAACAAAGCCATATCATAATACTAAAGGTCCCAATTTAAATGTAAAAAGCTAAGGTATTTCTACAGATATTTGCAATTAGGGATATTTAGCGGTAAAATTTTCCTAAAAAAAATGAGCGTATACAATGGTTAATTATATTTAGGAAAATAAAGGGATGAAATTGAAGGAGGAAAGATTGGAGGGAGAACTTTTAGGGGAAATTTCCCTACTTGCTGAAAATAAAAGGCTGCGGGAAGAGATACTTCAGTTAAAGAAAGAGAAAGAAGATCTTCATAGAATACTGGATAATGAAAAAGGTCCCTTACTACTAATTGGCGAGGATTTTAAAGTGATCTCAGCGAATAAAGCATTTTACGAGACTTTTAAAGTAGTGGAAGAGGAATTTCGGGGTATCTCCCTGGCGGAATCTGGAAGTGGCAGATGGAATATTCCTGAATTGCCTGGATTGTTAGACGCTTTAAAAAAAGGCAAAGAACCTGTAAATAATTTTGAGGTCACACATCATTTCAAATCTATTGGCACGCGTACATTATGCCTTGACGCGAAATTATTACCTGAAAATTCTGAAGGCAAAAACCTTATTTTCCTCAAGGTGGAGGACATAACTGAAAATGCCCAAACCCAGACAGAGCTTCGGGAAAGCATTCATCGCTATAATGAATTTATTCACTCCTCTCCTTCCTTTATTGCTATTTTGACCGGAAGAGACCTGATTGTTGAAGTGGTAAATGATGCCATGCTTGATAACTGGGGAAAAGGAAGAGATGTTGTGGGAAAACCTCTTATTAAAGAAGTACTACCGGAAATGGCTGAGCAGGGAATGGAAGAGATATTTCACCAGGTTTACGATACGGGAGAACCCTATCACGCCCATGAGATGCCGCTGATCCATCACCGTGACGGGGAACCCCATTTAGGATATTTTGATTTTGTGTACCAACCCCAAAGAGACTTGCAAGGGCAAATTGTTGGAGTAGCCGTAATTGCTAATGAAGTGACCGCACAGGCTGAACTCCACAAGCAGTTAAGAGAGGACGAGCGCAAATTCAGGCAGATGGCCGATCTTATTCCCGATAAGATCTCCAATGGAGACCCCAACAGCTACATCTTCTATTACAATAAAAGCTGGCTGGATTTTAGTGGCTATTCCCAGGAGGAACTTAAAATACTAGGGTGGCAAAAACTTGTACACCCCCAGGACATAAAAAAATTAGAAGAGCTATACGTAGTAGCAATCCGTAAAGGAACCGGATTTGAAGCAGAGATACGTTTTCTCAATAAAAAGAGAAAGTATAAATGGCACCTGGTAAGGGCTGTGCAGGTAAAAGACGAAGAGGGTAATCTAAAATCATGGCTATGTGCTTCTACAGAAATTCACAAATTTAAACAGGAAGAAAAGCGAAAAGAAGATTTTTTAAAATTGGTAAGCCACGAACTTAAAACTCCCGTAACATCAATTAAGGGATATGTCCAGTTACTCATCAGGATGATGGATTCAACAGAAGGAATATCTATAGATTCTTTGCCACTACGAAGTTCCCTTAATCGAATAGACTCACAGGTTTCCAGACTTACAAGGTTGATTAGTGAAATGCTGGACCTTTCAAGAGTGGAGGAAGGCAGGCTGGATCTTCAAAACGAAATTTTTGATATTAATGATATTGTTTTGGAATGTGTACAGGATGTAAAATATTCTAACCCAAATGCGAAAATAGAGGTTCACCAGCAAGCGCAATTCAGGATCTTGGGAGATAAGGACAGGTTAGGACAGGTAATTATCAACCTGGTGACCAATGCCATTAAATATTCTCCGGAAAATAAAAAGATTGAGGTTCACGTCCTGAGAAACTCACAAGGAGAAGGTCTGGTGTGTGTGAAGGACCAGGGAATTGGAATCGACAAAAAAGATCATCACAATATTTTTAAACGTTTCTTTCGGGTAAGTGGAAATAATGAAGAGACCTATTCCGGCTTTGGAATTGGACTGTATCTGGCCAGGGAGATCATCCAGCGCCACAATGGATCAATAAATGTAAAAAGCGAACCCGGCGTGGGATCAGAATTTATTATAAAACTGCCGGTTATAGAATAAAGAACTAGATAAAGGAAAAATAATCCATTTCCCAATACCTCCTGAGGTCATTTTATCTGAGTTATAATGTAGTGTAAGAGGGAAAGAAACCGTAAAGTTTTAATTTTAGATCAATGGGACTCTCTCTACCGATTATGGAAGCGAATTCAGGAGGATTTTTTCTGAGGGACACTATTTTCCTCCTGCACCTTTTCCAGAAATTCAATTACTTTTCTAAATATAATTTCTCTGTTAAGCGCTGAGGCCGGGATGTGTGTAACAAATTCACCTGTAAGTGGTTCTCCGGATTTTTTTACCTGTGGCATCTTATGACTAATCTTAATACCATCTTTGGGCTCCTGGGTGAAAATGATTTGAGCACCCGATCTAACATAACTTCTGTAACTATCGGCCTCGGGAACAGAAACAATCTCATTAGGCAAAGCAATGGAAATATTATAGGCATTCTCTGCAACCTTAATTCCAATATTTGTCACATTTTTAATATGTTCCAGAGTTTCCTGTATAAGATTTCGGTTTTTTTGAATAAGTTCAAGGCGTTTCGTCATGGTTGATTTTTGGTTCCACATAATATAAGAAAATTACCAGCCTTAGAAAAACTACTCAAAGTTTAATTATCAACATAACTTGATTTTGATAATAAAAATTCGTTCTTGTAGAGTATATCTCCTTCTTATTTTAGTCCGTCTTTGCTTTATCCGGAAGCCCTGGGATTTTTCATTAACCTCTTCAAGATCAACAGGCTTAAAAGGAAAGCCACCAATAAATTCCAAAACAAGTTTTTTTGCAACAGGAAATTTTCATCCTATTTGGGGATACAGATTATTGAGGAAGAGATACCTGAAAAATAAATTTTTTTTTGTTTTAAAATAGCACATCTTAAAGTTTTATATATTCACCATCACATAATTAAAACCAAATCCTGCCCCTTTATGAAATATGTTCAATTTCCCATCATAACCATTCTTTTTATCTTTTTAAGTGGTTGTGGTTCCTCTATTGAAAAGGACAAACCTGTAGCTACTATGCTAATCCATAACGGATCAATTTATACAGCCAATGACACCCAACCCACTGCCAAATTTATAGCCGTTAAAGATGATCTCATTATTTATGTTGGTGACAATGAGGAAGATTTTCAAACCGATGATAATACAAGGACTATTGACCTGCAGGGAAGAACATTGACCCCCGGACTTATTGAAGGCCACGGACATATCATGGGAATTGGATATAATGAAATGCAACTTGATCTCATGGAAGTTAAGAACTATGATGAACTTGTGGAAATGGTGGAAGAAGCAGTCTCCAGAGCACAACCCGGGGAATGGATCGTTGGCCGGGGCTGGCATCAAAGTAAGTGGGACCCGCAACCGGAGGTTCTGGTCAAAGGTTTTCAGACACATGATAAGCTTAGTGAGGTGAGCCCTAATAACCCCATTTTTCTTCGTCACGCAAGTGGCCATGCTGCATTCGCAAATGCCAAAGCGATGGAAATGGCTGGTCTAAAACCTTTTGCCAGGAACGAATTAACAAATGCAAAGCAGGAAACCACCGGAGGGGAAGTTATTAAGGATGAATTTGGAAACCCTACAGGCATTTTTAATGAACGTGCTATGGGTCTGGTGAACCAGTTTATTCCCGAAAATGACAGGGCAAAAGATAAACAGGCACTAATCCTTGCACAAGAGGCCTGTCTCAGGAATGGGATCACCGGCTTTCATGAGGCGGGCGCACCGGGTGAGACCATTGAACTTATGCAGGAACTCCAGGAAGAAGGTGATCTGGATGTTAGGATGTACGTAATGCTCACGGGATTTGACGAAGAACTACTCAATGAATGGTATGACAGGGGGCCGCTGATAGATACTGCCGCACACTGGCTTGATGTGAGATCTGTAAAACTTAATTGTGACGGAGCCCTTGGCTCACGCGGGGCATGGTTGCTGGAACCTTATACAGACAGGCCGGACCACTACGGCCATGAGACCCTCCCTATGTCTGTTGTGGAATCCACAGGAAAAAAAGCCCTGCAATCCGGATTTCAGGTAGCTGCACACGCTATTGGCGACAGGGCAAACAGAGAGATCCTGGACCGCTATGAGATCGCTTTTAATGCTTATCCCGATCTGGCTGAAGATCATCGTTTCAGGATTGAACACGCACAACATCTGCATCCGGATGATATCCAACGCTTTGCCACTTTAAAAGTCATTCCCGCGATGCAGGCGATCCATATGGCATCAGACCGGCCATGGGCTATTGATCGTTTGGGAGAAAAACGCATTATAGAAGGAGCTTATGTTTGGCAGAAACTACTGCAGCTGGGCGTGAAGATCGTCAATGGAACAGATGCTCCCGTAGAACCTCTCAATCCGCTGCCCAGCTTTTATGCTTCAGTAGCCAGAAAAACCCTGGGAGGAATTCCCGAAGGTGGTTTTGAACCAGATCAAAAGATGACCCGGGATCAGGCCTTAAAATCCTATACTATTGATGCCGCCTATGGGGCATTTCAGGAAAACAAAAAAGGGTCAATAGAAATGGGTAAACTGGCAGATTTCACCATTTTTGACAAGGATATTATGAGCATCGGGGAAGAGGAAATATTAAATACCACGGTAATGATGACAATTGTAGGCGGGGAAGTTAAATTTGAACTATAGGATAGAG
The DNA here is from genome assembly GCA_024635655.1 of Gillisia sp. Classification (GTDB taxonomy): domain Bacteria; phylum Bacteroidota; class Bacteroidia; order Flavobacteriales; family Flavobacteriaceae; genus Gillisia. The sequence goes on along the minus strand of JAGXIL010000050.1, from coordinate 21,165 downwards.
TAATTAATACTCAGGTTATCTCTTTGTGTAAGTGAATAATCAAATTAGCATCACCAGAACACCTCCGGGGATTAAAAAACTAGAATTTTTATAAATTATAATGCTTTTACAATCCTAAATTTATTTTTTCTAACAAACAAGAAAACCAGATCCTGCAATGATCATTTCGTATAGCGACTTAAAGGATATAAATGAAATATTCAGTTTATATAAATCAGCAACAGAATTTCAAAAAACTACCTTTCCTGAAAATCAGTGGCCGCAATTTGAACGGGACCTTATAGAAAAAGAGATCCTTGAAAAACGTCAATTCAAGCTGTTGATAGATAAAGAAATTGCCTGTATTTGGGCCATCACCTTCAGCGATCCTGAAATATGGGAAGAAAAGAATGTTGATCCGGCCATATATATCCACAGAATAGCTACCAATCCAAAATTCAGGGGAAACAATTATGTACAAACCATTGTAGACTGGGCCCGTGGATATGCTATTCTGAATGGCAAAGAATACATAAGATTAGACACGTGTGGCAACAACACCAAACTCATTGACCACTACCGCAATTCCGGATTTGAATTTCTGGGAATGAAGAAATTAAAAAATTCTGAAGGATTACCGGCACATTATGTAAATGCCGAAGTATGTTATTTTGAAATAAAATTAGATTAAAGGTTCTTCCGCAAGTTTAAGGAGTTTTGAAGATTATTCTTTTTTAGATGTAATATGCCACACCGCTTCCCTGAATTAATGGAGGGCGCTTATAATTCCACTTAAAAATCCATCAACATCGAATTCGGGTTCATCGGTCAAACCAAATCTTACTACCACAAGATCTTCTGAAGGAATAATAAACACGTACTGCCCCTGGAACCCATTGCTGGAAAAAAGATCTTTGGGCACATTGGGATATTTTCCGCCGGCATTTAGCCAGAAATGAGCTCCATATTCTCCATCGGAATTATTAGCAGGGGTAGCTGAATAGTCTACCCAGGACCTGTTCAATATTTGCTCTCCATTCCAGTTGCCGCCGTTTAGATACAGCAGCCCAAATTTAGCCCAATCCCTGGCCGTCCCCCAACCATAGGAGGAACCAACATAATTGCCCTCAAGATCAGTTTCAATGACCATGGAGTCCATTCCTATTTTGTCTATGAGTTCTTTATACCAGAAATCCAGGTATTCCTGGTGGGTAGTAAATTGATTCCGCAGAAAACCTGATAGTAAATTTGAAGTACCCGATGAGTAGTTCCAAATGCTATCAGGTTCTCCAACCATAGGTTTTTGCAATTGAACAGATGGCATATTTTCCTCCAGAAATAGCATTTTGGTAACATCAGAAATGGTACTGTAATCTTCCTCCCATTCCAGGCCACTATTCATTTGCAACAGGTTATTTAAAGTGATCTGTGCCCTTTCATCATTCTCCCATGCTTTGAATAGGTTGTCCTGTTCCAGTGATATTTTTCCCTGTTTCTCCAGGACGCCCAGCACTGCGCTGGTAATACTTTTAGTCATAGACCATCCCAGGAGTTTGGTGCTTCTGTCAAATTCAGTTGCGTATCTTTCTGCAATTAGATGTCCTTTGTATAGCACTACCACAGCCCTTGTCCTCTTCACTTTTTCACCTTCAGGATCAAAAGCCTGTTTAATTGCCACTTGCATGTTATCGTAGTTTACTGAAGGAAATATGGTATCCTGCTGCCTGGCTTTACCATAAGGATATGGTGCCTGGCTGGTTGAAAATATTCTATTTGGTTTAGGGATCTCAAAATTTGCTCTTTCGATATCTTCAGGTAAAAGAATACAACCCACCCCGTCCTGGTAAACCGCTTTTCTTTGCTTTAGGCCAAACACGGTAGATGCCACAGAGCGGTTCTCATAATCGATCTTATTTTCGGCATAATATACGGGGCCAAAATCATTATCCCCGGTTTCTATTGATTCGAGATCTCTTCCTGCCTCAAAAGCACAGGAGCAAACATTCTTTGCTGCAAATCCTGTGATCATATTAAGCTTTGGATAGTTATTATATACCAGAAAAAGGAGAATCAAAAATATTATTAACAGACTGTATTTGGCAATTTTATTCATGGAACTCTTGCTTATTCTTTTATAAAACTAAAGATATTTTAAAAATGGGATTTAGATGTACATTATTACATACTAAACTTAGCCAATTACCTTGGCTTAGGGAACAGAACAGGTAAAGAGGTTTAAACTTATCTCTTTTGATTGAAAAAAAGTGGCGCTTTAAATGATCTACCTGCTGCACTGAACACGACCGAAAAGAAAAGTGAGTTATTGGGGGCATTTCATCACAGGCATTTTTAACTAAATTTCTTTTTTCCGAAATGATCTTTACTGTCTAAAATCCAGCCTCAGCGAGGCGCCAAATTGATAGAATTATTGTATTAGGTTTAATCAAAGCTCCAGAGGAGCGGCACATCTTACTTGGAATTTTATTTATTAATATGGCACTCCTCAAAAGCTCATTTATGTGGTTGGAATTTTTTTTAAATATCTCCGGCCTGTGAGCTTTATCGATTTAAAAATCTTCCAAGCTGCTGATATTTTAAGTTTGAAAAAAAAATCTTTTATACTTGAAGATTTCCTCAAATCAAGGGCAGATGCAGCAGTCCTGGCTCTTTTCGCGAACAATAATGAAAAATGCTCTGAAAATGGCTTCAGCCTTGTAAATTAAATCTTGAAAAACCAATATCTTAACTAAATTAGGTCATATAATACTTCAATTCGTTTATTACCGTTTAAATAAAGCATTCCCTACAATGACTTTAATTTTTACCTTTAAAATTTGAAAAAAGTCATTTTTGAATAAAAATATCATTTTATGTATTGCAGGCTTTTTATTATACCTGCCGATATTCTCTCAGGAAGCAGTTATTCTCAAAGGCATAGTAATAGCCGATTCCTTAAATGAGTCTGCGATTAACATCGTGAATTTTACCCAAAAAACAGGAACAACCAACAACTCTTCAGGAGAATTTCAAATTAAGGTGAAAAAAAGTGACACCTTAATGTTTTCATCGGTACAATATAATCTTGTTGAGGTAAGGATCACAGAGGACATTCTGGAAAAACAATTTCTGCAGGTCATGTTAATTGAAAAATTAAATGAACTTGGTGAAGTTAAAATAAGTAATATCAGCTTATCCGGAAACCTGGAACAGGATTTAAAAGACATGAATCATTTTAGTCAGGCAGATATTGGATTTCCTTTTTCCACCAAACCTGCACCTACTTTAATGCAGCGAAAGATGTCCGGAGCAACAAATTCACCAATTGAACTACTTGTCAATACCCTCAACGGGAGGATCAAAATGCTTAAAAAGGCACAGGAATTAATGGCATTTGATGCTTTAATTGATAAAGGAATTGAAGCTGTTCCTACCGAATTCTTTGTTGATGACCTCCATATCCCGAAGGAGGAGATCATAAATTTCGTAAACTTCTGTGCTGAAGGTGTAGCGTATCGAGGAATTTTGACCCAAGGAGATCATCTGAAATTAATGGATTTTTACAGCATCAAGGCACCTGAATTTTTAGATTTCCTAAGTACATCAATTATTGATTAAAAAATAAGTACTAATCTCAGTAAAATAATAAAGCAACACCCCCTTACATAAAGCTTTTTAATCTGAAATTATGCCTCACTACAACAAATCAGACCAGATTATTATTATTTATTTAGGTGCTACATAACCGAATTAACATTTTTTTAATAGATTTACCTTAAATAATGGGAATTTATTTATGGCTCGTACCCAAATGGAGCGAAAAGTTATTCCTTAAAAAAGAAGATAAGTCAACCTAGGACTGACGCTCCAACATCGGGATATGTGGAAGTAAAACCCGAAATAAAATAATAATACTGAGGGAGCCATGAGCTCATCGAAAATCAAAAGAGTAGAAAAACTATTTAAACCAAAAAAAATGAAAAACACCTACAAATTATTATCAGGATTATTTCTTTTAACCATTACGCTATACTCCTGTAGTTCCGAAAGTAATGAAACCACCGAATTAAATGCTTTGGAAGCAGAACTCCAATTAGAAAATAAAGGAGTTCTTCAAATAGAATCCTCCACTTATATATTTAAAACTACCGGTGAAACTGCGAAATTTGACAACATAACCAGGGATTTTGACTTTACCTTTCAGGATGATCTAAATTATACGGTAGAAATAAGCGAGGGAAAACACGAAGGTGAGGAAGCTACAGTTACCAACATCGAAACTGGTGAATACATTGTATTTTCAGATTTCCACGAATTGAAAAATGACCGAATAAAATTTGACCTTGAACTAAGTACCGGACAAACCTTTGAATCTGTTTCATATAAATTTGACCGATCTGATATAGATGATAGCAAATGGCACATCCCATTTGCTATGGCTGTTTCACCTTCTGTAATTGAAGCTGCTGTACAACATCACGGATTGCCCGCTGATTGTAAAGCTGCAATTGTTTCCTGCGCACAATCTGGCGGAAAACCTGTGGTAACTTTCGACGCAGCTCAAGGCTGGTTCACTGCAAGGACATGCACCGTTGAATGCAATTAAAAGATAAATTATACCCGGATTACCGGATAAGCAATGGCAGGGAAAAAATCCCTGCCATTTTTTTTTTGAGAATTTATTGCCGTCAGGAATGAATAAAAATCTCCAGAAGGCATAAACGTTGGAAGGAGTTTCGGCCATTCCCATTTCTGAAAATTTTTAAATCCTATACACCCTCCCGTTATTTTATTTGGAAAGCTTTTTGTTGGTGGTTAAAATCTGTAGACCTCTTAAAAATTCGACTATATTTAAACCTTGTCCATATTTTAGATTTTTTTTAAAAAACACCCTATGAAATGTTATCCAATATTCCTCATCCACCTTTTCCTTACCATAACTTTTTTAATTCCCCTCCAGGCTCAACAGGATCCGGCAACAGCAAAGGCGGTTCCCGTTTTTGAAAATGGAATGGCCCAGATTGTAGACGGTTTTAATGATCCTGAAAGCTGGTTACGCCACGATCTTTGGGTAGAAACAGAATTTGATACTGATGGCGATGGTGAGTTGGACAGAATGCACGTGGCGGTGACCCGGCCACCTCAAACAGAAACCGAAGGTTTAAAACTTCCGGTGGTGTATGCTACCAGCCCTTACTATGCCGGTACGGCAGGAAATATTGATGGGCTTTTCTGGGATGTAGAACATGAAATAGGAGCGACTCCAAAAAACAGGGTACATCCTGAGGTTGAGCGTAAGGGAGAAAGGCCAATAATTTCCAATTCTGAGATTCAGAACTGGGTACCACGAGGTTTCATTGTAGTGCACTCCTCCTCTCCCGGCACAGGTCTCTCCCAGGGTTCTCCCACGGTAGGTGGCGATAATGAATCCCTGGCTCCAAAAGCTGTAATAGACTGGTTGAACGGACGCGCACCGGGTTATACTTCTGCCACCGGAAATGAAAAAGTAGAAGCTTACTGGTCTACCGGTAAAGTAGGAATGACCGGGACCTCTTACAACGGGACGCTTCCTCTTGCAGCAGCAACTACAGGGGTTGATGGTCTTGAAGCCATTATACCCATTGCACCCAACACCTCCTATTACCATTATTACCGCTCTAACGGCCTTATTCGTTCTCCTGGGGGATACCTGGGAGAAGATATCGATGTGCTTTACGATTTTATTCACAGCGGGGACGAATCCAAACGGGAATACAATAACGCTACTGTACGTGACAAGGAGATGCTTGAAGGTATGGACAGGATCACCGGAGATTACAACGAGTTTTGGGCAGGTCGGGATTATTTAAATGATATGGAACCCATGAAAGCTGCATTGCTGATGTCTCACGGATTTAATGACTGGAATGTGATGCCTGAGCACAGTTTTAGAATTTATAAAGCGGCAAAGGAAAAAGGAATCCCCGCGCAGATATTTTATCATCAGGAAGGTCATGGAGGCCCACCACCTATGGAGATGATGAATAAGTGGTTTACCAGATACCTGCATGGTGTGGAGAACGGAGTAGAAAATGATCCTAAGTCCTGGATCGTTAGAGAGAATGATCAGAGAAATGATCCTACTCCCTATCCAGATTATCCTCATCCCGACGCCACTCCTGTGACCTACCATCTTCAGGCCGGGGCACCCGCAAGCGGAAAATTGGTTACTGAAAAACAAAATTCACAGAAAAAGGAAACTTTGGTTGATGATTATAATTATGACGGAGCTACCCATGCAAAAGCTGAAGATTCTAAACATCGATTGCTGTATCTTACTGATGTTCTAATTGAAGACCTTCATATCTCCGGCACTCCTGAAGTTTCTATTCGTTTAGCCAGCAATAGGTCCGCCGCAAATTTATCGGTTTGGTTGGTTTCCCTGCCCTGGAATGAAGGGGAAGGATCAAAGATCACAGATAATATTATTACCCGTGGCTGGGCAGATCCTCAAAACCATAGTTCGCTAACTGAGGGAGAGCCTTTGAATCCGGGTGAATTTTATACGGTGAATTTTGAATTAAATCCGGATGACCAGATCATTCCCAAAGGACAACAGATAGGATTGATGATATTTTCCAGCGACAAAGAATTCACCCTTTGGCCCGAACCCGGAACGGAATTGACTGTTGATCTTGATGAAACTACTTTGACTTTGCCGGTTGTGAATTAGACAGGGTTTTAAAGATGGGAAAGGAATTATAAACAGCTTTAACTACTACAACCTAATTTTCGGTTAGCTTCCGGACAAGAATCGGGGGATTGTGCTTCTAAAACGGCATTAACCCCCAATTTTTTTGCCTGATTTCACTACAATTTATTTACCCTTGTTTTATACCTATCGTTATCAAATAAGCTTTTCCTGAGGCCCCCGTTTTTCCTGTAAATAAAACTTTTATTTCAATTATTCTTCTCTTCTGTAAGTTTTTTTGCTTTCTACACAACCTATAAGGCAAATTAACCAAATGAAAACTAAAGCATTGTATCCCCGGTCATACCTTCCCTTTTTTAGGATTGCTTTGCCGATTCCAATTTTTCTTTTGCCAATCGAGCTGAAGACAAAGCATAAAAAAGGAAATTTTTTAGAAAAAGTTACGGTATCTTTTGCTTCAGGAAGCAATGGAAATGGAGCTGCTGGTGATCTTCATCTAATGAAAATAAAAAGATGATTTTGAACAAGAAAGAAACTTCAGAATTGAAAGACCAGTTTACTGAAAAGATCTTTCAGCATCAGGCATTGATACATAAGATCTGCCATATGTACAGAGATTCCAGGGAAGACCGGGAAGATCTTTTTCAGGAGATCATTTATCAATTATGGAAATCTTATCCCACTTTTAGCGGGCGATCGAAACTCTCTACCTGGATATACAGGATAGCTTTAAATACTGCTTTAGCTTCCTTCAGAAAAAACAGCGTGAAACTTCATTATACAGAAGCAGTACCTGATACCCGCACTCCATATGTTTTTGAAAGTAGTAATCCCCGCGAGGAATTATTATTTGCAGCCATAAGGCAACTGGAAGAAGATGAAAGGGCAGTAATTGCACTTTACCTGGAGGATATGAATTATAAAGAAATTGCAGAAGTACTGGGAATTTCAGAGAACAACGTTGGAGTGCGTTTGAACAGAATAAAAAAGAAATTAAGAACATTAATAACAGAAAAGGATGGAATTAGAAGATCTTAAATCAGACTATCAAAATGCCGGTAGGCAAAATTTGAGTAAAGAGAAAATAGAGGAGTTTATTGAGGAAAAGAGTCATCCTGTGTTAAAAAGCATTAAAAGGCAACTGGCAATAGAAAGTGTATGCTGGCTGGTTTTCCTGGTGGTTTTCTATGACTTTTTTGACGGGCACCTTCGCACGCCTTTATGGAACTTCCTTTTGATTATTGGTGTTGTTCTGGTTTTACTACACAATTTTTTGGGTTACAGGATCATTAAAAACCCAATACAAAGCAAGAATATTCTGGACTCATTGGGTAGATATCTTAGCAGGATAAAAAAATATGCTGTGTTTTCTATTTTCTCGAGAGTTTTAGCTATTGTATTGATCCTGGGCTATTTTGTTTCTGCCATAGAAATAACAAATGAAAAGCTATGGAGTTTGGGGTTCTTTATGATCATTATACCCATTCAGGTTTATCTGCTTAGAAAAGTCTGGAATGGCAGAATTAATCAAATCAAAGATGTTTACCAAAAGATAAATAAAGAAAATTTACTTACTTAATGAAGTTGAGTTTAGAACTTTGCGCTAGATTTCTCTCGCCTCCAGCTGCACTTCATAGGGAAAAGCAAAACTTGAAAGTTCACTATTGCCAAGCCAGGAAGCCTGATCCTCCTTTTTTAGCACGATAGGCATCCGCTTCTTATTGTTGTGGATCTCACTCATAAGTTCATTCGCATCTGTTGTGAGCATTGAATAGGAGTTGATGAGCTTATTTGTGGCAGGATCTGTCCAGGAAGAATAGATGCCTGCAAAAGCGAATATCTCCTGATCTTTGGGCCAGATAAGATATTTCTGTTTTTCCTTTCCTTTTGGATCTTTCCATTGCCATTCATAGTATCCGTTGGCAAGAATAAGGCATCGGTTATTTACAGAATTCCGGTAGGCAGGTTTTTCATCTGCGGTTTCGACCATAGCATTAAGTGTCATTTTTTTGATCCCGTCATCTTTGGCCCAAAATGGAATAAGGCCCCAGTTGAACATTTCGATCTCTCCCCTATTCTCATTGGTAATTACCGGAGTTCTTGAAAATGAAAATCCGTTGATCTCCTCCATGGGAACATAAGCTTCCGGCTCATTGAAGCGGGCGTCGAAGGCTCGTTCTATTTCACTTAATTTGGTATTTAGCTTAGTACGATAACACATAAAAGAAGTATTATAATTCTTTTCCTAAGGTACGATCTTATGCCATTTTTTCTGCGGAAAATGATTCCAAAATACCTCTGTTGAAAATATGATTAATGACGATTGATAAAAAAAAGAAAGTCTGTAAAATTTCAAGATATTTTAAAGAAAATATTCTAATTGTTTTCTTACCGCTCACCGGAAACATTCTATTCTGGAAATCCCCTGGTTCATTTAACAAAATTTTAATAGATTTACGTAACCGGCATCTTTTTATAATAATAGCAAACGCCACTGTTCACAATGAGATATTATTTAATGATCTTTATGGCGTTGCTCTTTTCATCCTGTGAGGAAAAAAATGCCATAGCTAAAGAACCCCTTCTTATTTTTTCAGAAGATTATACCACCGTATCTGTTTTTCTGCCTACTCTGGATTTCCAACATTCTAAAGCAGAACGCTTATATAATCAGGGTGTAGATTTTATTAAAAATGAAAATTTTGAAAAAGCAGAAGAAAAATTTTTAGCCGCACTGGCCATAGAACCGGATCACCCCGGATTGCTTACTGATTTGGGGAATATATCAGCTAATAAAAATAATTATAAGGAAGCCCTGGATTATTATAAAAAGGCTTACCTAAAATCAAAATCCACCTATTACCGGGCAATTTATAATACAGGGATCACCTATATTTTTCAGGAGGAATTTAAATGTGGGATAGAGGTTTTAAACGAAGTTCAACAATATCCCCTTCATCCCATGCTAAAGGCTAGCAGCTATTATTTTTTAAACAAGGCCTACGCAAAAATTGGGAGCTGCGGAGAATCTATGGAAGCCGCCAAAAAGTTTCACGATCTCACCAGCTATAATCCAGATTTTAGTACCCAGCAAGAGTTTCTTTTTGACTTGGCAAATGCTTGTACTTTAGAAGCTTTTAATCAAAAATCTATGGATAAAGAAATACAGGAGTTTAAATTTATCTCGGAAAAAGTTGAATATCGTATTTCTTCCAGTAACTATAATATCGAAATTTCCAATGAAAAAGACTCTTTGAGAATTTCAGAAATTCAACTCACCGGTTCAGATGATCTGCTATCATTTAAAAGAATTGTCAAAAGCGATTTTGAGGACTTTTTGTACCGTGATTTTTATGCTGAAAGTGAACTCTCCCATACTAAAATAATTAATTTCAGAAATAAGAAGATCTACTTCTATTCAGAATTGGTAAACCGGGATACTGATAATAGGGTACAAATTCTTTTTTTTATTCCACTTAAGAATAACGAATTGGGTCAACTGGAACTGGAAGATGTATCTTATAAAAAGCCCCACCTCAATAATATTACTTCTAACGATGCATTAAAACCAGAATACTAAATATTGCTTTATGAAAAAAACAAAACCAGCAGCCTGATCTTATTATTTTTGTTTACGGGGTTCTCCTTGTTTTCCCAAGAATTTGAAGTACCTGAAAATGTGAAACTGGAAAAGGCGGAGGACTATCAAAAATATGAAACTGAAGTTCTTAAGGGAATCGATTGGCTGGAAAACACAAAGATAGAGGAGCAAATGGTAAAGAGACAAAACACCAATGCTTTCTTAATGCAATGGATGTCTGGAACCCCGGATGTAAGCATTGGTTTAGAGGCTTTTCAGCTGGCCCTTACCGAGAAAAACCCCGATCTCTTACTTTCCTTCCTGGGAGGGTGGACCAGATTCTCTCTTGAAAATCCGGAAGAAAAAGATAATCCTCTTCTTGCAAATGAGGCGGGGATCAAAAGTATTCTTAAAGTCTATGAACTTAATAAAGGTAAAGGAGTAAAAAAAGATAAACGGGTAGAGCGATTATTAAGCAAGGATGACCAGGAACTGCGGGTTTGGATCCAGAATAAGCTAAACTAATACTTCTAAAGATTTGAAAATGGAAAAAACTTCAGATAAGGAACTTACCAATACAATTAATCAGAAGCTTAACCTGGGCATGAGCAAATCTGAGATCTTTCAGGAACTAAAACCGGAACACAATGAAGAAAACCTGAGAAAGATCCTGGCCACCAGGCCGGCTCCTGAACTTAGGGAAAAATATCGTGGCCTGCACATGGTCGTTTGTGGGATCTGGATCATCTTCATAGGCCTGGAAGCTTTAGGTTTGGTGGAAATAATTATTAATATGGAACTCATCTATATCTTAACTTTTATTATCTCCATTTTATTTACTGTCCAGATCTGGAAGTTTAACGGACATTATTTTCTTCCGGGTGCAATTTGGTTATCTATAGGAATATTTAATATAATGAAGGAATTCCTTGGCACCTATGAGTTAGATCCCGACTATGAGATGTTGAAAATTATCTCCTTAAGTATTTCCCTTGTATTTCTCACGGGAATAGTTTTATTATTGATCATTAGAAAAAATGTCTTTAGTTATTATAAATGGTTCAAGCCGGAAGTAAATTTTAAAAATGAGATCGTTTTTGAAAAATACTATTCCAAAAATTAATTTTTAAATCTAATTTAAAATGGCCAATTTTCAGGATTTGATCACTCAGCGTTGGGTGAAATTAACGGGAAGAAAAATAGATCCTTTGGAATATTCCTGGCTCATAGGACCGGTTGGCGATGTAGATATTATCGGGGAGAAATTTATTCTAGAATTAGCAAAAAAAGATAGTCTTGATATTACACGAAATGCCCCCGGCTCCGGATTAATAGGCTCTGTGGAAGACATGGGAATTACAGGTGAGGAGAAACAGCGTCTGAATGCCATGGTAGCCGATTTCTACGAAAACACCTCTGCTTATAATTTTGAGATCTGGAGTGAATGGAAAGGTTTTTTTAAACCCTTTGGAGGACTTTTATCCTTTCTTTTCAGCAAGCGATTACAGCAACTCAATCTGCCGCTAAGCGCTATGGAATCTGCCAAAGGTTTGAACAGTGAGATCATTCAGCTAAAACCAAAGGAACATCGAAAAGCTAAATGGACAATCTGGTACCGAAAACTAAAAAGCTCCGGTGATGTGATCTACTCCGGCGTGTACACCACCTGTAATAATCCAAAATACAATTTCCCTTTACTCAAAGTAATTTTCCCTCTTCCCAATGGAAATGCATCAGTGATCATGACAAAAAAAGTGCTGAAAGATGGTTCCCTGCTCTTAAGTTCAGACGGAAAAAAATTTGGAGATAATGGCTTTTATTTTACCCTTACCAATCATAAAGGAACATATTGGGCTAAATTTATAAAAGCCATGCACGAATGGATAAGGGTCTATGTAGATGATGAACACGTATTAAGAGCAGATCACGAACTTAATTTTTATGGTTTTAATTTTTTAAATTTGCATTATAAGATGGCCAAAAAGGGTGACCATGTAAAAACAAACTAACGAAAATATAATCCCACCCATTAAAGGGAAAAATTATTAGCCGGCTTCCTTTGCTATATTTCGATAATTTGAACTTTAGTTCCTTACCTTCTAATCCACATCCCCTGCAGAAGCCTGCATCCCCATCACCCTGAGCATTTGATTCACCATGCCACGGGTTTGTTGATCGAGGTCTTGGATACATTCATTAAAATGTTCTATCTCCATCTTTCGGTACAAAGTGTTTTCCGAGATAAAATGGGAATCCTTTTCATCAAAAAGAGGTTTGTGTATTTCCTTCTGAAAAAGAAGGATCACATCCTTATGCCTTTCGTCTTTTAAAATGTGCCTGTACAGATCTTTGATCTTTTCCATTTCCCCTTCAATGACCTCAAAGAAATTCCCTTCCGAATAAACCAGCAGGCCATTCACTCCGAACTTATCATTGCGGGTTTCGGTTTCGTGCAGGATATGAACCACCTCGCTGGGGTCGAGTTCTCTTATTTGGGTACTTACATAGCTTATTATGTAACGCATTTTATTTTGGGGTTGGTTGGTTCATAAAGCTAGTATTAATTATTATATCTGAAAATTATTATGGAAGGTTTTAGGTTAAATCTGGAGTTTCCTGAAAAATTCCAGCATTAATATCCAATTTCCAAGCAACAGTAAAAATTACAAGCACCAAAGAAAAACAAGCACCAATTAAAAAATAAGCACCAAATTCCAAACTATAAATAACAATAACAAAGTTCAAGGTTTAAGGTTTAAGGTTTGTGGAGTGTGGAGTGTGGAGTCCTAAATAGGGTTGACCGTTTTACAGAGTTGATTATTCACAAATTTCAAAAACCAACTACCACTTATGAATTTTCACCCATACTGGCTCGAATTCCAATTTTAAATTTTTGGAATTGGAATTTGATCTATTGGAATTTACAATTTTGGTTCAAGCCACAATCCGCCAATACATAAAAGAAATACAACAAAGAAATACAAAGGATTCAGAGGTTCTAATGGCTTATGTCCCTGACCTGCTGTTACCGGGCAGGCGAAGAAAAACTCATTGGCTTGTTGGGTACTAAAGGCGGTAAGGGAGCTCCAGTCATTTTCTTCTGCGACGTAAAAGTCAAAGGTGGCAGGGGTGTCCTGTTCAATGCTGTTCCAGCCGGTTTCACGGGGCCAGATAGTGCCGGTCCAAACTTCCGGAAAAGCGGGATGTTGTATCACCGGAATATTTCCGGTATTTGTTTTTAGATCGGGTGAATCTTCATCAATTCTTAACTGAAAATCAAATGGTTCATCCTGATAAGCGATCATTAATTCCTGCTGCCATTCGGCCCCGGGGTTTTGTTTTTTGCTGATTTGTTCCACTACCTGTGACCATAGTTCCCGGTACACATCGTTTTTCCCTTCCAGAACCAATTGCCAGGAATCAGAAAATACAGTTGTACCTATCCTGCCCTGACCTATAAGTTTATATGCAGAAGCAACTGAGTTTCCGGTGTCGTGAATAGTTTGCAAACCAAAATCATCATTTATCTGGTAAGGAAATCTTGTTAGCTTTATTCCGGGCCATTGTGGTGCAGTGATCTCTGCGTTGTTGACCCTCTCAAATTTTAAAGGATATAATTTTCCGGTGGAATTGAAAAAAGCATTATCGGCTTGAATGAAGAATCCAAGTCCGTTGGTGCGGATCGATTTTTCGATGGCGGAAATCTGGCCTTTGGGGAGGGTTCTAAGGGTGGCGGCATCAATGATGAGCAGGTCAAAAGCTTCCAGAGTAGTTTCAGAGAGACTGTTGATGGCAATCCGGTCTGTATTGAAGTATTCAGATTTGAATCGGTCACGGGTGATCTGGCTGCGAATTACCAGTTCGTGACCGGCTTCGGAAAGGAAATTTTTTAGGTATTTAGTTTCAAAGGTGGGAAAGCTGTTTACGATCAATATCTTCAAATCTTTCTTTTCAGCAACTTTTACCGGAACAGGATCTGAAGTCAGGATCTCGCCCAGGGAATCCTTTTCCACTATGGAATACACGTAATTTCCGGCTACTTTTAATTCGGCCGACAATTGAAATTGCTGCTCTTCTTCACCATTTAAAATAATAGAATCCAATGCTGTGCCTCCCGGCCCCTGTAAGAAAAGTTGGTTTCCGGAATTTGGATTTATGTAGGTTCCTTTCAGCAGCAGATTCTCACCTACCTGATTTTCCTGTTCGTAGTTCAGTTTCACCAAACCTTCCGCGGCATTACTATTTAAGAAAACTGCAGGTACATTTTCGAGTTGCCAGAGATCAAATTCTTTTATTCCGTTGCCCAGCACAAAAACCGTTTCCGCAGAAATTAATTCTTTTGACAATGGTTCGCCGGGTTGGTATTCCACCTCCTTCAGTCTTCGGTTTTCCTTCTTCAGACTGTCCAGCTTTTTTGATGGATAACCTTCTGTGAGCAACACTATTTTTCCGGTGGTTTCCTCTGTGGGCAAAGCAGGTTTTAAAGCGATCAACACCAGGGCAAATATTGCCAAAAATGCCAGCAGCGATTTCAGAATAAAGCGATGCTTCCCCGATTGCGCCCATTCTTTCCAGATAAAAACAGCAAGTAAAATAAAAGCTGCAATGACTACAGGCAAGACCCACTGAAGATTTAAAAAGGTGAGATTTTCAATCATTCAGCTCCAGTTCCTTTAGAAATAATTTATTGATCTCTCCTGTATAATTCTCCCCTTTCCCGGGGCTCGCATCTGGTTTTGGCAAGGCTTTCAGCAGTCCCTTTTGTACTTCTATAAGAGTCTCTCTTTCCGGCTGTCTCTCTTCTGAAACCCACTTGATTTGCTGCAAAGTGCTCAGGTGTTTCCCCGGTTCTTCGATAGCTTGTTCGGCAAGTTCATTTCCCGCCTGTTCAAAGATTTTCCGGTCTTCAGCAGTGATTTTAGATTCTCCTGAGATCAATTCCTCCAGTCTTAAAACAGATCTTCTCATAAAAGCATACTTTGACTCTTCTTCGAGATCTTCCGTTTTCTGAACATTGAACACCTCGTCTATGTTTCCGGTAAGCCGAACCTCTTCCTTTATTGGCGCAGGATCGTAACCAATCCGGTGAACGTATATTCGCGCACTGTTCTTTATTTCCTGGATCAATGCCAACGCCTGATACTGGTAAGGCAAAGATTTTTCAGGTTCGTACAATCTTAAATGTAGCTCGGCATCCCACATGATGCTAAGCGCCTGCCGGAGTTTGCTCTTCAAATTGTCTGTGAACAAGGTGGAAGATTCCGGATCTCCGTGATCGTGCAAAAATTCGGCTAGCGGATCTTTTGCTTCGCTTCCCTCCTCTTCCTCTTCGTGATCGTGATCATCCTGTACTACCAGGTTGTGCTCATTGTCTCCATCGTGATCGTGGGTGAATTCTGCTAAAGGATCCTGCTCTTCCCCTTTCTCATCCTCATCTGCTCCCGGCATTTCCCGGTCAGAAACATCCATGCTGCCTTCAGATTCATCCCCCATAAATTCCCCGTATTTAATTCGGAGGGCTTTCTGATCAAACCCCAGATTATTGCTTGTGGTATTAAATACATCTTTAGGAACTTTATTTCGCTGGGATATCAATTCTTCCGTGTCGATGATCAACTGCCGCTGGCTCCTGAAATACGCCGGCATTAGATCTACGCCCATCGTCCCTTCTACTCCTTCGCCATAATCCAGCGTATCCTTGATCACTGCAAAATACGTTTCGCTTCTGGCAACATTGGCCTGTGGCTCTTTCAAATCCCTGGCCTCGATATAAAAGTACAGTTCATCTCCGGGTTCCATTTTCATATTGTCCAGGTTGATCCCCTTTGAAAGTTCCAGCTTTTTACTCCCCCTTTGCACTCCCGACTCAAAATCTAATTTCTCCTCCCGGAATTTTACAGACTCCCCTGTTCCCTTACTCACAGTTGCGATTATATAAGCATCTGCGATCCCAAAATCATCGGTAATAATTGAATGAAAACTGATGTTTTTATCCTCGTCAAAATTGAAAGAATTGAATTGCTTTAGATCGGGTACCTCTATTACCGGATCGCGATCTTTGGTAACCTCAATAGAATAAAGATCGGAAACATAAGAACCGCCCGCAGTATCCTTAAATCGGAAGTTATAGAATCCGGAATTGTTGAGGACTGAGGTTCGGGAATAAGCTTTTTCGTTTAATTCCATTGGGTAACGAGTGCCCATACTTTCCATTTGTGCGCTGTCAACCTCAGCATCAAACCGGATTTGCCAGGTAATGCGGGAACCTTCCACTGCCTCTATATCCATTTTATTAGTAGTAAAAGCTGCAATTCCGGTATAAGCTGGATAAGTGATTGTAACTTTCTGACTCACCAACTTGGGTTGCGGAATTTTGGCGGCAGTGGAATCTGCAGGTTTAAAAACTATGATCTCTTCCTGCTCCACGCTGGGTTGGGAAGACTTAAACTGATCTGTTACTCCAAACTGATAAAGAAGGAACCCTAATAAAATTAAACTTCCTGAAATGATAGCCACCCTTAAAAGATTGGTTTCAGGTTGTACAGTCTTTATTTGCTCCTCCAGCTGCCCGGCGACTCTTTGCTGCTGTAATTGTGCAAGACCGGAGAGTTGGGCCTGGGGAAGGAGAAGAAGTCCGCTGCTGTATTCCAGGGCATCCACTTCTCGGTCGACAAAAGTTATAACCCGCTCCAGGGTAACCTCCCAGGGCCTGAGGGTGAGCGTAAAAACAGCCGCCACCAACATAAAAATTGCAATGCTAAGGATGATATTCTGAAAAAGGAAAGCGATCAGCACAGCTGCACCAATGGCATACAGAAAGATCTCTGCGTACAGCATCAACTGCCACCGCTTCTGAAATCCAACTAATTTCTCCCTTCCTGTTTTCATCATTGTTTTCTGTAATATGCAAACCCTCTTTCCGCCAGCAACAATGCCAGAAGGAGTATCCATAAATATTCTGAAACATCTGTAGTTTCTGAAAATCCTTTTCCTGAAACTCCCGCAGTTTGCACCGGCAAAAATTCGTTCCTATCCATCACCCGCCGGTCATATTGTTGCACATTTTCCTGCAACCCAGGATGAAGATCCAGCATAGCAAATAATTTTTCAGGCAGGTGCTGCTCAATTACATTTTCAGCATTTAACCTTTGATTAAGCTGGAATTCATTTTCTTGAGATCCTTCCGTTATTATAGAATTCGCTAAACTATCGGGATTATAAGCGAGCCATGGCAAATCTTTATTTTTATTTAAAATTTTCTCATCAGAAGAGGACTCACTTAGCCATACAATTGCGGAATACTGTTCAGAATTAATACTCTCTTTATCCTGAGTGGTAGTTACTTCAATTGGTCGTTCCAGATATTTTGATAATGCTGAAAAAGACGAACTGATATATTTCATTTCAGCTGAAAAATCCTCTTCATAATAGATCAAAACTGATAAGGAATCGGCATTTTTCATGGGAAGAATATATTCATTTCCGGAGCGGGTAATCATAATGCTATCTTTCTGCTCATTCAGCGCAAAGCCTTCTGAAGACAATGGAAGGATCTGCTTCTCAAATTTCAGATTTTCGGCATCGCCATTAACCGAAAGCAGTTCGATATTACTTCCGAGTTGAGTGGCGTATACAAAACCTTCCGATGAAGTCCCGGGATCAAGTATTACCCAATTGATATTCTTACTGATCTGAGGCCGCCTCCCTTTGATCCCGGATTGAAAAGCATTGGTAAAAACCACAATGCTATCTGTTTCCAGGTCCTGCATTTCATTAGCCAGCTGCCAGTAATTTGGAATTTCGGTAGAATTAGATCCGGTGACATCCTTTTCATATTCAGGAAATCCCGGTTGCAGTAATTTCATGACGGCACCATTTTCAGCTAAAGTATCTGTGATGGATTTGAGCTCGTCGTAGGAGAGCAACGAAGGTTCTATGATATAGGTAATGGGGACAATCTCGCCCTGCTTTTTCAACTGAGGTTCGGCAAGTATTAAAACCAAAACTATAATAGAAAGGATGCGCAGGAGCAGCAACCAGATCTCGTTTATTCTTATGTTGCTTGTTTTTTTAGGATCTGATTCCTGCAACAGCTGGATGCTTCCTATCCTGATGGTTCTCCCCTCCTTTTTGCTCCACAGGTGTATGGCTATGGGAACGGCGATTCCCAGGAGAGCCCATAGATATGTAGGGTTTAGAAAGATCATTTACAATAAACTGCTTCGTTTTTTCAAAAATACCTGAAGGGCCTCCCCAACGTGCTGGTCCAACCGGAAAAGCTCATAACTAATGCCGTTGGCCAGCAGGGTGTTTTTAGTGGTTTTGATCATTGCCTGCATCGCATCTAGGTATTTCTCCCTGGCTTCATTTGCGTTGATCTTGATCCTGGCTCCGGTTTCAAGGTCTTCAAAAGTGACCGTGCCCTTATAATCAAATTCCAATTCGTTCTTTCCCATCACATGCAGCACCACCACTTCATTTCGGGTAGTTTTCAGGCGCTTTATAAGATCGGTTAATTCTGATGTGTTTTCATACATGTCAGTAATAAAGAATATGAGTTCTTTGTGCCTGCGATCGTATAATTTTTCGGTAGCTTTGGGATCTGCCGGCCATTTGCCTTCATTGCTGATGTTGATCAACTCGAGCAGCAGGCGGTTGTAATGCTGTTTCTGCACCCGCGGATACAGGCTGCGGAGCTGTTTATTGTTAAGGGAAAACAATCCCACTGCATCTCCCTGCTGTTGCGCCAGATAAGCCAATGACGCTACCAGAACCCGAACATAATCCATCTTGGCCAGGCCATCTTCTTCGTGAAGCATCGAACTGCTGGAATCCAGAATAAATTTTACAGCAATATGCGTTTCCACCTCACTCTGTTTAATGTAGTACCTGCCGGAACGCGCGAGCATCTTCCAGTCCAGCAATCTCAGATCATCACCGGGCTCATACCCCCGATACTGACTAAACTCCATCCCCGGTCCTACGCGCCGGCTGTGATTGAGTCCGCTCAGGTATCCATCCA
The DNA here is from genome assembly GCA_024635655.1 of Gillisia sp. GTDB lineage: Bacteria > Bacteroidota > Bacteroidia > Flavobacteriales > Flavobacteriaceae > Gillisia. The sequence continues at coordinate 1,896 of JAGXIL010000050.1, read as the reverse complement.
CCGTCACACGTGCGATGAGGGCAAGGCCACTCACGCTGTTGATGATCTCGGGTTTGAGTAACTGATGATAATCCTGCTTCACTTAATTCCTGGCGTTTAATGCTGCTGAAGTAGCTTTTAGAAGTTCCCGCGTCACATCATCTGAAGTAATTCCCTCCGCCTCAGCCTTGAAATTCACAATTACCCTGTGCCTTAGCACGGGCAATGCCACATGTTTTAGATCTTCTAAAGTTACTGCCAGCCTTCCGTGTTGTAAGGCACGGGCTTTCGCAGTAAGGATCATAGCCTGACCCGCACGCGGGCCGGCACCCCAATTCACCCATTCCTTAACATAATCATTTGTAGTAGTTTCAGGCCTGGTGGCCCGTATCACCTTGCTCACAAATCCTATAAGATCATCGCTGATTGGCACTTCCCGCACCAGTTGCTGTAACCTCAGGATCTCTTCTCCGGTGATCACCATATTTATAGCCTGAGGCCTTGCTCCGGTTGTACTTTTTAAGATGTTAGTCTCTTCCGCTTCGTTAGGATATCCTATTTTGATGTAAAATAAAAATCTATCCTGCTGGGCTTCCGGTAACGGAAATGTTCCCGATTGTTCAATTGGATTTTGCGTCGCCAGGATAAAGTACGGCCGATCCAGTTTATATGTCTTTCCGGAATAGGTTACCTCGAATTCCTGCATGGCTTCCAAAAGAGCAGCCTGGGTTTTAGGTGGTGTTCTGTTGATCTCATCGGCAAGAATAATATTGGCGAAAATAGGACCCTTGTTAAATTCGAAAAACTTTTTCCCTGTAGTATGATCTTCCTCCAGGATCTCTGTTCCGATAATATCTGAAGGCATAAGATCCGGAGTAAACTGAATTCTTTTGAACTTTAGATCAATGGCCTGAGCGAGGGTTCTTATCATCAACGTTTTTGCAAGCCCGGGAACTCCTTCCAAAAGAGCATGGCCTCCCGCAAGAAAGGTAATGAGTAACTGATCTACAGTTTCCTCCTGGCCTATGATGACTTTGGCAATTTCAGTTTTTAGATCCTGAAGCTTTCCTGTGAGCGTTTTCACCTCCAGGTCTAAGTCGGCTAATTCTTTATTCATATCTTGTTATTTTATGATGTAAGCGCGTACATCACGATATTCACCCCAAAACGGGTGTTATCAATTTTGTAAAATCTTTTGTTCCTGAAATCGTAATCCCATTCGCATCCGTAGTCTTTATTGCTATACAAAACTCCAATCCTTCCGTTGATCACAATGGCCTTTAAATAATCGTGCACCAGGTCATCCCCCCACCCGTTGAGTTCCTGGGAAGTGGCCGGGGGTCCGTTCTCAAATTTAAAGAAGACGGTGTAGATCTCATGGTTGTTCGGGATCTTTTTCAGTTCCCCCACTCCAAAGATCTCCTCCATTTGCCTTTCAAAAGATTTGGCGAAGAGTCCGTCAATATCGTGGTTGCAATCGTCGGCAAAAACGAAGCCGCCGTTACGCACATACTTTTCAAAATTCTCCCTTTCCTTCGCAGTAAACTGCACTAGTTTGTGACCGGAAATATAAGTGAAGGGACATTTAAAGATCTCATCACTGCTCAAAGAAATAATATTCTCCTCCTTGTCTACCGCCAGGGTTGTGTATTCCACAAGCGAGTTCAGAAGATTAGAAGGCATGCGTTGATCCACATCCCAGTCTCCTGATTCATATTGTAGTCTTGTGAAGAAGAATTGGTTCATTTTTGAAATATTGTTAGTATTGGGATATAATTGAATTCTATTTCAACCAATTAAATTCCAGTCACAGATAGATTTTTACCACGAATACACAAATAGTTTTATAAATTTTACCGTCTGCTATTTTACTCTAATCTGATTTTATATTTCTTCACACTCAAGGCAATAAAAAAC
>JAGXIL010000049.1 GCA_024635655.1 Gillisia sp. | reverse complement strand
TACCCTGCTGAATATTTCTATAGAAGTCTCAAATTCTTCCGGGATCACTTCATCTGCACCCAGCCTTATATTCTCTTCAATTTCTCTTACGTACCGGGTCCTTACTATGAGGTTGGCAGTTTGGGTAAGGCTTCTTACTCCGTTTATTATTTTTTTTGTGGCTTCGGGATCTGAAATGGCTATCACCACCACCCTTGCTTCCTGTACATGTAAATGTTTAAGAATAACTGGATTGGATGCATCTCCAAATACTATTGGCTCCCCATTATTCTTTGCTTTTTGAAAAGCTTCATCCTCAAGATCAGTAATTACATAAGGAATTTGGGCAAATTTTGCTGCTTTTGAAATGTTCTGGCCGTTGATTCCGTAACCAATGATAACCAGGTGATCATGCAGTTCTTCAACGGGGGTATCTCCCTGTTTTTGATGACGTTTTACATTATCCAACCGATTTCTCACAGTTGCAGGGATAGGAATTTTGATCAGGGAATAGGTTATTTTCTCAGCACTGTTGATTACAAAGGGCGTAAGGCCCATTGTTAAAATTGAAATAGCCAGAAAATATTGATAAACATTTTCAGGAAGTAAATCGTTTTGTACTCCTACAGTTGAAAGTAACAGGGAAAATTCTCCTACCTGAAACAATGCCAGAACAGTCCTGAACACTGTTCTTACCGGATATTTTAAGGTAAGTACAGTTACTGCCAGGATCAACATTTTAAGAAGTATCACTCCAATGACCATGAGAAGGATCCAGTGAAGGTTTTCTATAAAAAAATTGAGATTGAGAAGAGACCCTACAGAAATAAAGAAAAAGCTTATAAAGATCTCCCTGAAAGGAAGGACATTTGCCGTTGCCTGGTGGCTATAATCAGATTCAGAAATAATTAAACCTGCAAAGAAAGCACCTAATGCCAAAGATAAACCTACAGATGAAGTAAGCCATGCTACCCCAAAACAAAACACAATAGTAGTAAGGATAAAAAGCTCCCGATTCTTTGTTTTTATAACCATTTTAAAAATATAGGGTACTACATACAGCGCGAGCAGAAATATCAAAAAACCTACGCCCAATATTTTTAGCAGTAGAATTCCTATAGTCTCCCAAACATTTTCAGACTTTCCTGCCAGGATAGGGGTAAGGAGCATCATAGGAACAACAATGATATCCTGAAAGATCAAAATAGCTACAGATACTCTTCCATGGGGAGAAGTGACTTCTCCCTTTTCCTGAAGCAATTTTAATACTATCGCTGTACTGCTCAGGGAGATAAGAAATCCTAAAAACACTGATGTATTGATTGGCAGTCCCATAAGATTGGAGATGAGGGCCGTAAAGAGTATCGTGCCTCCTACCTGCATGCCACCTCCAATAAGTATAGTCCTTTTTATTGAAGCAAGTCCTTTTAATGAAAGTTCTATCCCAATAATAAACAACAGGAAAATTATCCCAATTTCACTTAAGAGTTCTACCTCGTGTTGCGAACTAATAAGATTGAAAGCATATGGTCCGGCAATGATACCGGCAATAAGAAACCCCAGGAGGGAAGGGACTTTTATTTTCTGAAAAATTAAGATGATGAAGATTGAGAGGCCTAGTACAATTACTATGTCCTTAAGTATTGGGATATCCATAAAACGTCATCAATTTTTTTATTCAACAGCCAGACAAGGTACAAATTGACACCTATATAAAATAGATATTTTTCTCTTAGTTCAAAGCGCGAAAAACTAAACTCCTCCTATATTACATTAAAAAAGCGATGAATTTTTGATCATCGCTTTTTTTACTTTTTCCTGACTTGTTAATCCTTCAACCAGGCGCTTCTTAATATCACCCTTGGATCGTCTTCAGGCAGGTCCATTTCGGTTAATTTCATTTCAACATCTGTTGGCTGTGAAATTTTTCCTGTTAATTCCATTTCTTCACCGTTACGCTCTACTATCATAGTAATCTCTTCTCCTTCTTCCCAGGCTTGAGATTGTGAAACAAGTTCATAGACATTTTGGATAGTGTATTCTGTTTCGTTTACAGATTTGATAATATCTCCGTTTTTGACCCCTAACTCCTGCAAAAAGGAATTCATTGTAATGCCTTCTCTAAAAAAGAGTTCACCAGATTCAGGATTTCCATCAATGTATGGGGTTTGTCCTTTTATGAAGTAAGATGTATTGATCTGTTCCTCCTTCATTTCCACGCCAACTTTAGCCAGAAATTCTTCGTAGTTAATTGGGGTAGAACCTGAGACATGCTGTTCAAAAAAAGTTGCTATTTCAGGAAAAGTAAATTCAACTATTTGAGGAATTAGTTCATCGTCTTCAAAAGGCCTTTCTTTTCCGTATTTCTCACTTAGATCCTGCATAAGATCCAGAATACCCTCTTCTCCATTACTCAATTCCCGTAATCTTATATCCAGTGCCATTCCAATTAATGCTCCTTTTAAATAGACATTGTAGTATTCATCTTTATACGGTTCATCCAAAATATTTTTGCTCAAAACCGTAAAAGGAACCGTATCATTAAAATTCTTTGCACCCTCAATTTTTTCAGCCATGCGATCGTAAAATTCCTGGTTGTCAATTAGATCCTGATTGACCTGAAACAGATGGGCAAAATATTCTGTTACTCCCTCGTACATCCATAGATGTTGTGACATTTCCGGATCATTATAATTGAAAAAATGGATCTCATTGGAATGAACATTCAGGGGGGTAAGAATATGGAAAAATTCATGGGAAACTACATCGGTCATTGTTTGGTTCAAACTTTCCAAAGGCATGGTTTCAGGTAATACTACAACTGTAGAGGTATGGTGCTCAAGAGCTCCAAATCCACTCGCATCCGTTTCTCCGGGATTAGAAAGGTATAACAGGATGGCATATTCTGAAGTCTCATCTATATCTCCCAGGAATCTTTTTTGGGCACTTATCATTTTTTCAATTTCCGGTTCAATACTTTTAGAAGTATAAACTTCATTAGGCGAATAAACATGAACCAGTACATTCATATCCTGAATTTTAATTTGGGAAGTATCTGGTGCCGCATACATTATTGGGTTGTCGATTATCTGAAAATACCGGGTCAAGTCATAGGAATCATTTCTGGCCGAAGCATTTTCAGGATGAACCATAGTTTCTGATAGTGGCATGGAGGTGCCGGGAATAAGATCTTCAGGTCTGCTAATGATCAATTTATAGGGTTGTTCCTGGAGATCCTCAAAATATCCCACAAAGCCATGGAGATTCAGCATAAAATTTTCTCCTTCTTCAATATTTGTTCCCGCAGGTGAAAATATGCCGGCTTCTCCTTCTACATCAAAGGAATCATTGACCCAGTAGGTTATCTTATCAAGATCTTCAGCATTGTTTATCAACCAGGAATTTTCACCGGTCTTGGTCAATAGCATTTCGTCCCCTAAATAATTAAACGCCTTTAGATCCTCAATGAATTCCCCGTAATTATCAACAGAATAAGTGCCGGGAACAGTTTTGGGAATGTAAAAATTGGCTTCCTGGCTATCAAATTTGCCGGGATCAACAGTGACCATAACACGATCGTCTTCAACATTAACAAGATCCATTATAACAACAACCGGTTGTGGAGTAACCGGGTCCATAAGTTGCCGGGATTTACATCCAAACATGAAAGTAATCAGCGTTAGAGTATATATTATTTTCTTCATATAAATAAGAGTTTTATGTTTGACCCCAGTTTAGACGTGAAGTTACATAATTGCCCCCAATCTTATCGGAATCCTCCACACCATCTTGGCATTTTTGACAGTTTGTTAACACTTAAAAATTTATCTAAGGAGCCTCCGCAACCATAAATTTGAAATTGATTTTGCTATTCTTACCAGGAAATTAATTCATCTAATTAAAATCAAGAATGTTATAAATAAAAAAAGGATGCCTGTCGGCACCCTTTCAATTGTATATATCCAAAATAATTATTCTCTTATATGGCCATTTCCTAATACATAATATTTATTGGTGACCAGCTGCTTTAGTCCCAGAGGCCCCCTGTGGTGAAGCTTATCTGTGCTTATGGCCAGTTCAGCTCCTACGCCCATTTGCCCTCCATCTGTAAAGCGGGTAGAGGCATTGTGGTAAACCGCAGCACTATCTACCTGCTCCATAAAATTCATAGCCTCATCCTTTTCTGAAGTGATAATTGCGGCAGAATGACCCCCTGAATATTTATTGATCTTTTCTATTGCCTGGTCTATTGAGTCTACACTTCCCAATACGATTTTCATAGCCAGAAATTCCTCGTACCAAATATCTTCATCTGAAATCTTTTTTTCATCTCCCAGTACTTTATGAGCTTGTTCATCTACCAGGATCTTGACGTTGTTATCCTTAAACAATTGCTGAATCTCTTTTAGCTGATCTTCGTAATTGGGTAAATTCTTATCAATAAGGACCTTGTCGAGGGCATTACAACCTGAAATTTTATCGGTCTTGGCATTCAGCATTACTTTTTTTGCTATTTTCAGATCAGCATTCTTTGAAACATACAGGAAGTTATTTCCGCGACCACTTACTAATACAGCACCAGTGGCATGTTCCTTAACAAATGCTATAAGTTTTTCTCCTCCTCTGGGAACAATAAGATCTAACTTCTCCGGCGGATTCTTTAAAAATTTCTGGGTTTGAACCCTGTTCATTTGCAGTAGCTCGATCCAATTTGTTTCCAGCCCGTTTTCCTTCAATGCTTCATGCCAGCAATGTACAAGGATCTCGTTGCTCTTATTAGCTTCCTTTCCACCTTTTAAAAAGATCTTGTTATTTGCTTTGAAGGCAAGAACTGCAGCTTCAATAGTAACGTCCGGCCTGGATTCATATATGATCATGATGTTGCCGAAAGGAGCAGTTTTGTTGGTTATATCTAAACCGCTCTCTAAAACTCTGTGAGAGATGGTTTGTCCCACAGGGTCTTCCTGGTCCATTACCTCTTTCACAGATTGTATCATCCCGTCAATTTTCTTATCATCCAGAATAAGGCGATCGTACATAGCACCCTCAGTTTCTCCAAAGGCTATTATATCTTCCTTGTTGGCCTTAATTATTTCTTTTCGTTTTTGGTCCAGGACCGAGATCATGGATTGTAAAACGTTATTTTTTGTATTTGTATCTATTAATTTCATTTCTTTCTATTTAATTAAGTTACATTTAAACCGTAAACTTGGTGCCTACCGGTTTACCTTCAATAATATCCAGGATCACATTTCTTCGTTTTCCGTTAGCGATATATGTGGTTATATTTTTTGCAGCAGTATCCTTGGCTATTTTAATTTTTGATTCCATTCCTCCGCGGCCCTGGCCTTCACCTTTTACCGATTGCTGAACAAATTTTTCAACATCTTCGTCTACCTGTACACTGTTAAGTTTTCTGGTGTTTTTATGGTCAGGATGCCCGTTATAGAGGCCTTCCGTATCACTTAAAATAATCAACATGTCGGCATTAATAAGCTCGGCTACCAAACTTGCCAGTTCATCATTATCTGAGAACATAGACATAGTTACTGAAACGGCATCATCTTCATTGGCTATGGGAATTATACCTTCTGCTAAAAGAGATTCGTAGCAATTGATCATATTTTCCCGGTGTAATCCCGGACTAAAATCTCTTTTTGTTGCCAAAACCTGTGCACAGCGCATTCCGTAGTCATGGAAAATACTGTAGTAATGGCGCATCATCCTGGGTTGCCCTACTGAAGAATATACCTGTCTCCTCATTGAGGGATCCTTAATGCTTATTTCTCCCAGGATCTCTTTGCCGGCAATGGCAGATCCTGAAGATACCAGTACAACCAGAATATCCTGTTCATACAAGGTGGCTATTTGTTCTACCAAATTTTTTAATACCGGTCCTAAAATTCTGTTGTCTTTGTTGGTCATCACATTGGTTCCAACCTTTACAACTATTCTTTTTTGTTCGTTCATTACGTTCATCTTAATAAAGGGGGGATTTACTTTATTCTTTTCCTAATTCAACAGCGCGGTCAAAAGCAGCATAGGCGGCTTCTTTTATTAATTCTTTGACGTTATTGTCTTCCATGGAATCCAGTGCGGCGCGCGTAGTTCCTCCTTTAGATGCTACTCTGTCCATCCAACTTTCAGGAGAAAGATCAGATTGCTCAAATAATTCTACTGCTCCCAAAAAGGTTTGGCTCACCAGTACCTTGGAATCGTTTTTTGAGAAACCCATTTTTAATGCAGCTTCCAGCATAGATTGCATAAAGTAAAAAACATAGGCGGGTCCGCTTCCGGATATCCCGGTAGAAGCATCTATATAATTTTCATTTTGAACCCGTATTGACTCTCCTGTGGTATCCAGCAAATTTCTGATCATGAGTAATTCAATGCGCGAAACTTCTTTGGTTTCGGTATAGGAAGTAACTCCTTTTCCCACCTGGGCGGGTAGATTGGGCATAGCCCTTATTATTTTATTTACCTCGAGGTTTTTCCTAATAGTTTCAATAGTGACTCCGGCCATTATAGAAACGATTATTTGTTCTTTATTAATCAGAGGTTTGATTTCTTCAAATAATCCAGTGGCGTGATATGGTTTAACAGCTAAAAAAACAACATCGGCCGTGGGTAAACATTTTTCAATGTCATCGTAAACATCAAAATATTCATATTGTCTTATCAGGGTTATTAATTCGGGTGACTTATCATAAATCATTAGATTGTGTCGGTTCAATAAATTAGATTTTGCCATTCCATGTGAATAGGTCAATCCCATATTACCTGCACCAATTACTAATACTCTCATTCCTTATTTTTAATTTAAATTATTGGGGAATTCCCCTTTTACTTATACATAAGGATGCAAAGACCGTACAACGGGCATGAATTGAATGAAATATAGGCAGGAGAGGGAAATTTAAAGGAGCATTACGAGATCTATATGTATATTTCAAATATATTCCTGAAGAATAAAAATGGGTAATTCACTGTTATAGTGGGGAAGAGAGCAAGAGAGAAATTAGATATTCTTAGCTATACCAATCTTTTGAAAATTAATGTTGAAATAGGGGAGGGTGCGCCTGTTTGGCGGAAAACTGTAAATATGGCAGACAATTAATCGTTCTTTCTTAATAGGGGGGTGCAAAACCGAAATATATTCAATTTTAGATCTTCAAATTTAGACAAGTGCTTCCTGATGCGATTTTCCAGGTTCAGATGCTGATTATAGTAAAAGGATTCACAGCTTATATCTTCGCACTCCATCATTCCATTGAGGTCGTTCTTATGGTTACGCACATCCTCGTGAAGATCGATCTTTTCTGTTTTTAGCTCTTCCAGAAGATCATAATACTGCTGAAGGTTTTCATACAGGTTAGGGGTATTTCCTTCAAAAACATCAGAGAGGAGAAGTTGCTTTATAAATGCAATTTCATCTGTATTGGTCAGGAATAGGGAATCCCATTCCTTTGTATCGGCATGTAATTCTTCAAAACTTTTTTCGTTAGCAGATCTGCGGTGGTGCGATAGTGAAGCCATATGCGAAAATTAAGGTAGTGTACTACTAATTTACGAAGATGTTTTTCAATTTAAGGATTACGGGAATTAATTTAAGAAATATTGTAGCTATCCGGGATGTGCAAAAACCACCGGTAAGGTGAATTTAACAGTTACATATTTTCCATCCTGCCTTGCAGGTGACCACGTGGGCATATTTTTAATTGCCTGGTAAGCAATCGCATTTAATTCTGCATACTTTCCTTCTAAAATAGTTATTTCGTCAACTTCCCCTGATGGAGTAATTTTGAACCTAAGTTTGATTCGCACCTCTTCTTTTAAAAATTTTCCTGGAGGAAATCTGATGTTTTTCTTAAGATATTTTTGAAAAGCTGCGGTACCTCCCGGAAACTTAGCGTGGATCTCATAATCGTAATAGTCCTCTTCATTTCCATTTTCATCCCAAACCTTCCCAGACTTAAATCTTCCTCTTTTATACTGGTCGCTGCGTTTTAAAGATCCATCTTCCCAAAAAGTGTTGAACACGCCTTCAGGTTTACCCTTTGAATAATAACTTTCCACTTTTTTATTTCCATTTTCAAAGTAGTAAATAAACGCCCCCTCCAATTTCTTTTTCTTTACATCCTTAAAGTTTCTTTCAGATTTAATAATACCCGATTTATAAAAACATTTTTGTTGTAGCATATTTTTTCCGGTCCTCCGGTGTATATTCTACACAATAAGTATCAGCCTTTCCAATGACTTTCACTTCTTCCTTTTGTTTATCATAAAATATTGTATCCTGCGCAAAAATGTAAATAGGGAGCATAAATAAACAGAGGGAGATAGTTATTTTGATCAAAGTTTCAGTTTTTAGGCATAGGAATTTAAACAAACATACTAAAACTTAACAAAAAAGGTTGCAGCCAGAAGAAATCCTCCATAGAAAGCCCGGAAATTTTATATAATATCTTGAATGGAATCCTTAATTATGAATAGAATCAAGCTATTAAACACTTAAAATTTATTTTTTATCACATGTTTTTTGTGAATTAAAATCACATACATTTGACCCAATAATCAAACAATAATCATTATTAAAATGAAAAAATCCTTTTTGACTTTTGCTGCTATTGCACTTGTTTTTAGTTTTACTTCTTGTAAAGAAACTTCAGTTGAAACAACTGAAGATACACAAGTTGAAGTTTTAGAAACCGAAACTGAAGCTCCTGCTGAAGTAGAAGTTATTGAAACTCCTGTAGTAGAAGAAGTAGATACTACTTCTGAAGCAGCTGTTGAAGTACAATAAATAATTTCCGGTATATCCGGATAATCAGCGAAAAAATGGGGCCCGAGGCCCCATTTTTTATTTTACTTTTTGAAACGAAGATCAGCAAATTCTCCTAAAAAGGATAACCTATGGCCAGGTTGAATATTAAATTTTGCTGTCTCCAGCTACTGTCCCCAAAATCAATATCTCCCCATACCCATCGTTCCCCCTCGGGTAGATAAGGAATTCTAATAGGAAAAGCAAGATCTGTTCTAAGGATAAGAAATTGAAGGTCAAACCGTAAACCAATTCCCGTTCCTACAGCTAATTCCTTCAGAAAATCCTTTGAAAACTCGGCCCCGGGTTTATCGGGATTTTCATTCATAAGCCAAATATTTCCTGCGTCAACAAACAGGGCCCCTTCCACTATGCTGAATAAGTTTGCCCGAAGTTCCGTATTCATTTCCAATTGAATATCTCCCGATTGATCTGGTAGAAAGGAAGACGCCTCCACTTCAGTATTATAAGTTCCGGGTCCTACGCTTCTGGCTCTAAATGCACGCACACTGTTGACTCCACCCACAAAGAACTGCTTGATAAATGGCAGCTCCCTTGAGTTCCCATATGGCAAACCTGTTCCCACTATTATCCTGCTGGCCAGATCCATCTTGCGGTTTAAGCTCCAGTAATGCCGAAAATCAGTATCAACCTTTACGTATTGACTAAAGGGAACCCCAAAAATGGTCACCGGGTCTCCCGAGTCTATATCGGCACCGGTTAAAAGGCCGGTGATATTTCCTGCAAGATCAAGGCCTCCCTGAAAGTAGAAAGTGTGCTTCTTCTCGGTTCGCATTGTGTTAGTAAAGGTAAAAGTGTAGGTAGGGCCAAAAATGAGTTGTTTTTCAATGATCCTTCCCAAATTGGGATTGAGATCTATCTGTTCCTGATAAAGGTCTGATACATTGAACGGACTCACATAATTAATGTCCATGACACTTAGACGATGTTCTATTTGCGCATTTTCTTTCCATAGGTAAGAAAAGGAGGACCTAAAGGAATTTAATCCGTAAAGCCTGGTCCTGGCCTGGTATTCATATCCAAGGGTTGCTCTGGTACGCGGAACAAAGGCACTACTGGATCTAATAGGAAAAGGAGCTAACAATTTGGGCCAGGTAAGATTTGCTTCAGATCCTATTCTAAAAATATTATAGCCTTGATTTTGACCGGAAACCTGCACTTCAAAACCTGCAAAAGCTGAAATGGTCAATAATTCTGCACCTCTTAAAGCGTTCCTGTTACTCCAGCTAAGGTTGACTTCTGAACCTGCATAATTTGCAGAATTGGTTTTTCCCAGCAATTCCAGGCGTAGAGATTTTTTAGGCATGGGGGTTAAATAATAGTAGGCATCCAGCGTATTTGCTGCTGAGTCTGAAACTTTGAATTGATTGTCAACAAACCTGAATATGCCTAAACTTACCAGGCGGTTAAGAGATTTGTTATGATCTGTTCTATTGTATAGTTCTCCCTGTTCAAACAACAGGGAACGGTCAAAAAGGGAAGGTTTAAAATTGTTATCAGGATCAAAGATAGTGAGGTCACCAAAAGTCTCACCCTCTGGGGAGTTTTCGGGAATAGTGTCTCCGGTGATCGAATGATCCGGATAAATGTAGATCCTATTGATCCTGTATTGTTCTTTAGCACGTTTGGGAGTAATATCCTTGAGCACCAGGTCCAAAGAAACTTCTTTACCCCCTACCGTACTGTCTACCTCTGCAAGGAGGTAATCAGGATTAAAAAAATAGTAACCTTCTTCTTTTAAATTGGCATCTATACGTACTCTCTCATCCTTAATTGCAGTAAGATCATAGGGATCACCCTCTTTTAAAAAGGAGTTTTCCTGTGTTTTTTTAATATCTGCGGTTAAGGGTATGGAATCTGTCGGAAAGTTAATTTCTCTTAGGGTATAACGGTCACCCAGTTCCACTGTATATTCAGCAGTAACCTTTTTGTTGTTTTCAGTTGAATCTGCTCTTGCGCGGGCATTGAAAAATCCGGTATTTTCGGCATAACCCTGTATCAGTTCAGCATTATAATCCATATCTACATCGCTAAAAAGTACTGGGGGTTCTCCAAGGGTGTTTTTTATCCAGTGTCTTATGCCGCTATCACCTACAGAATCTCCGGCTATGTTGTAGAACCAAAGTTTGGGCCTCAGGCCCAGAAAACTTGTATTGGGTTGAGGACGCAAAAGACTTTCCATGTTTTCTTCCAAAAGACTTTCTGTGTCATTAGAGATATCTTCTCCCTCTACTTCAACCTCACCGCCAACATACAGATATTCATTTTCATCAAGATACTTTACATTTCCGCATCCGTATATAACGAACACGATCAGGCAGCTTAGATAATATTTATAATTCATCATACTGTAATTTCTACTATTCATCTTCCTCATCGGGTTCTCTACCAAAGATTTCCATAAACTGGTCATAATCTAAAGTGATTATGAAAGCTACTCCGGTTTCTATGATCTGCCCCTGAAGTGCCACCTGGTATTGATTTTGTCTATAAGCTCTCAGCATATACCGCCCATCTTTGGAAAGTTGATAGTCTATGGCAATATCACCGGCAATATTATTTGCCTGTTGGTTAGTTTGCTGTGGGCCCTCAAGGCCAAAGCTACTTCCAATGGTCACTTTCAGCCTGTCATCAAGCAGGGTTTTTGACAGCCCTACGTTGAGATCTGTTCTCTGCTCCATTTGACCGGAAGTGTAATCTTCTGTAGATTCAAGATCAAAATTTAGTTGTACTCCTGATATAAGATCACCCGCGAGGTCATTAAGCTGCTGGGACAGGATCTTGCTTACACTCTGCCTTGCCAGGGATTCTGCACTGGCACCACCTGCCTCACTGGAAAACGGATTTTCTCCTATAAACCGGTTGAGCAGAAGAAGGGCAAAAACCTGCTTGTTCAGTTCTGAAGGTTGTTGTCGCAACTGTGCCAACTTTGCCCTTGAATTATTTATTATTTCACTGGAGACGTTGTAATTACCCTCCGGAAGACGAATATCAAAACTTAATTCCGGTTCCAGTAATTCCCCCTGCATTCTAAGAATGGTTTGAAAGGGAATATCCTGTTTGTAAGTGTTACGAGCTGCCTGGGAAAGATTGGCAAGTTGATTTCCAAGAAGGTCTATAGGTGCTGTTTCGGTTTCGTAAATTGCTGTAATATCAATATTAGCATCGGTAGGTTCACCGGTCCACTGAATGTAACTTCCGGGTTCAATTTCAAATCTTCTCCTTATAAAATTGAAAGACATTTCATAAGCACCTTTCGTGAATTCATACCTACCCGTTAAACTTGTTTTTCCTGATGGGTCTATTCCGGCAGTTAATTGTGCTTCTCCCTGTAAATTCAGAAAATCTCCATTTCCTTCATCTATCACCAGGGTTAACTCTGCTTCTTCATTTACATCTATTTTAACTGAAACATCCATCCCCTGAAATTCAGAAGTATTTAATGTCTCTTCCATTTCCTCCCTTTCGGCAATTCTCCTGCTGGTTTCATCAACAAATTCAACAACCCCTTCCCTATCTGCAATAGTTGGGTCCTCCTGGGGTAAGACAATACTTATATCTGTGCCTTCATTGATACTTATGGTTCCTCTTACCACAGGATTATCTATATTTCCGCCTATTTCCAGGCGTGTATCCAATATAAGGTCACCATAGTAAAATTCATTGTCATCTGCAGTAGAACTAACGGCCTGAAAATTATCTGCATTAACAGTAAGATTGAACCCATAAGAGGTGTAATCGCTGGTTTCAAGCATTCCGTCTACTATGAGCGTGTTACTTTCTTCATCTTCAACAGTAAACTTGTTAAATCTGATTCCTTCCCTGGAAAAGGTAATATTGTCATTCATATTCTGAAAATG
>JAGXIL010000048.1 GCA_024635655.1 Gillisia sp. | reverse complement strand
TCACTACAGTCACAAGATTTCTGGAACCACCACAATCTCCCTGAGAGTTATCAGAAAAAATAAGGGTTAGGGTCTCATCCTCTATAGGTTCTCCAACTGCGTAAGGATAATCTGCAGATACGTCGCCGGCAGCAACTCCATAGCTTAATCCTATGGCTGAACAGCCTAAACCTACGCGTTGCGCGTCTGGAACTACTACTTCACCACATAGTAAGTCAAACCTGAAAGCCGGAGTAAGTTTAAAACCTATTCCATTACCATAGGTAGGATTCATAACACGGTTGGTTTGTCCAGCTCCGGCTTTAATTTCAACAACTTCCCCTTCGTTCCAGGGTCTTACACCAAAAGCACCTGCGGTAACATTATTCTTAAATACGGTATTACCAAATATCACCGCCTTAGTTTCAGGCTTTATCCGGAAGAGTTGAAACTTGAAATCTAACTTAGTACCTTTGACTTAATCACAATCTTAAAAGTCGGCGAAAGTGTTATACAAAATCCCTATAAAAAACCTTATTTTTTTCTTTTCACTTTTTATTGCTTTCACTTCCTGCAAAAAGGAAACCAGCATAAATACAGACATAAATCAATTTATCCCACCTAATAGCGCAGTGGTTATTCAGGCAAAAGACCTAAGCTCTTTTCTCCAGGAGATTGACAGCCTTGTGCTGTTTAAACAAAATGAGTTTTTCCAGCCCGGCGACATAAAACAGCACCTTACTCATCTTTCAAAATATACAAATCCTGGAAGCTCTTTAATATCTTTGGGAAAGATCAACAACGGCCCGCTTCAATTCACATTTTTAAGCAGGGAGCAACCTGATACACTTGCAATTAATTCAGTAAAAAATAAGTCTTTGGAAACCATTACAATTGGAGACCATCAAATAAGAAAGTACCAACTCGAGGATTTTACTACCTACACTGCGACTTTGAAAGGGATTTTCATTGCCAGTAATTCAATAGATCAGCTACAGTTGGTACTAGATGAACAAAATGAAACTCTACCTGCCCGGGATTCTTTTATAAGGGCCCAAGCTGCAGCCGATCCTGATAAGAACTCTATTTTCCTGGATCACACCTATTTAGATAAATTTTATAAGAATGCGTTTCCTACCGGCATCCTCCCGCTCTCTTCCCTGGCAGATTGGAGCCTTATAGAGCCCGTGGAAAAACAATAATTTGATATTTAACGGGATCTCCATTGCTGGCAGTGCTGAAAATAAACTACTTGGAGTATTTGACAGGGTAGGCACCTCTCCTAATGAACTTGCCAAAATAGTGACCATAGGGGCCGCAGGTTTTTACTCTATCTCATATCAATCTTTTAATGCTCTCCACAATAACTTAAATATTTACAGGAATACCGATATGGCATTGTCAGAAAACCACTTGCTCAATTATACCACCGAAGCAGGGATGGTATTTTTTAACGACAAGAATTATTTTGTGCTGAAGGCCACAGATCCTGAACTTGCCAGGGAGATTCTGTTACCGGCACAAAAAATTTCAAGCGAAATAAGGGGTATAACTGTCTATTCTTCTGAAAACCTTCCTGAATTCAGCAGAATTTTAACCCCATTGCTTACTCCCGGCAAGATGGATTATTTTGTATGGCTGGATAATTTCCTGGTTTTTGCGGAAGCCCCTGAAGCTTTGGAACCCATTATATCAAATTTCCTTAATAACTCAACCCTTTGGGAGCAGGAGTATTATACTGAAGCTTCTAAAAATCTTGCAGGCGCTTCTTCTCTATTGATGGTAGGTAATTCTTTATCTTTTCAATCGGTTATGGAAAAATCTGTATCCAACGAATATTCTACGGATATCGCCAATTTAGATTTGAAATCCTCCCCGCTTGTGGCACTTCAGTTTGTACAAAATTCCTCATTTGCTCATCTCCACGGAATTTTCAGCACGGCCAAAAACGGAACAAAAAGTAAGGTCCAGCAAATCGCTTTAATCAATCTTGAATCAAATGCTAGTACCCCTCCATTTTTGGTAAAAAATCATATTGACAACAGTATGGAAGTTGCTGTCCAGGATACGGAAAATGTATTGCACCTGTATTCTTCAGCGGGCAAACTCTTGTGGAAGAAACAATTGCCCAGTCGAATTACAGGAGAAATTTACCAGGTAGACCTGTTCAAAAACGGGAATTTACAACTGGCCTTTAGCACCCTAAACAGCCTTCAGATACTCGATAGAAAGGGAAATACGTTTAAGCCATTTCCCCTGGAATTCAAGGATGATATTACACAGCCTTTAAGCGTATTTGATTATGATAACAATAGTAATTACAGATTTGTGATTACCCAAAAGAACAATCTTTTGATGTATGATTCTAAAGGAAAACCGGTAACCGGATTTGATTTCGACAAAGCTTCATCAGAGATCCTCCAATCACCCAGGCATATACGGTTCAACAACAAAGATTATATTGTATTTCCTGAATCCAATGGCAAATTAAATATTTTAAGCAGACAGGGAAAATCCAGAATTGGCTTAAAATCTGAGGTCGATTTTTCAGAAAATCCATGGTATGCCCATAAAAACAGGTTTGTTTCAGCAACTTCAGAGGGAGAGAGAATTTATGTAAATGAAAGGGGAAACATAAGTAAAGAACCATCTTTGCCCAATCTTTTAATCACTGCTAACGGTGAAACTATGGCGAGCCTTTCGAAAAACATTTTGTAGATCAATGATAAAAAAATCACTCTGGATTATGGACTTTATACAACACCTGTTATTTATAATTCAAACAACAAGACCTACATATCTATTACCGATTCCCAGGCCCATCGGCTTTATGTTTTTGACCAGAATGCCAATCTCCTGGAAGGATTTCCGGTTTACGGAAGCTCACAGGCCAAAATGAATTTTTCGGGAAAAAAGGCTTTTATTTCAGTGCCTGACGAGGAAGCGGCAATCCTGTTGTACACGTTCTAACAAGGAGGAAAAATCACAAAATAAAAAGGCTGCCTGATTTACAGACAGCCTTTTCCAATTTAAATATGTTCTAATTTAAATCCCGTAACCAGGATTTTGAACCAGAAGATCATTTACATCTATTTCTCTTTGAGGAATAGGAAAAGTTAAGGCATCTGCATCATAAGCAAGCTCCCCAACAGCCGTTTTCACTCTTTGAAGATCATGGATTAAAAACCCTTCAAAAGCTAATTCACGTTCTCTTTCCAATAGCACATCGGCTACGCTAACCGTTTGCAGGTCATCTGCATTAGCTCTGCTCCTCACAAGGTTTACATCATCCAGAGGAGTGTTTCCAACCTCAGTTTGTGATCTTAAATTAGCTTCAGCACGAATTAAATACATCTCTGCCAAACGAATAAAGGGAATATTGGCAAATTGGTTTGTGTACTTACTGGTTAATCTTCCTCCATTCTGCGCGCTGGTATAAAAGAAACTGGCACGTTCATCACTTGGCGAATTAAATTTATTCACATAAGCATCATTTATAGTAATATCACCACCACGGCCTCCATTGGATTGATCGGCATAATGAATGATCAAATCATTTTCTCCATCCTGAGAAGTAACCTGAAAAGCAAAAACATCTTCAGCAACATCGGAATCGTTATTAAAAGCTGCTTCATATGACGCTACCAGGGAGTGCCCACTGTTTTCAATCACATCATTAGAAGCTTCTCTTGCACCTTCGTAATTTCCCTGCTGTAAATAAACTCTTGCCAAAAGCGCCTGAGCGGCATATTTATCGGCAAAAATTCCGTTCGTTTCTGGAAGCAGGCTGTAAGCAGAGGTTAGATCTGCAACCACTTGCGCATACACTTCCTCTACAGAGTTTCTGGCCACTCTAAGATCGGCAGAATAATCGATGATTCCCTGTACAGATAAAGGTACTCCTGGCTGACTGTTTTGTTGCCCGGCTTCATATTGTTTTCCAAAGAAACGAACCAGATCAAAAAAGGCCAATCCCCTTAGAAATTTAGCTTCACCTTCAACCCTGTCCTGACTTTCTTCGTCTACAAGTTCAATATTATCTACAATAAGGTTTGCCTGATTAATAACTTCATAATTATTAAGCCAAAAGTCTCTTACAAATGCGTTATCAGAAAGTATAATTTTCCTAAAAACTTCTCTTGGCTGAGCAAAGGTTCCTCCCCAGGTTGCCTCATCAGTAAATCCATAAAGATCACCAAGCATTTGGATATCCCCTCCATAGGAAGTATTATCCCCTGCTTCTGCGTAGGTCCCAATTAAAAGATTTTCAATATTCGCTCCGGTCGATAATGCCTTCTCCGTAGAAATTGATTGGGCCGGTTCTAAATTCAATTCATCTTCGCAACTCACAAAAAGAAAGCCACTACAAAGAATCGATAGAATTATTTTATAATTTTTCATATGCTTTGTTTTTAGAAATTAATATTTACACCAACTGAATAGGTCTTAGCGGCAGGAGGCGAATAGAAGGCTTGTCCTACTCCCCCAGCATCACTTCTAGCCTCCGGATCGTATCCGTCATAATCTGTAAAAGTTAGCAAATTAAATCCTGCGAAATATAACCTGAAGCGCTCTATTCCCAAATTATCTGTAACCTGGGTTGGCAGGGAATATCCAAGGGTTAGGTTCCGTAACCTTATAAAATCTGCATTTTGTAAATATCTTGTGGAATGAGCTGTTCCGTTAGCTCCAAATAACCGGGCCTGTGGCACATCGGTAATATCCCCGGGATTTTGCCATCTTCTTAACTGGTCTCTGGACTGGTTATCAAAATAATCTGCATTGGCAGATTGGTAAATTCCTCCACCATTATAAATATCTACACCCCATTCTCCCTGGAAAGTAAAGCTAAAATCAAAACCTCCAAAAGTCATTGTATTCGTTAGACCACCTATCCATAAAGGAAATGGTCTTCCCGAAACAACTCTTCTTGCATCACTTGGATTATTTGTTGTTTCTCTGCTTAAATTTCCATTTCCATCATCAACATTAGTAAAGTAGATAGCATCTCCGTTTTCAGGATCAACTCCTGCATATTCTAAAAGATAAAATGCTGAAATTGCTTCACCCTCTCTTAATATGTTTCTGCCGGTAATAATATCTGCACCATCATTTGGAAGTCTTTTTACCTCATTCTTGTTTTGCGAAATATTAAAATTGGTAGACCAGGTGAAATTATCCTTTACCACATTCTTGGTGTTCAGGGCAAATTCTACCCCCTCATTCTCCATTAAACCAATATTTTGAAGAAGATTTGGTTGTCCGGAGGTTCCGGGTACGGGAACATTGAATAATAATCCGTCAGACTCTTTAATATAATAATCAATTTCTGCAGTGATCCTATCATTAAAAAACCCGAGATCTACCCCAAAGTTAAACTGGTCTACACTTTCCCAGGTCAATAAAGAATTCTCTGCCTGAACAGGAGTTATCCCCGGACGTTGGTTATAGGAAGTTCCACTGTACAATCCCAGGGCTGCGAAATCTCCAATATTAGCATTTCCGGTTTGCCCATAACTAGCCCGAAGTTTTAAAAAGGACAACACTTCATTGTCTCTTAAAAACTCTTCTTCTGAAATAATCCATCCTGCTGCAAGTGAAGAAAAAGTACCAAACTGGGTGTTTCTTCCAAACCTGGAGGATCCGTCATGTCTTATACTTGCTTTGAAAAGGTATCGATCATAAAGAGAATAGGTCGCTCTTGCAAAATAAGATAAAAACCTGTTCCCGGTTTCAGTTCCGTTCCCTGCAGTAATTTCGGCAGCACTCCCTACTGTTTGAAAATCATCTGTAGGAAATTCTATACCAGTTACGCTTTGAAATCTTCTGTTGGTAAGGTTAAACTCCATCCCCGCTACAACTTCAAGATCGTGGATCTCACCAAATATTTTGCTGTAGGTAAAATAATTACTGGAAACATAAGATTCGGTTCCTACACTGGAAGCGTAGGCCTGACCATTTGTAGATTGAAATGGCGCAAGTCTTCCAACAAAGTTATCCTCAGTTTGGTAGTAAAGATCATAACCAAAATCTGTATTAAACTTTAAAGAAGGTAAAAAACTATATTCGGCAAAAGCTTTTCCTGTAACCCTTCGAACTACTGTCTTATAGAATGCATGCTTCTCCTGTAAAAGAAAATTGGCATACAATGTATTAGGATTAGGATCTCCATTTTCTAAAAAAGCAGGAGACAATGCAGGTTGTGCAATAGCCTGCATAGGATTTACAAACGCATTATCATTCGCGATCCTGTCTATCTCAGTACGGGAGAAACTTAAATTCATCCCTGTTCTCAATTTGCTATTCAGTTTATGAGAGATATTTGCACGGGAGGTAAATCTTTCAAGCTCGTTACCTCTAATTATTCCTGTAGTTTGATTATAAGCTCCCGAAAAGAAATAGGAAGTTTTTTCATCAGCCCCAGAAACAGATACATCGGCATCTGTAGTATAGCCATTTTGAAAGGCGAGATCCTGCCAGTCTGTGTCTACTTCTCTGCTTCTCCAATCCGTGTCCCCTGCGAGAAAATCAAAAATCCCTTCAATATAATCCGTACCATCTTCTTCGCCAAAAGAATTAACGGCAGCTTCTGTGAAAAGCTCTACGTATTCATCAGAATTTAACCATTCTCTTTTGTTGGTAGGCTCGCTATAACCTGAAGAGTAATTAAGAGAAAATCTTCCTTTTCCCAACTTCCCTTTTTTGGTAGTAATCAATACCACTCCATTAGCACCCCTGGATCCGTATACTGCAGCAGCAGAGGCATCCTTTAGAATATCTATAGATTCAATTTCATTAGAACTTAAAGTAAGCAGTGGATTGGTAGGAGCACCATTGTTTGATTCGTTGTTATTGATCAAGGGCACACCGTCAAGCACATAAAGAGGCTCCGAACCAGCACCAATACTGGAGACACCACGTATTCTTATACTCACTCCACCCTCAACTTTTCCATTGGTTTGTGAAACCTGCACCCCGGCAGCCTTACCGGATATGGCATTTTGAATACTTGGGGTTGGAATTTCACTTATGTCCTCAGAAGTTAACTTAGAAATATTATCGGTTAATTTCCTTTTACTTTGGGTTCCGTATCCAACGACTACCACCTCATCCAACTGACTGGCATCTTCCAACAAAGTAATATTGATAGTATTTTCTGCCCCAACTACTCTTTCAATCCTTTGAAACCCTACAAAACTATATACAATGGTTTGCCCAACCGAAGCATTAATACTGTAGTTTCCATCAAAATCTGTTTGAGTACCCGTATTTGTTCCTTTAACCACTATGTTAACTCCGGGGAGCGGGAGCCCCGTATTGTCGGCTACAGTTCCTGTAACCGTTTTTTCCTGTGCAAAGGTTATTTGCACGATTAACGCC
>JAGXIL010000007.1 GCA_024635655.1 Gillisia sp. | reverse complement strand
TCGCATAAGATCTTCCGTAAGCTGGTAGTTTTTCTTTTCAAATTCTTCCTTCCTGGGCCAGATCTCCCGGTCTACAAATTCCTTTACAGAATCCTTCATCATATTTTGCTCATCTGAAAAATCTTCAGGAGTAAAAACATCTTCTGCTTTAGATTCCTTTACAATAAATTGTCCTCCCCGAAGAAGGTCTTTATTCTCTGTATCTGCTTGTGTACTCATTTTTATTGAAAATTAATTGAGGTATTTAAAATCTAAATATCTCATTATGATTATATTATATTTTTAGTCTTGTTTCTTGTCTCTTGTCTCTTGTTTAATTAAGAAATTCGAAAACTCCGGCAGCACCCTGACCGGTACCAACACACATGGTCACAAGACAATGCTTATTTTGGTGATTTCGTTTTCTCATTTCATCAAAGATCTGTACTGAGAGTTTTGCCCCGGAACAACCCAATGGGTGGCCCATAGCAATGGCTCCTCCATTCACATTGACAATATCAGGATCTAATCCGGTTTCTCTAATTACCGCAAGAGACTGCGAAGCAAAAGCTTCATTAAGCTCTACCAGTTCCATATCTTCTTTCTTAAGGCCGGCACGTTTTAATGCCTTTGGAACTGCAATTACAGGACTTATTCCCATCACACGAGGATCAACCCCCGCAACTCCATAACTAACCATTCTTGCTATAGGTTCAAGGTTTAGTTCTTTCACCATTTCCTCGCTCATAATAAGGACAAAGGCTGCCCCATCACTCATTTGCGATGCGTTTCCTGCAGTAACACTACCACCTTCGGCAAAAACAGGACGAAGTTTTGCGAGTAATTCTTTTGAAGTATCAGCTCTTGGGCCTTCATCCTGTGTTACTGTATATTTTCTGGTTTCTTTCTTCCCTTCAGCATTAATAAAATTTTCTTCTATTTCAATGGGGACGATCTGCTCTTTAAACCTATCCTCCTTTAAAGCTTTTAATGCCTTTTGGTGGGAGTTAAAAGCAAATTCATCTTGGTCTTCCCTGGAGATATTATAGCGATTTGCTACCTCTTCAGCAGTCAATCCCATTCCCCAATAGTAGTCCTCATGGCCTTCTTTAGCCAATTCGTAGTTTGGTGTGGGCTTGTATCCTCCCATTGGAATATAGCTCATACTTTCTACCCCGCCGGCAATGATACAATCAGACATTCCGTTCTGGATCTTTGCTGTGGCCATGGCTATAGTTTCAATTCCTGATGCACAATAACGGTTTACAGTTACTCCCGGCACGTCTTCAATTTTTAATCCCATTAAAGAGATCAACCGGCCCATGTTAAGGCCCTGTTCTGCTTCCGGCATGGCATTTCCAACCATAACATCATCAACCCGCTTCTTATCCAGCTGTGGGATATCTTTCATTAAATATTCAATAGTTTCTGCCGCCAGTTCATCAGGTCTTTTAAACCTGAATACTCCCCGGGGGGCTTTTCCTACTGCGGTCCTATATGCTTTTACGATGTATGCTGTTCTAGTCATAGTATATTGTATTTTGTATAATGTACATTGAAAAAATATAATTTATTTATTATAACGTAGACTGTAATCTGATTAACATATTTTGAATATGAAATACTTCACTTTCCAGTTTTAGAAAGTCTCTTACATTTATAAAACCCAAATTTTTGCAAATAATGAGTTGGGTCTCAAATTCAAATGCAGAGCCAAGAGCTATACCCAGAAAATTAGAAAAATCTTTATTTGATTTTCTGCCACAACCTTCTGCAATGTTTGAAGGAATTGATACTGCAGACCTGCGTATTTGTGACGTTAATCCATAAATTTCTTCCTTTGGAAAAGCTTGGCTTTTCGAATAAGTTTCAGTTACTAAATCAATAGCCTTCTGCCAAACTTTCAACTCCTTAAAATAATTCATTCTTAGATCATTTTACAATCTACACTATACAATCTAATTTCTCAAAGGTTTTCCGGTCTTGATCATCGCCTCAAGTCTCTCCAGTGTTTTTCTTTCCCCGGTAAGAGATAAAAAGGCTTCTCTTTCCAGGTCGAGGAGGTACTGCTCGCTTACATAAGAAGCTTCAGAAAGGTCTCCACCGGCCATTACGTAAGCCAGTTTGTTGGCGATCTTCCGGTCGTGCTCGCTAATATATTTACCGGCTACCATTTGGTCTGTACCTACAAGAAAAGTTCCCAATGCCTGTTTTCCCAATACCTTAATGTTCCTTTTTTGAATAGGCATTGTATATCCATTTTCTGCCATTAACAACGCGTGTTTTTTCGCTATTGCCAATTGACGATCAGGATTTACTACTACAATGTCTTTTCCTTTTTGTAAAATATTGGTGTCAAATGCTTCATATGCCGAAGTAGATACTTTGGCCATGGCTATGGTTAAGAAATTCTCTCTCAACCTGTTCAACTCAAGGTCATCCTTCTCAAAGGTTTCAGAAGCTCTTAAAGTCATCTCTTTAGAACCCCCACCGCCGGGTATAACCCCAACGCCAAATTCAACAAGTCCTATATAAGTTTCAGCCGCGGCAACCACTTTATCGGCGTGCAGCGAAAGTTCACAACCACCACCAAGGGTCATGGCGTGAGGCCCAGCTACAGTAGGAATGGAAGAATACCTCATTCTCATCATTGTATCCTGGAAATATTTAATAGCCATATTCAGCTCGTCATATTCCTGTTCTACAGCCATCATAAATATCATCCCGATGTTCGCTCCTACAGAGAAGTTCTTTCCATTGTTGGCAACCACGAGCCCCTGGTAATCTCTTTCGGCAATATCCAGCGCTTTGTTCAGGCCATCCAAAACATCTCCGCCTATAGAATTCATTTTGCTTCTAAACTCCACATTCAGGATCCCGTCTCCCAAATCTTCCACAACAACTCCGGTGTTTTTGAATACCTCTTTAGATTCCCTTATATTGTCTAAAATAATGAAAGCATCCTGTCCCGGAACTTTCAAATGTTTCTTTTGCGGAATGTCGTAATAGTAAGAATTTCCTTCTTTAACAGTGTAAAAGCTTTGAGTACCTTTTTCCACCATTTCATTTACCCAGGCTGCAGGTTCGTAACCTTCAGCTTTCATCATTTCAATTCCCTTTTCAACTCCTACGGCATCCCAGATCTGGAAAGGTCCGTGATCCCATCCAAAACCGGCTTTCATTGCGTCATCGATCTTGTAAAGTTCATCTGTGATCTCCGGAATTCTGTTGGATACGTAAGCAAATAGAGCTGAAAGGTTTTTTCGGTAAAATTCTCCGGCTTTATCTTTTCCGTCAATAAGTACCTTGAATCGATCTTCAACCTTTTCAATAGATTTTGTTTGTTCAAGAGTACCAAAAGAAGCTTTTTTAGCGCTCCTGTATTCCATAGTTTTCAGGTCCAGGGTTTTGATCTCACTGAAGCCATCTTCTTTTTTCTCTTTTTTATAGAATCCCTGTCCGGTCTTGCTTCCCAGCCATTTATTGTCCATCATGGTCTGGATGAAATCGGGAAGTTTAAAAAGATCGTGCCTTTCATCATTGGGAACACCTTCATATAGGCCATTGGCAACGTGTACCAGGGTATCTAGTCCAACAACATCTACTGTGCGGAAGGTGGCCGATTTTGGCCTACCAATTACCGGTCCTGTAAGTTTGTCTACTTCTTCTACGGTTAGATCCATTTCCTTTACCATGTGGAAAAGACTCATAATACTAAAAATCCCAATCCTGTTTCCAATAAAGGCAGGTGTGTCTTTAGCAACTACAGATGTTTTTCCGAGAAATTTTTCTCCGTATTCATTCAGAAATTCCAGCACTTCTACGGAAGTATCCGGCCCGGGAATAATTTCAAATAATCTTAAATATCTTGGCGGGTTAAAGAAATGGGTTCCGCAGAAATGTTTTTTGAAGTCTTCGCTGCGGCCTTCATTCATATGCTGAATTGGAATTCCGGAAGTATTTGAGGTAATAAGAGTACCTTTGGTTCGGTGTTTCTCCAGGTTATCAAATACCTGCTTCTTAATGTCAAGTCTTTCAACTACTACTTCAATGATCCAGTCTGCTTCCGAAACTTTAGAAATATCACCTTCGAGATTACCGGTCTTGATGCGTTGAGCAAAATCTTTGTGATAAATAGGGGAGGGCTTCGATTTTAAGGCATCCTGCAAAGACTGGTTTACTATACGGTTTCTAACCTGTTTATCTTCCAGGCTTAATCCTTTTTTCTTTTCCTGCTCATTTAGTTCCCGCGGAACAATATCAAGGAGGAGCACCTCCACGCCAATATTAGCGAAGTGGCAGGCGATCCCACTACCCATTATTCCTGAACCAATTACGGCAACTTTATTAATTCTTCGTTTCATAGTTGGTATTTAAATTTTACTATAGTTATTCAGATTATTTCTGAAAATTATTTCTGTTGTGTTCCCTGTTATTTTCCTGATTATTATAGATCTTTTTATTTGATATAAGATCGGTAATGGTATGAGCCACATCTATAAAAGTTTTCAGATCTTCCTCGGGAACAGCTTCTTTTACTGCTTCATCAAAGCGCAAAACCACACCTTTTGAAAAATCCCGCATCTCTTTCCCAAATTCTGTGAGGTGCAGTAATACACTTCTACCGTCCTTTGGATTTTTTTTCCTAATGATCAAACCCTTTTCCTCCATTGATTTCAGGATCCGGGACAGGCTTGTAGCCTCCATTCCCATTTTAGGCCCCAAAGATGTAGAAGGGGTGCCTTTTTCAGGATCTATGCTTAACAGAGCAAACCCGGTAGCCATAGTACTTCCGGCCTTACCGGCTTCTTCATTATACATTTTTGAAACTGCCATCCAGGTTGCCCTTAATACGTGATCAATGGTTTTTTCCTTCATTAAAATACTCATATAATTTCAAAGTTAGCAAAAATTATTATGCATGCATAATAAAAAGAGAAAAATATTCTCTTTGCAAGTAGATACCTAAATTTAAGTATAAAATATATCAAATCTACTCATAATCAGGGGAAATGGTAAGAAATTAACTATACTAAAAATTTAAGTTTTGCCACTATTTAATACTCCTGTTAATTAGCAGCAACAAAATGAATAATAGGAAATGAGAATTTTTAAACAACAAATTGAAACAGGAGGCGAATAACTACTT
The DNA here is from genome assembly GCA_024635655.1 of Gillisia sp. Lineage (GTDB taxonomy): Bacteria > Bacteroidota > Bacteroidia > Flavobacteriales > Flavobacteriaceae > Gillisia. The sequence continues at coordinate 211,121 of JAGXIL010000007.1, read as the reverse complement.
GCAGATATAGGATAAACAAACGAAATTAGCTGTATATTAAAATTTATAGAAGAATAAATGAAATCACTTTCTTACCCACTCAAATTTGCACCTATATTAAAAGAAAAAATATGGGGTGGAGGCAAACTTAAACAGATACTTCATAAGGATTCAGCGAAAGAAAACCTGGGAGAAAGCTGGGAGATTTCAGGAGTGAAAGATGATATTTCGGTAGTTGAGAATGGCAGCCTGAGAGGTCGATCTTTAAATGACCTATTGGAAAATTATAAAGGTGCTTTTCTGGGTAACCGGGTGTATGAGAAGTTTGGTGCAGAATTTCCGCTACTTATTAAATATATAGATGCTAAAACTGAACTTTCTGTACAGTTGCACCCTAATGACCAACTGGCAAAAGAGCGCCATAAATCTTTCGGAAAGACTGAAATGTGGTACATCATGCAGGCAGATGAAGATGCTAAAATTAACGTAGGATTTAAAAAAACCATCAGCAAAGATGAATATATACAACATTTGGAAGCCGGAAAGATCACCCAGCTTCTGAATTTCGAAAAAGTTGAGAAAGGGGATAGTTTTTTTATAAACACCGGAAAAGTACACGCTATTGGAGCCGGGGTACTTTTAGCTGAAATTCAACAAACCTCAGATATCACTTACCGCATTTATGACTGGGACAGAAAAGATCAACAGGGAAATTCCCGGGAACTCCATACTGCCCAGGCTCTCGATGCCATAGATTTTGAAAAGAAAGATGATTTTCAGCTTAATTATGCGACAAACCATAATCAGTCGTCTAATATCGCCCGCTGTGAATATTTTACAACAAATTACCTCCCTGTAAAAGGAGAAATTAAAAAGGATTACAGCACCTTAGATTCTTTTGTGATCTACATGTGCGTAAGTGGAAAGGCGGAAATTGAAACAAACGGAAATAAAGAAATTATTGAACAGGGGCAAACCCTTTTAATTCCGGCTACAAATAAACTGGTAATCATTTCTTCGGAAGAGGTAGAGTTGCTTGAGGTTTATATAGATTAGGTATTGCGTTTTTCTCTTTTGTATTTTTAGAAACAGGAATTAACTAAAAGCAAATTTTCACTAACGTTTAAGAGGATCTGTTGTTCAGTTACTTGATTGAGATAAAAGGGTTTCACGCAAAGGCGCAGAGTTTAGCGCAAAGGTCGCAGAGGGCTTTATCTAAATTTCTGACTTCTAAATATCACCGTTGATTACTTTTAACCCTGCTATTCAATACGGACGTTAAAACTAGACGCAGGTAAACCGGCTTCGTTGAATAAATTCGAGGTAGACATATTTCCCCAGGAGAATCGCACAAAAACAGGATCTTTTACTTTCGCAGAACGAAGGTGTACAACTTCTTTTTTGATGGATGCTTCTGCAGGGTAAAACAGCTCGTCCTCTCCGGCAATCTCAAACTGCGTGTCGGGGTTTGCTTTGTCAATTTTCAAACCTTCCTCATTATCAAAATAAACTTTTACTTCCTTACCATTAATCTCTGCATGCTTTACAAGAGGAGCGTGTGCTTTCACATCTTTTCCATAAACTTCAGCAAGAGCAAGATCAGCGAACCTTAATCCCACATCAAGTTTGTTTTGTGGATGAATGTCGTGGATATTGCCAATATCGCTGGTCATGACCATTCCTGTTTTTGGCAACTCCAAAACTTCTCGTTGAGCATCTCTTACTTTTACCCCGGAATATCCTTCGCCATAATCAAAAGGAGCGATTTGTGCGTAAAAAAAAGGAAGCTCTTCCTTCCATTTATTTCGCCAGCTTTTAATAAGTGCCGAAAAAATATCCTTATAATGATCTGCATTTGCTGTATTTGATTCCCCCTGGTACCACAGAATTCCGGCAATTTTATAGGGAATAAGAGGGGCGATCATTGCGTTATATATTTTTCCGGGAAGATGCGGTCCCCATTGATCATCGGGCAGGAGGGAGGCTGCCTTTTCAAGCTCTTCATTTTCTTCAAAAATGGCTGCCGGCATCCATACCTCTGCCGGAGTACCTCCCCAACTTGAATTAAATAATCCCACAGGTACATTTATTTCCGTATTTATTTTCTTTCCGAAAAAATATGCCACTGCGCTAAAGTTTCTCATGGTTTCAGGAGTACTGGAGACCCAGCTGCCGTCAAGATCTTCCTGGGGATCATTAGCGGTTCGATGCGCCACCTGAAAAAACCTGATGTCGGGTTGATTGGCTCCTGCAATAGCCTCTTCCGCATTATCAATGCCGGCACCGGCACTCCACTCCATATTTGATTGCCCGGAAACCAGCCATACCTCTCCTAAAAGTACATTTCTTAAAGTTATTTCATTATATCCGCTGATCCTGATCTCCTGAGCACCTCTAATGTCCGGAGTTGTTATGGTTATTTCCCAACCTGCATTTTTATCTGCTGTAGTTGAAAATTTTTCATCACTCCATGACAATTTTATATTTACATCTTCACCCGGTTTAGCCCATCCCCAAATTTTTACTCTGGCATTTCGCTGTAAGACCATATTGTCTGAAAAGACAGAAGGAAGGCTCACATTTGAGAATGAATACAATGGAGTCATAAATAATGTTATTAAAAAAAGGATCTTTATTTTTTTCATTTTAATCCTGCTTCAATATTTCTTCAATTCTTTCGATTTCGGAGTTTGAAAACGCTAAATTTTCAAGAGTATTTAAATTATCTTTCAATTGAGAAACTTTGCTAACTCCAACCAGGACAGAAGTAATCCGGTTATCCTTTAATAGCCATGCTATGGCCATTTGGGCCAGGCTTTGCCCTCTGGAAAGGGCAATTTCCTGTAATTCCTGAAGCTTTTGAACTAATGAAGGGGTTATTATGGATTTGTCAAGATAACCTCCTTCAATGGCAGCTCTTGAATCTGCAGGTATTCCTTTTAAGTATTTTGACGTAAGGATGCCCTGTTCAAGAGGAGAAAAGGCAATACTGCCAATTCCTTCTTTTTCCAATGTATCCAATAGCCCATTTTCCACCCAACGGTCCAGCATATTGTACCGCGGTTGATGAATAAGAAAAGGAGTTCCCTGGTTCCGGAGAATTTTTGCTGCTTTAGCCGTTTCTTCCGCAGAGTATTGGGAGATTCCAACGTACAGCGCTTTTCCCTGTCGCACGATATGATCCAATGCACCCATTGTTTCCTCCAAAGGAGTATCTGGATCTGGGCGGTGGTGATAAAAAATATCGACATATTCCAATCCCATACGTTTCAGGGACTGGTCCAAACTGGCAATAAGGTATTTCCGGGATCCGAAATTTCCATAAGGTCCGGGCCACATATCCCAGCCGGCTTTGGTAGAAATTATTAGTTCATCCCGGTATTGCCTGAAATCCTGCTCGAAGATCTTTCCGAAATTTTTTTCTGCAGATCCATACGGGGGGCCGTAATTATTGGCAAGGTCAAAATGAGTAATGCCATTGTCGAAGGCGGTGCGTAAAAGATTCCTGGAGTTTTCAAAATCATCTACATCTCCGAAGTTATGCCAAAGACCTAACGAAAGTAGGGGAAGCCGGATTCCGCTTTTTCCACATCGTCGGTATTGCATTTTTTCATATCTGTTTTCTGCGGCGGTATATGTGGTCATATATTGTGATATAATAAATTAAACTATCTAAAATTCTTCAAAAGAGAATGCCCGAAGAAGGCATTTCTTCAGGCATTCGAGAATGTAATTATTTCTGCTTTACTTCACGTAAATATTATCGTAAAGCCTTTCGTACATCTTTTTTATATTTCTTCGCTTCAATTTCATCGTTGGGGTCAAATGTTCTGCTTCTATACTCCATACATCGGGGGTAAGTTCGAACTTTTTGATCTTTTCCCAATGCCCGAATTTGGTGTTGTAAAAATCAATTTCTTCCTGAAAACGAGCAATTACATCTTCATTATGTATAATCTTATCATTAGAAGATCCTATATCCAGATTTTTTCGCTTAGCCCATTCCTGAACAAATTCAAAATTAGGCTGAATTAAAGCGGCAGGCATTTTTTCACCTTCTCCAATCACCATGATCTGTTCAATGAACCGGGATTGTTTCATAATGTTTTCTATGACCTGGGGCGCAACATATTTACCCCCCGAAGTTTTGAACATTTCCTTTTTCCGATCTGTGATCTTAAGAAATCCTTCATTATCCAATTCTCCTATATCTCCTGTATGGAACCAGCCATCTTCATCAATTGCTTCAGCGGTTTTATCAGGTTCTTTATAATAACCCAGCATTAGGTTAGGGCCTTTAGTAAGGATTTCACCGTCTTCGGCTATTTTCACCTCTACTTTGTCAATAACCTTTCCAACCGTTCCAATTTTGAATCCGTGATTACGCTGATCATTTACTGCAATAACAGGAGATGTCTCTGTAAGGCCGTAACCTTCCATGACCGGAATTTCTGCAGCAGCAAAAACTCTAGCCAGCCTGGGTTGTAAAGCAGCACTTCCGGAAACTATTAATTCTATATTCCCGCCAAGACCTTCTTTCCATTTGGAGAATATGATCTTTCTGGCAAGGCTCAGTTGAGTTTCATACAACCATCCATTGGCTCCATAAGGTTCATATTTTAATCCCAGTTCTACAGCCCAGAAAAATAACTTTTGTTTTACACCTCCTACAGTAGATCCCTTGGCAATGATCTTATCATATACTTTCTCAAGCAATCGTGGTACAGCAGTGATCACATGGGGTTTTACTTCTTTTAAATTGTCACTTATCATTTCTATAGACTCGGCAAAATAAACCGATACACTATGGTACTGATAAAGATAAAGGATCATTCTTTCAAAGATATGACACACAGGTAAAAAGCTAAGGGCAGTAAAAGCCCCAAAAGGAAAAGGAACCCTTGGAGCACTACCCAGAACATTACTCACAATATTATTATGTGAAAGCATTACCCCTTTTGGCCGGCCCGTAGTACCGGAGGTATATATAAGGGTGGCGAGATCTTCCGGCTTCACCAACTTTTTTAATTTTTCAACCTCATCCTGATTGCTTTTATCTTCCCCAAGTTTTAGCACTTCCTTCCAGTTCTTACATCCCGGAATTTCATCAAAACAGTAAACTTCTTTAAGTTTTGTATTGTGTTTAATGGAATTTACTTTTTCAAGAACCTCAGTATCTGAAACAAAACAGTAAACAGATTCACTGTGATTTAAAACATACTCATAATCCTGTTCAGAAATTGTAGGATAAATAGGAACATTTTGTGCTCCTAACTGGAGGATCCCGATATCCAAAATATTCCATTCCGTACGGTTATTGGAAGAAATAACGGCAATTTTCATATTGGGTTCAATTCCCAACCTCAATAATCCCCGGCTTATTGCATTGGCCTTATCAATATATTGTTGGGTAGAAATGGTTTCCCAGGTACCATTATATTTTGTACCAAAGGCTTTCTCCAGCGGATGATTTTCTAATTGGAAGTATGGAAAATCAAATAGTCTTTTTATTTCGGTCATGAGGGTTGTTTAATAAGATATTCTATGCAAAATAGTGAATTTGAGGAGCTATTTCAAATCTTATTTTAAAAAAGAGTACGAAATAACGAGAATTCAGGAAAATACAGATCTGTCATATAATTCAAGACAAATAAATTATGACAATATTGTTTCCGAAAGAGAATTGAAAGTATTGATTTGCAAATATTTAGAACAAGTCACTTTATATTTTTCCTGCTTTTGAAAAAATATTTGGAAAATAGCAATTTAAAGTTGCTAATTTTTACAATTCCATAAAATTTATGAAGCTGTATAACCTAATTTTAAGCTTTTAATAAAAAGAGCCGGAAAGGAAGAAATCTCTTTTCCGGCTCAATTATTATAGATTTATAAGACCTAACTTATTTTCTCCAGCCATTTTCTGGCATTTACAAAGGCTTCGATCCAGGGAGAAACTTCATCTTTTCTACCTTTAGGATAATATGCCCAGTTCCATTGAAAGGTAGAACGTTCCAGGTGTGGCATCATTACCAGGTGTCTACCGGAATCATCTGTAAGCATGGCTGTATTTAGATTAGATCCGTTGGGATTTGAAGGGTACTTATCAAAACCATACTCTCCAACAATATTATATCGTTCCTTAGAATAGGGGAAACTGAATTTTCCTTCCCCGTGTGCCGCCCAAATTCCCAATTTAGCGCCTGCAAGAGATTCAAGCATTACCGATTTGTTCTCCTTAATTTCAACCGAGGTAAAAGTGCACTCAAATTTTTTGGATTTGTTATGCAACATTTTGGGTTTTTCCTCGTGATCGGGATTTATTAATCCCAACTCAATAAATAACTGGCATCCGTTACAAACTCCCAAAGACAGGGTATCTTCTTTTGCAAAAAAGTTATCCAAGGCTATCTTTGCTTTATCGTTATATAAAAAGGCGCCAGCCCAACCTTTAGCACTTCCAAGGACGTCACTGTTTGAGAATCCACCAACAGCAGCTATGAATTTTATATCCTCGAGAGTTTCCCTTCCGGAAATGAGGTCTGTCATATGCACATCCTTAACATCAAAACCTGCCAGGTGCATGGCTCTTGCCATTTCCCGTTCACTGTTTGATCCTTTTTCCCGAATTATAGCAGCTTTAATCCTGGGCTTGAAGGGATCCAGAACCGGCATTTTTCCATCAAAACTGTCAGGAAATTTGAAGGTCAGCGGCTGATTCTTGTAATTCTGAAAGCGCTGGGTCGCCATATCAATTCCGCTTTGCTTTTGGTCCAATAAAAAGGAAGTTTTGAACCAGGTGTCGCGTAAAGCAGGAACATCAAATTCAAAGTTTTGATTCCCGTTACGGATATTTAACTTAGAACCTTCGGAAGGAGTTCCAATCTTAAAAAATTCAATTTCAAATTCTTTGAACAGCTCTTCAACAGAAGCATCTTTTGCCTGAAAAACAATTCCGCAGTTCTCATTAAAGAATAACTTTACTGCATCATTTTCATTAAGAGCGGTAAGATCCAGGTCTGCTCCCAGATCAACATCTGCAAAACACATTTCCAGTAATGTGGTTATTAATCCCCCGGATCCGACGTCGTGTCCGGCAAGTATGAGATCTTGTTTAATTAGTGCCTGAATAGCATTAAAAGCAGCGGCAAAATTTTTATCATTTTTTATTGTGGGAACTTCATTGCCTACTTTATTTAAAATTTGGGCAAAGGAAGATCCTCCCAGCTTGAAAGAATCCTGGGATAAATTAATATAATAAATAGGTCCCCCGTCTTTCTGAAGCACCGGTTCCACTACTTTAGTTATGTCGTCACAATGTCCTGCAGCAGATATGATTACAGTACCTGGAGATATAACTTCTCCATCCTTATATTTTTGCTTCATGGATAGGGAATCCTTTCCGGTAGGAACATTAATTCCAAGGGAAATAGCAAAATCTGAAACTCCCTGCACTGCTTCGTAAAGCCTTGCGTCTTCCCCTTCATTATTACATGGCCACATCCAGTTGGCCGAAAGGGAAACCGATTTCAACCCCTTCTCAAGAGGAGCCCAAACAATATTAGAAAGCGCTTCTCCTATAGAATTTCGCGAACCCGCGACTGGATCTACAAGGGCTGAAACAGGGGAGTGGCCAAGGGAAGTGGCAACCCCTTCTTTGCCGTTGTAATCTAAAGCCATTACTCCGCAATTGTTTAACGGAAGCTGTAAAGGGCCGGCGGTTTGTTGTTTGGCAACCTTACCGGTTACACAGCGGTCTACTTTATTGGTAAGCCAGTCTTTACAGGCAACGGCTTCCAATTGTAATACCTGCTCTAAATATGTTGATATATTATCTGAAGTATAATCCAGGGCGTGATATTTTCTTTCAACAGTAGTATCGGCCATGATTACCTTTGGAGAACTCCCGAACATGTCGGCCAGGGAAAGGTCCATTGGTTTTTCCCCATTACTTTTGCGTTGAAAAATAAAATTCCGGTCTTCGGTAACATTTCCAACACTGTACATGGGCGTGCGCTCTCTTTCAGAAACCCGCCTTAGGATCTCCATATCTTTCTCTGCAATTAAAAGCCCCATTCGTTCCTGGGATTCGTTCCCTATGACCTCCTTTGCAGAAAGGGTTGGATCTCCTACGGGAAGTTCATCAAGATCTATATTTCCCCCGGTGTCTTCAACAAGTTCGCTTAAACAGTTCAAATGTCCCCCGGCACCGTGGTCGTGGATAGAAATGATGGGGTTATTGTCCCGCTCAACCATTCCGCGGATTGCGTTGGCAGCACGTTTTTGCATTTCAGGATTGGCGCGTTGTACGGCATTGAGCTCGATCCCACTGCTGAATTCCCCTGTATCTGCAGAAGATACCGCAGCGCCACCCATACCAATGCGGTAATTTTCTCCGCCAAGTACTACTATTTTATCTCCTTTTTTAGGGACTTCTTTAATGGCCTGATCTGCTTTTCCGTAGCCAATTCCACCGGCAAGCATGATCACCTTATCATATGCCAAAAGCCGGTTGTGTTCCTGATGCTCAAAAGTGAGCACCGAACCGGTAATTAAAGGTTGTCCGAATTTATTGCCAAAATCTGAAGCTCCGTTAGAAGCCTTAATCAATATGTCCAGCGGGGTTTGGTACAGCCATTTTCTTTCAGCTACACTTTTCTCCCATGGCCGGTTTTCTTCCAAACGGGAATAAGAGGTCATATAGACTGCTGTTCCGGCCAGGGGTAAAGAGCCTTTTCCTCCGGCAAGACGATCGCGGATTTCCCCTCCACTTCCTGTTGCAGCTCCGTTAAAGGGTTCTACGGTAGTGGGGAAGTTATGAGTTTCTGCTTTAAGTGAAATTACCGATTTAAAATCCTTATTCTCATAATAATCGGGAACATCGGCAGATTTAGGTGCGAATTGCTCTACCCGGGGCCCCTTTATAAAAGCTACATTATCTTTATAGGCAGAAACGATCTCGTTGGGATTTTCTTCGGAAGTTTTTCTTATAAGCTTAAAGAGAGACGAAGGCTTCTCCTTTCCGTCTATGACGAAGGTGCCGTTAAAAATCTTGTGTCGGCAATGTTCAGAATTTACCTGAGAGAATCCAAAGACTTCAGAATCGGTCAATGGACGTTCGATTTTTCTAGACAGATCCTTCAAATATTCAACCTCCTCTGCACTTAAGGACAGGCCTTCCTGATTGTTATAAGCCGCAATATCTTCAATTTCCAGTACTTCCTGAGGAGTAGTTTCAACAGTAAAAATATCCTGATCCAGCCCGTCAAACTTTTGAGAAAGCATAGGGTCAAAATCATGAAAAGCGGAATCCACTTTTAAAAACTCTTCAATTCGTTTTATTCCTGTGATCCCCATGGTTTGGGTAATCTCCACGGCATTAGTACTCCAGGGAGAAATCATGGCGGCACGCGGACCAATAAAAAAATCTGCCAGTGCAGATTTATTAAGGTGTTGGGCGTTTCCGAAAAGCCAGTTTAATTTTGAAATATCCTTTGCTGAAAGTGAAGCGTAGGTTTCCACGGCGTAAACCTTAGGGGATAGAGTTCCGAAGAATAGGATCATTCTACTTATTTTAGGGTTGTTTTAGAAAGGTCAAATTTATGATTTTTTAGAAGAATAACAGTACTAGTTAATTATTTAAAAAAGAGAAAATACGTTTAGAAGGAACTAAAATAAAATTTCTATATATCGAACCTGTATAGGGTAATGCAAGTGCAGGAACATCTGTAATTCCGGAAAAATGTAAACTAAAAACTTAAATCATAGTATTAGTATTTTCCCAGATCTTCGGTATTATTGGCATCAAAAGATTCCCATTGTTCAGAATTAAAAGTAGAGGAAGGTTCTGTTTGTATTAAGCTTCTTCTAAGTGTGACGTCTTTACCAAAATCTTCGGGATCATCATGTTCTCCTACAATATCTATAAGCATATCATTTTTGAACAATCCTACAGGATCATTTCCGTTGAAATCCATTGGTGCGCCTGTCTTCAGTTGATTGGCGTTACCCACTATTCCGGAATCCTCTGCCAGTTCATTGGCGATGACAAATACCTCGTTATGTTCCAGGCTACCTGACAGCGTAAGTTCGCTCATCCAGTTTCCTGCGCCGTTTGATTGCTTCTTAATGGAATACCCTTCCGCTTCCAGGTCTATAGTTTCACCGGTAAGATTCACGATTTCAAGGGCCTTATTGAACGATGTTCCTTCCACATATTCAGAAATAAAAAGTTCGGAAGAGAAAACCTCTTCCTCGACAAGTGGTTCATCTATGTCATCATTTGTTCCACAACTCAGGAAGATAATTACTAAAGGAATTAGGTATATTTTCATTTTTTTATTCTTAATTCCTAATTAAGTTAATGATTATTAAGGAATTAGAACAGGCGGGAGGAGGAAAAGAAAAATAAAAGTAAAAATATTAGATATGGAAAGCGAGAAAAGAAGAAAGGAGAATAAGCTGCAGGGAAGGTCAGGCGCAAAAAAAAGGTCAAATAAAAAAATCCCTTTGCCAGTTTTCTTAACAAAGGGATATTGAACTTTAAATCTTATCTTGAATCTTGAACCTGGAACCTGGAACCTGGAACCTGGAACCTGGAACCTTGAGCCTTTGTTATGCCTTATTTTCCAGCAAAGACATATAAAACCCATCGAATCCAGATTCAGAAGAAAGAAGTTTCTGGTCTTTTATGAGCCTGAAATTCTTTCCTGCTTCCCTGGAAAGGAATTTCTCTACTTGTTCCTGGTTTTCTGAAGGTAATACAGAGCAGGTTGCGTAGACCATTTTTCCTCCCGGTTTAAGGATGCGGGAGTATTGATCAAGAATTTGTTCCTGGGTCAATTTAATAGTTTCAATAAATTCCGGTTGCAGTTTCCACTTAGCATCCGGATTTCTGCTTAAGACTCCCAATCCGCTGCAGGGAGCATCAATAAGGACCCTGTCTGCAGTCCCGTATAGTTTCTTTACCACTTTGGTAGAATCAATGGCGCGGGGATCTATATTATGAGCCCCGGCACGTTTTGCCCGTCGCTTTAATTCCTTTAATTTATTTTCGTAAATATCTGTAGCGATAATCTGGCCTTTATTTTCCATAAGAGCAGCAATATGGAGCGTTTTTCCACCTGCCCCTGCACAGGTGTCAACCACACGCATCCCGGGTTCAACCTCCAGGAATCTTGATACCAATTGAGAATTTGCGTCCTGAACCTCAAAAAATCCTTTTTTGAAGACCTCTGTTTTAAACACGTTGGTTCTTTCATCAAGTTGTAAAGCATCGGGATAACCTTTAATAGCCTCAGTCGCAATTCCTTCTTCTTTAAGGATACTGCGCAACTCATCTTTAGTAGTCTTCAAAGTATTTGTTCTTAAGATCACAGGAGCCTGTTCATTAAGCGCATGAATCTCTTTTTCCCAAACCTTTTCCCCTAGTTCCTTTACACCCAATTCATCCATCCAGTCGGGCACAGATTCACGGTATTTTCTTATTTTGCTAAGCTCATCAAATCTTCCCTTGATCCTTCTGCTTGGGGTAGGTTCTATTTGTTTCCAATCCGGAAGGGTAACTCCTCGTAAAGTCGCCCATACGGCAAAAACCCGAAATAGATTTTCGCGGGAGTAGGGGGCTTTAACTTCAGCAATTTCAGTGTATAGACGCTTCCATCTTACAATATCATAAGTAGTTTCAGCAATAAAACTCCTGTCCTTTGATCCCCAACGCTTATCGCGTTTAAGGGTCTTTTCTATCATTTTATCAGCATATTGTCCTTCATTGAAAATATCAGAAAGGGCATCAATGGTTGCAAAAACTAAATTCCTGTGTAAGCGCATATTTATATTTTAAAGCTGCAAAGGTACATTTTTTTGCTGCGGAAAAATTTATCTTTGATCCAAATAATATTTATGAAAACCATTTACATCTTATTAATACTGGCACTTGCAGGGTGCAGGTCTAATGAAAGTGAGGTATCCCGTTCCTCCTTTACGCAGGTGGAGATCGAAACAATACTTGAGGACAGTATAAGTGTGCGTGCCATTGAGGTAATGGGGTCTAATCTGGCATTTGGCGCAAACAAGGGGAGGTTTGGCTTATATAATGACAGCACCGACGAAATAAAGGTAAATGTGCAGGAGCACGATTCTGTATTGCCGGAATTCAGAGCTGTGGCAAGTACTGAAAGTGATTTTTTTATGCTTAGTGTAGGAAATCCTGCCTTACTATATAAAACCGGAGATGCCGGAGATATGGAATTGGTTTATACAGAAGAAGGGGAAGATGTTTTTTATGATGCCATAACCTTCTGGAATGACGAGGAAGGAATAGCGATGGGAGATCCTACAAATAATTGTCTTTCAGTAATAATAACCAGGGACGGCGGAAATACCTGGACCAAATTGGATTGCGAAAATTTACCTGAGGTTGGCGAGGGGGAAGCCGCTTTTGCAGCCAGCAATTCCAATATTGCCGTGCAGGGAAACCACACCTGGATCCTCTCGGGCGGAATGAAATCCCGGGTGTATTATTCTCCGGATAAAGGAGAGAGCTGGGATGTATTTGAAACTCCCTTGCTACAGGGAAAACCAACCACAGGTGGCTATAGCATAGATTTTTATAATGAGAAAACAGGTATTATAGTAGGAGGTGATTATACATCTCCTGAAGGAAATATAGGAAATATTGCTGTGACTAATGATGGAGGCAAAAACTGGAGGTTGGCAAGTGAAGGAAAAGGACCCGGGTATTTAAGTGGGGTAAAATATGTTCCTAATACTAATGCCGGGGAAGTAGTAGCGGTTGGCCCTGCAGGTATATTTTATTCTGAAGACGCCGGGGAAAACTGGGAAAATTTATCTAATGAAGCTTTTCACACGCTCAGGTTTGTTACCGATACCATTGCTTATGCAGGAGGAAACAATCGCATTGCAAAATTGAAATTTAAATAAACAAAAAGCAATAAAAATTCCGGATGCAGCTGCATCCGGAATTTACGATTAACTAATTACTAAACTAACTACCAACTAATCATTATTCCTGCTGATTTCTTTCTTTTCGGGAGCGATATTCTTTCAATAATTTTTTATTGAAATCTTCTTCAAGCTTATGAAGTTTAATAATATCGCTGGATGACATAATCTTCTTTAAATCTGAGAATAGCTGTTTTTTAATTACATATTCTTCCTTCTCCACATTAAGATATTCTTTCAGCATTTCCTCTGCTTTTGATTCAGAGATTGTCTGTACATTATCAAGGTCAATATGTTCTCTTCGGTGCAGGTCCCTTCGCATACATTCGTAGCTATTGTATACAGGCCAAAACTTTTGAGCCACTTCAGGATCCATATTCAATTCCTGTGTGATATATGCTACTTTCAAAGCCTTAATTTTTTCTCTATGATCTTTTTTACCCTGAGCCTGTGTGGAAGCTCCGGTAAAGAGTAAGAGAAGGAAAACGATAAGGATATTTTTCATAACTTTTTATTCATATAATAGGTTAGGGTCTTCAATATTTTCACTCAGGTATTCTAAAACCTGTTCATCACTCAAACCTGAGGTATTAAAATCGTCAAAGGCAAGATCTTCTTCTGCCATAAAAGCAGAAATTTCATTAAAATTAAAATTTATATATCCTTCATCTATATACTGTTCTATGGCAGATAATTCCAGTCCATCTATAGAATAGCTTTCTGAAACAGGGGTAAAGAATACGGTAGAAACTATACTAATAAACACGGCAGCAACAGCGGCTGCGTAATATAATTTCGTATTGTTAAAAAGAGAAACTAATTTTCCGCCTTTCTTTTCGCCTTCAACTTTAAGTAATATATCCCTTTCCAGATCTTCAAAGTAGGATTCAGGGACCTTAAATCCGGAATCCGTACTGAGGGCATCATTTAATACCGGTTTCTCACCAACAGAACGCATCATTTTTTCTTCAAAATCCTCGAAAAAGTTATCGGGGACCTTAAAACCGGATTTTTGTTGATATGGCAATTTTTGCTGTTTCATTTGGTAATTTGACTCACTATTTGTTAAAAGGTTTAAACCGATTTTAAATAATCTTCTATTTTTTTAGCCGCTATATGGTAAGAAGCCTTAAGGGCTCCTTCACTGGTTTCAAGAATTTCAGCCATTTCTCTATACTTTAATTCCTGAAAGTATTTCATATTAAATACCAGTTGTTGTTTATGAGGAAGAGTGGCAATTGCTTTTTGAAGCTTGAGCTGAATTTCTTCCCCCTCAAAATAAACATCACTTTCGATGTTTTCAATCAGATTGGATTGTAATTCTTTGGAAGAGACCTGCAGCCGTTTAGCCTTCAAATTTAAAAATGTTAAAGCTTCATTAGTGGCAATTCTATACATCCAGGAATATAACTTACTGTCTCCTTTGAACTTGCCAATATTCCTATAGACCTTAATAAAGGTGTTTTGCAAGACATCATCAGCATCCTGATGGTCTTTAACCATATTGCGTATATGCCAGTAGAGGCGTTCTTTATATTGGGAAACAAGTTGGCGAAAAGCCTCGTGAAGAAGTTTTGGATCCTGAAGTTTCTCGACAAATATATCTTCTTCTGTTTTCAAAAAGGATATTTTAAAAGGCTAAAGTTAGAACAAAATAATCAATCCCAACTAAAACATAATTTTTAGATTTGTAGGAATTATGTAAGAAGATATGTTAAAATATCCGATAAAGAGCGATTAATTACGTTTAAAGGCATTTTTTCTTTGGAGGAGAAGATAATTTGATTTATATTTGACTAATTATTTACAATATGATCTTTTTTTGCCCCAACAAAATTTATGATCATTAAATTTTCATTTGCCCCGAAGTGAGAATTTTTCAAAAATGGATGAACCTACTTCATCCATTTTTTTTTGTTTAATATCCAAATTTATTATTAAAGGTTGTCAATATATTGGTAATAGATATCTTAAGATTTGAGGGTGCTGATATGAAATGTTGGTGTAGTAAGAAAACATCAAGATGAAAGCTTAACTAAATGAAGGTAGAAAGCAGCAAGAATATTTGAAAAGGGGCTCATTCAAAAGACTGCATTTCAACCAGCTTTTTATATATCCCGTCTTCCAGGAGTAGGTGATCGTGTTTTCCCTGTTCTACGATTTCTCCCTTATGCATCACCGCTATAAAATCTGCATTTTGAATAGTTGACAGGCGGTGTGCGATGACTATAGAAGTTCGGTTTTTCATCATGTTCTCCAATGCCTTCTGTACCAGCATTTCACTTTCAGTATCAAGAGCAGAAGTAGCCTCATCCAGGATCATTATGGGAGGGTTTTTTAATACTGCCCGGGCAATGGATAAACGTTGTTTTTGTCCGCCGCTGAGTTTATTTCCGCTATCCCCAATGTTGGTTTCCAGTCCCATAGGGAGATTCATAACAAATTCCCAGGCATTAGCTACTTTTAGGGCATCTATAACCTCTTCATCTGTGGCATCAATTTTTCCAAGTGCTACATTATTTCTCACAGTATCGTTGAACAAAATAGAATCCTGTGTTACCAGTCCCATTAAATTGCGAAGAGAACGTTTTGTGATTTTTCTGATATCTGTTCCGTCTAATTTAATACTCCCATCATTTACATCATAAAACCGAGTGACAAGATTTGCAATAGTAGATTTTCCACTTCCGGATTGCCCAACAAGGGCAACTGTAGTTCCTTTTGGAACACTGAGACTAAAGTTTTTTAGAACCAGTTCATCATCATATTTAAAACTAATGTTTTCTATTTCTACCGCATCGTTAAATTCGGTTTTCTCTATTGCATTTGGTGCATCGGTTATATGAGATTCTGTTTCCAGGACATCAAGGATCCTCTCAGCCGCGGCATTTCCTTTTTTAACGCTGTATGAGGCTTTGGAAATTTGCTTTGCGGGGGTAAGAATATTATAAGACAATGCGAGAAAGGCAATAAAAGTGGCTGCATCCAATGTTCCTTCAACAAGGACCATCCTGCCTCCAAACCACAGGATCACAACAATTACAAAGATCCCTAAGAATTCACTTGCAGGTGAAGCCAGATTTTGCCTGTTTATAAGACTGTTCAGGATGGTATTTAACCGGTTTGTAGATGCTTTGAATTTATCATTAAACTGATTTTCTGCATTAAAACCTTTTACTATTTTTAAGCTGGAAAGGGTTTCTTCTACTATTGATAAAAAATGTCCGTTTTCTTCCTGGGCCAGATGAGATTGCTGTTTTAATTTTTTTCCTATAAGAGAGATCAGGAATCCGGAAACTGGCAAAAAGATAAAGACGAAAATTGTGAGTTTTGCACTAATAAGGAGCATCGCAATTATGGTAAAAAATATAGTAAGAGGTTCTCTTACGATGAGTTCAAGAATTGATAGAAAGGAAAATTGAACTTCATTCACATCTGCCGTGATCCTGGAAATAGTATCTCCTTTTTTCTTTTCAGAAAAATAGGAAATGGGTAAGGACAAGATCTTGCTGTACAAAGCATCCCGAAGGTCTCTTAGTACTCCATTTCGCAAAAAGGTAATAAAGAAAGCGGCGAGATATCCAAAGAGATTTTTCAGAAAAAAGAGCAGGATAACAATACCGCAAATAAATACAAGGGCAGAAACTTCATCTTCTGCCACCCGCTGGCTTACATAATAATTGAAATAATCTACATAATAATCCTTGGCGCCTAACCAGCCACTCCAGGTAGGCATAACGTCAACCCGCTCCTCCGGATTAACAAGGATCCTTATAACCGGAATAAGGGCAATGAAGGAAAGGGTACTAAAAAGGGCATAAAAAATATTACATATGATGTTTAAAAATGCGAAACGTTTATAGGGTTTCGCAAATTCCAGAATTTTTCTAAAATAGGTCATTCAATGTATTTAATCTACCTGTAGATCGTCTTTGATTTGGGAGATCTTTTGTCCCAACTGCGCATTGACTTTGTCGTAATCTTCAACTGAATTCAAATCGGTATTTACACTGATATAAAATTTTATTTTAGGTTCAGTTCCACTTGGCCTGGCTGCTACTTTACTTCCTTCTTCAGTGTAATAGATCAGTACATTTGATTTGGGAATATCAATTGTACTGCTAGAATTATCCTGAACATTCTTTGCCGTTGAAGCGAGATAATCTTCTATTAATACGATCTTTTCTCCATTAATTTCAGAAAGCGGATTCTCCCTAAGGTCTATCATCATTTGCTTGATCTGCATTTCTCCGTCTATTCCTTTTTTCACAAGGGAAATCAGTTCTTCGCGGTATAACCCGTGTTCTGTATAAAGTTCAAGAAGTTTTTCGTAAAAGGAAATGCCATTGGCTTTCATTTGTGCAGCGATCTCACAAGCAAGTAGGGTAGCGGTTGCAGCATCTTTATCTCTTACAAAATCTCCAACCATATATCCAAAACTTTCCTCACCGCCTCCAACAAAATTAAGTTCGGGATGATCTTTAATAAGTTTTGCGATCCATTTGAATCCTGTTAAAACTTCCCGGTATTGGGCTCCGTAACTTTCGGTTATATTTTTGAGAACCGGTGTAGATACTATGGTAGAGGCTACTAAGGAATTTTTATCCAGTTTCCCCTGTTTTTTCCATTGCTCCAGCAGGAACCACGTCATAACGATCATGGTTTGATTTCCGTTAAGTAGGATAAGTTTATTATTGAGATCCCTTACCGCAACACCCAAACGATCCCCATCTGGATCTGTACCTATTACAATATCTGCATTTTTCTCTTCAGCCAATTTCATAGCCATCTCTAAAGCTTCAGGTTCTTCAGGATTAGGAGATTTTACTGTTGGAAAATCTCCGTTTGGAATGTCTTGTTCCTTTACTGTAAAAACATTTTTATACCCTGCCTTTGCGAGTATTTGCGGATTTACTGTAGAGGCTGTGCCATGAAGGCTTGTAAAGACAATATTCAAATTATCCCTGGCTTCAGAAGAGGTGTCAAAACTTCCATTTTCAACCGAGGCTTCTATGAATGCATTATCTACTTCCTCATCGATCATTTGGATTAGATCAGGATTGGCTTCAAAATTTATTTCTGAATATTGCAGTTTACCTATTTCTTCAATGATCTGGCTGTCCTGCGGTGGGACCAGTTGCCCCCCATCCTGCCAGTATACCTTATATCCGTTGTATTCAGGAGGATTATGACTGGCAGTAAGCACAATCCCGCAGTGACAGTTAAGGTATTTTAATGCGAAAGAAAGTTCAGGCGTTGGCCTTAGATCAGAAAACAGGTAAACCTTAATGCCATTGGCCGAAAACACATCAGCAACGATCTGCGCCAGCTCTTTACTGTTGTGCCTGCAATCATAAGCGATCACTACTTTTAAAGTTTCTCCCTTAAATTCCCTTTTTAATACATTGGAAATTCCCTGGGAATTTTTCCCGAGAGTATATTTATTGATACGATTAGGGCCAACTCCCATGATATCCCGCATTCCGCCGGTTCCAAATGAAGTGTTCTTATAAAAACTCTCCTCAAGTTCTTTAGGATGATTATCTATAAGATCCTGGACTTTTTTTCTCGTTTCTTCATCAAAAGTATCAGAAAGCCATGTTTTGGCTACCTCAAGAATTTCTGGTTTTATGGTTGGCATAATGTAAATTTTGGAAACAAAAATAAGGATTAATGCTGAAAAGGATCAATTAAAACCTGTTGTTTTACTTACCAGGTACCGATCTTTTTCCCGTTTACTTCTAAGGATAAGTTCCCCGAGGAATCCCGCCAGAAAAAACTGGGTTCCTATAACCATCAAAATCAGGGAAATGTAAAACCACGGATTATCTGTTACCAATATATTGGGGAGACCGTAATACATCTTATACAATTTTGATAGCCCTATCCAGGCTGCAGCAGTAAATCCGAAGAAAAACATCAAAACCCCCAGAGCTCCAAAGAGGTGCATGGGACGTTTTCCGAATTTAGACAGGAACCAGATACTAATAAGGTCCAGAAAACCATTAATGAACCGCTCCATTCCAAATTTTGTTTTTCCGTATTTCCTGGCCTGGTGTTTTACTTCTTTTTCGGCAATATTTGCATAACCTGCATTTTTAGCCAAAACGGGGATATATCGGTGCATTTCACCGTAGACATCAATATTTTTTATTACCCTTTTATCGTAAGCTTTTAGACCGCAATTGAAATCATTGAGTTTTACACCCGAAGTTTTCCTTGCAGCAGCATTAAATAATTTTGATGGAAGATTTTTAGAAAGTACCGAGTCGTAACGCTTTTTTTTCCAACCTGAAACCAGGTCGTATTTTTCTTCGTGTACCATCTTGTATAACTCCGGGATCTCTTCGGGATTATCCTGGAGATCGGCGTCCATGGTGATCACTACATCCCCTTCAGCAGCCAGAAAACCGGCATGAAGCGCCTGGGATTTTCCATAATTTCGGTTAAATTTTATTCCTTTTACTGAGGGATTTTCAGCAGCGAGAGTAGAAATTGTTTTCCATGAGTCATCAGTACTGCCATCATCGATAAATATTATTTCATAAGAATAAGAATTGGATTGCATCACTGATACAATCCAATTATATAATTCTGGTAAAGATTCTTCCTCGTTAAGCAAAGGAATCACTATAGATATTTGCATTAAGCTATTTTTTATCGCTATCCATTATAAGGATTTTCTTTTTTCATCACTAAACCTGCAATTAACGAAATAATTAACCCAAAAAATAAACTTCCAATTAAAGAAAAAGCCATGAGAACCCAGGGAGAACTAAAACTCGCGCCCATTTCCATAGCTTCTTCCACCTGATCTTCAGTCATATTAGGATTGGTTTCCAACATTTTATTTCGTGTAACTTCCATAGTTTGAGCCATAAAATCCGGTTCAATAAAGGTCATAAGTACGTATGAGAAAATAGCTGAAATTAATCCTCCAATTACGGCAATACCAATTCCTACCTTTAAAGCCTCAGTAAGATTTAAAAAGCCTCCGTTTTCCTGCTTAAAGGCTTTAATTCCATATGTAATTACCACTATAAGAATGAGGGAACTGATAACCGTATAAATAATACTGGGATCCAGGTGTGCATCAGTTACATACATGACTACTCCAAGGATAACCGAAAGAATTCCTAACAGCACTCCGTAATTGAGGACAAATTTCTTAGCCTCTGTTGGTTTGTTTTCCATTTTGAAAATTGTTGGTTAGTTTTGTTTCCCGGTTAGTTAACAAATATAGCAAAACGTTACATACGCATAGATTTTATGTGTGAAATGAAGTCTTTTAAAATTTCAGCCTGAATATGTTTGTTATTTGCTAAAATTGCTTAAATTTGCCACTCGAAAAACGAATAAGATTTTAAAGAATAAAGCGATGAAGCAGGGAATCCATCCGGAAAATTATAGATTGGTAGCATTTAAAGATATGTCCAACGAGGAGGTATTTATTACTAAATCTACCGCAAATACCAAAGAAACTATTGAAGTTGAAGGAACTGAGTATCCACTTGTGAAAATGGAGATCTCAAGAACCTCTCATCCATTTTACACAGGAAAATCCAAGTTACTGGATACTGCCGGTAGAATTGATAAGTTCAAAAACAAATACGCGAAGTTTAAGAAATAACCTTTTTCTTCAAAATAGCTATGGAGCCTTCAGAAATGAAGGCTTTTTCATTTTGATTTTTTCCGGACATTATCTCATTTATTCTCTTGCTTAGTTTTTCAGAAAGAAGATTTGAATTTATTTTTACTTGTACCTTTACAACATAAAATTGTAGTATGAATTATATTTTATTTGATGGTTCTTCAAGGAAACAATTACTTCCTTTTACCTTTACCAGGCCTGTTGCCGATATCAGGGTGGGAATTCTCACCATACGTGAAAAGTGGGAGCGAATCCTGGAAACTACCACATCTACAGTAACAGAAGATTACCTCTCGGGAAAGTGGCCGTTGGTGGAGATGCCGGAAAATATTATGATCAACGCTTCTTACCTTCCTACACCCGAATTTTTAGCACAACTGGAAAATCTGGAAGCGCAGCAGGCTATATTCCATGGAGATGAAGTGGTTGCTTTTTTTACTCTTGAAGATCAGGAAGTTGACTTTGGGGAATTCACCCAACTGGAACTTGAAGGTGATATTTTTCAGATCGCCAATACCTGGGATATATTTGCAAAAAATGAGGAAGCTATTGCTGCCGATTTTGAGCTTATTACGATGAACCGTAACAGCAGACCAATTCCTATTTCTAATAATGTGATCAACGCAGAGAACATTTTTATAGAAGAAGGTGCTAAAGTAGAGTTTGCCACCTTAAATGCCTCGGCCGGGCCAATCTACATAGGAACTGATAGTGAAGTGATGGAAGGATCGATGATTAGAGGTGCTTTTGCACTTTGTGAGGGAGCTGTTGTTAAGATGGGATCGAAGATCTACGGCGCAACAACTGTAGGGCCTTATTGCAAAGTGGGAGGAGAGGTGAATAATTCAGTACTCTTCGCCTTCTCAAATAAAGGTCATGATGGTTACCTTGGAAATTCTGTACTTGGCGAGTGGTGTAATCTGGGCGCCGATACAAATAATTCTAACCTGAAGAATAATTACGCAGAGGTAAGGCTATGGGATTATGAAACTGAAAGTTTTGCCAAAACAGGACTTCAATTTTGCGGTTTAATGATGGGAGACCACAGCAAATGCGGGATCAATACTATGTTCAATACAGGGACCGTGGTAGGAGTGAGCGCCAATATTTTCGGAAGCGGATTCCCGCGTAATTTTATTCCGAGCTTTAGTTGGGGTGGCAGCGCAGGAATGACTACTTATAAGACCTCAAAGGCTTTTGAAGTTGCTGAGATTGTATTGAAAAGAAGGAATATTGATTTTACTGAAGAAGAAAAATCGATCCTGGAGCAGGTTTTTGAAGATACCAAACGGTGGAGAAGAGAATAATCTATCCGGAATTGTTAAAGCCAGATAATTTGACTTTACCTTTTAGAAGCTGAAGAATTTTTATTTATAAACAGAAAATAGTAGGTGAAGGCAACTATGATAAAAAGGATCAATGCTGATATTAAAATTGTTATTCTCAGCTGGTGATCATTTTCATTTTTAATTTTTCCCTCAAAAGTTTAAGTTCCTGAACAGTTAATTGGGTATGGGATTTAACAGCAGTTGATTTAGCACCGGTTGTTTTAAAATAATTGTCTGTCTATGAAGATCTTGGCCATTTATTATTTTCAAGCTCACAATTGCTCCCATTACACTTCCAAAGCTCATTTTATTTTTTTTTCTTAAATATTAAATAAAGTATGATAAGGGAAATTCCCTGCTAATTTTAAATACCCATTTAAAGAGGGTATATTTGCAAAATCATAATTATTAGCATTAAAGAAATATTTTGGTGATGATTGAACCTAAAAAAGTAGCTTTTTTTACTTTGGGCTGCAAGCTTAATTTTTCTGAAACCTCTACAATAGCCAGATCCTTTAAGAATGAAGGGTTTCAAAGAGTAGATTTTTCAGATGTCGCTGATATTTATGTGATTAACACCTGTTCTGTTACCGAAAATGCAGATAAACGGTTCAAATCCATTGTTAAACAAACGCAGAAGGTAAATGAAGATGCTTTTGTAATTGCCGTTGGGTGTTATGCCCAGTTAAAGCCTGAAGAATTAGCAGATGTTGAAGGGGTTGACCTGGTTTTAGGCGCTACAGAAAAATTTAAAATCACCGATTATCTTAACGATCTTACCAAACCTGAATTTGCAGCTATACATTCTTGTGAAATAGAGGAGGCAGATTTTTATGTAGGCGCATACTCTATTGGAGATCGTACAAGAGCTTTTCTAAAGGTACAGGATGGATGCGATTATAAATGCACTTATTGCACGATTCCACTGGCCCGTGGTATTTCCAGAAGTGATAAGCTGGAAAATGTATTGCGTAACGCTTCAGAAATTTCGGCTAAGGGAATAAAGGAAATTGTATTGACAGGGGTGAATATAGGAGATTATGGAAAAGGAGAATTTGGAAATAAGAAACACGAACACACTTTTTTAGACCTTGTAAAGGCGCTTGATAACGTGCCTGGAATAGAAAGGTTGAGAATATCATCCATAGAACCCAACCTTCTGAAAAATGAAACCATAGATTTTGTTTCCAAAAGCAACATTTTTGTCCCTCATTTTCATATTCCACTGCAAAGCGGTTCAAATACTATTCTTCGTAATATGAGGAGAAGGTATATGAAAGAACTGTATGTAGACCGGGTTGAAAAAATTAAATCTGTGATGCCTCAAGCGTGCATTGGTGTAGATGTTATTGTAGGATTTCCGGGAGAAACAGAAGAACATTTTCTGGAAACATATCATTTTTTAAATGATCTGGATATTTCCTATCTGCATGTTTTTGCATATTCAGAAAGGGACAATACCCCTGCAGCTTCTATGGATCAGGTTGTCCCGGTTAAACAACGTAAGAAGCGTTCAAAAATGCTAAGAGGCCTTTCTGCCAAAAAGCGTCGTGCTTTTTACGAAAGCCAGTTGGGAACCACTCATACTGTGCTTTTTGAAGGTGAGAACAAAGAAGGTTATATACACGGTTTTACTGAAAATTATGTGAAGGTAAAAACCCCCTGGGACCCTGGGTTGGTAAATACCTTACATGACATTACACTGGAAAAAATCGACGAAGACGGTTTAGTACGATTTTCTTATTTAAAGGCTTCGGTAGGAGTTTAAATGTTGATCCCTACAGGTAAAAGGTCTTTATATTTCCTGCGGTTTTTACGCATGAATTTTGCAATTTCAGGACTTGTTGGTACTACGCGATCTGTGCCTTCCTTTATTTCACTCAACAGGCTTTCCAGAAAAGGATCCAAATAGCCTTCTTCTTTTAAAGATTCAGGCATTGTAAGTTTAGTAAGAAAAATTTTCCGGTCCTGCTGCGAATATTCAACGGTTACCAATTCATCTTTTAAGACAGCTTCAAATTGTCTTAAAAATTCATTTTTGGTAATTGCAATATTTTCATCAATCATCTTTGTAGTTTTTAAGTTAGTAGGTACGATATAATTAAAATTGAGATGGTTGGATATAATTCAAAAATAACTATTTTAATAATCCGGCAGACCTTTTCCGGAATCAGGAGGATTTGAATAGGTAATGGAAAAAACTTAAAAATGCTCCTGAATTATTAATCATAATATGTTCACAAAGTTAACGGATTAATTTATATAAAGCAATTGAAGTTTTTTTGGATCCTTAGAGCAGGAAACTTTTAGTATTTTTATAATCTGGTCTAATTTGGGAAAGCCTAAAAAATTCCAGTAATTTTGGATAAGATTTTTCTATAAGGATCCTATGCAATTATTTTGAAGTACATGGTACCAGACAACAAAGAAATCCTACACGTGTATTTTATGCCCGGCCTGGCTGCAAATTCATCTATTTTTGAATATATTAAGCTGCCAAAAGAAAGGTATGAAATGCATATGCTGGAGTGGATCATCCCTATAAAAGATGAAACATTACAGGATTATGCACAGCGTATGAACCGGTATGTGAAGCACGATAATATTGTATTAATTGGTGTTTCTTTTGGGGGAGTGGTAGTTCAGGAAATGAGCAAATACATAAAAGTTCGCAGGCTTATCATTATTTCAAGTGTGAAGTGCAGGGATGAACTCCCAAGAAGAATGCAATTTGCAGCAAAAACCGGTTTTCATAAAATACTACCTATAAGTATAATGGATTATGTAGACCATTTTGAAAAATTTGCAGTTAATGACTTTTTAAAGAAACGAGCCCGCCTGTATAGGAAATATTTGTCTGTGCGCAACCATCAGTACCTGAACTGGGCCATTAAGCATATGGTGGAATGGGATTGTGAAAAAGCAAATGAGCATGTGGTCCATATTCACGGGGATAATGATCTTGTTTTTCCACATAAATACATTAAAGGTTGTATAACTGTCGAGGGAGGTACCCACATTATGATCGTTAACAGGTTTAGGTGGTTTAACAAACATTTACCCGAAATTATTGAAACAGGAAAATTAATTCCAAGTACAAATAAAATTAAAGAACAAATATGAAAATTTTGAAAATGCTATTGATGACTACCGGATTTATAGGAATAATAGCTATAAGCATCCAGGCGGTCCAGGAGGTTCCGGAAGCTGTTGCAGGGGAGGAGAGCACCAATTCAGAGATAACCTCCGGAAATACCAATGACTATAACGTATATGCATTGCCTATGCCGGAAAATTTAAATTTTGCAGGGGAGCCGGTGCCATTGGATGATCCGGATATTTACGAACGCATGGACCGGGAACTATTAGTCAACACTTATTGGCAGTCTAACGCGTTGCTTTTAATTAAACGTGCTAATAAATATTTTCCCCTTATTGAACCTATTTTGGCAGAATACGGTGTGCCAGACGATCTTAAATATGTTGCTGTAATAGAAAGCAGCCTAACTCAGGCAATTTCACCTGCCCGGGCTACCGGCTTCTGGCAGATCATGGAAGGTACGGGTAAGGATTATAAACTCGAGATCAATTCAAATGTCGATGAACGATACCATATAGAAAAGGCTACCCATGTAGCCGCTCAATATTTCCTTAAATCTAAAGCTAAATTTGGCAGCTGGACAGCAGCTGCGGCTGCATACAATGCAGGAGACAGGGGAATTTCCCGCCAAATGGAACGCCAGGGGGTGAATGAATATTACGATTTGCTTTTAGGAGAAGAAACCGGCAGGTATGTTTTCAGGATCCTTGCTCTTAAGGAGATCATGGAAAACCCAAAACAATATGGATTAAATTATGAAGAGGAACACTTGTACGAGAATATACCAACTTATACAATAAAAGTAAATACTCCTGTAGAGGACTTTGCTGTCTTTGCCAGAACTCACGGAATTAATTACAAGATCCTGAAGCTCCATAATCCATGGTTAAGAGAAGCTCATTTGAATAACGGATCGGGTAAAGAATATTTAATAAAAATTCCGGAAAAAGGTTATTACACGAAAATTTGAGGTAAAGGGACAGAGAAAATTTTTGGTGAATTTAATTTAAAGCTACAGGATCCAACTGGGGGCCAAGGCTTCCTCCGCTTAAAAGATGATTTGCGATACCGTCATATATGGAATTGTAATTAACATCTTTAGATTCCTGCAGGCTTTTTTGTAGAGAGTGGGTGACACCTCTTCTAATATCCTGAATTTCCTTTTTCTCATTTAACAAAAAAACTGTAGGAAGGCCTAAAGAATGTTTTAGCTGGCTTACAACAAAGGCATCCTTATTCTCCATTTCATCAACATAGAGAATATTTATATATTTATTGTAATCCTTAGCGGCACGTTTTGTGGCCTTAGGTGTATCCCAGAATAGAACCACGAAATCAATTTTTCCGTTGTACTTTTCAGCCAGCTCATTTAAGGCTGGTATTTCTCCTTTGGTAGTAACACACCAGGAGGCATAAGTAATGAGGTATACAGGTTTTTTGAAATCGTAGAGAGAAACTGAAGATGATTTTTTCAGTCGGTTGAACTTAAAATTGTCCATAGTGCTTCCGTTTAAATGATTCTTTACCAAAGAATCAAATAATTGAGTCGCCTTTTCAAAATCCCGATACATGTAAGCTGCTTTTGCTTTGGTTTCATATTTGGGCAAATGCATAGCTAAAGCTTCAGAAAAGAGCATTTTTTCCTCTTCCTGACTAAATGTAAACTGAACTGTAAAAATTAATAAAAAAGTTAGTAATTTTCTTACCATTCAATGCATTTACTGTTATAAATGCAAAAATACAGAAGTAGGAAAGTACGACGAAACTTATTCGTTAAACGGTAAAAAATAAGGGATGAAATGCAGAGTGAAGTGAATGTTATATAATTTTTAACAAATTCAAATTTTATATCTTTTTCATTTGTTGTTTCATCATTGTTATTTGCTCTTTTAGCATCCCGTGCTTATCAAGTTTCTTGGCCTCGGTAAGAAGACCCTGAGCCTCACGCTTTCGACGTTTGGTCATGGCAATTCCGGCAAGGTTAAGTTTTGCCATGGCAAGGTCCTGATCCATCGCAAGGCCTAGTTTGATTGCCTTTTTAAAATGCTTTTCAGCTTTTGTAATATTTGTTTGGGATAACATTAAACCGTGGAGGTACCAGTAATATCCCTGTTGCTTTTGGGTCAAAGCAGTTTCAGGATCCCTGATTTTGTCCAGCCATTTTTTAGCCCCGGGAAAATCCTGTTTGCGCAGTCTCAGAAACGCCATTAATATCATTTCATTTTTGAAATACAGGAACACAAAAATTGAAGAAAGCATGATGAACATGATCCCGTTTCCGATGTTTCCAAGTACAAATTGCCAGATCGCAATCGCAAAAATTAATCCGGCTAAAACTATTTTGATATTCTTATTGAACATAATGGTGCTATTTTGCAGGCGGCAAAGTTAATAAAAACAATTCGAAAATATTTATATTTAGTTTTTGGAAGAGATAAAAGTCTTTGTATATTTGCCCGCAGTTTTAAAGAAAGGTTTAGAACTAATTTAACTAAGAATTCCACTGGAAGATTAAAGATAATTAAAAATGAAAAGAACGTTTCAACCATCTAAGAGAAAAAGAAAAAACAAGCACGGTTTCAGAGAACGCATGGCAAGTGTGAACGGAAGAAAAGTGTTGGCCAGAAGAAGAGCGAAGGGGAGGAAGAAATTATCTGTATCTTCAGAAAACAGACATAAGCACTAGTGAATATTAGTCTCAAAATAATAAGGTGTTACTTTTATAAGTAACGCCTTTTTTTATATCTAAACGTACCGTAAATTATATAAGTAATAAATTTAAACCGTTATAATGCCTAAAAACAAACAGCTTAAATGTGTTTTGATTATTGGATCCGGGCCTATAGTAATAGGCCAGGCCTGTGAATTTGACTATGCAGGGGCACAATCTTTAAAGTCCCTGAGAGAAGAAGGAATTGAAACCGTATTGATCAATTCCAATCCTGCCACAATTATGACTGACCCATCAATGGCAGATCATGTGTATTTGTTGCCACTTACCACAAAATCCATAATTACTATTTTAAAGAATCATCCTAATATTGATGCTGTTCTTCCAACTATGGGAGGACAAACGGCATTAAACCTTTGTATAGAGGCAGATGAAAAGGGAATATGGAAAGATTTTGATGTGAAGCTTATTGGAGTTGACATTGATGCCATAAATATTACGGAAGACCGGGAGAAATTCAAGCAACTTATGGGGAGGATAGGAATTCCCGTGGCTCCGGCAAAAACAGTGACCTCATACCTCCAGGGGAAAGAGGTGGCCCAGGAATTCGGCTTTCCGCTGGTAATTCGTGCTTCTTTTACCCTGGGGGGAAGTGGTGCCTCCTTTGTGCATAAAGCCGAGGATTTTGATGAATTGCTTACTATGGGATTGGAAGCATCTCCAATTCACGAAGTATTAATTGATAAAGCTCTTGTTGGCTGGAAAGAATATGAGCTGGAACTTCTCCGGGATAAAAATGACAACGTTGTAATTATATGTAGCATCGAGAATATGGATCCTATGGGAATTCATACAGGCGATTCTATTACAGTGGCTCCGGCAATGACTCTTAGTGATACTGCCTACCAGCGTATGCGGGATATGGCAATTCATATGATGCGTAGCATTGGCGATTTTTCCGGAGGTTGTAATGTCCAGTTTGCGGTAAGTCCCGATGAAAAGGAAGATATTATTGCCATTGAGATCAATCCCAGGACTTCCCGGTCATCAGCTCTGGCATCTAAGGCTACCGGATATCCTATTGCGAAGATCGCTTCAAAGCTGGCTATTGGATATTCTTTGGATGAACTTCAAAACCAGATCACCAAATCTACTTCGGCGTTATTTGAACCAACCCTGGATTATGTTATTGTGAAGATTCCACGCTGGAACTTTGATAAATTTGAAGGCAGCGACAGAACCCTTGGACTTCAAATGAAATCTGTAGGGGAAGTGATGGGAATTGGAAGATCTTTCCAGGAGGCTCTTCATAAGGCTACGCAGTCCCTCGAGATTAAAAGAAACGGACTAGGCGCCGACGGAAAAGGATATACTAAGTTTGATGAGATCATAGAAAAATTGACTTTCCCCAGCTGGGACAGGGTCTTTGTTATCTACGATGCAATACAGGCGGGAATTACCCTTAACAGGATACACGATATCACCAAGATCGATATGTGGTTTCTTAAGCAGTATGAAGAGCTTTACGCTTTGGAGGTAGAAATTTCCAAATACAACATTGATTCTCTGCCCAGGGATCTCTTTCTGGAAGCCAAACAAAAAGGTTTCGCTGATCGGCAGATAGCTTATATGTTGAAATGTCTTGAAAGTCAGGTTTACAACAAGCGTGATGAGTTAAATATAAACAGGATATACAAGCTTGTTGATACCTGTGCTGCTGAATTTAAGGCGGAAACTCCTTATTACTACTCCACTTTTGAAGCAGAAATTGAAACAAAAAGCGGTCTGAAGTATGTTGACAATGAAAGTAAAGTAACTGAAAAGAAGAAAATTGTTGTTCTTGGATCAGGACCAAACAGGATAGGCCAGGGGATAGAATTTGATTACAGCTGTGTTCATGGGGTATTAGCTGCCGCCGAATGTGGTTATGAAACGATAATGATCAACTGTAACCCTGAAACGGTATCAACCGATTTTGATGTTGCAGATAAGCTTTATTTCGAACCTGTTTTTTGGGAACATATTTATGATATCATCCGTCACGAGAAACCGGAAGGTGTAATTGTTCAGCTTGGAGGCCAAACCGCCCTTAAATTAGCCGAAAAACTTGATCGTTACGGTATACGGATCATGGGTACCAGTTTCAAATCTCTGGATCTGGCTGAAGACAGGGGAAGTTTCTCCAAACTTCTTGAAGAAAATGGAATCCCTTTCCCGGAATTTGGTGTTGCTGAAACTGCAGAGGAAGCCCTGGCTGTGGCCGAAGAACTTGATTTTCCAATTCTGGTTAGACCTTCCTATGTTTTAGGAGGCCAGGGCATGAAGATTGTTATTAATAAAGATGAACTTGAGGCGCACGTAATAGACCTGCTTCGAACCATCCCAAATAACAAATTGTTACTGGACCATTATCTTGATGGTGCAATTGAAGCGGAAGCAGATGCCATCTGTGATGGAGAAAATGTTTATATCATCGGGATCATGGAACATATTGAGCCCTGCGGAATTCATTCCGGAGATTCAAATGCGTTGCTACCTCCTTTTAATTTGGGAGACCTGGTAATGCAGCAAATAAAGGATCACACGCATAAAATTGCTTTAGCTTTAAATACCATTGGCCTTATCAATATTCAATTTGCTATCAAAGATGACAAGGTTTATATTATAGAAGCAAATCCACGAGCCTCCCGTACGGTACCCTTTATAGCAAAAGCATATGGAGAACCATATGTGAATTATGCAACAAAGGTGATGATTGGAGAAAATAAAGTGACCGATTTTAAGTTCAACCCGCAGTTAAAAGGGTATGCGATAAAGCAACCGGTATTTTCATTTAATAAGTTCCACAATGTAAATAAGAAACTAGGCCCTGAAATGAAGAGTACAGGAGAAAGTATTTTATTTATAGACAGCCTTAGAGATGACGCTTTTTACGATCTATATTCCAGGAGAAAAATGTATTTGAGCAAATAGAGCCAAATAAATGCATAAAAAAGGAGGCTGCTTATAATTCTAAGCAGCCTCCTTTTTATTTAAATATGTTCTATTGAGATTAATTTACCTTTTACTCAACTCTAAAATTTGAACAGAATTTTTTCCATCTGTTGATTTCCAAACTTGTTTATCTTTTTTATTAGTCACCATGATCCAGGTTTTGTCAAAATCAGACCTTTCGTATGAGTTTGTACTGGTGATCGTGATAAGGTCTTCGCCCTGCATTGCCCAGCGGAACTCCTGCATATCGGTAAACTCATTCTGGAACATATTATAGTTGATGTTTTTCTCACCTGTCCCATTCTTTTTAAGGACTATCTCACCTGCATTTCTGGTGGTTACATTCTGCCCTTTTTGATTGTCTACTTCATAGCGGTCCACATTCCATGTTCCTGCTAATTTAGGACCACCACAGCTGGTTAATAAAAATGCACTAATAGCAATAATAAATAATGATTTTTTCATAGGTACTTTTTTTTTTACAAGATAAGGATAATCAAGCCTTATTAAAAAACTAAAGGTTTTATATATGGGTATTTTCACTTAATTTTAGCAAATGAAAGAATTAATTTTAACAGTTGGGGGAATTTATGGCGGCTTATCTGTTTTATTTGGAGCTTTTGGAGCCCACGCCCTGAAAAAGCGATTTACTCCTGAACTTCTTCAGAGTTTGGAAACTGGGGTTAAATATCAAATGTATCACGCCCTGATCCTAATTCTTTCAGGGCTTATGTTCCCATTCATTGAAACTTCACAAATTTTAATGGGCTGGTGTTTTATTATAGGTGTTTTCTTTTTTTCATTCAGCATATACGGCCTTACCTTAAGTTCCGCAAGTGGTAAAAAATGGAAAATGCTTGGTCCCGTAACCCCGCTGGGAGGATTGTTACTTCTTACAGGATGGATATTATTTACTGTTAATTCTGCCAGGATTGCGCTTCATATCTAAAACAATATAAAAATAGTTCTGCAGATATTTAAGCTTAGTTTTGGGCATGAGTTAGTCACTCTCCTGCTTTAACCAATGCTTCCGGTACTGTTCAGCAAAAAGTGCAACCACAAGAAGTTGCAATATGTGGTAAAGCATTATAGGAAGGAGCAGTAGCCCCAAACTTGCACTACTTCCGAATATGATCTTTGCCATGACCGTGCCATGAACAAGGGATTTCTTTGTGCCTGCAAATTTTACGGTTATGGTATCCTTTAAATTGAATTTAAATAACCTGCAAATGTATCCTGTGAGCCAGTAGACGGCAAAGAAAAGAAAGATCACAATTCCGAATAATTTGAAAAGGTCCAGGAAGTCTATGGAAGAAAATATATTGGAATTAAAAGAATTGCTGAAACTGGAGTAAACTATAAGTATGATGACTGATTTGTCAAACAGCCCTAACTGGTAATTGTAAGATCTTGCAATGTGTCCTATAGATCGCTGAAGTATCAAGCCTACGATCAACGGAAATATAATTTGCAGCAACAGCTTAGGTATAACATCTCGCACTGCAAATTCCCCTGTTTTCAACATAAATAAACTTAGCCAAAGCGGAGTTGCCAATATCCCTATTACGCCCGATATACTTGCATTGAAAATGGCTGTAGGCAAATTTCCTTTAGCGATAGCTACCATGACTACAGAAGATGATACGGTGGATGGTAAAACTCCCAGAAAGAAGATAGCCAGCCAAAGATCTGAACCGGTTCCGGCTTCGAAAAATGGAATAAATATAAAGGTAAGTAACGGAAAAATAAGGAAGGTGGTTGCATGTATGAGAATATGGGATCTGTAGTTTAAAAATCCCAACTTTAGATCGGCAGGCGCCAGTTTCAGTCCATAAAAGAAAAAAATAAATCCTATTCCAATATCTATTATTGTTCCTAAGGGTAAATCTCCCGGGACAGTTGGAAAAAAATAAGCAACAACTATGGCTGCCAGAAGCGCTGTAATGAATCCATTGAATTTCAAGAGATTTCCAGCTTTACGTTGTGATCATCTAATAAATGCAGGTATTCTTCAGAAGAAAAATCTGTTTCATGGAATTCCTTCCTGCGCTTTGCTTTCATTTTCGATCTTTTAATAGCCTTTACAAAGCGCCGGATATCCTGATCATTCTCAAGGATCAACCCCGGAACTTCTACGGAGGTGCCCTGCTCGTCTTTAGCTACCATGGTAAAATGTGAAGAATTGCAATGTTTCACATCCCCTGTCTGGATATTTTCTGCTTCCACGCGAATTCCTATCACCATAGAGCTTTTCCCTACGTAATTTACAGAAGCTTTCATCGTCACCAATTCCCCAATTTCAATGGGAGCGAGGAAATCAACTGTATCTACACTTGCGGTAACACAGTAGACTCTGGAGTGTTTGGAGGCACAGGCAAAAGCTATTTGGTCAAGTAAAGAGAGAATATAACCTCCATGGATCTTTCCGTTAAAGTTGGAATGGGAGGGAAGCATCAGTTCAGAAATAACTACCTGCGATTCATTGATCTTTTTAAATTTTCTATTCATTACCTGTTTCTGAAATGTGGAGAGTTTGCCTCTTCTACTTCCTGAATAAAATATTTTGTATCTCCCCAAAAAAGAAAAGTGGCATATCTTTCAACATATAGTAGTCTCACATAATTTCCTTCGTTCTCCTGAAGCTTTTCTATCACTTCCTCATTCTCATCCAATACCGAGAACGGAAAGATCTGGGCGCCGCTGATTCCCTGGCTAATTTCCCCTTCCCAGGTCTTATTTAGAACTCCCTTTTTACTGAATTTAATGAGTTCACCGGTTCTGGTTCCCTCACTGTAGGGAACGAAATAGATAAAGGCAAAATATGCCAAATATAAAATAGCGAGGCCGCCAAGGATATAAAATAAAGTTTTCTTCATTTAAAATGCCTGATATAATTGGTTTAAAAATGGTTCTATTTGCGATGGTTCCAACCATCTTGTAACTATTACCAGGTCTTTTTCTGTATCTACTACAATAAAATTCCCTCCAAAACCTGCTGCATAAAAAATATGGTCCGGTAGATCCTTCCACTGCCGACTTCCATCTTTATTAAGCCACCACATATATCCATAATTGGAATTAGGAGTTGAAGGGGCCAGTGCTTTGGCAATATTTTCTTCAGAAAGCAATTTTTCACCGTCCCAGGTACCATTGTTTTCGAAAAGTAATCCGAACCTGGCCATATCCTCGGTGTTAATGAAAATACCACCTCCCGAATGTCCACCTCCGGTAACCGATTGCATTTTAAGCCCATCTATATTGACCCAGGCATCATCATAGCCATACCATCTCCAGGTTGGAGAGGCCCCAATGGGATCCATTATTTTTTCCTTTAGTACCTTTGGCAAAGGTTGTCTCCATACCTGTAATAAAGAATAGGCAAGAAGATTTACCCGCACATCATTATATTCAAATACCGTCCCGGGCTCATTTAATGATCTGTTTCTCCAGTCATCTAAACCTCCTTCTGAAGGTGGTCTGTCTCCCCAGTCATAGCCTCCCCATAATTGTCCGCTCCAGTCTGAGGTTTGCTGCAGTAAATGCTCCCAGGTAACTTTGCTATTATGAGCTCCTTCAAAAGTTTCATCCCAAACATACCTGTTAACGGGATCGCCTACATCCTGAAGTAAACCTTCATCCAAAGCCAGGAGTGCGGTAGTAGAAAGAAAACTTTTGGTAACACTAAAGGTCATATCCACACGCTTTGTATCTCCCCATTGTGCAATTATATTTCCGTTTTTGAGGATCATACCTGCGGGTCCTCCGCGTTTTTTAGTAGGCCCCTCTATCTTGTGGTAAGGTTCACCCTCAAATCCTTTTAAAATTGCCTGCCTCAGGTCTTTAGATTCTGAGTATTCATTTTCTTTGGCAAATTCTATTGCTGCGTTAATTTTTTCCGCATCAATGTCATAATCTCCGGGAGATCTTTCAACCCATTCTCCCGAGCCAGGGAAATAAGTTTCCTGAGCGGTGCTTGTGAAATTGGCAAAAATCAGGAGTAAAGTAAAAGCAAATATGATTTTCATTTTATTCAATGCTAAGGGTATTTTTTTCTTCTTCAAAATTTTCTTCGTTTAAGGTATTTTCTGCACGGGAGATTAGTTTTGGGTCCAGTTGTTTATTAGCTTTTGCTCCCAGTTTTTTGAGTTTTTCTACCCGGTTGAGTAGATTCCCTTTTCCGGTAAGTTTTTTCATAGCCGTTTCATAACTTCCCTGGACTGTGCCTATTTGCTTCCCAACCTTTAAAAGATCCTCTGTAAGATTAACAAAGGAATCATATAATGCACCTGCCTGGGTGGCAATGGCAATAGCGTTCTGCTTTTGTTTCTCATTTTGCCACATCGAATCTACTGTTTTCAGTACCGCGAGCAGGGTGGTAGGAGTAACTATAATTATATTCTTTTCAAAAGCGTCTGCATAGAGATTTGGATATTCATTGGAGGCCATGGCAAAAGCAGATTCAATGGGTACGAATAATAGCACAAAGTCCGGGCTTTCCCTATCGTACAGGGTATGGTAATTCTTTGCGCTCAATTCGTCTACCCGTTTCTTGACTGAGGTAAGGTGAGCTTTTAGATGCTGCTTCCGGTTTAAATCTTCGGTTTCATTGATACAGCGTTCATAAGCCACTAAAGAAACTTTGGAATCTACGATCATTTTTTTATTTCCCGGAAGATGAATTACAATATCCGGCCTTACATTTTTACCTTCTACTGTATGGAAATTCTGTTGTACAAAATATTCCTTATCTTTTTGCAGGCCGCTGCGCTCCAGAACACTCTCCAGGATCATTTCCCCCCAATTCCCCTGCAATTGTGAATCCCCTTTTAAAGCCCTGGTTAAATTGGTGGCTTCTTCACTTATTTTAATGTTCTGCTCATGTAAATTCTGAAGATGTTTTCCCAACTGGGCATGCCTTTCAATAAAATCAACCGAATTCTTATCAACTTTTTCTTCAAAGCTTTTTATCTTATCATTCAGGGGGCTTAATATATTCCGAATGTTTTCCTTATTAAGGAGCGTGAATTTTTCCGATTTCTGATCCAGAATTCTATTGGCGAGATTTTCAAATTCTTTACTGAATCTTTCCTGAAGTTTTTCCACTTCAGCTTTATGTTCTAAATTTCTTTGCTGAAGATTGTCAAATTCTGAATTCCTTTTAGTGAGCTCATTTCTCAGAACATCTTTTTCTTTTCGAATAGATTCTCTTTCCTCTTCAATTTTTTGTAATGCTAAAGCCGTTTCCTTTTTAGTTTCAGAATTTTCAATTTTAAATTGATCCAAAGTGTTGTTTAGTTGCTGCTTAACCTCTTCTACCTGAAGTTGAAGATTACTGTTCTTTTCTGCCAGCAGAGTGGTTTCAGATTTGTGTTTTATACCGGAAAGCATCCTCCCGAAAACAAACCCAATGATGAGGGTGATGCCGGATATAAGAAATAAAAGGACGGTTTCGGTCATAGAGGAAACAGATGGTTTTTTCAAAGATACTTATTTGAAATTCTTTTTGTCAAATAAAAATTTGAATATAAACCCGATATCAGGTCTTAATCTTAAATGAATTTGAATCCTTATCAAATACAATTAAATCTGAAGGAAACATATTTGCGAATACATCTTGTTCAATTAGTTGTATAGGGGTGCCAATGCTCACCTTATCTTTTTCCATTAGGATGATCCTGTCGCAAAGCTGTAAGGCCAGATTAATTTCATGAGTAGCAAACAGAATTCCTTTTTTGGTTTGAAGCGTTAGGTTCTTCAGGAGTTTTAGGACATAGGCCTGGTGATAAATATCGAGATGAGTTGTGGGTTCATCAAGAACAACCAAAGGTGTATCCTGGGCAATAGCCCTGGCAATCAAAACCTTTTGAAGCTGCCCGTCACTTAATTCGTAGCATTTTTGATATTGGAGTTCTTCAATATCAACCAGTTTCAATGCCTGCCTGATATGATCTGCATCTCCGGGTTTTAATGTTCCTATCCAATTGGTGTATGGTTGTCTTCCCAGAGCCACAAGTTCAAAAACGCTTAGATTTTTCGAGATAGGTTGTTCTGTAAGAACTATGCTTATGGCTTCTGATAGTTCCCCTGACGATGTTGAGGATAAAGTTTTGCCACCAATCTTTATTTCGCCCTGCAATGGCTCCTGAACTCCACAAAGGCTTCTTAGCAATGTAGATTTACCAACCCCGTTGACACCAATTAAGGCCACTAATTCTCCTTCTCTTATTTCCAGATTTATATTGGAAGCAATAAGAGTTGTATTCTTTTTGCTTCGATACCCAACGCTAAGGTTTTGGGTGGAAAGGATAATATTTGAATCGTGATTTTCGATAATTAAAATAAAAATTTTCGTTTTCTCACCAGGAGCCAAATTACTACAGGTGCTCCTATAAGGGAGGTAATGGCGTTAATGGGCAAAGTGAACTGGCTGCCGGGAAGCTGTGCTGCAATATCGCAAACAAGCATTAGAATAGCTCCTCCCAATATGACCGCCGGTAATAATATCCGGTGGTCATTTACAGGGATCACTTGCCTAATTAAATGAGGCACAGCCAGACCAACAAAGGCTATGGGACCGGCAAAGGCTGTAATACTACCTGCCAAAAGGCTGGTAGCGGCAATGATAATGATCCTGTTTCTGCTAATATGAACTCCGAGGCTCTTTGCATATTGCTCCCCCAACAATAAAGTATTTAAATTTTTAATACAGGTTATGGATAATAATATACCTATAAACCAGAATAATGACAAGATCAAAACTTCCTCCCAGGAGAGGTTTCCAAGACTTCCAAAAGACCAGAATACATACTGCTGAAGTTGTGCTGCCGGGCTAAAATAAGCCAGCACACTCACAACGGCGGCTGTTAAGCTGGCGAACATAAGTCCAATGATAAGTATGGCCATGGTATCCCTGAGTTTAGCAGAGGCCAGTAAAACAGCCAGCAGGACCAGTGAACTTCCTATACTTGATGCAATTACCAGACTCCATTTAGAAAGTAAAAATCCCGTCATGGCCCCTCCAAATAAGGAGGCACCCATGAGGACAAGGGCAACTCCCAGGCTGGCACCACTGCTTAACCCCAGGACATATGGCCCGGCTAGCGGATTCCTAAACAGCGTTTGCATTAAAAGGCCGCTTACTGCAAGGCCTGAACCAGTTAAAATTGCAGTAATTACCTTAGGTAATCTATACTCTAAAATTATATATCTAAAGCTAGTATTACTACCTGTGGTTTTATCAAAAAAAGCAGCAAAAATATCTTTCAATGGTATATTGACCGAGCCTAAACTTATGTTTAAAAGTGCGGTAAGCAATACTACTATTAACAGCAGAAATAAAAGGCCTCGGTATTTTGGGATGTTTGGCAATTAATCCAGGGGTTTAAAAAATGTTGGCTCATAATCAGGGAGTAATTCCGGATGAAAAATTGCTATCAGGTCTTTTAATACAAGATCGGGGCGGGTAGGAGCCAGTTCATAGTATAATACTCCACCTGTTTCCCCAACTGTGTTGCTATAGGTAAAGACCTTTCTGTTTTTTACCGCCTTGAACTGATTGTAGTGGGTGGATGATTCATCTAATTGTTTAAAAGTCTGGAATTGACCCGGAGCGATCCAGAAATCTGCATTCTCACCTTCACTTAAAACAGTTTCAAAGGCAAGTGCAATGCTGCCGCTTCCTTTTGTTTCCTTATATAGATAATTTGCGTTGGCATCTTCTATGAACTGTGCAGACCACGAATTACCGTAAGGTACATACCACTGGTCCTTATACATTGAACCACTTAAAACCACGGGAACAGCTGAAGCCGTTTCTGCAAGTTCCTTTGCATCAAGATAAGAATTCTTTATCTGCTCAAAAATTTGGTCTGTTTCTTCTGTTTTATCATATAAAGCTCCGAAAAATTTTATCCATTCTGCCTTACCTAAAGGAGAATCTTCTGTCCAGTCTCCGTTGTAAATCACAGGAATCCCGCTCTTTTCTATGGTATTAAAAGTCTTATTGGTACCATTAACCGCAAAACCAATTACAACTTCAGGTTGAAGAGCTATGAGAACCTCAGTATTTATAGATTCGTTCCGGCCAAGTTCGGTTATTTTATTCTTGTCGATAAGGCTTCTGATCTCTGGGGATGAAATGTAATCCAAACCTGGAAAACCTATCAGACTGTTTTCTTCATAAAGTTTTTCGAGAGATGGTAAATGTGTAGTAGAAGTAACCACTATGTTATTTACCGGGATATTCACCTTTTGGTCATACTCAATATTTTCAGGTACTGTTGAACCTTCTTCAACAAGTAAATAGGTAAAAGCTCTATCGGCATCGGGCCAGGGATCTTTCACCTTTAGGATCTTAAAACCATCGTACTCCATAACCTCAAAACCCCTGGCATATTCGATGTCAAGGCTTTTCCCGTTTGGAAGACTTTCTGTTGTATCGTTCTTTTCAGTTTTACA
The DNA here is from genome assembly GCA_024635655.1 of Gillisia sp. Lineage (GTDB taxonomy): Bacteria > Bacteroidota > Bacteroidia > Flavobacteriales > Flavobacteriaceae > Gillisia. The sequence continues at coordinate 171,981 of JAGXIL010000007.1, read as the reverse complement.
GGAAAAGAAAAAAACAGGAAAAAGAAGTAGCAGGAAATATTTCAACAGCATTTGATTTTGGCCTCAAAAGTAAGATTATTTAAAATTTTTACAGGCTTAGAAACTTAAATGTTTAAATTCGCACTGAAATTTTGGTTCTATTCGATTTAATAAAATTAAATCCTATGGATTAAAAGGGAATCAGGTGAATTAAAGTCAAAGACAAAGGCTGAAGGAAATTATAAAAAATATCTTTTTCGTTTGTCTACTTCTAAAAATCCTGAGCTGTTCCCGCAACTGTAAGCTAAGTCCCGACATTAAATGGGATGACCGTTGTTACTACTTCTTAAACCACTGTTCCGCTATTGATCGGGATGGGAAGGTAAACAACGGGACGCAAGCCAGGAGACCTGCCATCATTCAACAAATGTCAAACTTTCGGGATAAAAGTTTGGTGTAGTTTACTACATCTTTTTTCCTGGTAATAATTTAATTAATGTACAAAAAACTATGTATTGGTGGTGCTATGCTATGCGCCGGAATGTCTTTTTCTCAAGAGATTGAAAGAGACAGTATTGAATCTTTGGACGAAGTAGTACTTATAGATTCTAAATTTGAAATGAAACGGGAGAACAGCGGGAAAGTGGTAACAAAGATTACAGCTGAAGAACTCGAAAGGAGCAGGGGACAGAGTATTCCGGAGGTAATTAACCGGGTTAGTGGTATTGAAATTAACGGGACCCGAAGCAATGACGGACAAAATTTGGGCTACTACGTAAGAGGGGGAAGAAACAGGGAAGTGGTGATCATGGTAGATGGGGTGCAACTGAATGATGCCTCCTCCATCGCAAATGATTTTGACCTTAGATTATTGGCATTGGATCAGGTGGCCTCTATAGAGATCATCAAAGGAGCTTCAAGTACCCTTTATGGTTCCGGTGCAGCTACAGCTGTTATTAATATTTCGACAAAGAAACCTGTAAATAAGAGAATTGGCTTACAGGTACAATCTACTTTGGGTACCAATCAGACCCAGGAAGACCAGGATTATGACATTGCCCAATTTGACAACGCGGTGGGCCTAAGTGGGAATTTATCTGATTTTGATTACCAGGTAAATTTCAGTAACAGGTATTCCGAAAATATGTCGGCAGTGAGTTCTCCAGAGGGGGAAGAAGGTTTTGAAGAAAATCCTTTTAATAAATATAATCTTTATGCCAGGGTAGGATATCAAATAAGTGAAAAACTGAAATTCTACTTTTATGGAAATTTTGATAAGTTCAATTCCTCCTTTGATGATGCTTTTATGTATGCAGATGCTGATAACAGGTTAATCAGTGAGCAATTTAGAACAGGAAGCCACTGGGTAGCATCATATAAAAATGGTAGTTTTATATTCAGCGATAGTTACACAGAAATTGAAAGGGAAGTGATCTCTGATTTTCCGGGAAAATTTGACAGTAAGGTTTATACCTTTGATGCCCATAACAAATATGTTATTAATGAGGTTTTTCATACCGTACTGGGAGTAAACGGAAATTTTAGTCAGTTTAACAGCTTCAGCATTCCTTTTGGTGAAACAGAATTTGAACAAACAGTTGGAGCAGATGTAGCCAATTTTGACATTATAGATCCTTATGTAAATGTTGTATATGTTTCAGATTATGGTTTAAATCTTAATGTTGGGACCAGATTAAATATCCATAGTGAATATGGAAAAAATCTGGTTTATAATTTTAATCCATCCTATAGTTATTCGCTTGATCAGGGATATATTAAAGGCCTTGCCTCTTACAGTACGGCTTATATAACGCCTTCACTGTACCAATTATACGACTCTAACTATGGAAATACAGAATTAAATCCTGAAGAAAGTAGTACCATAGAAGCAGGTTTTGAGTATAAAAGGGGCAGCTTTAGGTTAAGTGGAGTTTACTTTGAAAGAAATACAGAAAATTTTGTGGATTTTGTAGTAGTAGATTCGGATAATTTTATTTATCAGTACCAGAATATAGAGGAAGAATTTGATGCAAAAGGGGTAGAAGTAGAGCTACAGGTAGATCTAATCTCAGGACTCAATCTTTCAGGGAATTATACCTTTACTGAAGCTGATGAGCGTTTCGCATTGAGAATCCCAAAACATAAAATTAATGCTACCCTTGGTTACAGTCTGGGAAGCACCTTCACTTCTTTGTCTTACCAGTTTAATGATGACAGAACTGATTCCTTTTATAACAATGAAACCTTTGCCAATGACATCGTTGTATTGAATAGTTATGGTATCCTGGATTATTTTATTAGCCATCAGGTCAACGAAAATGTAAAGGTATTTGGAGGAATTAGCAATATAACAAATGAGAAATATGAAGAAATATACCGGTTCAACACCAGGGGAAGAAATGCCCGAATTGGATTGGCGATAAATCTTTAATTGAGAAGGAGATACTTTCAAGGTAATCAACAAAAAAAGGGTTCCGAATTTTTTTTCGGAACCCTTTTCAGTTATTGTAATTTCTACCTATTCCTTTATGGCCGGAAGATCTTTGTTGTCCAGATACATTTTTTGATAATCGACCCTGAACATATTACTTTCCCCAACCTCCGGATAAATTTTGGCTTCTGGTATGGAGGACCGGTTTCCCTGAATTAAGTCTATTGCGATCTTTAACAAAGGTTCATTTACATCACCCAGCTCTCCAAGATTTGTTATATCCTCTTTATATGAAATATCAGGATTCAAACCATTCACATAATCAGAGACATCTTCTGCGTTCATGGATTTAAGAACAAGTGGTTGAAGAGCATAGGTATGCGACGAATTTAAAGCACTGTTATTCTTATTAAAATCAGGAGAATCATAAATAGCTACAGAAGCCTGGAATTTTCCTGTAGTTACATCTCCAATGTGAACAACCTCGATATATGGCTCGAGTCCGTTAATTATTAATTCACTGGCAGAGGCCGAAGAACTGGTAGTAAGCACAAACACTCTACTAAGATTAAGGCTGCTAATATCAGTACCTGTTCTTAACTTTGTATTAAATTTGTTTAGTAAACTCTGAGGCTCATTTTGTTCATAATAGGCCTGGTATTTTTCATTCCATTCCTCTTTCATAAAAACCTGATCAGGAAATTGACCAGTTATCATAGATGCAAGATCGGTTGCAGTTCTTACTGACCCTCCTCCGTTATATCGAAGATCCAAAACAAGTTCCTTTACACCGCCGGATTTAAAGTCTGTAAACGTAGCATTCAATTCTTCATCAAAACCTGCAGTAAAACTATCATAATTGAGATACCCAATTTTACTACCATCGAAATTTAAAATTTTGGAAACAATAACAGGGTTATTAACACTTTGACGTAAGGAGATCGAAATGGATTCATCAAGATTTTTAACAGTATTATCTTCTATTTTTGCCAAACCTATTGTAAAACTGGAAGAACCTAATAGTTCATTAAGGTTGGATTTTGTCAATTGCTGCCCATCGACCCTGTTAAATATCATTCCTCTTTCTACACCGTTTTGTGAGGCAGAAGTATTTGGGTGTACGAATCTTACATAACCCAGAACCTCTGTGCAGGTGTTACAATAGCTCACTAAACCATAAGACATTCCGTGCATATTTTCACTACCATCAGACATACGATTTAACTCTCTGTAGTCATCAATTACATAACTGAACCTATCCTGGGAAGCGACTAGCTTTTTAAATAAAGCATCCGGAGAGGAAAAATTCTTAAGGTAACGGGTCTTATCTGCTTCAGATTCAAAGTAATCATCCGCAAGTACTGCTACATCTTTTTTGTAAAGATAAATATCATTCATCCCTCGATAAAAAAAATTTTCCACATCTAATTCTGAACTAGGTTCTGTAGTAGCAGGATTAGGATTTACATTATCTTCCTTAATTTCAGGTTTTTCAGTAAAATCTTCATTATCACTGGAGCAAGAGGGGAATAACAATCCTATAAAGATCGTAAGGGCAATTATATTTTTGTTTATCATTTTCATAAGTATCATTTTTTTAAGAGAAAAAATGCCTGCTACATAGTATTAGCAACTAACATACCACAAATATTTATTAAAACGAACTATCTAATTCAGATACGTAAAATTTCGCTGCCTGGTTTTAATATAGCAACAACAAAGACCGATATCTGAAAGGATATCGGTCTTTTGATAATTTTGTGTTATTTCAAAACTTGACTATTGTATTAAATTTCCGGGTAATTCGTCAATATACATTTTTTGGTAGTCCAGATCAAACATAGAATCTTCTCCAAAAGGCTTAAAGTTATCTCTGCTTTCGGGGATTGAAATTCTGTTCCCGGCTATTATATCCAAAGCTAATTGCAAGAATGGTTCCTCAAGGTCACCTAAGGTCCCGAGGTTCCTTACACTTTCTTTCAACTCATAATCAGGGACCAAACCATCAATGTAATCAGAAACTCCGGCGGAATTTACAGATTTCAATACTAGAGGTTGTATGGCATATTTGTGAGAGGTATTTGCATTTTGTCTTCCGAAATTAGGGGAATCATAGAGAGTTACCGAGGCTTGAAATTTTCCGGTGGTCTTATCCCCAATTTGAATAACATCAATATAGGGATCCAGGCCATTAATAACCAATTCACTTGCAGAGGCAGATCTTAAGGTAGTAAGTACATATACCTTTGATAGATTCAAACTATTAATCTCTTCACCTGTTTTTAGGGTTGAATTAAAATTATTCAACAATCTTTCAGGTTCATTTTCCTCAAAATATGTTTGATATTTTTCATTCCACTCTTCTTTCATAAAGACTTCTCCGGTAAATTGTCCTGTAATCATAGAAGCTAGATCTGTAGCCGTTCTAACAGAGCCCCCTCCGTTGTACCTTAGGTCCAGAATGAGATCTGTTACACCTGCAGCCTGAAATTCGCCAAAGGCATCATTGAGTTCTTCATCATAATCTGCAGTAAAACTATCATACAAGAGGTAACCAACATTTTTACCATTTACCTCAATCACTTTTGAAATCAAAATTGGGTTCTTATTGTATTCTGCCTTCGTAAGAGTAATAGTTTCACCTGTTTCTACAAGATCATCACCCTCTAATTCAGCCAGGCCTATAGTAAAGGATTGGGGTGCTAACAAAGTTCCAAAATTGGAATCTGTTAATTGTTCCCCGTCTATAGTGGAAAAAATATCTCCACGCTTTACGCCCTCTGCTTCAGCAGATGTACCCGGAAGTACAAATCTTACATAGCCAAATATATCACTGGAATTCGAAGAAATATAACTCAAGGCATAAGACATACCCGTAGTGGTACTAATTCCGCTAAACCTGTTTTCCAATTCAACATAATCATCAACTATAAAACTAAATTTATCCTGGGGAGCTACGAGACCATCATAAAACAATTCTTCCGGGGTAGGAAAATTGTCTAAAAAGTCATTTCGCTCTTCCTGAGAAGAAAAGAAATTATCCTCTAATTGAGGAACATCAGCTTTATAGAGGTAAATTTCGTTCATTCCGCGGTAAATAAAATTTTCCACGGTCAGATCCCGTTGCTCTCCTGGTGTTTCTTCATTCCTGGTGTCAATGTCATCCTGATCTGTCGAACATGAGGTGGTTAATCCACCCACCAGAAATGTTAGTAAAAATAATTTATAAATTTTCATAGCGTAGGGAGTGTTTCTTATTAGTATTGTTTAAAATACGATGATGTGCGCATTATTCGCTAAAAGTAATTACAATATTGTAAATTAAAAAATTTGTAACAAATATCTAACTCATTCGTCGTAAAGATGTAAAGGCCCTAACAACCAACTAATAAAATGAATTCAAGCACCTTTATCAAACTAATTGATCCTGTTAAGGACAAGATGTACCGTTTGGCCCTTCGTTTGCTTACATCACGTGAAGCTGCTGAAGATGCTACTCAGGAAGTTCTTTTAAAGTTGTGGAGCCGCAATGATAAACTCAACGATTATGCCAACCTGGAAGCCTTTGCAATGACGGTCACCAAAAATCATTGTTTAGATCAATTGAAACTGAAGCAAAATAATAATTTAAAAATAGTACATAGTAATTATGAAAGCGGGGAGAGTAATCAGCATCAAAAACTGGAGATCTCTGATGAATTAGAGCAGGTAGCTTTTATACTTGACTCTTTGCCGGATCAGCAAAAGTTGATCTTTCAGTTACGGGATGTAGAACAATATGAATTTGAAGAAATATCTGAAATAACAAAAATGAATCAAACAGCTATAAGAGTGGCTCTTTCCAGAGCCAGAAAAAAAATTAGAGAAGAATTAATTAAAAAACACAGCTATGGAATTAACTAATATAGAATCTCTGCTCTTAAAATATGATGAGGGTAAAACTTCCCTTGAAGAAGAGAGAGTCCTGAAGAAATACTTTTCTTCGGAAAAGGTGCCAGATCATTTAAAGCCTTATAAAATGGTATTTGCTTATACAGCAAAAGCTAAAACCGAATCCTATTCCCGGGAAGTGGAATTGAAAAGAAACAATAAATTCTTTTCTAATAAGTTGGCCTGGACGGGAATAGCCGCAAGTGTAATACTAGCGGTAGGACTGTTTGCAACCCTAAATACTGGTGATGAAAATTTGAATCAGGAAAATCTGGGAACTATTGAAGATCCGGAGGAGGCATATCTAAAGGCTAAAGAAACACTGCAAATAGTCTCGGAGGTATTGAATACCGGCCAGGATGAGCTAACATATGTAGTAGAATTTGATAAAGCAAAAAACAAGTATATTAAATAACAATTAAAAACAAGAATCATGAAAAAGTCAATAATTTTAGCACTAATTGGTATGATATCTATTACGGGATACAGTCAGAACTTTGAAAAGTATGATTCCATGAAGGATGTAGATGCAGTTGTAATGACCAGTAAAATGTTTAAACTGCTTTCAAAAGTAGATATAAGCAGTAATGACCCTGAAGCTCAACAATACCTTGATCTCATCGATAATTTAAAGGAGATTCGTATATACACTTCTAATCTCTCATCGGTAAGATCACAAATGGCTACAGATGTAAGTTCTTATCTAAATAAAAGCTCTCTCGATGAATTGATGAGGGTGAGTGAAGATGGTAATAACATTAAATTTTATTCCAAGCCCGGAAAAAATGACAACTTTGTTAGTGAACTCTTTATGTTCATGGAAGGATCTAAAGAAGGAAAACCCATCTCGGTCATAATGAGTATCACCGGAAATCTGGATCTAACCAAGATCTCTCAACTAACTTCTGAACTTAAAGTTCCGGGATCAAAAGAATTAAAAAACGCAAATAAAGGATCCTGATCATGAAAATCTTTAAAAACATTTTGCTGCTTTTCGTGGGAATAAACCTTACCGCGTGTGACAATAAGCAAAGCTTGCAGGAATATTATGTTGAAAATCAAAACAGTAAGGATTTTATAGCCTTAGATGTTCCTGCAAGTATGTTTGCCAATACAGGTACACTTAATCCTGACCAAAAAAGAACTATTGAAACCATAAAAAAGATCAATGTCCTGGCAATTCCTAAAAAAATTGAAAATGAAAGTAAAATTGAAACTGAAAAGGCCAATCTTGACGATATCCTGAAAGATGAAAAATACCAATTGTTAATGAAATACGGGGGTGGAGACACTCGTGTAGAAGTTTATTTTACCGGAGAGGATGATGCAATAGATGAGATCATACTATACGGGTTCGACGAGGAACGGGGAATGGGAATTGCCAGATTGCTGGGTGATGATATGAATCCATCAGATATCCTGAATATGATGAAATCTATGGAAAAGGGAGACGTCCAACTGGATGGCCTCTCAGGAATTACCGAAATGTTCATAGAAAGAACAGAATAAGAAATATATTTCAAAAAAATAACCCCCGAAAATTCAAATTTCCGGGGGTTTATTGTTTTTTAAATTCCGGTGTAGTTTTCAGGGGTAATAGATTTTAATTCTATTTTAATCTCCTCTGTCACTCTCAAAGTTTCAATGAATTGAGAAATACTTTCCTGATTAATTGCTGCATTTGTCCTGGTAAGCCCTTTCAGCGCCTCGTAAGGATTGGGATAACCTTCCCTTCTCAAAATGGTTTGTATAGCTTCTGCTACTACAGCCCAGTTACTTTCCAGATCTTGTTTTATCTTGGTTTCATTAAGTAATAATTTATCCAAACCTTTTAAAGTAGATTGGAAGCCTATTAAAGTATGTCCAACCGGAACTCCAATATTTCTCAAAACAGTGCTGTCAGTAAGATCCCGCTGTAACCTGCTTACAGGAAGTTTCGCAGATAAATGTTCAAAGATAGCATTGGCAATGCCCATATTTCCTTCACTGTTCTCAAAATCTATAGGATTTACTTTATGAGGCATAGCAGAAGATCCTACTTCTCCTTCTTTAATCCTTTGTTTGAAATAATCCATGGAGATATAGGTCCAGAAATCTCTGTTAAGGTCAATGATAATAGTATTAATTCTTTTGAGATTATCAAACAGTGCGGCCATATTATCATAGTGCTCAATTTGTGTGGTAGGGAAGGAGTGATCCAGCCCAAGCTTATCTTCTACAAATTTACTACTGAAGGCTTTCCAGTCAATTTGTGGGTAGGCAATCTTATGGGCATTGAAATTACCCGTTGCCCCTCCAAATTTTGCTGAATGTGGTATCTTTTTTAGTTGCTCAAATTGAACAGTCAACCTTTGAACAAATACATCCAGCTCCTTTCCTAACCGAGTGGGAGAGGCCGGTTGTCCATGGGTTCTGGCAAGCAAGGGAATATCTTTCCAATCCATACTTAATTCTCCGATCTTTTGAATAATTTTTTCCAGCGCCGGAGAATACACCTTTTCAATAGCTTCCTTTAAACTCAGTGGAATTGCAGTATTATTGATATCCTGGGAAGTAAGGCCAAAATGAATAAATTCCTTAAATTCCTGAAGGTTCAGATCATCAAATTTTTCTTTAATAAAGTATTCTACTGCCTTAACATCATGATTGGTGGTTTTTTCAATTTCTTTAATTGCAATTGCATCCTGCCCGCTAAAACTTCTGTATATGTCCCTTAGATCGGAAAAAGAATTTTTATTTACTTTTTTTAATTGCGGAAGAGGAAGTTCACATAAGGCAATGAAATATTCAATTTCTACACGAACCCGGTATTTGATAAGTGCTTCTTCACTAAAATATTTAATTAGCGAGCTTGTTTTTTGATGATATCTCCCATCTATAGGCGAAATTGCTGTAAGGGGTGTCATTTAGTATGTTTTAAAATTTAAGGGCTAAAGGTAAGTCTTTAACAAATTTTAAAAAGCTTGTTTCCCCGTTATTTTCTTTGTTTTTTGGTGATTGTCTATTAATGCTGAAGAAATTTATTTTAAAAGGTCCTCTACAAGTTTGGGTACACCTACTGAAGCTTTTTCTTTTATTATTTTAACCCTGGAAGAGGAAGCTATAGCAGGATCAGGATCAATAAAATAAATTTTAGTGTCTTCTTTAACAAAATCCATTAAAGCTGCTGCGGGATAAACCTGCATTGAGGTCCCTATGATAAGTAATATATCTGCTTTTTCAGTAATTTCAGAAGCCGGGGAAAACATGGGGACGGCCTCTCCAAACCATACCACGTGTGGACGTAATTGAGAATTATGCTCACAAAAATCTCCAATATTCAAATCTTTCTTCCAATCCAGGACAAGATCTTCATCAAAACAGCTTCTCACCTTTAAAAGTTCTCCGTGTAAATGAAGAACCTTAGAGCTTCCTGCTCTTTCATGAAGGTCATCAACATTTTGGGTTATAATATTTACATTAAATTTCTCTTCTAAAGCTGAAAGTGCATAATGAGCAGCATTAGGTTCAACCTGAAGTAATTGCCTTCTGCGTTGATTATAAAACTCCAGAACTTTTTCTGTGTTTTTTTTCCAACCCTCAGGGGTTGCAACCTCCATAACATCATGGCCTTCCCATAATCCATCAGCATCTCTAAAAGTTTTAATGCCGCTTTCGGCGCTTATTCCGGCCCCGGTTAAAACAACTACCTCCATCATTTAATGTAATTAAGTGATTGTAAAGTAGCTTTATTTTGTGAAATGTCAAAACGTAAAAAAAGGAACGCATTCCAGCAAATAATATTAAGATATATTGGGAATTCTTAAACAATGTGGATCCTCCTCTCTTTTTCACCGGAAGGGGGAACATAATTTGAATAAAGCTGCATTATAAGATTTTAATTACCTTCAAATATTTCCGTTAATTGTATTATTTCTCCGGAACTGTCCATAGATATATAGTTGCTCCATCAACAAATTCAGTTTTATCGGGTTCCCAGTCTCCCATGCTAAAGGAGTGGGAAACAATTCGTGTTCCCGGCTCTAATTGTTCCAGCAGCATAGGTTTCAATCTTAAATTGAGGGTGCTGAGCAAGTATAATGTTACTACAGAAGCCTCGCTTACGTCGGCTTCAAATAGGTCGCCAACTTCAAATTCTACCAGTTGCTGTACATCCGCTTCCGCAGCATTCATCTTCGCCTCTTCAATTCTTTTTGGATCAATGTCTATCCCTTTGCCTTTTGCCCCGTATTTTTGTGCTGCTGCAATGACAATACGCCCATCTCCACATCCAAGATCATAAACAACATCAGATGCTTTCACATCAGCGAGTTTTAACATAGCGTCAACCACTATTTCTCTGGTTGGCACATAAACCACATCCAGTTCCTGGGCCACCACTGCTGGGCAAGCAAAAACAGCTATAGAGGCAAGCAAAATAAAGGTTCTGATAGATTTCATAAAAATAGTTTTAGTTATTAAAATGTTCAAGTATTAAATAAAATTTAAAAATATAGTAGGGGGACGGAAAAAGCACTGATAACTAAGTTATAGCCAATCAAAAAATTGTTCTATAAAAGTTACAAAAAATACCTTCACTCCCTGTACTTTCTTTTCAACCTGGTCAAACTGGTTTCCTTTGGAAATTCTGTATTTAATATTATCATTTATTCACTGTGTTTTGTCAGAGAGGGTTTAAAGACCAGAATCAAAATTCCCACAAATAAAACGCCTATCCCTACAAAGGCTCCCCATCCCGTATACATAATACTGGAATAAAGAAGATATGCGCTGGTAATACAAAAAATTAGGGGGAGCACAGGGTATAAGGGTACTTTGAATGGCCTTTCTTTATTGGGCTCTTTCTTCCTTAAAACAAATAAAGCTACACCCACCATTAATAAGAAAAACCAAAACACAGGAGCAGTGTAATCGATCATAGTCTCAAATCCGCTTCGGGAAAACAAACCAAAGCTAACCAGAATAAGGGAAATTGCCCCCTGAACGATAAAGGCATTAACAGGACCGGCTTTTTCTGTTCTCCATTTTCCCAGGAATCTAAAAGCAGAAAAATCCCTACCCAAAGAATAATTTGATCTGGCACCTGTAAAGATAGTGGCGTTGGCAGAGGTCATGGCACAAACAGCAACGATAAGTGAGATGAGGGTAACTCCTAAAGATCCAAATGCCGCACCCATCAGGTCACCTGCCACCGCCTGGGATTCTGCCATTCCCGAAAGCCCCAGCCCTTTTAAAAAAGCAAAATTCACCAAAAAATATACAGCGGTAATAATAAGAACGCTTGAGATCAATGCCATAGCCATTTTTTTATTTCCTGATCTCATTTCTGCTGAAATATATGCAGCTTCATTCCAGCCGCCAAAGGTGAGCAGAACAAACACCATTGCCAATCCAAAAGAATTTCCAGATTCCAGAACAGGTACGAATGAGAAGGATACATCTGATGCATTGGGAACAAAGAATAAACCTACAATGATAATGATCAAAATACCCAACACTTCCAGGGTGGTCAATAATTTTTGAGCTCCGGCACCGGTGTGGATCCCTAAAATATTAACTAGGGTAAGAAAAGAAACTATAATACCTGCATATAGAACTGAAGAAAATTCTCCTAGACTGTAAATTTGAGTGGCATAATCGGCGAAAATAAATGAAAGCAACGCTATAGATCCGGTCTGGATCACGCTCATTCTGGCCCAGGCAAAAAGAAATGCAGTCTTTTTTCCAAAAGCGCGTTTCAAAAAATGATAATCTCCCCCGGTATTAGGAAAGGTAGTGGTGAGTTCGGCATAACAAAGAGCACCAATTAAGGAAATAATACCTCCGATCACCCACATGCTAAGCATCATTCCACCAGAATCAACATTTGCGGCAACCAAAGAAGGGGTGCGAAAAATACCGGCGCCAATCACAATTCCAACTATAAGGGCAACCGCATCTGATGTTTTTAAAATCCGTTTGGGTACAATGACTTTTTCAGTTTGCGATATTTCTTTTATTTCCTCTCCGGTTATAGACATACTTTTTGATTCAGCTCCTAATCATTGATTAACATTCCAAATTAAATAAGACTCTTGTGACTATTTATATTGTTTCAGGCCTACTTTCTTACGATTGAATAAGTTATGAATATATCTTTACAAGATTTTCCCAATTTTTTCTTCTTTTAGGCCAAAATATATTTAAAATGGAGGAGTAAGTAATTCTTTAGAAGAAGGATCAGGGAAATAAATCTGATGATTAATATTAAAACTGTTTTTTGTGGAGATTGCCTGTTTAATTCCCAGGCCATATTTTTTTACCTGGTTATGTGGAGAAACAAAACATAAAAAGCCAGGGAAATTTTCCCCGGCTTTTATATTTGATATGTAGCGAGAACGAGATTTGAACTCGTGACCTCCGGGTTATGAATCCGACGCTCTAACCAACTGAGCTACCTCGCCATTATAATTGCTAAAGAAGAGAAGGGTGAAACATTGCGTTGCCTTTTCTGTTAGCGGCTGCAAATATAAAAACTATTTGAGTTGACGCAAACAATATTTTGGGAATTATTTATTTTGTTTTCTTTCAAGGTTTCCATTTAATATATATATTGCCCAAAATCTAAGAAACCAAGCATGGAAGATAAAGTTAAGTACGAAATGGAATTCCCTATACAGGCATCTCCAGCGTTATTATATCAATATATTTCAACCCCTTCAGGTCTAAGTGAATGGTATGCAGATAATGTGAATTCCAGAGGAGAACTTTTTACCTTTATCTGGGACGGTTCTGAAGAAAAAGCTAAACTGGTGAGTAAAAAGAATGGCGAAAGAATTAAATTCCGTTGGTTAATTGACGAAGAATCTCCTTATTATTTTGAAATAAGGATCCAGGTTGACGAAATTACTAAAGATGTTTCCATAATGATTACCGATTTTGCTGAAGAAGATGAAGTAAATGAAGGAAAGATGCTTTGGGAGAACATGATATCAGACCTTAAATCCATCTTAGGATCTGTCTAAAAAATCTTGACAGAAATAGTACCTTTGCCCCGTTCTAATTAAACGGGGTTTTTTTATGATAAATTTGAATGGGAAAGTAGTAGCTGAAGAGGATGCCAATATCTCTGTGAAAAACAGGGGCTTCGCTTACGGTGACTCGGTCTTTGAAACAATAAGGGTCATAAACGGAAAAATTATCTTTTGGGAAGACCACTATTTCCGGTTAATGGCCTCAATGCGTATTATGAGAATGGAGATCCCGGATACTTTTTCTCCCGAATTCCTGGAGGCCGAAATTCTGCAACTTATAGATTTAAATCAACTGGAGAATTCTCCCTGCCGAATCAAATTCATAGTTTATCGTAAAACAGGAGGATATTACACACCTGAGACCTTAGAAATTGATTACGTGATCTTAGCGGAAAAATTAGATGAGCCTTTTTATTTATTAAACCGGGATCCCTACGAAGTAGAGCTTTTTAAAGATCACTACTTAAACAGCGGACTTTTATCTACAGTAAAATCCAATAATAGGGCTATCAATGTTCTGGGTAGCATATTTGCCAAGGAAAACGGTTATGAAAACTGTTTGCTTATCAATGAAAAGAAGATGGTTGTAGAGGCGCTTAACGGGAATGTGTTTCTTGTCAACGGAAACGTCATCAAAACTCCTCCTCTCACTGAAGGTGCACTAAATGGCATTATCAGGAAACAAATTCTTGCTGTTCTTAAAACTTTAGATAAGTTTGAACTTGAAGAAGCTCCTATCTCACCTTTTGAGCTGCAAAAAGCAGATGAGCTGTTTATTACAAATGTAATTATAGGGATACAACCGGCTACAAAATATAGGAAGAAGGATTTTGGAGTAGAGGTGACAGGGGAGCTATTAACAAAACTTAATGTTAAGGCAAGGCTGGGGTAAATTAATTATAACTTGGATTTTCAGGAGCATTGGACCATATCAAATAATCCCCACCAAGTTCCCTCATTTTATCTTTCCAAAAAGAGTTATATGGTCTTTCAATTATTTCTTTTGCATTGTGTTGTGAGGAAATGATCCAGGAATTAGAATCCAGTTCTTCTTTTAATTGTGTGGCATCCCAACCTGAATATCCTAAAAAGAAACGAATTTGCTTTTCAGAGATCAGGCCCTTAAGGATCAGTTCTTTGACTGCTTCAAAATTTCCTCCCCAATAAATGCCATTGGCAATTTCTATACTTTCCGGTATCAGGTCCGGAACTTTGTGTATAAAATAAAGATTATCCTGTTCGACCGGGCCTCCATTGTAAATTTTAAATTTTTTATTCACCTCAGGAATAAGCTCATTGAGGGTGAAATCTAAAACCTTGTTCAGAATAAATCCAATAGAACCAGTATCTGAATGCTCTGCAAGAAGGATAACAGAACGGTTAAAAGAAGCGTCTCCTACAATGGACGGTTCAGCGATTAGAAGGTGACCTTTGGCTGGTTTGATAGCTATCATAATTGCAGACTTTATTTAAATCTAAAGATTTAATTTAATTTTTCAAATCTTTTATAAAAATTTTATAAAAAAAAACCCTCCGAAGGGGAGGGTTTTTAATTTTTTTGCTTAAATATTAGTTTACAGCTTTTTGAAGATCTGCTCCGGCTTTAAATTTTACTACATTTTTTGCAGCAATTTTAATAGTTTTTCCGGTTTGTGGGTTTCTACCTTCACGTGCAGCTCTTTTAGATACTGACCAAGATCCAAAACCTACTAAAGAAACGCGATCACCTTTTTTAAGAGATTTTTCTACATTTTCCAAAAATGATTCTAATGCTTTTTTTGCTGCGGCTTTTGAAATTCCAGCATTTTCAGCCATTGCATCGATTAAATCTGTTTTGTTCATAATTTGATTTTTAAATTAATTGTTGGTTAAACGTATTGTTAATTGCATTACAAATTTATATGGATTTATCAGCCGTGCAAGTAATATCAAGGGAAATGCGGGTTTTTGTTAATAAGTAGGGTAAATTGTTAATAACTTTGGTTGAATAATTCCAAAATTCTACTCTTTCAGTACTGATGGGGGTTTACAGGACATTCGCATTATCCGCAAAATTGTACCCGTTTATGAGGTCCTTAATTTGCATTTTTCGTTTCCCGGGAAGCTGAATTTCTATTAAATCTATAAAACCCCCATGAACAGCAACCTGAAGATTTTTATTCGTTTTTAAAATTTTCCCAGGCTTATAAGAATGGGTTCCTTTTTCCATATTAACATCAAAAATTTTAATTGAAAGATTTTCTCTTCCATTTTCTAAGTAACACCAGGCTCCCGGATAAGGATTCAGGCCTCTTATTAAATTAAAGATTTGTTCAAGAGGTGCATCCCAATTAATTTTGGTATTCTCTTTTGTGAGTTTTGGAGCATCTTTAAGCGCGTTTGATTCAATTTGTTCAATAGTTTTCACCTGATCGTTCTTTATAAGACTTAGGGTCTCCAGTACTAATTCAGCACCGGTTTGCATCAGTTTATCGTGCAAATCCCCGGCATTTTCTTCCGTGTCTATAGGTACTTCTTTATTCAGGATGATCCTTCCGGTATCAATTTTTTCATCTATATAAAAGGTAGATACCCCGGTGGTGGTTTCGCCGTTAATCATTGCCCAGTTTATAGGAGCAGCACCACGATATTGAGGTAACAGCGAGGCGTGTAAATTAAATGTCCCGTATTCCGGCATTTTCCACACCTCCAGGGGTAACATTCTAAAAGCTACAACTACCTGGATATTGTGCTGCAAAGCTTTTAACTGAGCCAGGAATTCGGGAGATTTAAGGTTTGTGGGCTGTAGAACTGGTAAACCTTTTGATACTGCATAAGTCTTAACAGCACTTTCCTGCAGTTTTCTTCCTCTGCCGGCAGGCCTGTCTGGCGCAGTAATTACTCCAGCAATTTCATATCCGCCATTTACTATTTCATCTAAAATGGTCACAGCAAATTCCGGAGTACCCATAAACACTATTTTTAAATCTTTCATGTATGTTTTATTTTGAAATGGTTGTTACCGGTAAGTTCAATGATCTCCTTTTCCAGCAAGAGTTGTAATACTTTCAGAATTCCAGATTCAGGAAAGGGTAATAGGCGTACCAGGTCCCGGGAACTTTTTTGCCCAAGTTCCAGTTGCTGGATTATTTCCAAATATATACGCTTTATAGTCTCTTTTTTGATGCTTTTCTCTAACGGCATACAAACAGAGCAAATTCCGCAGTTTTTACTGTTTTTTTCACCAAAGTAAAACAACAGCTGTTTATTCCGGCAAATCTTATCATTCTCAACATAAGCTAGTATAGATTCTATTTTCAAGGTTTTGTTCCTTGCCTGGGACTTAATGTATCCTGAAAAAGGATAGATCCCTATTTCATCTTCTCTTGGATTTAGAAAAATGACGGTAGCATCATTTTGCTGAAATTCAAAATCTATGATCTTATCCTGATGTAATTTCTTAAGATTCTCAATAGTTTCGGTTTCAGTTACTCCCGCTTTTGCAGCAATTGAATTAATATTTACAGGAAGCTTATTTTCAAAAATGCCCCCATAATTTCTCAAGATGGCTTTTATTACCTGCTCAAAACGTGGATTTTCATCCAGATACTGAAACAATTGCCTGTTGGAGATCACAAACTGTATATCTGTAGCCTTTTTAAATTGTTGGGATAATTTGATCACACTTATCCTGTCGAGTAACTGCAGTGTATTATATGTTTTTTCTGAATGAAACTGGTATTTACTGCAAAATTCAGCAAAATTAAAATCGTAGTTTTTATCCTGACCTTCTCCGTAGGGGATTTGAAAGTATGCTGAAAGCTTCTTGTATACTAAAATGGTGAAATCCAGATCGGGTAAAGTTTTCAAAAACTGATTTTTAAGGAGTGGCAGATCACTGTTGTTGGTAACTATTGTTGCCGTTGCCATTTCCCCATCTCTTCCGGCACGGCCTGCTTCCTGGAAATAGCTTTCAATACTCTCAGGTAAATTTAGATGCACCACGTGTCGCACATTGGCTTTGTCTATACCCATTCCAAAGGCATTTGTCGCCACCATAATTTTCACATGTTCACTAAGCCATTTACTTAAATTCTTTGACTTTTCTTTAGCCGATAACCCACCGTGATATGCCGCTGCGGAATACCCATAATGCTCAAGCTCCCTGGTAATATCAATAGTCGCATTTCGGCTCCTTACATAAATAATAACACTTTCATTCTTATTATTCAGTATCTGTCTCAGTCTGTAGATCTTATCTTCAGCACATAATACTTTAAAAGCCAGGTTTTTTCTGTTTAGAGAATCCTGAAATATCTGTGGAGCCCGGAGGTTTAGCTGTTCCTGAATATCTTTTACTACTTCTTTTGTCGCCGAAGCTGTTAAAGCCATAATGGGAACTTTAGGATGTAGATCCCTCAATATAGAAATATTGAGATATGCCGGGCGGAAATCGTGACCCCATTGAGATATACAATGCGCTTCATCTACTGCAACAAGATTCACATTCATATGTCTTATTCGCTGCTGCACGATATCTTGTTGTAAGCGTTCAGGAGATAAGTACAAAAACTTATAATTTCCGTAAATACAATTATCCAGGAGTACATCAAGATCCTGAAACGATATGCCTCCGGCCAAAGCCAGTGCCTTAATTCCTTTTGCCTGTAATGTTTTTACCTGATCTTCCATTAACGCGACCAGGGGAGAGATCACGATACAAATTCCCTCTTTAGTCAAGGCCGGAATTTGAAAGCAAAGGGATTTCCCGCCACCGGTAGGTAACAAAGCGAGAATATCCTTCTCGTTTTCAGCGGCATCAATGATCTCTTCCTGAAGAGACCGAAAATCCGGGTGACCCCAGTATTTTTGTAATATGTGTTTTTTATCCTGCAAGTTTACACAAGGAGATTATTTAAAATGAAGTTGCTACGTAGCGCAATAGATCGTTTTGGGACCTCTAAAGGCTCATATCCAAAAGAAAGATAGGCTTTTTTTAAGAAGTCATATATAAGTGTGGCCTGTTCATAACTCTCATACCGCTCATCATCATTTATATAGATTTCCTTCCAGGGAGGCAGTAAAAAGACCTGGTCATAACGGAATGTTTTACAAGCTTCTGCAAATTTAGCAGGGTAGGAGGTATGATAATAATTCATGTAAGCCACGACATCGGGAAGTCCCCGGTCAAAAAAAACAGTATTTTTTTCAGTTTGAGATGCTTCTTTAAATTGATCTATTCTCGCCTCCTGAAGCTTTTCACTAAAAAGAATCGGCTTCTCTAAAAACAGCTGGGTAATTCCCTGTTTTTGAGCATCGGCAGTAATCTCCCTTGACACCTCATGAAGGCAATGATACCCCTGCTGTTCTAAATGATGGATCAATGAGGATTTTCCGGTACCGGGTCCGCCGGTAATAACAATTTTTTTATTTTGCACGGTGCAAATTTCGTTATTTGGATCAAATAAAAAAAATGGATCATTACTTGTATATTTGCATTAAAATGAAAGAGAAAAATTATGGAGCCAGCGAAAGATCCTGAAGAATTTTACCGGAAATTAAAAGCACAGCTACACGATACCTCCTTGTGGCCAACAGAATATCTTTATAAATTTATTATACCCTCGGAGCCGGAAAAAATAAAAAAGATCCACAATATTTTTGATAATATGGGAGCGGTCATAAAGACCAGAAAATCAAAAAAAGGTACTTACACCAGTGTTTCGGTAAACGTGCAAATGAAAAACCCTGATGCGGTAATTGATAAATATATTACTGTAGGAAATGAAGTTGAAGGCGTGATCTCGCTTTAACCCGGCGGAAATTATCCCCCAAATGAGCAACTTTTTATAATTTCCAGAGTTGAATAATATTTAGTATTTTGCAGCTTTATATTTTCTACCAAATATATTATCACCTTAAATTTCAATTTTGACATACGAATTAGAATACAACTCTGAAAGGAGCAAGTTAATTATACCTGAATACGGTAGGCATTTACAAAAAATGGTTGAACATGCTGTGTCCATTGAGGATGAGCAGGAACGAAACAAAGTGGCCAGGTCCATTATTGCTGTAATGGGAAATATGAATCCGCATTTAAGGGATGTGCCCGACTTTCAGCATAAACTTTGGGATCAATTATTTATTATAAGTGATTTTAAACTGGATGTGGAATCCCCCTTCCCAAAACCATCCAAAGAACTCCTGGAGGAGCGGCCAGATACTATGGGATATCCTCAAAATTTTCCGAAGTATCGCTTTTACGGAAATAATATCAAAAGGATGATCGATGAGGCGGTTAAATTGGAAGAAGGCGATCTTAAAGAAGCCCTGGTTTATTCCATTGCCAATCACATGAAAAAATCTTACCTGAACTGGAACAGGGAAACTGTTGAAGATGAAGTAATTTTTGAACATCTGAGAGAATTGAGCGGGGGAACCATCAATTTGAAAAATAAAGAAGAAGACTTAAGTGAAGCTTCAAATCTTTTACGAGGTAACAAAAAATTTAAAAGCAGCAGCACTCCTGCTAAAAAAACCAACAGAAATCCAAGAGGACGTAAACGTCACAATTAAAAAATTAATCTTTAATGGGAACTTTCCAAATTGAAGGTGGGCATCCGCTTAGTGGAAGCATTCAACCTCAGGGAGCTAAAAATGAAGCTTTACAAATCCTTTGTGCTGTACTTTTAACCCCCGAAAAAGTGATCATCAACAATATTCCTGATATAGTTGATGTCAACAAACTTATTTCACTGCTCCAGAACCTTGGAGTTAAAATTGAGAAACTTAAAAAAGGCAGTTATAGTTTTGAAAGTGATAATATCGATCTTAAATATTTAGAGAGTGAAGCTTTTAAAACAGAAGGAAGCGGATTAAGAGGCTCTATAATGATTGTAGGACCTTTGTTAGGCCGTTTTGGCAAAGGATATATTCCGCGCCCCGGTGGTGATAAAATAGGTAGACGTAGACTTGATACGCATTTTGACGGATTTGTAAAGCTGGGAGCAAAATTCAGGTATAACAAGGAGGAACGATTCTACGGTGTTGAAGCTCCCAATGGCCTTACCGGAAATTATATGTTGCTGGAGGAAGCTTCTGTAACAGGTACCGCAAATATTGTTATGGCCGCGGTTTGGGCAAAAGGAAAAACTACCATTTACAATGCTGCCTGTGAGCCTTATTTACAGCAGTTATGTAAAATGCTTAATTCCATGGGAGCCAAAATTGAAGGGATAGGTTCTAATTTACTTACCATAGAAGGAGTAGAAAGCTTTACGGGATGTGAACATACCATCCTTCCTGATATGATCGAAATTGGCTCATGGATAGGCCTTGCCGCTATGACAAAGAGCGAGATCACAATTAAAAATGTAAGCTGGGAGAACCTTGGGATCATTCCCAATACCTTTGGGAAACTTGGCATAAAAATAGAAAAAAGAGGTGATGATATTTTTATACCCGCTCATACAGAGGGGTATGAAGTACAAAGTTTTATTGATGGATCAATCATGAATATTAGTGATGCTCCATGGCCCGGTTTTACACCAGATCTTTTGAGTATATTACTTGTAGTGGCTACTCAGGCCAGAGGCAGTGTGCTTATTCATCAAAAAATGTTTGAAAGCAGATTATTCTTTGTAGATAAGTTAATAGATATGGGGGCAAAGATCATTCTTTGTGATCCTCACCGGGCTACTGTTATTGGACATGATTTCAAATCGCATCTTCGATCAACTACAATGACTTCTCCTGATATCAGAGCTGGGGTTTCATTACTAATTGCTGCAATGTCTGCAAAAGGAACTTCTACAATTCACAACATAGAACAAATTGACAGGGGTTATGAAAACATAGATGAACGGCTTAGGGCAATAGGTGCAAAAATAAAGAGGATCGCATAATACTATTATAATACCTTCCTTCAGGAAATAAAAAAGCCAAAGAAGCTTATTAGTTTCTTTGGCTTTTTAGATTTAAATAGTTTAAATAATAAATTATAAACTGTTTTTTAATTTCCTTTATTTTCGGAAATGTAGCTATATATCCAATATTTACATAAAGCTCTATATCTGAAAAATTTAAGAAGTTTTTTCTTCTACCTTTTCCTTATAACCAAACAGATTTTGTTTTTTGATCATTGCAGCGGTTCGCTCAGGCAACATCTCTTCCCATCCTTGTTGGCCATCACTAATTTTTTGAAGAACTTCCCTTGAGAAAATATTTAATACTTCAGGATTATAATTTTCAATGTCTACTACTTTTCCGTTGTATTTAAAGAATTTGAAAAGCTCTTTCATTCTTGGGTGAACTTTTAAATTGTCGCTGGTAATAAGTTCTCCTGTTTCAGGATCCATGAACGGATAAAGATAAACCCTTAGATCCTTAAAGAACAATTTACCAAAGGCCTCAAGTATGCCTCCACTTAAGTGACGGTAATACTTCTCGTCAAAAATATCAACCAGGTTATTTACTCCCATAGCAAGCCCCATTCTTTCTTTAGAGTATCTTGAGAAGTATTCTACCACGCGATAATATTCCTGGAAGTTGGAGATCATCACGGTCTGGCCAAGAGAACATAATAATTCTGCACGGTCCATGAAATCCCGTTCATCAATTTCTCCTTCAGCCCTTAAATTGGATAAGGTAATTTCAAATATTACTTCTGTATTTTCTTCGGAAACTTTTTTCTCTTTTAAGAACAACTCCAAAGAGCGTTTGTACATATCCATGTTAACATTGGTCACAGGCCTGAAACTTCCCCGCAAAGCCAGGATATTCTTTTTATAAAGGATCTTGGCAGGTAGTACGTTATTTCCGTCCGGGGCAAACATTACTGCATCGGTCATACCATTTTTCACTAGTTGCAGACTCATCAACCTGTTATCTACCTGGGCAAAACGTGGTCCGGAAAAATTGATCGTATCGATTTCTATCTGGTCTTTGTCTATATGATCATATAAGTACCGAAGTAATTTTTTTGGATTGTCGTATTTGTAATATGCCCCGTAAATAAGGTTTACCCCCAGGATACCAAGGGTGTTCTGTTGCAGTCGGGCATCATTTTCGTGAAATCTTAGGTGAAGGCTAATTTCATTATAATCTTCATCAGGCTCTACCTGGTAACGCACTCCAACCCATCCATGGCCTTTGTATTGTTTTGCAAAGTCAATAGTAGCAACAGTATTGGCGAAACTAAAGAACAACTTATTTGGATGTTTATCTCTTGTAATACGCTCTTCAATAAGTCCTATTTCATGAGAAAGCATTTTTTTTAGCCGTGCTTCAGTAACGTAGCGTTTATCATCTTCAACACCATATATAGCGTCACTAAAATCCTTGTCATAAGCACTCATAGCTTTTGCTATAGTACCGGAAGCTCCTCCGGCCCTAAAAAAATTTCGAACGGTTTCCTGACCTGCTCCTATTTCCGCAAAAGTGCCATATATATTCTCGTTAAGATTTATACGTAATGCTTTACTTTTAATCGAAGGAACATTTTCAAATTCTCTGTCCCCCATAATAGTGATGGGCATAATTTTCTCCTTTAGATATAAACCGGTTAAGTAGGACAAAGGTACTAAATGGCCGTCTATAGAAAAAAATTATACCTACTTTTGTAATAAAAATAACAGGCTTGGAAGTAATATTTTTGGGTACCGGGACCTCCCAGGGTATACCGGTTATAGGAAGTGATCACCCGGTATGTTTAAGTAATGACCCCCGCGATAAACGGCTTAGGGTTTCGGTATTGGTAAGTTGGAATGAATATAATATCCTGGTAGACTGCGGTCCCGATTTCAGGGCTCAAATGTTGGCCAACAAAATAAATTATGTAGATGCTATTCTTTACACTCACGAGCACAATGATCATACAGCCGGCCTGGACGATATAAGGCCATTTTTCTTCAGGCAGGGGGATATTCCTATTTATTGTCATAAACGTGTGTTGGGATCTCTCAAAAATCGATTTGCTTATGTCTTTGAGAACGAGAACAAATATCCGGGCGCTCCCAGTGTACTGGTTAATGAAATAAAAAATCAACCCTTTAAATTTAAAGATCTGGAAATACAGCCGGTAAATGTCATGCACAACCAGGTACAGGTCTTTGGTTTCCGCTTTGATCAATTTGCATATTTAACCGATGTAAAGACCATTGAGCCCTCTGAAACCGAAAAACTTAAAGGCGTCAAGGTGCTAGTGGTAAATGCTCTGAGACAGGAAAAACATCCATCTCATTTCAGCCTCAGGGATGCCTTGGACTTTATTGAAGAAGTAAAGCCCGAAAGGGCTTACCTAACCCATATTAGCCACGTTATGGGCTTTCACGAAGAAGTGCAGGCGCAGCTCCCGAAAAACGTTTTCTTAGCCTATGATAATCTTAAAATTGAAATTTAATGCGAAGTAAGATCTTTTTGTACCTCTTTATTTTTACTTTAATGTTCACGATCTTTATTTATGTGAATGATAAAAAGATCCTGGATTCTCAAAATGCAACTATTGAAAGCCTGGAGGAAAAACTGGAAGAGTCACAGCTTCAAAACCAGGGGCTAACTCAGTCTAATATGGAGCACAGTTACTTTTCACTTGAAAATAATGAACAGGCAATTTCATATTTTGAAGAGCAGGGAATAGATCCTGAAACAATAGAAAACACCTTAAAAGAGGCGATAATTAGCAGAAACCAGGCAAATGAAGACAATGAGCTGGTTCCCTTCGCAGGAATGAACGGCATCATGCGCATAAACAAAATGAAGATCCTTAACCACAAATGGATCCTTGCAGATTTTACTGATGGAACCTATTGGGGGGAATTATTTATCACCTATGAAATCGATGAAGATAACAACCTTAATCTAAACACCGAAAAGTCCTTTTTGTATCCTGTAGATTAAATATGTTCCTTAAGCCAGTTTTTAAGTTCCAGAAGATTTGCCGGAGCTACTCCATGGCCAACACCAAATTCAGAATACACATGATCAATATTCAATTCTTTCAGGATCTGCGGATTTCTTCTTGCCCAACTTACCGGAATTACCTGGTCCTGGCTCCCATGGGAAGCATATACAGAAAGATTTGAAAAGTCATTTTTTCGATAATCTTCCTCAATTATTTCTTCATTAATATACCCACTGAGCGCAACTACATTTTTTATCTTTTCAGGATGGCTTAATGCTACGGCATAACTTAATATGGTTCCCTGGCTAAAACCCAATAGGGTAACATTATCAGGATCTACAGGATAATTTTCTATAACCTCTTCTACAAATTGAAGGATAAGATCCCTGGACTTCACAGCCTGTATATTATCACTGAACTTGCCCTGGGTTGAATTAAAATTTATAGCATACCATGCATTTCCATAAGGTGGCATAGGATAAGGGGCCTGGGCAGAAATTACATACAACTCCTCAGGTAACTCAGATGCAAAGGCGAAAAGATCATTTGCATCACTTCCATACCCGTGAAGCAATATAATTACCGGTGACTTTTCCTGTTTTATTTTTGGTTCTTTGATTATATGGTGTAAGGATAGATTTTTTGTGATCATTTATTGTATTGTGCTAAACCATTTTTGAAATTGTGCTCCCAAAATTGGGACTTCTTTTTGTTCTCCCTGAATTGCAGTTACCAAACCATATCCCAAAAGGATTATAATAAAAATCCAGAACGCATAGGTGATCATCCAGCTGTCAAAAATACTTACAAAGGCACCCAATAAGTAAAAGGTGATATAGATCCCCAAAGCCTGCCGAATATGAAAAGAGGCAAATGAATTCTTGGTGTCATTATTCATGAAATAGGCAATAATGGTCCCAATGATGGTCAAGTAAGCAACAATAGCAGCGGTTTTTCCGGTTTCAGCTGTGGTATTCATGCCAGGATAATTTAATTTTATTATTTAATTTAATTAATTTTCTTTTAAATTCCATTGATCACCGACGATTATCCCGTAAACTTTTCCTAATAACTCAGCATTGAGAAAAATGCTGTTTTTGGACGTAGATCTAATTTGTTCTTTTGTATATTTTTCTCTTCCCTTTGGAGTGAAGAGGGTGAGATCTGCTGTACTTCCTTCTGCTATTTCAGCTGATTCCAGTCCAAAGCGGGTTCTACCCCTTGTTAAAAGATCTACAGTTTCTTCAAGAGTTCCTATGCTTAATAAAGTTCCAAAAGCGGTTTCCAGGCCTATAGTTCCGAACAATGCATGCTCAAATTCAACTTTTTTGTGTTCTATATCTATAGGATTATGGTCACTGGTTACAAAATCAATGGTTTTATCTTTTAAACCTTTGAATAGCTCTTTAATTTGAACATTACTCCTTAGTGGAGGTAAAACTTTGGCGTTGGTATCAAAGTCCAGCAAAAGATCATCAGAAAATATCAGGTTGTGGATGGCAACACTGCAGCTCACGTCCAGCCCTTTTTCTTTAGCTTCTTTGATAAGCTCTACAGACTTTGCGGTTGAAATTGTTGGGATATGCAATTTTCCTCCAGTGTATTCCAAAATGGCAAGATCTCTTTTAACCTGCAATTCTTCAGCTAAAGGGGGGATACCTCTAAGTCCAAGTTGCGTACTGTTTTCGTCTTCATTTACCAATCCTTTTCCGGCGATATCATTATCCTGGGGAAAGGAAAGTATCAATCCCTCAAAATTCTGGGCATATTGCAAGGCTAATTTTAGCATATTAGGATGCATTACAGCCTTCTTATAATCCCCAAAAGCAATGGCTCCTGCCTGGTGCATATCATATAATTCTGCCAGATCCTCTCCTTTTGATCTTCGGGTTAAAGCACCTATTGGGTGAATTTTTACCGGGTGCCCTTTTGCTTTTGATTTGATGGAAGTAACCGCGCCATTATTGTCTATTACAGGATCTGTGTTTGCATTGAGCGCAATTACCGTGAACCCGCTGTAAGCAGCTGTTTCCAGGCCGTTCGCTATAGTTTCTCTCTCTTCATATCCGGGTTCTCCAAAACTCACGCTACTGTCAAACCATCCTTGGGAAACATGCAGGTCTTCCAGCTGAATTTCTCTGTCAAGATTTTCGATCTCTAATGAATTTCCTATTTCCTTAATTATGCCGTCCTGAATAAATATGTCGGCCGATTTATTATGGTAAGGGGAAGTAACATCTACAATCTTTGCCGACCGAATGAGTATTTTCATTTTAAATATTTTAGAAGAAGCGTTTCTATAAGTAAAAATATTATGGCAAAAGTAACAAACCATTTCCAAAAAAAATCATCTTCCTGATTATAGCCTGCGGAAGTAAAATATTCCGAAAGGTTGCTAACTACATTGACTTCCTCATTATCTGATAAATCTTTGTAACTGAGGTCACTTTCCTTCCGGTTTACATTATAGCTTATGCCCATTAACAAATTTTCATTATTAAGCACATTGTAATTACCGGGTGCCCCTGGAAGTTCATCGGTTATTATCTCAACTTTATTTGCAAAAGTTTGTTGTTGCGGAATGAAGTTAAGGTCAAGGGAAGTAATCTCAAGAATTTCGTCTTCCTGCAGCTCTACCGGAACTTCAATCCTGTTGGTACTTCCCAATAAATAATATGGCTGCCCGGGTTTTAATGCCGATGCTCCCATATTAAATAATGAAGGCACCACCAGGGGGGACTGTCTAAAATTTGAATTAATCAGATTCAAGGGGGCTGTAAAAATAAAATTCCCCCCGGCCTCAGCCAAAAATGGGCTATTATCTTCAAATCTAAGTACGGAAGCATAGTTGCTTCCTGTTAAGCTATATGAAACCTGGACTTTTGGATATTCGAAATTTTTCACCTCTTCTTCAAAAACTTCTGAAAATAAAGGATGTTGAAAGGATATTCCTGTGATCCGTTTTTCCTGTTCAATTTTATTTCCAAATCCTGAAAAGCCGAGTTCCCTGATAAAATTTTCTAATCCGGTTCCAATTTCTTCAGGAGAAGGGATAATGATGAAAACGGCATCACTTTCTTTTTTTTGTATCAGGGTATTTAAAAGAGATCCTGAAAGATCCTGAAGTTCATTTAACACGATCACCTGTGAATCGGCCAGGGTATTGTAATCAACTTCATTTGCCGGCATAGGCATAAAATCAAATTCTTCAGAAGAAAAGATCAATTCTAAAAACCTGGGATCTGTTTCATTAATACTGGTGATTTTTATTGGCCGCACTTCATTAAAAGTGAAATACAATGTGTTATCGAACTGCAGTCCATTGTCTTCTATCTCTATTCTTCCATTTAAAATTACGGGATCTTCTACAGGAAATGTGATTTCCTGAACATTCCCCTCGCTAAAATCTACACTTGATTTACCTAATAGATCCTCGCCATTATAGAAAGACACAGGAACACTTCCGGGACGATCTCCGGAAAATTTTAATTCTACCACAAGTTTTCTTGCTCCAAGATTCTCCCCGGTTTGAAGTAAGGTATCAATACTTATGTTTTCGAGTCGCTGTGGTCTTTTGGGCAAGGGGTAAAAGTTAATATCTGAAGCATCAGAGGCTAAGGAAAATTTAAAATTTTCCTGAAAGTCAGAAAGGAGCAACAGGTTTTTAGTTGTCCAAGTGTCTTTGGAAAAACTACTTTTTGCATTTAATAAAACCGAATTAAAATCCAGGGGAGTTGCTGTGTATTCTATTTTCTGAATATCCTGTTTTGATGCATTTTCAAATAGATCATTGTTGGTTATAAGTGTGAAGTTCCTCTCTTCCGGAAGTTGTTCAAGAAGCTCCTGTACACTTCTGTCCAAAAGTCGGCCACGTGGTCCTGCCGCTTCCATGCTATAGGAATTGTCTAAATAAATAACGGTTTCTACAGTATCGGGATCAATTTGTTCTCCGGGGAAGTAGGGTCTGGCAAAGGCAAAAATGATACAGGCCAGAAGTAATAAACGGGTTGCCAGGACGAGCCATTTTTTAAGGCGGGAACTTTTACGGCTTTGTTGGGTGAGACGTTTTAGAAATTTTACATTCGTAAAGCTTTCTCTCCTAAACTTTCGCAGCTGAAAAAAATGAATTATTATTGGTATAATCAGTAAGAAGAGCGCATATAAAACTTCGGGATGATTAAACTGCATGTAGATTTTGTATATAGATCAAATATATAAAAAGCCACCGGGTTTTTATGTACAGAAGGTTTAAAGTCGCTGAATTGTGAAACTAAAGGAGCTGCCTTTGCCAGGGGTAGATTCAACTTTTATACTTCCTCCCATACTCTTAACAAGTTTTTGTACTGTGGCAAGACCAATACCGCTTCCGGGATTTCCATCCCTGTCTACAGTATCAAGGGTACTAAAAAGCTCAAATATTTTATCTGCCTGATCTTCGGGAAAACCTTCGCCATTATCAATTATCTTAAAGAAGTAGAAGGGATCCTGGTCTTCAAATTCAATTTCTATTTTTCGTACAGGTTTATTGTTATATTTTAATCCATTGCTAATGAGATTGAGAAAAACCTGGGTAAGAGCTGCCTTATTGACATTTTTTAAATTGGCCTCCCGGGGATACTCGATGATCACATCCTCAGAGACATCATATAGTTTGGCAATACCCTGTAATAACTGATGTAGATCTACATTCTCATTATCCTTATCAAGAATATGATCACTTCTGTAAAAACTTAAAATTCCGTCAACATAATTGCGAAGGGCATACGAGGATTCAACCAGGTAATTTAGGTACTGAACTGTTTCCTCGTCTAATTTCCCAACATTCTCTTCCCTTAAAAGTTCAGTGAGAGAAATAATATTAGCGAGAGGAGATTTGATATCGTGAGAAACAAGGCTTGCAAATTTTTCCAGTTCCTCATATTTTTGTTTTAACTTATTTTGGACAACCTGAAACTGATGCTTTTGTTTTCTAAATTCAATAAGTTTCATGCTTTGATTTGCAAGAACCTTTAAAGCATGGATCTGGTTGTCTTCCAGCTGCCTTTCTTGTGTATCAAGGATATTAAGTGCTCCTAACGGGTATCCACTTGGATCCTTGAGAAGGACCCCTGCGTAAAAGCTAAATTTTTTACCAAGTGTTTTTTCTGCATCATCAAATAGGGAAGGGGCATCATTATAATTTAATGTGAAGATTCTTTTTCCGGAGGAAAAAGTAGCTTGTGAAAAAGAATTTTCTCTGTCCCTTTCATCCACTTCCATACCAAATTGAGAAATGAATTTTATTTTGGAAGGATAAATTATGCTTAAAGAGGAAACTGGAACTTTACATATTGAAGCGATCAGATGGGTAATTTCATCAAAATCCGGATTGTTGGTAAATTTTGTGAGATTATAACTTTCTAGTACAAATGCCCGCAGGTTTTCGTTTGATGCGTAATTTCTTTCCATTGATTAAGCAATCTAATTGCTATTCACTGAACCAATATTAGGAATAATAATTTTCTTTTTAAGAATTTTATAATATAATTATCAATCACAAGTTTCCCTGTCTATCGAAAAATTAAAGGTAGTTCCTTTATTAACCTGTGATTCTACCGTTATTTCGCCTCCCAAAGAAGTGACCAGTTTTTTAACCGTGGAAAGACCAATCCCGTTTCCCCGGTTTCCTGTCCTGTCTTTTTCCTCAATAACTGTAAAAAGTTCAAAGATCTCTTCCTGTTTATCTTTAGGAATTCCCACGCCATTATCTTTAACCGAAAAATTATAAAACCTGCCCCCATTTGTGCAAACAACATCTATTTGAATTTCTTCTTTATTGTTGTATTTAAGACTGTTCCCAATGAGGTTTAAAAATATTTGCTCCAAAGCAATCCTGTTACACTTCATAATTAGATTTTCCTCCGGCAAATTAATTACGCAGTTGTAATTTATATTTAGAAGGTCTATAATTTCTTCAAGTAGATCGTGAATATCAAACTCTTCTTTATTTGCTTCTGTTAAACTATCACTTTCGTAATGTTGCAGAATTCCGGTGATATAATTACTCAGTTTAAAAGAAGATTGTTTTAAATAATTCAAATATTCCAATCCCTCTTCGTCAAAGTTTTTGGCATACTTCGCCTTCAACAAATCTGTGGTTATGATCATATTGGCGAGAGGCATTTTCATATCGTGAGACACTATTCCTGCAAAATCCTTTAGCTGGGTATTTTTGGCTTTGAGCTCTTTTGATGTTTTTTCAAGTTTCAAATTATGCCTTCTTAATTCAAACAAGTTTTCTACCTGCTTTGCCAAAGCCTTTAAGGCTTCCCTTTTTTCAGAATTTAGAGAGTTCGGTTTAGTATCCAGCACACATAAAGTTCCCATAACAGTACCATTGTGGGCCTTCAAGGGCATACCTGCATAAAATAAAATTTGAGGAGTACCTGTAGTAAAAGGATTATCAGAAAATCTTTCATCAATTCTCGTATCCGGAACTTCCATTAACTCATCAGGGTATAACATAGAATGAGAACAATGGGTAATATCTCTGGGAGACTCAGTGATTTCTGTTCCTACTTTTGATTTGAACCACTGTTTCTCATCTGCCATTAATGTTATTAAGGAAACGGGAGTCTCACAAATAAAGGAGGCCAGTTTAGTGATGTTGTCGTAACTTTCTTCAGGGTCGGAGTTTAGCAACTGCAAATTTTCAAGCGTCTTTAACCTGCTTTTTTCATTTGCCGGACGCTCTGCATATATCATTGTGAGGTTCTTTTTTTGTTGAAACCCTCAAATGTAGGTATTATAATTGGATTGGTTAACAAAATGTTAATACTTCTCAAAAACACCTAAGCCAAAAAGGGCGAAATCATATTTCACGGGATCAACAGCATCCAGTTTGCGCAGGGAAGTATCCAGTTCGGCCAAAGCTTTTGCGTCGTTTTGATTTCGTTTCAAAAGGCCGAGTTTCCTGGCAGTATTGCCGGAATGTACATCCAGTGGACAGGATAATTGTGAAGGTTCAATATGCCTCCAAAGACCAAAATCCACACCTTCTCTGTTGCTACGTACCATCCATCTTAAAAACATGTTAATTCTCTTAGCGGCCGAATTTTTGTGAGGGTCACTCACATGTTTTTCTGTCCGGGTAAGATGAGGGAGTTCAAAGAAGATCTTTTTGAAATTATGTATAGCGGGCTGAAGGTTATCTTTTTTGGCAAATTTTGTAAATACTCCTTCAAGACCCTCGTGAGTTTTGTATATGTTTTGAAGAGCTAGTATGAAATACTGGAGGTCAATGCCATTAAATGTTCTGTGGACAAAGCCTTCCAAAACACGCAGATCCTCTTCCGTGTGTTCCATCACAAATTCATAAGGTGAATTATCCAGAAGATCCATTAATTTTCCGGCATTGTTAAGAATACTTTTCCTGTTGCCCCAGGCTATAGTAGCTGTTAAGAATCCTGCTATCTCTATGTCCTCTTTCTTACTGAACTGATGTGGGATCCTTACAGGATCAGTTTTAATAAATTCCCGATTGTTGTATTGTTCAACCTTGTAGTCCAGGAAAGATTTTATTTCGGCCTTTTTCAGCATTCACTTTTTGTCCTTTGAAGTATTAGATTATTTCCCCGTCAACCATGACCAGTTTTCTATCGGCCATATTAGCTAAATCTTCATTATGAGTGACGATAACAAAGGTCTGGGCAAACTCTTCCCGCAATCTGAAAAATAATTTGTGAAGATTTTCCGCCGATTCACTGTCTAAGTTTCCGGAAGGTTCATCTGCAAATATTACAGCAGGATTATTTATTAAAGAACGTGCAACGGCAATACGTTGTTGCTCCCCTCCACTTAATTCTGAGGGTTTGTGATGGGCGCGGGCTGTTAAACCTAAAAAGTCCAGCAACTCCATAGCTCTTTTTTCAGCTTCTGCTTTTGGAGTTTTTTTAATAAACGCAGGAATACATATATTTTCAAGGGCAGAGAATTCTGGAAGCAACTGGTGAAACTGGAAGATAAAACCGATTTGTTCATTTCTGAATTTAGAGAGTTTTTTTTCGCTCTGTGAATAAATGTCTATTTCATTTATCCTTAATATACTCTCCTTGTTTTTTTCAGGCCGATCAAGTGTTCCGAGAATTTGAAGTAAAGTTGTCTTTCCGGCGCCGGAAGCACCTACTATAGAAACTATTTCACTTTTTTCGATATGTAGATTCACCCCTTTTAGAACGTGTAGGTCTCCATAATATTTATGGATATTTTCTGCGTATATCATTTATTTTTCTTGAAGTGTAAAATTACTTATAATCTTTGAAATCATTATTTAACTTCTTAGCATATTCCTCACATTGTTAAAGTCGATAAAATATACAATACGAAGGGAAATATTTTGCCTTAGAGGTTCCTGCAAAAGATCTTCAAGGCTTTCCAAATATTTTAATTCACTTTGCGAATTAAGGTTAAATATAGAATTGCGATAGAGCAGAATGGCTTCACTGCCGGGAGCGAATTGCCAGCGATAACTAAGATCAAGATTCCAGATATTAAAATTGGCATTGGGATCTCTTTCCGGATCATATTCAGGAGTAGGGTTGAGAGTGCCATCACCCCGGAGTACAGAAAAACTTTCTTCCCCAAATGTAGCTGCAGACCAGAAGTTCCTGAAGTTTATACTAAGAACTTGCTTTGTATTAAAATTATAACTGCCCTGTAATGAATTTTCTATACTTTCAATTTTTCTGTTGCCAAAAAAAACATCTCTATCTCTACGAGCTACAAAACTTTTCCTGTTATTTGAAATGGTGTACCTGAAATCATATATAACATTGAATTTATCGGAAATTCGGATTCTGGGATTTATATTCATTCTTACCAGCTCCTGGTCTGAATCAAAAAATTTGCTGTGGCCTATCCGGGAATCAATGGCCACTCTTTTTCTATAATCTGAAGAGATCCAAATATCACCACCTACGCTGGGATTATACAAGATAAAGCTTCCTTCTTTTCGGGGTTCAAAAAAATCTTTTGTCTCTGAACTAAACTGAAGTGAACCTCCAAACGCGAATCTTTCCTTGGTAATTGCAAAAAAACTTCCTCCTGCATCAGTACTTACATTAAAATCAGGTTTGTATCGTCTTTCGTGCCTGCTAAATAATCTAATTCTATAATTATTAAGGTATTTGGTTGGTTCAAAGATCTGGTAAGATAGATCCAGTTCAAAATTATTGAAGTTATTCCTAAAGAGTAATCCTAAGTCATTGATATCATAGGTTTCGTTTGCCAAATTATGTTCAAAACCATAGCGGATCTTCCCTTTGGTGCGGTTTACTTCAAATCCGGAGGCAAAACCAGTAATATTCTGTGAAAAATTGTTCACATTGCTCATCTTTAAATCTCCCTGGAAATTAAAAGAATTTGATTTATTAAATACATCAAACAGAAATCCGGAAACATTACCATCACGAAATTTTCCTTCCCTGGTAACATTGGTATTGATCAAAGTAATTGAGGAGTTTTGATTATATTGCTGATCCAGTACAACAATATTGTAGTTTGCCAGGGGCTCTGTAATCAAGTTTCGGGTTTCTCCGGAAATTGTATCCCAAAATATCGCATTGGTTTCCTGGGTAATGGCATTAAAAACACCTATGCCAAGGCCATTATCTGTTCTTCCGGAAATTTTTAATGCATTTAATAAGTTGGCCCTTTCAGGATTGTCAATAATTATTTCATTTGTGAGAGCCTGTGTTTGTGCAGAATTAAATCCAATAGGAGCATCTCCCACTCTTCGGGAATAGAATAAATTGCCTTTTGAGAACAACTCAGTTCCTTCTGTAAAAAAGGCCCGGTTTTCGCCAAAAGCCTGTTCAAAAGGACCCAGATTTAGTTCTACATTATCAAATGCCGTTTGTCCAAAATCTGGTATCAGGGTCGCATCGAGGGTAAAGGAATCGCTTATTCCATACTTGAAATCCAGGCCCGCATTAAAATTGGATTGTGCATTCCCCCTAAAATGATCTACTTCAGCAGAAGTGTAAGGATTAAAACTTAAACGAACCGGGGGATCAATATTTTCGATTCCCTTTAATAAACCAGTGTATTGCGTAGCTTTTCCGACAGATTTATCTATGTAATTCCAGACATATACTTCATTTAAATGGGAAATCTGTCTGGCCATTTGCAAACCCCAAATTTGTGCTTTTTTTTCAGGAAATCGCAAAGCCGAATAAGGAATTTTAACCTCCGTGTACCATCCATTTTCATCGTGTGAAACTTCTGCTTCCCAAACCACGTTATAATTGTAATCTTCTCTATTTCCAGTCATCCTCGCATCGGCAATTGCACCGGCGGAGGTAATTAAAAATCTTGTTTGATTCTCCCCATCGTTATATGTATTTATGTCTATAACAAAGAAACTTGACTGCCCAATTTCATCTCTTTGGGTAAATTGCCTTATAATTCTTTCCGGATCACTATCTATCATTTCTGCAGCAAAATATATCGCCTCATCGTCATAAATTATTTTTACCCTGGTGGGATGAGTTTCGCGACTGGGATTGCCATCTCCGGGTTCAACCATAACAAAATTAGTGGCTACCGGAACGTCCTGCCAAACATCTTCATTAATAACACCATCAATATCAGGAGCAACTTCAACTCTTTGTGCATTAAAGGTTTTTTGCATTTGCAAATCTACCTTAGTATTTTGAGCAGAAATATTACAGAGGTAAAAAGAAAATATGAAGATTAGAATCCCCTGATAGATCATATATTTTATGGGCTTTTTATGCTAGAAATAAGAAAGCACAAGATTACAAAAACCTATACTTTATTCTTAACCCAAAATAAATTAAAGTTAAAATATTTTAAGTGTTTAAGTTTTTATTATTTTTGTTAAACAATAAATATTTTTAATATGGAAGATAGTAGAGAAGAGGTAGCAATATTGGCAGGAGGATGTTTTTGGTGTACAGAAGCAGTTTTTCAAAGATTAAAAGGGGTGCATGCAGTAACATCTGGATTTACAGGTGGCAAAATAAAAAATCCCGCTTATAGAGAAATAATTACAGGAAGAACCGGGCATGCTGAGGCCATAGAGATCAGATTCGACCCCGGGGTTATTACCTTTGAAGAATTACTTTTAATCTTCTTCAGTACACACGATCCAACTACCCTCAACCGTCAGCAATATGATGTGGGAACCCAATACAGAAGCGCAATATTCTATACCTCAGAACCGCAAAAGGAAACTGCATTAAAGGTGATAGAACAACTGGAGAATGAAAATGTTTTCAAGGATAAAATTGTCACCGAGGTTACCGAAGCTTCAGTATTTTATCGGGCTGAAGACGAACATAAGGATTATTACAATAATAACAGGCAGCAACAGTATTGCCAGGCCATTATAGACCCTAAGATTAAAAAGCTCGATACATATTTTTCTAAAAAATTAAAGTAAAATAACAAACAACCCCAGATGTTCAACACTTTTATAGAGTACAATGAAGATTTAACCGATGCATTAACCGGAAATTTCAGAAATATAATAAAGCAATTAGGAGAAGATCCCCAAAGAGAGGGAATACAAAAAACACCGGAAAGGGCAGCAAAGGCAATGCAGTTTCTAACCCAGGGCTATTTTACAAATCCTGAAGAAATTCTTAGAGCAGCAATGTTTAAGGAAAATTATGATGAAATGGTCATTGTAAAGGATATTGAACTTTATTCCATGTGTGAACATCACATGCTGCCCTTTTTTGGAAAGGCGCACATAGGATATATACCAAATGGGCACATCGTGGGGCTAAGCAAGTTGCCAAGGGTGGTAGATGTCTTTGCCCGGAGGTTGCAGGTACAGGAACGACTAACTCACGACATTCTTGAATGTATTAATAAAACGATCAAACCTAAAGGTGTTGCTGTTGTCATAGAAGCCCAGCACATGTGTATGATGATGCGGGGAGTGCAAAAACAAAACAGCGTAACAACAACCTCGGGTTTTCGTGGGCAATTTGAAAAGATAGAAACCCGTACAGAATTTTTAAGACTCATATCTTCAAACCTAAAATAAATGGCATTTTTTTTGCATAACTAAACCTGTACAAATAAAACCATCGACCATGAATCAATTGAAAAACAAGTTATTAATTAAAGGTCTTGTATATGATGCTATAGGTATGGCAACTTATGCTATTCCATTAGTAGGGCCTTTTTTGGATTTATTATGGGCTCCTTACGCGGCAAAACTGATGAGCGAAATGTATCCCGGTAAAAAGGGGAAAATAGCATCAGCTATAGTATTTCTTGAAGAGATCCTTCCGGGAACAGATGTCATTCCTACTTTTACTCTCATGTGGTTATATACCTTTGTTTGGAAAAAGGAAAAAGCAGGAAAAGAAGTAGTAATTGAAGCCGAGGTAGTATAAGTTAGTAAAACAAAGAGATAAAATAAAACGGCCGGAACATTAATGATTCCGGCCGTTTTTTTGTGCTATAAGCTAATCTTAAACCATTAATGGTTTTATTCTATTTCAATATTAAAAGTAGCTTCCACGTCTGTGTCTCCTCCGGCATTAGCAATGTTTCCCTCACTTACTCCTGTAGCAGTCTTATTGGGTTCGTGACGTAACGTTACGGTTAAGTTTCCGGTACTGGCATCCCCGGTTTCCAGGTCAAACTCGATTCCAACAGGCATTCCATCCTCGTCGACATCATTGTAACTTACAGTTGCATCAAGTGAAGAACCTAAAGTATAAAAGAATTGATGTTCATCACCTTCCTCTTCAACTTCCTCGGTAATATCTTCAACAGGTGTTTCAAGTTCGTTTAAAACCTTAACATTTCCCGAATACATGGTATTTGCAGAAAGATTCCCTGAAATATCTGTAACCGGAGGGTTGGGTCCATCTCCGTCTAAATCCCTGTAAGACAAAAGAACTGTCTCACCTCCATCATCTGGAGTAAGGGTGACCATTAATGTGGTAATTAATTCTTCTTCATTTACCGGTTCAGGAAGAGCATCGTCATCACTGGAACAAGAAGTTATTAAAGCTCCTGTAAATAAAAACATTGATAAAAATTTCAGCTTTTTCATAATAATAAGTGTTTAAATAATTAATAATTAAATTTAATCTGAACTATAAAGTTTCGTCCAAGATCGTCGGCATAATACCTTTGACGATTGAGATAATCTCTATATGGAGTGTCTAAAATATTTTGTACTGACAAACCTATTCCTAAATCGTTTTTTGTATTTAAGGTAAATCTGGTTTGGGCATTAAAGTGGAAAAGTTGGTAAGCCGGAGGCGGTTGACTTATTTGAATATCAGTGGGTACTAATTCTCCGTCAACAGGGACATTGGCAGTAAAATCATTATTGGGAAACCTCGTTTGCTCCAATACAATATCATTGCTTAAGCTTATTCTAAGGTCTTGCCAGTTGTTGTTATAATAAGAGATCTTATTAGATAACTGTGGCGCAGGCATATCAACCAAAGGCCTGTTATTTTCAAGATCTGTACCTCTTATATATGCAAAATTACCGGCATAGCTGAATTTTTCGGAAAATTGATATCCCGCATTAACATCTACTCCCAGTAATTGGGCATTTGCCTGCCTGTATTCGTGTACAGGAAATGCACCCCTAATAGTCTGTTCTATTCCCGAAGGTTCCAGTAGAATAAAATTATTGATATAATTAAGATACGGATTGATCAAAAATGTAAACCCTGCAAACTCGCCCTCCATAGATCCCGATACCTTAAATGCCTGCTCCTGTTCTAAATTCAAATCTCCCAGTTCTATAATAGCTGCTGAATGATGCAACCCATCGCTGAACAATTCAGATGGATTAGGATTTCTGGATGCCATTGAAAGGTTAAAATTTGCTTCAAGAGCGTTATTCCATCTATAATTAATCCCTGAAGTTGCAGAGAAGTTATGGTAATCAAAAACAGGATTTGTGAGCCACTGAGAACCGGAATCCCCAATGATTAGATCAGAAAATTCCAGGTCATAACCCCTTTCATCCCAGCGGGATTTTAAATAAAACTTTTTAGCATCTATATTGCTGTAATCATAGCGAACTCCTGCGTCTAGAGTAACTTTGTCTCCCGGGGAGTAGTTTCCCAACATAAAAATCCCCGAGGTGAACATCTTGTAATCCGGGATCAACCTGCGCACACCGGTATCAGGATTGGCAAAGTTATTTTGAAGAGTGAGATCAATACCAACCTTTGCTTCAAAATTTTCAAGGTGATCATAAGTAAAATTAGACTGAAGATTATGTGTCATCAGTTCCAGGTCTAAAGATGCACGGTTGGCCTGTTCTCCTCTTCTTATATCAAATTCTTTTCTGTCGTTAAATTGAAAAGAATACTGTATTTCAAGTTCTCCGGCATTATAAAAATTCTTTTCAAAAGAAGTTTTTAGCAGGTGATGACTTACATCCTGCCTCGGGGCGCCTATGTTATATGTAAATGGCCTTACAACTAAAGGTTCACCATTGTTGATAGCTCGTGCCAGATCACTAATGCTCCCCAAATGAGAAGCCCTTAAGATCCCGATGTTAGTATTAAAATAACTATAATATACATCCAGCCTGTATTGAAATTTATTAAGACCCATAGCCAATGAAAAGTCCCGCTCCCTTTGACCGGTATTGGAAAGCATATAATTAGGTGCTTCTTTGTCGCCAAAATACTTATAAGTACCCTGAGCTTTCCAGTAAAATCCGCTCTCTCTTGCATTTAAAATGGAACTGGTCACACTTCCGCCTCTTCCATTACTGGCCGCACTTAGGATGGCACTTCCGATGATTGTATCTTTAACGGGAGCTTTTAAAGGCTCCACGCGAATAACTCCCCCAATAGCGTCTCCTCCATATTGAAGTGCAGCCGCACCTTTAATTACTTTTAAGCCTGTAGCAGAGTTAATATCAATGTTGGGAGCATGTTCTACACCCCACTGCTGGTCCTGCATTCTCACATTGTTGTTTAAGATCAATATCCTGCTGCTGTGGAGGCCATGAATTACCGGTTTTACAATCGCACTTCCAGTATTCAAAGAACTTACTCCGCTTATTTCCTTTAAGGCATCTCCGAGGGTAGCTCCACTGTATTGCTCTATTATTTCTTTATTAAGAGTTGCTTCCGGAAGGGTGTTCTCATTATTCCGGTTTGTTTTTAGAAGTATTTGGTTCAATTCCTCAATATGGTGTTCCAGTCTAAAGTTCCGGATAGTATTGTTTTCTACAACAACTTTACGCGTTATAGGTTTACATTCCGGATGATTAATTTCCAAAGTGTAAGTCCCTTCGCAGAGATCATCAAATTCATACCTGCCCTCTGAATCTGTTTCAGCCCAGATTCCTAAACTTTTTATCTGAACAATAGCATTAGGAAGTAAAGATCCATCGTGAATGTCTTTAACTTCACCTGAAAGTTGTGTGTTACAGGTTTGAGAATAGGTAATCCCGCCAGATAGAAGGAAAATCAAAACAAAAATATTTTTCATATATATGAATGATACCTGTGAATACAGGAATGAGAGTAAAAAAATCCGAAGCTAAAACAATACGTTTTGCCGATGTTGATAGAAATTAAACCAGGGCAGGAGGTGGCCTGTTGAAGTTGTTGCCTAAAATGGTAACCTGAGGCTGATAAAAGTAGAAATTGTTGAGGTCCCGGGAAAACAAAGTAAGAAGCACATTCGAGATCTGTGGTTCGGGATCGGGAGAAGTAAATTCAGTTTGACTATTTTTTTGATAATCATCACAAAAATCGCAGTTCACTATTTTTTGGTCTTCATCAAAAATATGGACGAAATAATGTGTATTGACCACTTTTAATGTTACAAAAATGGTCAATAAAAAAAATGTGATACTATGTAAAAGAATCTTATTCAAAAAATAATTCCTCAGTTTTTAGAACGACAAATATATAATTTTTATTGAGACTAAGCATTTCAATAAACGTTTTCCATCAATTTTTGTACCAT
Source organism: Gillisia sp. (assembly GCA_024635655.1). Classification (GTDB taxonomy): domain Bacteria; phylum Bacteroidota; class Bacteroidia; order Flavobacteriales; family Flavobacteriaceae; genus Gillisia. The sequence continues at coordinate 131,765 of JAGXIL010000007.1, read as the reverse complement.
CCTCATCAATATTTTTCTTTAAAATTTCAGAATATATTTTTATGCGTTTGAACAAGATTTTTCTGGTTTGAGATAACACCAAAATTTGAGGTGAGTTGAATTATAGTTAGATACGCTTTAATTAAAAAATCTGGAGAACCCCATTCTTCCAAGCATCTTTTTTTCGAATTGCCAGAAAAATTGGAATTGTCCGAATAACCAACCAAAAGAAACTAAAAGAACCTGGTAAATAGGGAAAATAAAAACTATTCGTGCGAACCAATACCAATACCATGGAGAAGATTCCTGATAAATTCCCAGAATTTCGCACAAAGGGCCTGCTAATTTAGCAGACGTAGATCCCGTTATGGCAAAAACAATGAGTATAAGAACAATTTGAAAATTGGATTCTATTCCCCAGCGCTGTTTTAATTTATTCATAGGTGCAAATATATTACATCTGGGCAAAATTAAAAATATCTTGCCAAATTAAATTCTGGCAGGGACAGTAAATCGCTGGTTGTATTCCCTGGAAAAGAATACAAAATAATTGTAAAGTAAATAATTCACTTCATATCCATAATCTGTATTAGGATCATAATTTATCTCCTGCACATATAGATTTGGATTATAGCGCTGGGGTTGTCTCACCCTGGCATTATAATCCTGGACCAGAAATCTGTTCTTATTCTCCAGATAGGTTTGGCTGTAATAGCCTTCTGGTCGTGCAATACTATTAATGAAGAGGTTAAACCCCGGTTCAATAATTATGATCTCGTACTCCAGGCTGTCATTTGCGATCCTTACAGTGTCATTGGCGGTGGCTGTGATCTCATCTTCATTAAATCCTCTGTCGCGACTGGTACCGCAGCTGTAGATCGTTAGGCCAAGAATGAATAATATAAATAATTTTTTCATTTTAAGAATTTATTAAGCATTAACAAATATTATTCCCAAATGAAATCATTTTCCTCCTAACATGCCACCTAAAATTCCCCCGTCCTTTTTATCATTTTTGCTACCACCAAAGATCATCCCTTCCACATTGTCTATAATATTGCCATCCTTATTCTTTTCTAAGAAAGTTTGTACTAAAGAAGGATCAAATTTCGAAGATGAGCCCAATAATGAATCGACTAAAGCTTCTAAATCTGTAGCATCTAATTTTTCTCTTTTATTTTGAGTAGATAATATGCTTAATAATAATGGAGAAGCCATTTTTAAAATATCAGAAGCCGATGATTCCTTCATCTGTAAAGTACTAGCAATAACTGCAGTTAAAGCATTTTGATTTGATCCTAATATATGGTCAAGAATTCCACCTCCTTTTGCAATTAATTTAGAAGCGTCAAGATCTTTAATATTTTCCAGGAGTTTTTCACTGTTATCTTTCTCTTGAAGCGCCTTATATAAACTATTATTACCTTCAGCTGAAGATATGTTGTTCTTCATAGCGGTAAGTAACATTGGAAAACTTAATCCCAGTGCTGCAGTGATCTTATCTTTATCTTCAGAGGTTATTTCACTTACCTTAGAAATAAAATCTTCTCCTTTTGGAGTATTAAGAAAATCAAGTATAGAAGCCATAATGGTTATTTTTCAAGGAAAAAAAGATACAATATTTACAAACAGATTTTCCAAAAGGAAACATAAAAAACTTTCGGTTTACCAGTAACTGACTTTAAAAAAACATTCCGCCCCCGCCGCCATCAAACCGTGGGTTTACAACATTATTAAATAAAGAACCGAACCTGTACCGCACCCCAAAACTTGAATAGAAAGAATAATTGGAATCTAACTGTCTTCTTCGGGTAAGCAGGTCTTCATTAGTTATATTCCCTTTTATGATATTTAATTGATCTCTTTGAAAAGCATAGTAACCATTGAATGTAAGAGATAAGCCTTTGTAAAGCCTAATATCTGTATAAGCTGAAAAAGAAAGTCGGTTTTTACTAAAATCGTGAAAATAATGTCCATAGGAAGCAGAACCACTGACCTGACCCCACTTTTGATTAAAGCTGACATTGAGAGATAGGTTGTGTTGAAATCTTGTTTCACTCATTCTAAAGAAGATTGTTTCTTCCATATAATCAAAATACCGGGGACCTATTTTATACATAAGCCCGAAATAATGATTGTTTGATTCTTTATAAGGAAAAAAATTATATTCTATAGCTGGTGAAAGATCCAGAAAAGAATTATAATTGGAAAAATCAGATTTTAAAGCGCTGAAATAGAAACCGGTGGAAAAGCGATCACTTATTGACCATACCGTAGTATTGCTTGCCCTATAGCTTTTATTTGTATATTCAAATGCATCCTCCCCCTCTCCAAAGCGGTTGTGATTAATATTGAAACTAATGCTGGTGGTAGTTTTGTGTTTCTCTGTAATACGGGAAGCAGAGGCATTGGAGTTAAAACTTTTTACAGAATAATTTTTGTCTCCATTCATATAGCCATTTACTCCCACATTAAAGATCCATAGATTCCAGGGATCTTTTTCTGAAGTTTCCGTACTGAGAGAATTGCTGATAGTGTCAGTATTATATGAAATGATCAGGTCCTTCCCCTTATCTGTTCGGGCCACGTATTTTACCAGTCCCATTTTCAATGACTGCACAAGTAAAAGGCGGTCTTCATCATTAGTTGCTGTGGCTGGCCTAATGTAATTAAGAGTATCGTTAACTCCATTAAAATTTTCCCGACCTGAAAATTGCAAGCTATATTCCCTGCCGCCACTCCCGGTGATCTGAGAATTGATCAGTATAAAAATATTAGATTGGAACCTGTCATTAACATAATCTACAAAGTTAATCTCACGTTTAATAAAATCCTGGTCACAATAAGACTGACAATCTAAAAAAACCCGAAGATTATTATTTGCTGAATTTTGTGCAGTAGATGAGAAAATTGAAATTAACAAGAAAAAAAATAAACACAGATATTTCATGGGTGGGGGGCAATGAATAATAAATAAGTATATAGCGAAGTAGGGGCGCAAATATACTTTAAAGAAGAAATAGTAAGGAATTAATTTCTTTTTTATTTTAAATAGATACAGGACACATAAAAAAAATCTTGTCTAGCAAAATTTAGCCGGGGAATAAGAAAGGCCCAAAAAAACATTTTTCCGGGCCTTCTTTACCTTTTATGATCTGTTCAGGCTGTTTCCTTCTGGTAGATAGAAATAATTTGTTGAGCAAGTTCAATCCCTATTCTTTCCTGAGCCTCCTTTGTTGCCGCACCAATGTGTGGTGACAGGGAAATTCGTTGATCCATCAATATTTGCACTGCAGGGGTAGGTTCATTTTCAAAAACATCCAAACCGGCGAAGGAAACCTTTCCGTCAGCTAGTGCTTCTACCAGTGCTACTTCGTCTATTACCCCACCTCTGGAGGTATTTATAATTCCTACTCCATCTTTCATTTGATCAAATTCCATCTTTCCCAACAAAGGTTTGTTCTGCGCAGGAACATGCAGCGTTATAAAATCAGAATGTTTTATAAGGTCACCAATAGGTTCTGTTTTTATTGGAACCTGAACTACCTGATCATTGTAAAATTCAAGAGTTATGTTTGTTTCTCCAACATGGTCATCACTTCCAATCACCTTCATTCCTATTCCTAAGGCAATTTTTGCTACTTCACTACCAATCCTACCCATACCAATAATGCCCAGGGTTTTACCCCTAAGCTCACTGCCACCGCTGTAATTTTTTTTAAGATCTTTAAATTCAGTATCTCCGGTTAAAGGCATGTTTCTGTTAGAATCATATAAATATCTAACTCCTCCAAATAAATGGGCAAAAACCAACTCAGCAACAGAACTGGAACTGGCAGTAGGAGTATTGATCACATGAAGACTTTTTTTTCGTGCATAGTCCACGTCAATATTGTCCATACCAACCCCACCGCGACCAATTATCTTTAATGAAGGGCAGGCATCAATAAGCTCTTTTCTTATTTTAGTGGCACTGCGCACACAAATTACTTCTATCTTTTCTTCATTTAAAAACTTAGGAAGTTGTTCCTGTGCAACTTTTGTCACAATAACTTCAAATCCCGCATCTTCCAGCAATTCAATTCCACTCCTGGATATGCCGTCGTTTGCTAATACTTTCATTGTTTTTATATTGCTTTTATACCTGGTAAAGGGTAATTTATTTAATTAATATTAATTGATTTAATTAGTGATAGTCTATGCTTTTCGCTCAAGGTCACCCATGATATCGACAAGGATCTGGACGCTTTCCAAAGGAAGCGCGTTGTACATCGAAGCCCTGTATCCTCCAACACTTCTGTGTCCGTTTAACCCGTTTACACCTGCTTCTTTCCACATGGAATCAAAACGTTCTTTTAAAGAATCTTTTGTTAAAGTAAAAGTTGCGTTCATAATTGACCTGTCTTCAACAGCAGTATAACCATTGAAAAGCGGATTGATATCAATTTCTGAATAGATCAAAGCTGCTTTCTTTTTATTTTGCTCTTCAATAGCCGAAATTCCTCCCTGGGCTTTAAGCCATCTAAGGGTAAGCATAGATACATAAACTGCATAAACCGCCGGCGTATTGAACATACTGTCCTTATCCAAATGAACTTTATAGTTCAACATAGATGGGATTTTCCTTTCAACTTCTCCCAGGATATCTTCTTTAATGACCACCAGAGTTGTTCCTGCAGGTCCCATATTTTTTTGAGCTCCGGCATATATCAGAGAAAATTTTGAAAAGTCCAGTTCCCGGGAAAATATATCACTACTCATGTCACATACCATGGGTAAATTGGTAGTGGGGAATTTTTTCATTTGAGTCCCAAAAATGGTATTGTTACTCGTGCAGTGAAAATAATCTGCATCTGCCGGAATCTTATAATTTTTTGGAATATAACTGAAATTTTTATCTTCAGATGAAGCTACCACATCAACATCTCCAAACAGTTTGGCTTCTTTGATCGCTTTGCTCGCCCAGGTTCCGGTATTGAGATATGCGGCTTTCTTTTCAAGTAAATTATAGGCAACCATTAAAAATTGTAAACTTGCGCCACCTTGCAGAAACAAAGCTTTATACCCTTTTCCCTCCAGACCCAATAATTCAAGGGAAAGACTTCTTGCCTCTTCCATAACGTCAACAAAATCCTTACTTCTATGGGAGATCTCAAGTATAGATAAGCCGGAGCCATTAAAATCCTTTATTGCCTCTGAGGCTTCCTGAAAAACTTCCTGAGGTAAAATACAGGGTCCTGCGCTATAATTGTGTTTTTTCATGGGTGGTTTTATGTTTTAAATATTGTGATGTTTATAAATATCAATTTGACCTTAATTTCTCATTTTGCACTATATATAATCTTAATATTAACAAAGATGGTAAAATCAGCCTGAAATTTTGTTATTTAAATAATAATAAGCATTGTCTAAGTTACAAAAGGGTAGAAATATTTGAAAATTTATTCAAATAAACATTAGAATATGATTGGATTTAATTTAGAGGTTTTGAAGAAACTCAAGGGTATCGACATTATCTGCATAATCCCATAGCTCAGGATGCTGGGTCTTTCCAAATGCCACTTCTTCTTCTATAATACCGTTGGAAACTATACACTGAATATTCTCTCTGTTTTGCTGAATAGTATCCTTTAAAAAACCTTTATCCGAATAATTTTCGTAAAAAATGGTGGCTATTGGGGAACCAAAATCTTCAGCAGGTTTAACGATAAGGAATCCGTTGTCCAGAAATTTGAATTCACTCATTAAATATACCGCCTTGTTGTAGTCGTAATTGTTCCCGTACTTTGCGTGGTCCATCAGCTTGTGCCAGGGCTCTATTGCAGTATAAAATTCATGAAAATCGTAACCTTCAGGTACATAAAGTTTAGACACATTTCTACATCCTAATCCAAAATACCTGAACATGTCATTGCCCAGGGCCTCCAGTTGCGCAGGAGTTTCCTCCCCGGTTAAAATGGCCACAGAATTTCGGTTCTTTCTTATAATAGAAGGCATATTCGCAAAATAATATTCAAAATACCTGGAGGTGTTGTTACTACCTGTTGCAATAACGGCATCAAAGTTTGCCATTCTTCCATTGGTGAATTGGATCTTATCTATATAGGCTTCATCAATAGCAGCTAAGTATTCAGCAATTGCAGGTAAAAGTCGCTGGTCATTAACAGATTGTTTTACCAAAACCCGATGACCCGAGATCAACACAGATAAAAAATCGTGAAAGCCTACCAGGGGGATATTCCCGGCCAGGATTATACCTACAGTTTTAGGAGTGAGGTTTTCCAGCTGATAATCACTTAACCATTGATCTAAATTCTCTTCGGTTAATGCTTTACTCCATTCTTCCAAAGCAAATAGAACATTATCCCTGGTAAACCATCCATTGTAATGAACAGCCATTTTAATTTGCTCCTGTAATTTTTCAAAAAAAGGTTCATTGTGAGGTACATTGCTCTTCTTTTCAATGCCGCTGCGTTTAAATTGGGCCAGAAAATTTCCTACCTGTACAAAATGCTTTTTTCTCTGGTTAATTGTCATTGAGCTTATTTGGTTATGAAGTGAATTGGCTTTAAATTTGCAGTGCAAAATTAAAAGTTATCCGTTAAACTTAGCCTATAAATCAAGATTAATTAAAGATTGATCCTTGATCGGGAGATGGAAAAATGATGGAGGTAAGTTTTATTAATAAAAAAAGCTATGGCAATTATAATAACAGATGAATGTATAAACTGCGGGGCTTGTGAACCGGAGTGCCCCAATACCGCAATTTATGAAGGCGCCGACGATTGGAGGTATGCTGATGGCACCGACCTGGAAGGAAATATTGTCCTTCCTGATGGGCGTAAAGATAATGCTAATGAAGCCAAGGAACCGGTAAGCGATGAAATTTACTTTATAGTACCAGATAAGTGTACAGAGTGTAAAGGCTTTCATGATGAGCCTCAATGTGCTGCGGTATGCCCTGTTGATTGCTGTGTTCCGGATGAAGATCATGTTGAAAGTGAAGAGGAATTGCTGGCCAAACAACGGTTTATGCACCACGAATAATATTATCATCATAAAACTAAAAAATCCCGCTTTTTGCGGGATTTTTTAGTTTTATGAATAGTACCGTTAATTTAATAAACCGAATATTTTAGTTCATTCCTATAATAGGACGGACTTTTTCCGGTAAACTTTTTAAACTGTTTATTGAAATGGCTGAAATTATTAAATCCGCTGTCAAAACAAATATCCAAAATGCTCATCTGCTTTTCGTGTAATAATTTGGTGGCATGAACCAGCCTGTATTCATTTACGAACTGAATAAAAGTCTTACCGGTGATTTTTTTAAAATATCTGCAAAAGGAAGGCACAGTCATATTTGACAAGCCTGCAATTTCTTCAAGCGGTATAGGCCGGTGAAATTCTTCTTTGACAAAATTAAAAATCACGTTGATCCTGTTATTATCCTGGAGTTCAGCCTCAAGTATAAAACCTTGTGCATTCAGAATAGTATAATTTTCTGCTTCTGAAAGCCAATGAAATATTTTCAATAACCCTGTTAATTTTTCAAATGAACTTTTGGTGTTTAGATCTTCAATTGCTTTACCAATCTTCCTCTTCTCCTCGCCGTGGAAAACAATGCCCATTCTAGAATTTTCCATTAATACTTTTATGTTTTTCATTTCGGGAATTTCAAAAAAGGAATTGCCTAAGAAATCCGGTTTGATTTGTATAACCGTTTCGCATTCATGACCACTAAGACTATCTGTAAATCCACAGTGAGGCAGATCAGATCCAATTAAAATTAAATCCCCCTTCCTGTAATAGGAAATATGACTGCCTATTTGCCTCTTACCCGATCCGCCATTTACGTAAACAAGCTCCAGCTCAGGATGGTAATGCCAGAAAGTATGGTTTTTGTTCTGCTGACTCTGGTTGTATATGCGATAGGAGAATGAACTTCCAAAATTGGGTACAATTTTTTCAAATTTAGGCCTTGATAAATTTTTCATATTAACAGCTTTTTAATAGGAATAATATAATTATAGTTGGAGACTTCTCAATCTGTATAATTAACCTAAATATATGCAATTTTACCTTCTATTATTGCTTTAAAGATCCACGATGTTAATTTAGAATATTTAGTGGAATATTCTGATGTTATTTTCATTGGATATCTACAATACATTTGTTTCATAATAATTAGATTATTAACCTTTAAACTGAAAATTATGAAAAATGTATTTAAAAGTGCTTTAATGGTATTATCCCTTTGCACAGGATATTTGATGGAAGCTGCCGAAGATTTAGATGTTAAGGTTTTAGACAGTCAAAACGTGAAGGTAGAACTTAACAGCAGTAACAAAGGAGATGTTCTCCTTTTAATCGATCCTTACGGAAATATTCTATTTAAGGATAGCATTGGTATAACGGAGTCTTATCAAAAGACTTTTAACCTTGAGTTGGTCCCAATCGGGATCTATTACCTTAACCTGGACACAATGGGCAGCCTGCTAGTAACAACTATCACTAAAACCAATAAAGGATTGGTAATAGAGGAATTATCTGATTTTCTTTTTAAGCCCTGTTATAAAACTGAAAAAAGACAGGTCGAATTGTTTTTAAATAATCCCAGAATGATAAAAACTAAAATCAGGGTATATGACTCTTATGGGATCTTAGTTGGGGAATCAAGCAGCAGCGAAATGGTTGTGAAAAAAGTATTTGATTTTTCTCAGGTTCCACCGGGGAAGTATCGTGTAGAAGTCAAAATCGATGAACAGATGTTTTTAGAAGAATTAAAGATCAGTTAACCAATTAAATATTTAATTAAAAAATCCTGCTGAAAAGCAGGATTTTTTAATTTCCGGGAGTTTGGATCTTTTTAAACCAATTCCTTTTTAAAATAAACTACTCCCATTGGTGGTAAAGTAAGGGAAACAGAATGTTTTTGTCGGTGGGCTGGAACTTCTTCCGCTTTTATAACCTCCTGATTTCTTATGTTACTACCTCCAAAATTGTTATCATCACTATTGAATATTTCGGTCCAATTTCCTTCATCAGGGACACCAATTCGATAATTTTCCCTTGGTACCGGGGTAAAATTACAAACTACCAGTATATTATCTTTTGATTCATTTCCTTTTCGAATAAAACTTACTACACTACTTTCTGCATCATTAAAATCTATCCATTCAAATCCTTCCGGATCAAAGCTTTTTTCATATAATGCAGGTTCATTTTTGTACAGCGTGTTGAGAGAGGAAATGGTGGTTTGAACTTTTTTATGAGCCTCCTCATTGGTAAGGTGCCAGTCCAAACTCGAATCATGGTCCCACTCTGTAGTTTGAGCAAATTCTGCTCCCATAAACAGCAACTTTGTACCGGGATGAGCAAACATATAGGCGTAGAGTGATCTTAAATTGGCGAATTTGTTCCAGTCATCCCCGGGCATTTTATTCCATAAAGACTGCTTCCCATAAACTACTTCATCATGAGAAAGCGGAAGCATGAAATTTTCAGTAAATGCATAGTTGGTACTAAAGGTTATTGTATTTTGATGATGCCTTCTGTGAATAGGATCTTTCTGAAAATAATCCAGGGTATCGTGCATCCATCCCATCATCCATTTCATACCAAAGCCTAATCCTCCCATATAAGTGGGTTTGGAAACCATGGGCCAGGCGGTTGATTCTTCAGCGATGGTCATAGTATCAGGGAATTCGGAATATACTACTTCATTAAATTCTTTCAAAAAGCTTATAGCTTCAAGATTTTCATTTCCACCCTGCTCATTGGGTTGCCATTCCCCGTGTTTTCTGGAGTAATCCAGATATAACATAGAAGCTACGGCATCTACTCTCAGCCCATCAGCATGGAATTTATCCAGCCAGAATAAGGCATTACTGATCAAAAAGGAACGCACTTCATTCCTTCCGAAATTAAAAATATAACTTTTCCAATCGGGATGAAAACCTTTCTGGGGGTCCTGATGTTCGTAAAGGAAAGTCCCATCAAAATAATGAAGTCCGTGAAGATCTGAAGGGAAGTGGGAGGGAACCCAATCCAGAATCACTCCAATTCCTGCCTGGTGTAGCGCATCTATCAGTTGCATAAAATCCTGCGGATTCCCAAAGCGGCTTGATGGAGCAAAATACCCAGTTACCTGATATCCCCAAGATCCAAAGAAGGGGTGTTCCATCACCGGCATAAACTCTACATGGGTAAAGCCCATTTCATTTAAATATCCCGGTAACTGATCTGCCAATTCCTGGTATGACAGAGACCTGTTTCCTTCTTCAGGAACTCTCCTCCAGGATCCCACGTGAAGTTCGTAAACCGAAACCGGTTTGGCCTTACCGGCATTTTCTTTACGCTTCTCCATCCACTGGGAATCATTCCAGGAGGATTCCAGATCCCAAACCACAGAAGCTGTATTAGGGGGGACCTCCCACATAAAAGCGTAAGGGTCTCCTTTTTCTGCCTCATAACCGGTAGTAGATTGTATATAATACTTATATAGGCTTCCTTTTTTTGCTTCCGGAATAAAAACTTCCCAAATTCCTGATTCATCTCCGCGGGAGTTCATGGGATGTGCTTGTTTATACCAGTCGTTAAAATCTCCAATAACCGATACATTTTTGGCATTGGGAGCCCATAAGGCAAAATAGACTCCGCTCACCCCGTTAAAATCCATAGGATGAGATCCTAGTTTTTTATATAAATGAAAATGTTTTCCTTCTTTAAATAAATGGATATCATATTCAGAAATCAGGGAGATCTCGTTCAATTTCTTTTCGGCTGCTTTTTCCTGATTCCGGGTCTTAATCCTTCTTGCCGTTTCCTTTATTTTACCGGCTTTTTCATTTATCTCGTCCCCGGGAATAACCTTGTCAACTGCCTTATTTACAAGATCTACCTCGGGTGAAAATTTATTTCGAAGATCTTTAGCTGTTTTGGTAATATCTTCTTTCCCCGGTAATATATCTTTTGCAGTTTTAGCTATTTGATCTCTTGTTTCTTCATCAGGAAGGATCTTATCTGCAATCTTACCCGCTGTTACTTTTGCCAAATTGGTGAGATCTTCGGTAAATGAAGTTGCTTCCTTTTCTTTACTTTTCTTAGAAGTTTTTTTATCTGCAGATTTTTTATCTGTAGTTTTATTGGTTCCTCCTCCTTTAACTTCAGGCCCTTTAAAAATTTTGTCTGATGATTTATTTGTTCCTGTTGCTTTTTTGGAAGTCGTTTTTTTGATCGATTCTTTTGATTGGATATCCGTTGCTTTCCCTTTTACAGCCTTACCTGAAGCAGAAATCTTTTTACCGGACCTCGCTTTACTTCCGACTGTATTGACTTCTGTCGCACCATTCTCAGGTAAAGCTTTTTTGGGTTTAGGAAGTTTTGGTTTACCTTCTGCTAATGATTTTCCGGGTAAAGCTTTTTTAGGTTTAGGAAGTTTAGGTTTATCGTCAGAAGTATCTTCCGGATTTTCAGGAACTTTTTTCTCGGTTATCGCATTTTTATCGTCCGCTTCAAATCTTCCTTTAGCTGCCTGGGTTATTTTGGCGGGTTCTTTGACTTTTGCAGTGGTAGAAGCTTTCTTTTTTCTACCTTTTGCTTGGGGTTTGCTTCCGGAATCCTCAGTTGATCCGGTTGCCCCGGCAGGGGAGAAATCTCCCTCGTTTTGCCCTGAAAAGCCAGGTTCTTCCCTTTGCGGCAACTTGCTGGTCCCTTTTGGCTTTGGTGAATCAGATTTCTTTTTATCCCCGGAAGTGGTATCTTTTCCATCTCCTGAAGCATTAGGCATCTTCAAGTCCTTTTCTGAAATCTGGTTTTTTTCAGCTTCATTTCCTCTGGGTTCGTCTTGATTATTATTTGTAATATTATTTTTATCTTTTTTAGCCATTTCTATACCTCCCAATTATTGTTTTTATGCCCCGTAAAGGTATTAAAACCCAGTCGGGACGATTATTCAGTTCATAATTCAATTCATACACTGCTTTTTCCAGCAGGAATGTTTCCATTAAAATTTTAAAATCTTCCTGGTCTTCAGGAATGAAATTACTTCCTTTTACTTTTTCTAAATAGCCCTGCAGGAAAATTCTGGTAATATGGTAGTACCAGGATTCTGCCCACTGCTCTAGATTCCCTTCTTTACGTTGTTGTGAAAATTCTGGTTCTATGATACTACTGTACGCGGCATAATGAAATGATCTCACCATCCCGGCCACATCACGTAGGGGAGAGCGTTTTAATCTTCGCTCACTAAATGCCCGTGCGGGTTCTCCTTCAAAGTCAATGATCACAAAATCTTTTCCCGTCCAGAGTACCTGCCCTAAATGGTAGTCACCATGGGTCCTGATCTTCATAATGGGGATCTTGTGCTTATACACCCTTTTAAAGCATTTTAGCACATCACTTTTCATTTCCAAAACTTCCTTAGCTTCTTTTCTCACTTCTTCAGGTAAATTCTTTAAACTCTTCTGAAGATTTTGAAAGGAGTTCCTGGTCAGGGATTGCAGAGAGGAAAACAGGGACCGTTGATAATGGAGTGAAAAAGGTTCATGCTCAAAATCCTTTTCATCGGGATTGGCAGCCAAAGCATTGTGCATCTCAGCTGTACGTTGTCCCAGTAAGGTTATCCTTTCGGGAAACACTACCCCCAAAATCTCTTTAAAAGAATCTGGTAGCTGTTCATAAGAAAGTTCCTGGGTGAGTTCACCCGGAGCTTTCTCTACATTCTTTTCCTTTGCCTGGGTGATCACTGTTTCAAAAAACCGTTCCAGTGAATCTCTGGTGTAATCCCAGGCATCCCCCTGGTTTGGAACCAGATCCTGCATCATTCCTAATATAATTTTTTCTTTAGCATCAGGATTTAATTCAATGGCTCCTACAAATTTGGGCGAATTTTTATAATCTGTCTTTTCTGAAAGATAGCGAGTAATCTCAAGATCCGGGTTTATAGTATTGTCCAGCTTTCTATATAATTTCAGAAAGTACTTGTTATCAAAAATTAGTGAGGTATTGCTTTGTTCAGCATTGAGTACTTTGGAATGAATTTCTCCCTTACCCATAGCTGCACTAACGCCTTCACTATGATAAAACATTAGGTTTCCTGATCCATTCTGAAGTTTTCGTCCCTTTCTTATATTCTGGAACAGTACATTCCGGAAATCCTCATTATAGACTGCATCAAAGAGTAATCCTTCTTCATCTCCAATTTTAAGATTAGCGATCACTCCCTTTTTCGGAATCTCTTTTAAAATATCTTCTGTTTTATGGGAAATATAGGAAAGAGGTAACTGATAAACCTCGGGGACTCCGTCGTTATAATTAATTTCAATAGTAATAAGATTGGAGGGATGATCTTTAACCGGGATCTTAACATTACTTATGATCGAAATATTTTGAATTACTCTTGATTTTCCTCCAAACCATCTACAGGACTTTAAATAGCCCGGCAAGACTTTATTTTCCAATTTGCCCCTGGTTTTAGGAAGAAAGAGGTCATCCCAGGATGCCACTTCCAGAGCAGGCGTTTTTGCAATTCCTTCCAAATGATCTTTTTCCTTTTCCAGTAAGAACCAATAGTATCCATGCGGAGACATGGTAAACAGGTATGGATCATCTGTGATCTTCGGAAATTTGTTATGGCTGAAAACTTCAATAGGAGTATAACCCTCATAATCTTCCATTTCAAGTTCAGCAGCCTGGGAGAACCTGGATAAATTTGCGAGTACCAATATATCCTCATCTTCATAAGTCCTGGTATATGCAATGATTTTGGCATTGGTAGGGGAAAGGAATTTAATATCCCCGCGTCCAAATGCTTTAAATTTCTTGCGCATACTTATTATTCGCTTCATCCACCATAATAGAGAAGAAGAATTTAGAAGCTGCGATTCAACATTTATTGCCTCATATTTATATTCCGGATCAATTACCACCGGAAGATAAAGTTTATGTGGATTTGCTGAAGAAAAACCTGCATTCCGGTCAGCGCTCCATTGCATTGGCGTTCGCACCCCATCTCTGTCTCCCAGGTAAAAGTTGTCACCCATTCCTATTTCATCTCCGTAATATATAACCGGAGTTCCCGGCAACGAAAACAGAAGCACATTCATGAGTTCTATTTTATTCCTGTTATTTTCCAATAATGGTGCTAACCGGTGACGTATACCCACATTTATCTTAGCCTGAGGATCTTTGGTGTACATCTTATACATGTAATCCCTCTCTTCATCAGTAACCATTTCAAGTGTCAACTCATCGTGATTCCTAAGGAAAATTGCCCATTGACATGATTCAGGAATTTCAGGAGTTTGGTCTATAATATCAATGATAGGGTAGCGATCTTCCATTTTTACAGCCATAAACATCCTGGGCATAATAGGGAAGTGGTAATTCATATGGCACTCGTCTCCATCGCCAAAGTATGCAGCAGAATCTTCCGGCCACATATTGGCTTCAGCCAATAACAGTTTATTGTCAAAGTGCTTATCTACGTGTGCTCTTAATTTTTTTAGAAAATCATGGGTAGGTTCAAGATTTTCACAATTGGTATTTTCCCGTTCAAATAAATACGGTACGGCATCCAGGCGGAAACCGTCAACACCCATTTTACACCAGAAATCCATGATCTTAAAAATTTCTGTCTGTACTTGGGGACTGTCAAAATTCAGATCGGGCTGGTGAGAGAAAAAGCGGTGCCAGAAGTAGGACTGTGCTTCTGCGTCCCAGGTCCAGTTAGATGTTTCAGTATCAGTAAATATTATTCTTGCGTCTTTGTATTTATTAGGGTCATCACTCCACACATAGAAATTTCGTTCATCAGATCCTTTGGGAGCCAACCTTGCTCTCTGGAACCATGGATGTTGATCTGAGGTATGGTTAATAACAAGTTCCGTAATAACCTTAAGGCCGCGTTTGTGAGCTTCTTTTATAAGTTTTTTGAAACCTTTAATGTCCCCATATGAAGGATTAATAGTGTAATAGTCGGAAATATCATATCCATCATCTTTAAGTGGTGATGGATAGAACGGAAGCAGCCATATAGCTGATACTCCAAGATCTTCCAGGTAATCGAGTTTTTGTAACAACCCTTCAAAATCTCCTATTCCATCACCATTGCTGTCATAGAAGGCTTTGATATGTAATTCATAAATTATGGCATCTTTATACCAGTACATTTGTTCATCTGCATGTGATTGGTCTGTCATAGTTTTTATTTTGTTTTTGTCGTGTCTGGTTCTGATTGTTCTATCCGGAATATATGGCCGGGGATCCCTTGAGGATGAAGAGCTACATAATTCCATTCGTTTTCCCAGAAATATTTTGAGCCGGTTAATAGATCAATTACAGTAAAAGGTTCATTGTCCTTTAGTCCAAACTTTTTAAGCGGGACTTTTAACCAGCCGGACTGGCTGTATTGAGGATCAAAACTCACTACTATAAGAAGTTTATTCTGGTGATCCTCGTCTATTTTCGAATAACATATCAACTGATCATTATCTGTATCACAGAATTCAATATTTCTGGTTTTTTGTAAGGCTTCATTTTCTTTTCTCACCTTATTTAATGTAATAATTAAATCCTTGGTCTTGGTTGTTTTCTCCCAATCCCAGTGTTTAACTTCATATTTTTCAGACCGGGTGTATTCTTCTTTTCCGGGGTATGCTTCATTTAAATTGAATTCGAATAAAGGGCCGTACATTCCGTAATTGGAAGAAAGGGTTCCAGCCAGCAGGAGCCTTATTAAGAAAGAAGGTTCTCCTTTATTCTCCAGGGATATCGGTAAAATATCAGGAGTATTTGGCCAGAAATTAGGTCTGAAATACTCTACCATTTCTGTTTGAGTAAGTTCAGTTAGATATTCCTGGAACTCCTTCTTATTGTTTCTCCACGTAAAATAAGTGTAAGATTGGGTAAACCCTATTTTACCGAGCTTTTCCATTATTCTGGGCCTGGTAAAGGCTTCTGCAAGAAAAAGGATTCCGTCATATTTCAGGTTGATCTCCTTAATTAACCATTCCCAAAAGATAAAGGATTTGGTATGTGGATTATCTACTCTAAAAATTCGTACTCCTTTATCTATCCAAAATTCTACAATGCTTTTTAACTCCTGCCAAAGGTTTTCCCAGTCGGCAGATTCATAATTTACCGGAAGTACATCCTGGTATTTTTTTGGGGGATTTTCAGCATATTGTACAGTTCCGTCCGGCCGCCAATTGAACCACTGCGGGTGGTCTTTGACATATGGATGGTCCTGTGAACATTGAATGGCAAAATCCAAAGCTATTTCCATATCCAAACTTTTGGCTTTATTCACCAAACTCACAAAATCTTCCATTGTTCCCAGTTCGGGATGAATGGCCTTGTGGCCTCCGGCTTCAGATCCTATAGCCCATGGAGAACCGGGATCCTCAGGCCTGGCTTCGGTAGCATTATTAATTCCCTTTCTAAAACTACGGCCTATGGGATGAATGGGAGGAAGATAAATAACATCAAATCCCATTCTGGCAATCTCAGGGAGTATAGCCTCACTGGTTTTAAATGTTCCGTGCTCTCCTTCAACAGGGGAGGTGGACCGGGGAAAGAATTCATACCAGGAACTGAAAAGCGCCCGCTTTCGTTCCACCAGAACCGTCAGGTTTTTATCATACCTGCTGGTTTTCGTTCGGTCGCGGGTTTCATACATCAGTTGTGTTATTTCCGGGCTTAAAGCCAGAGAAACAGAATCTTTTGTATCCTTATTATTTCTTAATAGTTCAACCCACTTTTGCAGCTGTTTTTTTTGTGAAGCAGCACCTCTGGCAATGGCTTCTTCCATCATCTGCGCTCCTATAAGTAATTCAGTTTCCATAGGCTGTCCTGCGTCAAACTTCTTTTTCAATCCATCCTGCCAGGTGGTAAAATGATCGATCCAGGCTTCGATGGTATATTCAAAAAAACCTGTGGTATCAATAGAGAATTTACAACTCCATTTATCGTTTCCTTTAAAAGTAAAAGGTTTCTCCTGCCATTTTTTTTCTTTACTTTTCCCTTTGGTTTTTTCACGGTAGAGCAGTACGGCATCAACTTTATCATGTCCATCCCCAAATATATCAGCCGTCACTAATATTTCTTCATTTTCTACTCGCTTTATAGGGTATTTCCCGCAATCTATCTCCGGAGTAACATTGTCAATACTTACTCTTATATGGCCGTCTATATTCATGTAGTTATAAAAATTAATTTTACTTAGTATCCTGTTAAAATTTTGAATTAAAAAAAGGAATTGTTCTGAAAGTAACTAAATTTAGAGAAGTCTGTAAAACTTATGAGTTAAAGATATACTAAACCTCAAATTTTTAGCTAATCATTCTTAGATTTGATAGTGGGAGAAAAAATCAAACCATGAGAAGAAAGATAGGGTCGGAATATATAGGTGATGATATAACAAGATTTGTGGTATGGGCGCCATTTAAAGAGGAGGTGCAGGTAGTACTAAAGGATAGAGAAGATGTAATACTAAAAAAAAATGCACACGGTTATTGGGAGGGAGAAATTGCGGGGGTGTCACCCGGTAGTTTATATAAATACAAGCTCGATGGAGAGCAGGAATTTCCGGACCCTGCTTCCAGATCACAACCGGAAGGGGTACACTCCTGGTCTAAGGTCATAGCGTCAAATGACTATAACTGGGGTGATGCTTCATGGAAAGGTTTGCCCTTATCTGATATGATCATCTATGAATTGCATATGGGTACCTTCACACCACAGGGTACATTTGAAGCTGTAATAGACAAACTGGATCACTTTCTTGAACTCGGGGTCAATACTCTGGAGATCTTACCCATATCACAATTTCCGGGCGAGCGCAACTGGGGGTATGACGGGGTATATCCCTATGCAGCCCAACACAGTTACGGTGGCCCTTTGGGATTAAAAAAAATGATTGATGCCTGCCACAAAAAAGGAGTTGCCGTAATTTTAGATGCCGTTTATAACCACATGGGGCCGGAAGGAAATTACCTCAGGGAATTTGGACCGTATTTTACTGAAAAATACCACACTCCCTGGGGTGCAGCTTTAAACTTCGATGACAAACATTCTGACGAGGTTCGGAATTTTTTTCTTCAAAATGCACGGATGTGGCTGGAAGAATTTCATTTTGACGGATTACGACTTGATGCCATTCATGAGATAATAGACCGAGGCGCCAGGCACTTACTGCGGGAAATGAGTGAAGATATAGATAAACTGGAGGAAAGAACAAACCGCAAGTATGTCTTAATTGCTGAAAGTGACCTAAATGACGTAAAGGTTATCAACACATATAATAAAGGAGGTTTTGGACTGGAAGGACAGTGGGTAGATGATTTTCATCATGCTCTTCATACCTTATTAACCGGGGAAAAACAGGGCTATTATAGTGATTACGGCAAAATGGAAGATATGGCCAAAGCCTATAGGCAAGCATTTATATATGATGGTGCTTATTCTCAATTTAGAAAGAGAACAATTGGAAACAGCCCCCGCGGCCTTGATCCCTCTCAATTTGTAATTAGTATCCAAAATCACGACCAGGTAGGTAACAGGATCCTGGGGGATCGGCTATCGAAAATTCTTTCTTTTGAAAAACTGAAGCTTGCAGCAGGGGTGATCTTAACGGCTCCTTTTGTACCTATGTTATTTATGGGAGAAGAATTTGCCGAAGACAATCCCTTCCAATATTTTGTAAGCCATGGCGATAAGGAACTTGTGAAGGCGGTCCAGGAAGGTAGGAAACGCGAATTTAAATACTTTTTTGACAGCCTGGGAGATTTTCCAGATCCACAGGGAGAAGAAACTTTTGAGGCTTCAAAAATAAATTGGGATTTTAAGAAGAATCCCGCAAAAAATACAATCTTCAACTATTATAAAAAATTAATTCAACTACGGAAAGAAGGAGCTTTTAATTCCTTCAGGAAAGACAAAATGATCTGTGAAACAGATGAAGAGAAAAAACTTCTGCAGGTTTATACTGAAGGGAAATCCCACTTATTTGTGGCTTTTAACTTTAATGAAGGTGGTCAACAGCTCACTCTTCCTCATCAAAATGGGGAATGGGAGGTGATTTTAGCTTCAGCAGATAAAACATGGGGAGGAACAAAGGAAATTTTGAATGAGACCAAATCATTAAATGAATTTCAGCTCCCCGGTAATTCATTGATCATTTGCAGAAATAAATTATAATCCAGGAAAGATGCTTCATAAGTAAATAATGAACAAAGAAGTTCGTTTTCAGAAATTCGTTGTTTCTGGTTTTAAAAATTTAAAGATTACACAAGATGAAAGAGAAATATGTTTGCATACACGGCCATTTTTACCAGCCACCAAGAGAAAATCCCTGGCTTAACAAAGTTGAGATCCAGGATTCGGCCTATCCGTACCACGACTGGAACCACAGGATAAATGCCGAATGTTATATAAGAAATACATCTTCCCGAATATGGAATGATGATGGAAAGATCGAATCCATAATGAACAATTACGGGTGGATGAGTTTTAATATGGGGCCTACTTTATTAGCCTGGATGGAAAACGAAACCCCCGAAACCTATAATGCGATTCTACAGGCAGACATTGACAGCCAGAAGCGCTTTTCCGGTCATGGGTCTGCTATGGCTCAGGCTTATAATCATATGATCATGCCCCTGGCAAATGAAAGAGACCAGGAAACGCAGGTTATATGGGGAATTGAAGACTTTAAATCCCGGTTTAAGAGAGAACCTGAGGGAATGTGGGTAGGGGAAACTGCGGTGAATACATCAACGCTTGAAATGATGGCCAAACATGGTATAAAATTCACTGTTCTTTCTCCTTACCAGGCTAACAGGGTGCGTAAAATAGGAGATGAGGAATGGGAAGACGCTTCTAACGCCCAGGTAAATACAAAACGAGCCTATGTTTGTAACCTTCCTTCAGGAAATAAAATAAATCTATTCTTTTATGACGGTCCTGCTTCACAAGGAGTTGCTTTTGAAGGACTATTGAATGACGGGAAACGCTTCGCAGACAGGTTGCAGGGGCAGTTTACAGATGAAGATGAAGTACAATTAGTTCATATTGCTACAGATGGTGAAAGTTATGGCCATCACCATACATTGGGTGAAATGGCCTTGTCATACTGCCTTCACCATATTGACGATCATGAGGAGGCAAACCTTACTATTTACGGAGAATTCCTGGAAAAATTCCCACCTGAATATGAGGCGGAGATCATAGAAGACACCTCATGGAGCTGTTATCACGGAGTAGAACGCTGGCGAAGTAACTGCGGCTGTAATACCGGCGGAAATGATAACTGGACGCAGGATTGGAGAAAACCTCTGCGGGATACTTTTGACTGGGTACGGGAAAATTTGGAAACCTTATATGAAAATGAATTCCATAAATACACCTCAGATCCCTGGGGAGTAAGGGATAAATATATTCAGGTCATTTTAAACAGAGATTACGAAAATACTAATGCATTCCTGGAACAAAATGTCAGTAAAGACCTTTCTTCCAAAGATAAGGTCAAAGTGCTCAAACTACTGGAGATGCAATATCATACCATGCTTATGTATACCAGTTGCGGATGGTTCTTTGACGAGGTAACAGGGATAGAATCTATGCAGGATATCTTTTACGCAAAAAGAGCAATACAACTGGCAGAGGAAATTAGCGGTAAAGATTATGAAGAGGAATTTGTAGATTTACTTGAAAAAATTCCCAGCAATTTACCTGAATATGGTACGGTCTTAACCGCCTATGACAAGTTTGTAAAACCGATGGCTTTGGATATGATCAGAATCGGGGCGCATTATGCTGTATCTTCCTTATTTGAAGAATTCCCCGAGGAAGTAAGTCTTTATAATTTTAGCGCCAGCGTTAAGACCAGGCACTACTATGAGGCAGGAAAGCAAAAACTTATCATAGGTCGTACTGAATTTAGATCAGATATTACGTGGGAAACTGTTGATATTTCTTATGCAGTCTTACATATGGGAGACCACCACTTATTTGGAGGGGTAAGAAAGTATATGGGAGAAGAAGCCTTTGAAGAAATGCATAATAGTGTTTCTACCTTCTTTAATAAGAGCAATATATATGAGATCTTCAATAAACTGGACGACTATTTCGGAAGCCATAACTATTCTTTCTGGCACTTGTTCCGGGATGAACAAAAAAGTATCATGGAACTTGTTATGGAGAATACGCTTAAAAACGTAGATAATACTATGCAACAAATATATGAGAACAGTTATCCGTTGTTGCAAACATTTACCGAGATCAATATGGCTGTACCCCAACGCCTAAAAACCCCGGTGGATATGGCTATCAACGGAAAACTTATACAGGAATTAAAGAATGGGGAATTTAAATTAGACCGATTTAAAAATTTACTTCATACTGCTTCACAGGTTAATGTAAATCTGGACATAGTAACGCTTAACTTTTTGACAGATAACAAGTTAAATAAACTCATGCATGAGTTCCAGGAAGATCCTTCTGATCTAGAACTTTTGGATAATATCTACAGTTTAATAGATATAATTAAGGAAAGCCCACTGGAACCAAATGAATGGGAAGCTCAAAATATTGCCTTTAAAATAAAAGAAGAACATTATGATCACTACCTGGAGGAGGACAAAAAAGGAAATTCGGAAGCAGCTGCCTGGTTAAGATCTTTCAGGTACTTGTCAGAAAAATTAAATCTTGTGATCTAATGAGGCAACCAGACACGACTTACCGACTTCAGTTATCCCCTAATTTTACTTTTAACGATCTGGAGAAGATCCTTGATTATTTGGAAGACCTGGGAGTATCAACCATATATTCGGCTCCCCTTTTTCAGGCTAGAGAAGGAAGCACCCATGGCTATGATGTTCTCGATCCCTTTACCATTAATAAAGAAATAGGAAATTTACAACAGTTCAGGGAAATTAGTGAACGCTTGCAATTAAAGGAAATGTCCTGGCTACAGGATATTGTACCCAACCATATGGCATTTGACAGTGCTAACCCATGGTTTAAGGATATATTTGAACTTGGGCCAGATTCGAAGTATTACAATTATTTTGACATCAACTGGGACTATAAAGGATATCAAAAGGTAATGGCTCCTTTTCTGGGTAGCTCTCTGGAGGAGGTGCTGGAAAAAGGAGAGTTAGAATTAAAATTTGATGAAACAGGATTTTCATTTATGTATTATGAAAATTCTTTTCCTGCAAGTGCCAGATCATATAAAGCAATACTACAGGATATTGAAGGCTTTGATCTCTTTAAAAATCTGAAAGATTTTGGGGATCAAGAAACTCAATGGGAAAATTTAAAGATCAATTTCCTCAGGGAAGTAAATAACCGGGCAGACCTGAAAGACAAAATATTTTTGGCTACTACTGAAATTAATTCTTCCGGCTCAAAATTAAATGAGATCCTCGATCTGCAATATTTTATCCTCACACATTGGAAGCAAACCGAGAAGGAAATAAACTACCGTAGGTTTTTTACCATAAATGGCCTTATATGCCTTAGTATGGAGCATCCGGAAGTTTTTACGACCTATCATCATTTTATAAAAGAATTATGTGAGGCCGGCTTTATCCAGGGTCTGAGAATTGACCATATAGATGGCCTTTTTGATCCTGAACAATATTTGGAACGGCTGCGAACAATGTTCGGAAATGATTTTTATATAGTTGTAGAAAAGATCCTTGAAGCTGAAGAAAAATTACCCGGTCATTGGCCGGTGCAGGGGACAAGCGGGTACGAGTTTCTTGCCCAGGTCAATCATTTATTCACCCAAACTGAAAACGTTACAATTTTTAATGAGGAATATGAAAAAATATCTCCCAGGGTTGCAGATTATGAAAAGCTGGTTTACAGGAAAAAGCTTTACATACTAGAAGAAAGGATGGGTGGGGAGCTACAAAACCTTTGGAATTTACTTCAGGAAGAGGAACTTCTTGAAGCACATCCGGAGGATGAGATAGCCTGGAAAAAAGCTCTTAGCGCATTTTTAGCCGCTTTTCCGGTGTACAGGATATACCCAAAGGAATTTCCTTTGAAGCCGAGACAAACTGAAATAATAGAGACCGCTTGCAAAAAAGCCTTAGAGGAACTTCCTGAAAATCAGGATGAAATTGAATATTTTAAAAAGTTATTTTTAGGACAGGCAGGGAAAGAAACCTCAAAAATGCTGTACTTCCTGCAGCGGTGCCAGCAATTCAGCGGCCCACTTGCTGCCAAAGGGGTCGAAGACACCTCATTTTATATTTACAACCGTCTAATTGCTCATAATGAAGTTGGAGATTCCCCTGAAAACTTCGGAATGTCTGTAGAGGAATTTCATCAAAAAATGCAGAAAACTGCAAAGTATTTGCCTTTAGGAATCAATGCAACGGCTACTCATGATACAAAACGTGGTGAAGATGCCCGTATGCGGCTTAATGTGCTAAGTGAGATTCCTGAAGAATGGTTTTCAATAGTGAAAGAATGGAAGGAGATCAATAATGGGGTTAGAAAGGATAAACAAATTCCGGGGAACAATGAGGAATATTTCATTTACCAAACCCTTATAGCAGGGATGCCTTTTAAGGAAGAGGATGATTTTCTCTCCAGAACCTGTGATTATTTGCAAAAAGTCTTACGGGAGGCAAAAGTTCATTCCAATTGGGCTAATCCGGATGAGGAATATGAACAATCGGTTTTTGAATTTGTAAAAGATATTCTGGAACATAAAAATTTCAGAGATTCCTTTGATCCTTTCTGCGAAAAAATAGCCGGATATGGAGTATTAAAATCCCTTAGTCAAAGCCTTATCAAAATGACTGCACCGGGTATTCCTGATATTTACCAGGGAACAGAACTTTGGGATCTGAGTTATGTTGATCCTGATAACCGCAGACCGGTTGATTACGGATTGAGGTTAAACTATATGGCTGATTTTAGAGTGTTTAGCAAAACCAACCTCAATAAAAAGGTTAAGACGCTGATAACCAATTATTCTTCGGGTAAAATAAAAATGTACACCCTCTATAAGACACTTGTTCTAAGAAGAAGAGACCAAAATCTATTTAAAAAAGGAGAATATCTGCCCCTGGAAGTTACCGGAAAAGCAGGAAATAAAATCATAGCTTTTGCCCGTATCTTTAATGGTGAATGGAGGGTGGTAATAGCACCGGTTTTGGTAACAGGCTTGTTCAATTATGAAAGTTTACGGCCTTACAATGGGCATCTGGAAGATTGTTTTGTTCAGTTACCGCCCAACGCCCCCCAGGAATGGGATAGCGTTTTCACCGGAGGGGCATTTGTAGCAGAAGGGAAAATCCCGCTCAATGATCTATTTGCAGATTTCCCAATCGCATTATTAAAAAATAACAATAAATGGAGTTAGAAAGAAGCTGCGGTATTTTACTACATATTACTTCTTTGCCTTCTCCTTTTGGAATAGGGGACCTGGGGCCTGAGGCTTATGAATTTATTGATTTTTTAGAGACGTCGGGTCACAAGTATTGGCAACTTTTACCTCTCAACCCTACTGATGCGGCATACAATCACAGCCCCTACAGCAGTTATTCTGCTTTTGCAGGGAATACTCTTTTAATAAGTCCTGAGCTTCTGGAAAAGGAAGGTTACATAGACCTTCAAAATTTTGATATTCCTACAGAAGCAGATCCTGAAAAAGTGGATTTCCAAAAAGTGAGCCGGTTTAAAGAAGCTGTATTGGAAGCTACTTATAATAGTTTCCGAGATAAAAAGGAAAAGGTCAAAAAGTACAAAGGGTTTTGCAAGGAGCACGCTTCATGGTTAAACGATTTTAGTTTATTTAAAGCGCTGCATCAAAAATTTAACTCCCCGTGGTATTCCTGGCCTGATGAACTCAAAAACCGAAAATCAGGAGAGCTTAAAAAGGCTCAAAAGGAGCTTGCAGAGAGTATTGAAAAGATAAAGTTTTTTCAATTTCTATTTTTTTCACAGTGGGCAAATCTTACTGAATATGCCCATCTCAATGATGTTCATCTTATTGGAGACATACCTTTTTATATCAATCACGATAGTGCTGACTGCTGGGCTCATTCAGAATATTTTAAGCTTGATAAAAATAAGGTGCCCCTTAAAATATCTGGAGTACCTCCTGATTACTTTAGTGAAACCGGACAATTGTGGGGAACCCCGGTTTATGACTGGAAAAAGCTAAAAAATAAAAAGTTTGATTGGTGGATCGAAAGGTTGAGACAGAATCTTTTACTGTTTGACCTGGTTAGACTGGATCATTTTCGGGCCTTTTCGGCATATTGGGAGGTGCCGGCTAAAGATAAGACTGCAGTTAATGGAAAATGGGTCAAGACACCGGGGCATCAATTTTTTAAAACTGTAAAAAAGGAATTTCCGAAAATGCCTTTTATTGCTGAAGATCTTGGCCAATTAGATGATCCTGTTTATGATCTATTGGCTGCCTTTGATTTTCCGGGCATGAAGGTGCTTCAGTTTGCTTTTGGTGAAGTGGGCTCCCCAAATCCTTATCTCCCATATAATCACCTTCCAAACAATTTAGTATACACCGGAACCCATGATAACAATACTACCAAAGGTTGGTACGTCAATGCTGATAAAAAGGCAAAGCATCATTTAAAAGAATACTCGGGTAATAATATTACTGCCAGGAATGTCCATTCTCATCTACACCGTATGGCTTTAGGATCTGTAGCAAAACTAGCAGTTACACCTATGCAGGACTTAATAGGCCTGGGGAGTGAGGGAATAATGAATACTCCGGGTAGCACAAAAGGGAACTGGACCTGGAGGATGAACTACCATCAAATATCTGTGGAAAGAGCCATAGAACTCAAAGCCTTAAATGAATTGTATGGAAGAAGCAGATTAGAACCTGAAGATGATTTAGTATAAATATAAAGGCCTCTAAAAAGGCCCTTATATTTATAATCACTAGTAAAACAGAAGAAAATTATTTCCCGGAGATCATAGGTCCATCAACATCTGGCGCTGAATTTTCTCAATTGCATTTTGTATGGATTTTTCCGGCTCAATAATATTGTCGTCGCCCCAAAATTGGGAATCTGTGAATCCTGAAACATCATCTTCCATAATTACTGCATTATTAATAAATGTATCATCTCTTTTTATTCGGTTTCCTGAAGAGGTTTGCCAATCTGTTACCGCCATTTCACTGTTCACGGTATATCGGGAATTAAACAATTTTCGCTTCCAGTTCACCACGAATTCCAGCTCTGCACTACCATAACCAAAGTACCATTTCCCATCGTTTTCCCTATAATTGACCTCATAGCTTACATTAATAGGGTATAGCCGGACGCCGGAGGGTTTCTTCCTCACAAACATACTGCTGGCGATCTTCCTGTTGTCAACATTAAGATTATAAGAAGCCTTTACTAAAGCATTGGTTTCGGCATCAATAAATAATTTTCCGTAGTACCATGGGTAACTTTTATCTTTCATTTCAAAATTTACAACATACAGATATTTGTTGTTGATAAAGGCAGGATCATCAAAAGTGAAGGTGTAGTCATCCAGTTCTTCGGGCTGAAAGAAATACTCGGGATATTTTAAAAGATCACTGTAAAGGTTATTAAAAGGCCCTCCGCGAAGTTTTAGCGCCATAGTATCCAGACGTTCGTAGTCTACACTTTTTCGGGCTTTACTAACTGAAATTTCGTCTTTTGAGGGAGTTGTGTAAGGTTTCTTGTAAATTTTTAATACGGCCTCAGATAAAGATACATTTCTGTTTCGTTTCCTTATCGCTTCCCTGTAGAAAGCCGTCATTACAGCAGGCTCATCTACTAAATTATCACCTGCTTTTGCAAACATTTTCCTAACCAGAGCCTTGGCATCTGTTGCAGTGAAAATGCTCACTTCTGATAGTTCTTCAACAGATTCTGCGAGCTCAATACGGGTGTTTTCTCTTTGAAAAGAATCAAGGGGCAAAGATTTACTTTGGTATCCTAAATTGGAAATTGTCACCAAACCCGAAGTTACATTTCCCGGAACTTTTAAGGAAAATTCTCCTTCAGAATTTGTTACTGTAGAAATGTTGGTACCTTCAACGGATATAAATGCTGAAGGAACTGGGTCTCCGGTATTTGAATTTACCACTTCGCCTTTATATTCTGTAACTTGCTGAAAAATTTTTGCAGCGTGTATATCTTGTGTATTCCCTAAGATCAGCAAAAAGGATAATAGGGTGAATAAAGACGATATCGAAAATGATTTGTAGGCTTTCATTAGCAATGTCAATAAAATGATTTCACCTCTAAATATAAGCAAATTATGCAACTTTAAGAACTATTTAAGTCTATTTTATTTGTTGTTTAAACCCCTTGAATGCTCTGGTACTTTACTTTAGTTATAATTAATTTAGAATAATAATTTTATATTTTTAATTAATACTAAGACCTCGTTTTTACGAACCATAGATCAATTTAGTAATACATGGACAAAAAAACATTATTTTATATAGTGATACTCCTGGTTATGATTTATCCGGCTTTTTCGGTATTTCTTGTTGATCAGGCGATGCGAACCGGAAATGAAACAGAGATCAAACAGGCAATTTCCGCATATCAATTAAGTATATGGATGAGCTGGTTGATCTTTGCAATTTTAGCGATCTATTACAAATGGACAACTGAAGAGAATATCTTCTTTTACACTACCTATGGTTTTTTAATACTGGGATTTAGTATATATGGTTACTATATTCAGAAGATGGTCAATTTGCTCAATGTGGAAACCGGTTTCCGGGATAACTACATTTTCGGGGTTTTCATAGCAATTCAAAATCTGGCAGTAGCCGGACTTTTAACCGGATTTCTACAGGCCGCCGTCTGGTGGTTTACCAGAAGGTGGCATAGGAGATGAGATTTTTCTGTATAAGATAACCGGTCTGTAGGAGATTATATATTAAGTTTGTTGATTACCTTATAATTTCAGATTTTTTTCAAGATAATAACAATAATTTGCGGCATAAAATATGATAATAGCAACTGCGTTATTTACCTGCGGACTAACCTCAACCAAAAATGGAAAAAATCAATTATAAATTCCTGCTTCTAAGCATTTTATTCCCTTTGACCATGATGGGTCAAATTACAGATGAAAATAAATCTGTAACAGATATTGTCTTGAATGAGCTTAACAGAGAAAGACTTGTTCAACGGGAAAATCTTGATTTCAGAATAAAACAAATAGACTCTAAACTAAGTATTCTCGATGAAAGTTTGAAAAACACCAGCTCTTCTTCAGAAAAAGTAGAGAAACTGATACAACGTGTTCAGATCCTTGAAGAGAAACAGTCTGAACTTGATAAAAATGTAGTTTCTGTATACAAGTATAATTATAGTTCAGCCATTCTTAATTTGGTTTCCATGGAACGGGAGATCAAGCCTCTCAACCTTTTTAACAGTTCCAAAGATTTTTATACTACCCTTGATAAAGTAAGTAATCCTATGACCTATGAAGGATATTCGAGCTGGTTCAGGGAGTTTGAAAAAATATATTAATGCTAACAAAAAAGAGGAGGCGAAACTTGCAGCATTAAGCCATATACTTAGTGTTACCGGAAATTTAGCTGAAGGCACACCATTTACGGGAATGTTTGCAGGCAGCCTTTTTGACGGGATTGGAATGTTTGTAAATTCTTTAAATAAAAAAGATAAAGATCTAAAAGAACAGAGTTTACGAATGTTTAAACTTACAACATCTGTTTCCCAGTTCACCCACGATAAGGATCTTATTGAGACCGAGTGGAAGGAGATCACCAAAAGCCTGGATGAATTAAAGGAACTTCAGGATCACGTTATGGAAAATAACCTTGTAGATATACTGGAAATTGACCGCGCAGATTTTATTAAAAACTTTACCGATGAAACAGATGCGAAAAAAAGAACCCAATACATTTTAGAAGTCTCTAAAATTGCAGAAAATAAAATTGCTGAGGAAAGAATAAAAAATCCGGAAAACTGGAAACAGGATTATTATAATCAAATGGTTACAGTTCAAAATCTAAAGATCCGTTTTGGAACGATCACCTTTCGAATACTTGAAAATCTTGATAATTATAAAACCCTGATCAATAAATATAGGAAAGATGAATATTTAAAAGACAGAATAGTTCACCTGGACCTTAAACTTGATCTAGTACGTAGCAGTTTCGAAAGCACATTTAATCCCCGTGATTATATAAGAGCGAGTAATGAAATGTATATTGTAGAGTAGATTGTGATTCAGTAGTTTATAAAGTCAAAATCAAAATTCTTTAAAATTTAATAACGCAAAAAAGGGAAAGCAATTTTTATTGCTTTCCCTTTTTTTTTCCGCTTCCAGATCTATTTCAGTAAGTGTGGGATCTATCCGCACTTAGATGATCCACAGTCCGGGCAGGTCAAACACCCTTCCTGATAGATCAAATTGGTAGAGCCACAATTTGTACATTTTTGGCCTTTTGCTTCAGTGCCATCGGCCACATATCGTTTTAGTGCCCTGGCAACGCCATTTTTCCAGGTATTAATAGATTCGTTATCCAGTTGCAGGCTGTTGGTGAGATCTACTGCTTTTTCTATAGGCATCCCATACCGCAGCGTACTGGAGATCAATTTGGCATAATTCCAGAATTCCGGATCAAACTTGTGAGATAGACCCTCAATTGTTGTTTTATAGCCCCGTTGATTCTCATATTGAAAATCATAGCGGGAATTTCCCTCCTCGTCCTTATCTTTTATTATTAATCCTTCGTTTACCCATCTTGGAATGAGGATCCCATCTTCATCATCTGCCAATCCTGTAAAGATCTCATATGGGCGGTCATCTATAAGGCCAATAAATGCGATCCACTTTTCCCTGTTGTTTTGAAACCTTACCACATCTGCCTGTAAAATCTGAGGACGTTTGGTAGGAAACACAGAAGATGTTTTGGTCTCTGCTTTTTTCTCCTCATTAGATATTAATACTCCAGACCTTGAACCATCCCTGTAAACTGTGACTCCTTTACAGCCAACTTCCCAGGCCTTTAAATATAATTGTCCCACAAGTTCCTCGGTCGCATCATTAGGAAGGTTCACCGTTACACTAATGGAATGGTCAACCCATTTTTGAACTGCACCCTGCATAGTGACCTTGCTCATCCAGTCAATGTCATTGGAGGTAGCTTTGTAGTAAGGAGATTTTTTCACAAGCTTGTCAAGCTCCTTTTGGCTGTAGTTTTTATCGATCTCAAATCCGTTGACCTGCATCCATTGCTTAAATCTGTGATGGAATACAACATATTCTTCCCAGGAGTCTCCGGTTTCATCAACAAAATCCACACGGGCCTCCTTGTCATTAGGATTAACTTTTCTTCTTCTTTTATAAACCGGTAAAAAAACAGGCTCTATTCCTGAACTTGTTTGTGTCATTAAACTGGTGGTCCCGGTAGGAGCGATGGTTAACAACGCAATATTCCTTCTGCCATATTCAGTCATTTCAAAATACAACTGCTCGTCTTCTTCTTTTAATCTTAGGATAAAAGGATTGTTCTTCTCCTTTTCTGCATCATAAACACTAAAAGCTCCTCTTTCTTTGGCTGCAGATACTGAAGCGCGGTAGGCTTCTATAGCCAGCATCTTATGGACTTTTACTGAAAATTCAATACCTTCCTCACTTCCATAAGAAATTCCCAGAGCAGCAAGCATATCACCTTCAGCAGTAATACCTATACCTGTTCTACGGCCTTCCTTAGCCTTTTTCCTGATCTCAAGCCATAGATTTCTTTCAACTGCTTTGATTTCTTCATTCTCAGGATCGGCATTTATCTTAGCCATTATATCATCGATCTTTTCCAGTTCAAGGTCAATAATATCATCCATTATGCGCTGGGCAGCAGAAATGTGTTTTTTGAACAGATCGAAATTAAATTTTGCTTCTTTTGTAAATGGCTCTTCTACATATGAAAACAAATTAATGGCAAGCAATCTACAGGAATCGTAGGGGCAAAGGGGTATTTCACCGCAGGGATTGGTAGAGACTGTTTTATATCCAAGGTCTGCATAAGAATCGGGAACTGATTCCCGGGTAATGGTATCCCAGAAAAGGATGCCCGGTTCAGCTGATTTCCATGCGTTATGTACTATTTTATTCCAAATTTTATTGGCCTCAATTTCTTTGGTATACTTGGGTTCATCACTGTGTATAGGAAATTTTTGAACATAAGAGGTGTTGTGTTTTACCGCCTGCATAAATTCATCATCGATCCTGACTGAAACATTGGCCCCGGTAACTTTTCCCTGTTCCATTTTGGCATTAATGAAATCTTCAGCATCTGGATGGTTTATGGAAACCGAAAGCATCAAAGCTCCCCGTCTTCCATCCTGGGCTACTTCACGGGTAGAATTAGAATAGCGTTCCATGAACGGAACCAATCCTGTTGAAGTTAAAGCTGAATTTTTCACGGGAGAACCTTTCGGCCTGATGTGTGACAGATCATGGCCAACTCCACCTCGGCGTTTCATTAATTGTACCTGCTCCTGATCGATCTTCATTATACTTCCGTAGGAATCATTTAATCCATCATTTCCAATAACAAAACAGTTGGAAAGAGAAGCTATCTGGTATTTGTTTCCAATACCAGCCATTGGACTCCCCTGAGGGACTATATATTTAAAATTTTCTAATAGCTCAAGAACTTCTTCTTTTTGCAATGGATTAGGATACTTGTTCTCTATTCTAACAATTTCATCAGCAATTCTTTGGTGCATTTGATGAGGAGAGCTCTCGTAAAGATTTCCGTCTGAATCTTTTAAAGCATATTTATTGATCCACACCCTTGCAGCCAGTTCATCTCCCTTAAAATATTGTACTGAGGCTTCAAAAGCCTCTTCCTGTGTATATGTCTTTGTCGGAATAGTTGGTGCTTCAATTTTCATTTTGAGAATGGTGGTTTTTGAGTTTAATCTTTTAATTTTGGAAAGGATAAATGTAGTTAATTTTAAAGCACTATCTAATGCTTAAATTTTCATAAGTCTACAACATAAATATCGTATTACAATGAAAATCAGATAATTAACTATTTATAAACAAACTAATGTTGACAAATAAATGAAACTTTATTTATCCTGTAATCTAGGTTTTGTGCAAGATGAAATGAAATTATATCACAAAATGAATAGCATTTGGTAAGAAAAGAGGGAATTGTGTAATAATATATAGACCATTCTATTTCTTCAAAAACAGATTTAACAAAATAGAGATCTGGTGATCCTAGGAAATAAGATTAAAGGTTTGTTTAGCAATTTCCAGTTCTTCATTAGTAGGGATCACCAGGACCTTTACCTGAGATGTACTTGTATTGATTGTTCTAATATCTCCTGATCGTTCTTGATTTTTTTCTTCATCCAGATGAATTCCAAGGAATTCCATTTCTTCACAAACCATTGATCTTATGCGGCTACTGTTCTCACCAATACCGGCAGTAAATAATATTGCATCCAGCCCGTTCATAGCCGCGGCATAAGCTCCAATATATTTTTTGATCCTGTATGCATTCATTTCCAATGCAATTTGGCATTCCCGATTTCCTTTTGCCGCAGCTGCCTCAATATCCCTAAGATCACTAAAACCTGTTAAGCCCAGCATTCCGCTTTTATGATGAAGGATTTCACTTACTTCTTCGGCTTTGTAACCAAGATTATTTGTAAGGTGAAATATCACAGATTGATCTATATCACCGCTGCGGGTTCCCATAATCAGGCCGTTCACCGGCCCGAAGCCCAGGGAATGATCTACACTCTTTCCATCTTTTAACGCCGTAATACTGCAGCCGTTACCTAAATGTATACTTATGATCTTTGATGGACCTGATCCTAAAAATTTTATAGCTTTTTCGGTAACATATTTATGACTGGTGCCATGAAATCCATAAACCTGGATCTTGTGATCTTCAAAAAATTTATTCGGAATAGCATATCTATTTGCTTTGGCGGGAATACTTCTGTGAAATGCAGTGTCAAAAACTGCCACTTGTTTTGCTTTAGGAAATAACTCCTCCGCAACCTCAATTCCCGTTAAATTGGGAGGGTTATGTAAGGGAGCGAGGGAATAAAGGTCTTTAATAGTAGTTTTTACCTTTTCATTTATAATTATAGTTTCTGAAAATTTATCCCCGCCATGAACTACCCTGTGGCCTATAGCAACTATTTCTGAAGCATTTTCCACGACGCCTTTTTCAGTGTCTAATAACATAGAGGTAATCCATTTTAAGGCAGAGGAGTGATCGGGAACTTCATTTTCTTCAGAAACAGATTCGCCTTCAGACACGTATTTCAATTTTCCAATTTCCTGGCCTATACGTTCAACAAGTCCGGAAGCTAAAACTTCTTCTGCGGGCATATTGATGAGTTGAAACTTTAAGGAAGAACTTCCGGAATTAATTACAAGGATCTTTTTCATGTATTTAAAATTCATTTTATAATTTTTCTTAACCCTTCAATGAAGTACAGCATGTGAAAGGGAATGAAAGCTAGGCTACTAATTAAATTCCCTGAGCCTGAATGGCTGTTAATACTACGGTATTAAATACATCGTCAACAGTACATCCGCGGCTAAGGTCATTAACTGGTTTATTTAAACCCTGCAGCATAGGGCCTATTGCAAGTGCTCCGGTTTCCCGCTGCACTGCTTTATAGGTATTGTTTCCTGTATTAAGATCGGGAAAAATAAGCACACTGGCTTGTCCTGCAACCTCAGAGTCGGGAATTTTACTTTTCCCTACCCTTAGATCTACCGCAGCATCATATTGAATAGGACCTTCAATTTTTAGGTCAGGACGTTTTCTTTTAACTATCTCAGTTGCCTGGCGCACCCTGTCAACATCCTCGCCTTTCCCGGAACTTCCGGAAGAGTAGGAGAGCATGGCGATTTTTGGCTCTATGCCAAAAGCGATACTGCTTTCAGCAGAAGAAATACATATCTCAGCCAGCTCTTCTGCAGTGGGATTAGGATTGATTGCGCAATCCCCAAATACCGAAACCCTGTCTTCCAGGCACATGAAAAACACTGAAGATACCAGGGAAACACCGGGCTTGGTTTTTATAAACTGTAAAGCGGGAATAATGGTATGCTGAGTAGTATGAGCGGCACCGGACACCATTCCATCTGCGTGGCCTTTGTAGATCATCATAGTCCCATAATAAGAAACGTCACTCATCCTGTCTTTGGCCATATCCAGATTTATATTTTTATGCTTCCTAAGCTCAAAATAAGTCTGGGCGTAGTCTTTAAAATTTTCAGAAGTTGAGGGATTGATCAAATTTATCTTTGTAAGATCTAATGCAATTCCAAGCGTTCTTATCTTCTCTTTAATTAATTCCTCATCTCCTAAGAGAGTAATATCAACCAGGTCCATAGCGATAAGGCGTGAAGCAGCTATTAAAATACGGTCATCAGTCCCTTCAGGTAAGACAATATGCTTTTTAGCCTGCTGTGCCCGTTTTACTAAACTGTACTGAAACATTCGGGGGGTAATTCCTTTGGGTTCAAAATTGATAAGCCTTTCCAGTAAAAGGTCAAAGGAAACATATTTCTCAAATGTACTTATGGAAGTTTCTATTTTCTGAATGCTATCTGCATAAATATTTGATTTTACAGAACCTATTTTATTGGTTACACTAAAAGTGCCATCTTCTACAGAAATTATGGGAACGATCTGGGACAATCCATCAATAAGTTTTAAGATGGATTCTTCCGGAATTAAGCCCCCTGTTAATATGATCCCGGAAATTTTAGGATAGTTGGTTGAGACGTTTGCCTGTAAAGCACCAAGAATGATATCGGCCCTGTCACCCGGAGTTATCACCAGGCTCTCATCCTTTAGATGATTTAAATAATTACGCAGCTGCATGGCGCCTACACCAAAATTCCCCGTTTGATTATCAAGATATTCCTCCCCGAAAAGTACTTTTCCGTTCAGTTCGTTCATAATCTCCTTTAGGGTGGGATTGGAAAGAATATCTAAAAGGGGAATGGCAAATTTTCCAACTTCTTCAGGTAAAAATGCGTTCATTCCGGAATGGGCAATTTCAAGATTTTGCATTTCAATCTTGTTGCTTACCATTGCCAGTACACGTAAATCTTTATTCACAAATGCCTGGTAAGCCATTTGAAGGCTACCCATTAAATTCTCCTTAGTTTTGTTTTTGCCGCTGGCTACAATTATCACCGGAATTCCAAGATTCTTTGCAATGAGCACATTCACATCAAATTCAAATACATTGCCTTCTCCTGAAAAGTCACTGCCCTCAACCAGGACAATATCAAATTCTTCTTCCAGATTTTTATATTTCCTAATTATGTTATCAATTACCTCCCCAACTTTGCCTTCATTGCGTTTCTGCACCACTTCACTCCTTGAATAAGCATAAGCATCTTCATAAGCCATGTCCAGATTAAAGTAACTAAGAATGGTATCAATATGATTATCCTTTTCCCCGGGTTGGCCATTGTCAATGATGGGTCTAAAATAACCCACTTTTGCCGTTTTACCCAGCAGGGTTCGCATAAGGCCTAAAGAGATAAGAGATTTCCCGCTGTTGGACTCGAGCGTGGCAATATAAATTCCTTTGTTCATAAATTTAAATTATGATGCAAAAGTAAGGCTTATTGAAAAAGGTCTGGTTTATCAAGGATTAAATCTTTGCAAAAACTGACGTATATCAGGTATAGACATTGCACAATTATATTTCTAATTATTCCAACAAACTTCCTTTAGAGTTCATAAAAAAAGCGCTCTTTTTAAGGAGCGCTTTTAAAAAAATAAGCAAAATTAATTGTTGTTACCCGGATCTATTGTTCCACCCCGGTTAGTGGTATTATTTTGTGGATTGGCAGATCTAAAATTTTCTTCAGAAACGTCATCCAGATCGCTGTCATACCTGTAAACTGTTAAATGCCCTTCTTCATCAAAACGTCCTACTGAAACTTCTTCTTCCCCTGTTGTATAATCTGTTGTGGTTATCATAAAATAACCTTCATCCCCAAAACTTCTCATAGTTCCATACGGAGACTCCTGGCCATCCTGAATCCTGACCATGTTGATTCCGCGACTGTCGGGTGTGAATCTATAATTATCTGACCCATACGTGTAATCAGTAGTTTCAGAAAGCTCGAAATCATTCCTATCCTGCATGTTTCCGGTGCTATAATCATCCTGGGTATTATTTGTTGTCGTTCTATTCGTCATAGTAGGATCACCTGTAGTACCCGTCATATCATCCGTTCTGCCGGTTGTAGTTTCAGTACGATCACCTGTAGTTCCGGTTTTAGTCGTAGTGGGATCTCCGGTGGTTCCGGTGGTAGTTCCAGACATATCTCCTGTGGTACCTGTAGTTCCTGTTGTGGTTTCTGTTCCCGGAGTAGTGCGGTTCGTGTCATTTGTGCCCTGGGTAGGACCACAGCTGTTTAAGCCAATGGTTCCTAATACTCCCATTAGTAAATAAATGATCTGCTTTCTCATCGTTTTATATTTAGTGGTTAATAAATTAATATCAATTTTAAAGGGAGGTTATTATTAATAACAAAATATAAATTGGGGGGACTTTGGTGGGGAGGCAACCGGGGGAATTGTAATAAATTATCTTCCAATAATTTTTGTTCTCAGAATAAAGATAAAGGTGATGTCTGTTAAGACATGGTAAATGCTCGTTACAATTTTATTAAAACTGAAGGAATAGGGTTGAATGGAAAAAATAGTGTTTTATAGATTATAAAGAAAAAGGAAACGGGTCTGGCTTTATTTTGCAGGTAAGCTTTTGACGCTGTTTAAATTTCCAACTTAATAACCTATATTTGCAGCCGCAAAAACATAGCATTTTTTTTAAAACAATTACGCTCGAAATATCTTCTCTTATAACTTAGATGTTTGAGCCTTTTGTCTCCTGTACATTTAGGGAGATGATAACACATAATAACCATTTCCATATGAAAGCCGGAATAGTAGGATTACCTAATGTAGGAAAATCAACCCTTTTTAATTGCCTGTCAAATGCCAAAGCTCAAAGCGCCAATTTTCCGTTTTGTACTATTGAACCTAATATTGGTGTCGTCAATGTTCCGGACAGCCGATTGGAAAAACTGGAATCCCTTGTGAATCCTGAAAGGGTGCAACCGGCAGTCGTAGAGATCGTGGACATTGCAGGCCTGGTGAAAGGGGCGAGTAAAGGAGAAGGTTTGGGAAATCAATTTCTTGGTAATATTCGGGAAACTGATGCAATTTTGCACGTGCTGCGATGTTTTGAAGACGAGAATATCGTGCATGTAGATGGATCTGTGGATCCTGTGAGGGATAAAGAAACTATCGATATGGAACTTCAGTTGAAGGATCTTGAGACAGTAGATAAAAAACTTGAAAAGGTTAAACGTGCATCCCGTACCGGAAATAAAGATGCGCAAAAAGAAGAGGCAGCTTTACTCAAAGTTAAAAAGGGATTGGAGGAAGGTAAGTCGGTTAGAGCTTTGGATCTTTCTACGGAAGAAAGGGAGGATTTCATTACTAATCTGCAGTTGATCACAGATAAACCTGTAATGTACGTTTGTAATGTAGATGAAAAAGCGGCCACTAAAGGGAATGCCCATGTGGAAAGAGTGAAGGAAGCAGTTAAAGATGAAAATGCTGAAGTTTTAATGCTTGCTGTAGGTACTGAAGCTGATATCACTGAACTTGATGATTACGAAGAGCGACAAATGTTTCTTCAGGATATAGGCCTGGATGAACCGGGATCGGCAAAGCTTATTCGATCTGCATATAAATTATTGAACCTTCAAACCTACTTTACTGCCGGAGTAAAGGAGGTGAGAGCCTGGACAATTCCTATTGGCTCCAGCGCACCACAGGCAGCAGGGGTTATTCATACCGACTTTGAAAAAGGCTTTATTCGCGCCGAAGTAATAGCTTACGACGATTTTGTAAATCTGGGAAGTGAAGCAAAAGTTAAGGAAGCAGGAAAAATGAAGGTAGAAGGTAAGGAATACATCGTTAAGGATGGTGATGTAATGCACTTCAGGTTTAACGTTTAATTTCCGGCGGTATAGATCTTGATCTGGTTTCAATCCATTATTATAAGCTTTAGATTTTATCTGAAAAATTGGTAATTCTATTAACATTCATCTTTAAATCTTTGTTAATTACTTTGCAGCGTTACTGTTTTAACTTTTTGTTGTAAACCTTATATTAGCGACTCAACTGCACCATGCAAACCCTATGAGTCTGGAAACTAAATATACCGAAGATAATATACGATCCCTTGATTGGAAGGAGCATATCCGCATGCGTCCCGGGATGTATATTGGGAAATTAGGCGATGGCTCAACTGCCGATGATGGGATCTACATCCTGCTCAAAGAGGTACTGGACAACAGTATAGATGAATATGTAATGGGTGCCGGTAAGACAATTGAAGTTTCTGTGCAAAATCAACGGGTTATAGTCAGGGATTTTGGACGTGGAATTCCACTGGGAAAAGTTGTTGATGTGGTTTCCAAAATGAATACAGGAGGGAAATACGATAGCCGGGCATTCAAAAAATCGGTAGGGTTAAACGGAGTAGGTACAAAAGCAGTAAATGCGCTTTCCTCAAGTTTTAGAGTTGAATCTACCCGGGATGGAAAATCAAGAACTGCTGAATTTGAACAGGGAAATCTGGTAAATGAGGAAGAACTGGACGAAACATCCAGGCGCCGGGGTACTAAAGTATCCTTTACTCCAGATGATTCCATCTTCAAAAATTTTAGATATCGTAATGAGTATATTGAAAAAATGCTCAAGAATTACGTGTACCTTAATCCGGGGCTCACAATTCTCTTTAACGGAGAAAAGTTTTATTCTGAAAACGGATTAGAAGATCTGTTAGGAGATAGCATATCTGAAGATGATCAATTATATCCTATCATTCACCTGCGGGGAGAAGATATAGAAGTTGCCATCACCCACAGTAAAACACAATATTCCGAAGAATATCACTCATTTGTGAACGGGCAGAATACCTCCCAGGGGGGAACTCACCTTTTAGCCTTTAGGGAAGCACTTGTAAAAACAGTAAGGGAATATTACGGAAAAGCTTATGAGGCGGCCGATATTAGAAAGTCGGTGGTTTCTGCAATTAGTATAAAGGTTATGGAACCGGTCTTTGAAAGCCAGACCAAAACCAAACTCGGTTCTACAGATATGGGTGGTGATCTTCCCACAGTAAGAACATACATCAATGATTTTCTCAAAAATCAACTGGATAACTTCCTTCATAAAAATCCGGAAACGGCTGAAAAACTTCATCGAAAGATTTTACAGGCAGAGCGGGAGCGAAAGGAACTTTCCGGAATACGAAAACTTGCAAAAGACCGGGCAAAGAAAGCCAGTGTTCACAATAAAAAACTTAGGGATTGCAGGATCCACCTTGGGGACAGCAAAAAAGAGCGGTATCTCGAATCTACATTATTTATAACCGAAGGGGACTCTGCAAGTGGATCTATTACGAAATCAAGGGATGTAAATACCCAGGCTGTATTTAGTTTAAAGGGAAAACCTTTAAACAGTTACGGGTTGACAAAAAAAATCGTTTACGAAAATGAAGAATTTAACCTTTTACAGGCAGCTTTAAATATTGAAGAATCTATAGAAGATCTGAGGTATAATAATATTGTGATCGCTACAGACGCCGATGTGGATGGTATGCACATTCGGTTACTCCTTATTACCTTCTTTCTTCAGTTTTTCCCTGAGTTGATTAAGGAAAATCATTTATACATCCTCCAAACACCTTTATTCAGGGTGCGGAATAAAAAAGAGACAATTTACTGTTACAGTGAATTTGAAAGGCAGCAGGCTGTGGAAAAATTAACAGGTAAAGCTGAAATCACCCGGTTTAAAGGTCTTGGTGAAATTTCTCCCGATGAATTTAAGCATTTTATAGGGGAAGACATTCGGCTGGACCCGGTGATGCTGGACAAAGATATGTCTATTGAAGAGCTCTTAAGTTTCTATATGGGTAAAAACACACCGGACAGGCAGGAATTTATTATAGACAACCTTAAAGTTGAACTTGATCTAATAGAAGAATAGCCTATGAGGTTCAACAACAGTTCAGAAACCAAGATTGTTCCTTCAATTTATATTTTAATAGTGGCTGCATTTGTTACCAATCTCTTTGTAAATATTGAGATTATGAGTAGTACAGATACAGAAGCTAAAATGAAATTCAGTCATTTTCTGCCAAACATCCTTTTACTGCTTTTTGGCTTTTATTTTCACAGGATAGGGCAACTCTTCGAATTTGACAGTGATGGGGAAACCCTGAATTTTAAGAATAATGGTGTTTTCTTCTCCAAGTTTATGGAATACCGGGTAAAACGGGCTGAATTTCCGAAACAAAAGCTCGTAAAGTTTGAGGTTAGTGATTACGGGATATACGCAAGTTTGAAAATTTATATTACGAGTCGCCGTAAAAAAGGCCCTCGCAGCTACACCTTCAATATTACCTTTTTGAGTAAAAAGAAAAAAAGGGGAATGATCGATTCCCTGAACAAGGTGCTGACAAAAAATAAAGCAATCTCCTAAATGGATATAGAAAACGAAGATATTACCCCGGAAGGACAGGAGGAGCAGGCTAAGGAGCAATTGATCCGTGTTACAGGAATGTATAAGGATTGGTTCCTGGATTATGCTTCTTATGTAATTTTAGAAAGGGCTGTTCCGGCTGTTGAAGATGGATTTAAACCGGTTCAACGAAGGATCATGCACTCCATGAAAGACCTTGATGACGGTCGATATAATAAAGTTGCAAACATTGTTGGACATACCATGCAGTATCACCCTCACGGAGATGCCAGTATTGGTGATGCCATGGTACAGATAGGCCAAAAAGATATGCTTATTGATGCCCAGGGAAACTGGGGGAATGTTTTAACCGGTGACAGGGCTGCAGCTCCAAGGTATATAGAAGCCAGATTGTCAAAATTTGCACTGGAAGTAATTTATAATCCAAAAATTACCGAATGGCAGCTATCGTACGATGGCCGTAAAAAAGAACCGGTAAATCTTCCTGTACGTTTTCCGCTTTTACTGGCACAGGGAGCTGAAGGAATAGCCGTAGGTCTAAGCACCCGAATCCTGCCTCACAATTTTATAGAACTTATTGATGCTTCGGTTAAACACCTGAAAGGAAAAAGTTTTAAAATATTTCCGGATTTTCCCACAGCAGGAGAAGCAGATATTACCGATTACAACGATGGGATGCGGGGAGGAAGAGTTCGAATTAGGGCTAAAATTTCTCAGTATGATAAAACCACCCTTGCTATTACCGAAATTCCTTATGGAACGACTACTACGACCTTAATTGAATCTATACTTAAGGCAAACGACAAGGGGAAGATCAAGATCAAGCGTATAGAAGATAATACGGCAGAGCACGTAGAGATCCTGATCTATCTGCCGCCTAATATTTCGCCTGATAAAACCATTGATGCGCTGTATGCTTTCACCAATTGCGAAAACGCAATTTCTCCCCTGGGATGTGTAATTATTGACAACAAACCTATCTTCCTTGGCGTAACCGAAATGCTTAAGCGTTCCACAGATCACACTTTGAGCCTGCTCAAGCGCGACCTGGAAATCAAACTTGAAGAATTTGAAGAACAGTGGCATTTTGCTTCCCTGGAACGAATATTTATTGAAAACAGGATCTATCGTGATATAGAAGAGGAAGAGACCTGGGAAGGCGTAATTAAAGCAATTGATAACGGATTAAAACCTTTTACTACCCATCTTAAAAGAGCGGTAACAGAAGAAGATATTGTTAGGCTTACTGAAATAAGGATCAAAAGAATATCCAAATTTGATATTGATAAAGCCCAACAGAAAATTGAGGCTTTGGAAGGTGAGATTGCTCAGATAAAGCACCACCTGGACCATTTAATTGATTTTGCAATAGCATATTTTGAAAGACTAAAGAAAGAATACGGCCCAGGAAAAGAACGTAAAACACGACTTACGCTATTTGACGATATAGAAGCTTCTAAAGTGGCCATGCGAAATACCAAACTTTACGTAAATCGTAAAGAAGGATTTATTGGCACCTCTCTGAAAAAAGACGAATTTGTTACCGACTGTTCCGACATTGACAATATTATTTGTTTTACCGGGGACGGTAAAATGATGGTTTCTAAAGTAGATGCAAAAACCTTTGTCGGTAAAGATATCATACACGTAGCTGTCTTTAAAAAGAAGGACAAAAGAACTATTTATAACCTGGTGTACAGAGACGGTAAAAATGGAGCATCTTACCTAAAGAGATTTGCTGTAACTTCAGTAACCCGCGACAGGGAATACGACATCTCCCAGGGGAAAAAAGATTCAAAGATCCTGTATTTTTCTGCCAATCCAAACGGGGAAGCCGAAGTGGTCACCGTGTATTTAAGACAAGTAGGAAGTATTAAAAAGTTGAAGTTTGAAGTTGATTTTGCTGACATGCTTATTAAAGGTAGAAATGTCAAGGGAAATATTGTTACCAAATATGCAGTAAAAAAGATAGAACTCAAGGAAGAAGGAGTTTCTACTCTTAAGCCCAGGAGGATCTGGTTTGATGAAAGTGTTAAGCGTCTCAATGTAGATGAGCGGGGAGAGCTTTTAGGAGAATTTAGGGGGGAAGACCGCCTTTTGATCGTAACTCAGGATGGGGTTGCTAAAACTATTAAACCTGAACTCACCACACGATTTGATGATGAGATGATCATATTGGAAAAATGGGTTCCTTCAAAACCTATATCGGCTATATATTGGGAAGCTGAAAAAGAGCGCTATTACGTGAAAAGGTTTTTGATCGAAAATCCCGATAAGGAAGAAAAGTTTATTGGGGAGCATGATAAGTCATTTTTGGAACTGGTTTCTACAGATTATATTCCGCAGGTTGAGCTAGTGTATTCCAAAGTACGGGGAAAAGATCAAAGAGAGAGCGATACCATAAACCTCGAAGAATTCATTTCGGTAAAGGGAGTCAAGGCTCTTGGAAATCAATTGACTTCGGAAAAATTGAAACAGGTAAATTTATTGGATCCCGTACCAT
This sequence comes from Gillisia sp., assembly GCA_024635655.1. Classification (GTDB taxonomy): domain Bacteria; phylum Bacteroidota; class Bacteroidia; order Flavobacteriales; family Flavobacteriaceae; genus Gillisia. Next base: position 88,680 of record JAGXIL010000007.1, on the reverse strand, counting down.
ACGAGCCCGAGGTGTTAGCTACTGAAGATCTGGAAGTGAATGATGAGGAGACGATAGAAGGTGATGAAAAAAATATAATAGGAGAAATTAGTAAAAGTACATCTTCAGAAAGTCAAACAAAATTATTTGATGAGTAATGAGAATTTTAAAGGAATTTAAGGAATTTGCCGTCAAAGGCAATATGATCGATATGGCCGTAGGTATCATTATTGGTACCGCTTTTAATAAGGTGATCGATGTGATGGTAAAGCAGGTAATTCTCCCTCCGTTATCCCTAATGACGGAAGGAGTGAATTTTGGAAACAGAAAGTTCGTGCTGCGGGAAGGTCTAGAGCCGGGGAGCAGTGGTGCCGGGCCAGAGGAAATAGCTATAGGTTACGGAGCATTAATTGAAGCCTTACTGGATTTTGTGATCGTTGGATTCACAATTTTCCTGGTAGTGAAATTAATGAACAGCTTTCGTCGAAAGGCAGAAGACCCGAAAAATCAAACCGTAGAAACTCCTAAAAACATTGAATTACTTTCTAATTTGACTGATCTAATGAAAGAACAAAACGAAATCCTCAAAAAAAGAAACAATTAACCTATATTAGTGCAAATGAGTTACTTGCTCTTACTAAAAACATTAATATGTCTAGAACAATTATTTTTGTCTGCAATTTTATATTGTTTTTTTCCTTTTGCGCTTCCTCCCAGGAAATTACTTTTGGGAATTATGAAATAAAAATTAGATATCTCAAGGGAGATTATAAAGCCACTAAATTTTCTGAAGAAATAGTGGGCACTCCGTTTTTAGATGATGAATTTAGAATGGGATATTTATTTTTTGAAGGTAAAGATCCTGTTGCGGTTAACATGAGGTACAACATTGTTGATGAAGGTTTTGAAGTACGTTTTGAAGATGATACTTTGCTGGTTCAGGGCAAAATTGACATAAAGCTGAATGAGGAAATGTGGAAAAAACTCCCTTACCAGGCCAAAGAACAAAACCACCTTTCCCCCGGATATTTCAAAATTGTAAGTAAAAATTATGAGGAAGATGACCTCATTTTATTGGAAAAGCCCATCAAGCATTTAAAAGAAGGACAAAAACCCGCGGCTATGAAAACAATGTCTCCCGGGAAATATCTGGACCGGTCTTACCTGTATTTAAAATTTCCCGATGCTGAAGCACCCGTAATTGTAGAATCAAGAACAAAGAGATTCCTTACATCTTTCCCTGCTGCCCACCAGGATAAACTAAAGGCTTACATCGGCAAAAACAAATTAAAAATGAAAAAGTTGCAGGATCTTGAGAGGGTGATAAGCTACTATAACGGTATAGAATGAGTCCTGGATAATTTACTCGATTTTCCGTACCATTCCCCGTTGCTTTTCGGTTTCTCCAACCAGGCCATACTCAAAAGTATAGGAATCTTTTTTTGTGGTAAGTATTTTTATATGTAAAGGCTGTTGTTCAGCCATGTTTTTAGGATTCTTGTTCTTTACTATATATTCGCAGTCATTGATCCACCTCACGGAAGAAGTATCGACCCTTTCCTGAAATCTATCTATTTCAATTGAATCATTTCTTATAAAAGTTGAAGTCACCATTTCTCCATTGAGATAGGTTTGAAACTCAAAAGTACCGGTTTTAAACCGGGAGCAATCTCTATCCGGCGAATAGCAGGATGTACAGATCATAATGAGAAGAAAGATAAGGATCGAACGTTTCATGGGGAATAGATTTACCTGGTATCTTTTGGCCTTTTGACAAAATCTTTAAGGTTGTGCAAAATAAAGCTATTTCAGGTTAAAATTCAATTTTCAAAAGCCTCAAAACTTCCATCTGTGTAGAAAATTACTATCCTTTTAATAACATTACCTGCAGTAGATTTTGATTTTACAGCTTTCTCCACAACGTTTTCTTCAGCAGGTAGGTTTTGACGAACAACAGGAGGCGGAGATATCTTAATGTCTTGCTGTGAAGCTGAAGGGGGAAAAGAACCCTTTCCATTCAATAGCCAATATAATTCTACCTGAGGGTAAGTCTCCACGATTTTTAAAACAAAATCAAGGCTGGGTTTATTCCTGCCACTCAGGATATGCGAAATGGAAGATCTTCCCACCTGGATGGCATCAGCAAAAGCAGCTGCCGAAATATCATAGTACTCCATGATGATCTGAAGCCTCTTCGCAAATTCCTCACTGTTTACCATTGTAATTATATTCAAGCTATTTTATTGTTTACAAATGTAACGATTGAGTTGGAATAAAACAATACTACAGGATTAAAATCCAATTATACTTGTATATTTTGTTCAGGTAAGTAAAAGTAACTTACTAAATGACAATTAATTAAGCATAAATTATTTAGGTTTTGGAATTTTTCCATTAAGCAACGATGAGATTCTTGAAATTTTGTTTACAGATGTAATTTACTTCTTTCACTTATAAGTTTACATATGTAAATTATGGTTTATTTACTTTTGTAAACATGAAACAAAAGCAGCCTGTTCACCTCGATCTGGTAGAAAAATATGATCAGTTTAAAAATGAAGAAATCCGAGGCAGATACTTAACATATGCCCATATTGAAAAATTTTTGAAGGATGTTGGGGATGATTGCGATCTAAAAAAAATTGGAGAATCTGTCCAGGGAGCTCCTATACATTCCCTTAACTTTGGATCTGGAGAATTAAAAATTCTTGCCTGGTCTCAAATGCATGGAAATGAATCTACCACGACCAAAGCCATTCTGGATATTTTTAGTGCGCTTAAAAAATTTCCTGATCATCCGTTTGTACAACAAATAAAAGAAAAGATCTCTTTCAGGGTCATTCCTATGCTTAATCCTGATGGCGCAAAAGCTTACACCCGGTTAAATGCTAATAAGGTTGATCTCAACAGGGATGCATTTGAGCTACAGGAAAAAGAGAGCAAGGTTTTAAGACAAGAGTTTGACCATTTTGACCCCGATTTTTGTTTTAACCTTCATGATCAAAGAACCATATTTAGTGCAGGTTCAAAGCCCTTTCCGGCCACTTTGTCTTTTTTAACACCGGCCATGAACCAGGACCGGGAAATTCTGCCTTCGAGGACAATTTCAATGAAAGTAATAGCTTCCATAACAAATGATCTGAAAAAATTTGTTCCCAATCAAATTGGACGATATGATGATGCCTACAATATAAATTGTACAGGAGACACTTTCCAAACCAGGGGAGTACCTACAATTCTTTTTGAAGCAGGTCACTATAATAATGATTATAACCGGGAAACCACCAGAAAATATGTTGTTGCAGCTATTTTATCAGGTCTAAATGCCATAGCAACTAAAACCTGGGAGTCATTTACGGTTGAGGATTATTTTAAAATTCCCGAAAATCAAAAATTATTTTATGATGTTATTCTTCGCAATGCCAGAGTAAAAGGTAAAATAGTAGATATTGCTATTCAGTTCAAAGAACAACTGGTAGACGAAAAAATTAATTTTTTACCTACTGTAGAAAAAATTGAACCTTCTATTATATTTTATGCACATAAAGAGGTGAACTGCAATGGAGACGAAGTGAAAAAGATAAATGAAGAAGAGCTTCACGAAAACGATATAGTTAACAAAATCTTCTTAAAAAGTGAAGTTTTAATTATAATTTAATAAAATATTTAAAAATAGCTGCTAATTAAATACCTAAATTGTATTAATTTTGATTTTCATTAAAAAACATTAGGAGTTATGGCAAAATATAAATTGGACGAGACAGATCACCAGATTCTCGATATGCTGATAGAGAATACTAGAACCCCGTTTACAGATATCGCCAAAAAGTTAAATATTTCAGCAGGAACAGTACATGTTCGGGTAAAGAAAATGGAGGAAGCACAAATAATTTTAGGTTCTTCCCTCACATTAAATTATGAGAAGCTGGGTTATGCTTTTATAGCCTATGTAGGGATCTTCTTGAAGAATACCTCACAGACAAAATTTGTTTTAGAACGTATCAATGATATTCCCTTTGTTACAGTAGCTCATGTGACTACAGGAAAATTCAATGTTTTCTGTAAAATACGAGCAAAGGATACTCAGCATGCAAAGGAAATTATTTTTCAGCTGGATGATATCGAAGGTGTGTATAGAACTGAAACAATGATCTCTCTTGAAGAAAGTATGAACGATAAGAAACGTTTGATGCACTCGATCTTCAAAGCCTTATAAATATAATTTAGTTTAATAATCTATCCCCTTTAAACAAAGTTTAAGGGGGTTTTTTATACCTTGTTATTTAAGGTTAAAAGTACAATATGAAACCAAACGATTTGAATAGCGTAGAATATCCGGAATATTACCAATATTATATAGACCAACTCCCTCAGGAAGATCTCATTAAATTGTTGAGAAATCAAAAGTTAGAAATGCTGAGTTTTCTTGCTAACCTTCAAGACGAAAGCCTAAATTTTAGTTATGCTGAAGGTAAATGGACAGTGGCCGAGGTGATTCAGCATATGATAGATACAGAAAGAATTTTTCAATACAGGGCACTTTGCATAGCCAGAAAAGATAAAACCCTCTTGCCGGGTTACGATCAGGATGCATACGTGCCATTTTCAGGAGCAAATGATAGAAGTGTCGCGTCCTTTATTATTGAATATCAAACTGTAAGAGATTCGGGAATCTCATTATTTCAAACATTTACTCCTTCCATGTTGAACGAAAGAGGAAATTCAAATGGCCAACCATTAAGTACAGCCGCAGCCGGTTTTATTATAGCAGGACACGAAAAACATCATTTAAACCTCTTTAAAATTAATTATAATTTATGAGGAAAATTAAAACCTTTTTTAAGCTATTGGGTAAGACCTTTAATAGCTGGAATAATAACGATCCATTTGCTGAAAGTGCAATAATAGCTTATTACACATTGTTTTCACTTCCATCCCTTATGATCATATTAGTTACAATTGCGGGTTATTTCTTCGGTAGAGAAGCTGTACAGGGAAGGCTCACAGATCAAATTGGGGAATTTATTGGCCCGGACGCGGCAGATTCTGTTGAAATGATGATTACGAATGTAGCGGTAAATGAGAATAATACATGGGCTATAGTTTTAGGGGTTGCAATCCTTTTATTTGGTGCCACCGGAGTTTTTTTCCGGCTTAAGATCTCTATGAACAAAATTTGGAATGTGGCAGCAAAAAAGGAAAATTTTACGATGATGGTTCTTGACAGATTAATTTCCTTCGGGATGGTTCTTGCTATAGGATTTCTATTACTTCTATCGCTTGTAGTATCAGCAACAGTCAAAATAATAGGGGGCTATATTAGTGATTATGCTCCGGCAGTAACAGCAATAAGTTTAATTGCTTTAAATTATATTCTTTCATTTATATTCATAACCACTCTATTTGGTGCTATTTTTAAGCTGCTGCCCGATATTAAGATCAAACTTAAAATAACCTTGTATGGAGCGGCTTTAACTACGGCTCTTTTCCTGATCGGTGAATTTTTAATTAGTTATTATTTTGGTACCACAGATCCCGGCTCGGTCTATGGCGGAGCATCATCTATTATTTTGATCCTTTTGTGGGTTAACTACACTTGTCTTATCATGTTTTTTGGTGCAGAATTCACTGTTCAGTACGCTTTGCATAAAAATGAGCGGATCAGGCCAAACAGGTTTAGTGAACCTGCTATTTTTAAAGAAATTGAAAAACTTGAAAAGAAAAATGTTAAATTAGAAGAAGATCATAGGTTGTTAGCCAGATTAAAAGCAAATATTAATGTGGAGAAGGAAAGGGAAGATTGTGTTAAAAAGGAAATAGAGGAAGAAGAAAAAGCAATAGGGGAGAGTTAATAAATGTTTAACGCTAAGCTTTTTTATTTTATAAGCTCCTTAATAGAGAATCGCTTTTGTGTAACATATCTTTGTATTCATTGAATTTTTAACAAAAAATAAATATTATGAATAAGAGAATTGCAATTTTAGCGACGAATGGATTTGAAGAAAGTGAATTAAAATCCCCTAAGGAAGCTATGGAAAAAGAGGGATTTCAGGTTGATATTGTAAGTCTGGAAAGTGGAAAAATTAAAGCATGGGACAATGGTAACTGGTCAAATGAATATCAGGTAGACAAAACAGTAGACCAGGTCTCTGCAAATGATTATAATGCCTTAGTACTTCCCGGAGGAGTTATAAATCCTGATTACCTTAGGAGAAGTGATGCAGCCTTAGGTTTTGTAAAAGACTTTTTTAAGCAAAAAAAACCGGTAGCTGCTATTTGCCATGCACCCTGGACATTAATTAGTGCAGAAGTTGTTAAAGGAAGAACAATGACATCTTTCCACTCTATTAGAAAAGATCTTGAAAATGCAGGTGCAAATTGGGTTGATAAAGAGGTTGTTGTAGATGAAGGTTTTGTTACCAGTAGAAATCCTGATGACCTTCCCGCTTTTAACGCAAAAGTGATCGAGGAGATCAATGAAGGAAAACACGAGGAACAACACGCTTAAAAAAATTATAATGAAACTAACAGGCTGCTAAAGGCGATTGTTATTTAACTATAACAACGATTTTAGCAGCCTGTGTGTTTTTTTAAATATCTTCTTCCTCTTCCTCTGTTTCGTCCTGTCCTTCTTCAATTTCTTTTTCAGGTATATCAACAATGGGCTCATTATAGTCAGAGTCGTCATAATCCTCTTCATCATAATTGGCCATTGTATTCTCCAGTCTTGTACTCACCTTTACCAGGTAAATAGAATCTTCAGTTCTTACTTCTACAGCTTCAACCGTTTCGTTCTTGGCATTTTTAAAGGAGATGATCTGATCGTCGTCATACCCATCAGGATATTTTTCCACGAGAAGACTTAAAATTTCAGGGGTAAGTTTTTTGTAATCTACAATGACTCTTTTCATAGCTGTTATTTGATCGTGCAATTATAATAAATTTTGAATTACCTCCAATTGCAGAAATAATTTAAAACAAAAAAATTGATAATAAAAACAATTAATCTTTTTTAAGCTGATTATAAAAATGAAGGCCCTGAGACAGTAGGTCTTGCGGCACCTGAACGTCAATTACCGGCCTTCCGATTTTTTCCAGTAATACAAAATTTATATTCCCGTGGGAATTTTTTTTGTCAAATTTTAAAAGGTTCAGGACTTGTTCATGATCTTCTGCTTCCAAATCAACTACCGGATAAAGCGTCTTGAGATGATAGGTTATTTGTTCAAGTTCTGTCGCAGATAAACCAGTTAATTTTGAAGATAAGAATGCGGCAATGATCATTCCTGCCGCTACAGCTTTCCCGTGTAGAAGTTTATTCTTGTGGGAATGGGTTAAAAAATAACTTTCTATTGCGTGGCCAAAAGTGTGGCCAAAATTAAGGGTTTTACGAATATTGTTTTCTGTGGGGTCCTGTTGAACAATTTTTTTTTTGATCTCTACAGATTCAAGGATGAGATCCTCCAAATCTTCAGTAGTTAATTCTTTTAGATTTATCGCTTTTTGCCAGTACGATTCACTCGCTATAAGTCCGTGTTTAAGAATTTCAGCAAGTCCACTTCGCATTTCAGCGGCTTCAAGAGTATGTAAATACCGGGTATCAATAAGTACCATTTCAGGTTCTGTGATAACACCCACCTGATTCTTTAAATTCCCCAAATCTACTCCGGTTTTCCCTCCAACTGATGCATCTACCATGGCAAGCAATGTTGTGGGAACATTGATAAAAGAAATGCCCCTTTTGAAGGTACTGGCAACAAACCCTCCAAGATCTGTCACAACTCCTCCACCAACATTGATCATAAGGCTCTTTCGGTCTGCTCCTAATTCGGATAATGCATTCCATACTCCGGAGCAGGTTTCAATATGCTTGTTTTCTTCCCCGGGCTCCATTTCTATTACTTCTATGTTAAGATCTGTTTCCAGCTTTTGCATAAAGAGGGAACGGCATTTTTCCTGAGTATTACTATCAACAAAAATAAACACAGCAGAAGGTTTAGATGCTTTTATAAATTCATTGAGTTTCCTGTATGCGTTTTCTGAATAGAAAACTCCTGCATGCACAGCTTGAGTGGCCATAATTAAAGGGTATAATCTTAATTTAAAAGCCGAAAAATAAGGAGAATTTTGGATAATAAATCCCTTATCAATAATTATCTTTGATATATTAATTCTACCACGATGATTACACAAAAAATCTTCAATGATACAGAGACCGCCTTCAAATTAAAATCGGATGATGATTTAAACAGGGCGCTTTTCCTTTTCGGCATGATCAACAGGCCCTCTCTCGTTAAAATTGGGACGTCTCTTACCAATTTGGCTTTAAAATTCAGGCTTCCTGTAGAAGGACTTATAAAAATCACCATTTTTAATCAATTTAGTGGGGGTGAATCTATGGAAGATTGTCTTCCAACCATCAAAAAAATGTATACTAAGAGGCTTCACAGTATTTTAGATTATTCGGTAGAAGGCAAAGAACAGGAAGAGCAGTTTGATGCGGCTATGGAAAAGAAGATAAGCATTATTGAATTTGCGGCGAAGAATAAAGAATTGCCATTTGCAGTTTTTAAACCAACTGGGATTGGTCGCTTTGCCATATGGGAAAAAGTAACTTCTAAAGTTACGCTTACTCCTGAAGAGGAAGAAGAATGGCAGAGGGTACAACAAAGAGTTGAGAATATTTGCGAGGCGGCTTTTCAGAATGATGTAAATATTTTAGCCGATGGAGAAGAAACCTGGATGCAGGGTGCGGCAGATGATCTAATGGAAAAAATGATTCGCAAATACAATCAGCAAAAAGCAATTGTTTTCAATACCCTTCAATGTTACCGTTGGGACCGCCTGCAATACCTGCAGGACCTTCATCAAAAAGGAAGAGCTGAAGGTTTTAAAATAGGTGCAAAGATTGTGCGTGGAGCTTATATGGAAAAAGAGAATGAGCGTGCAAAGAAGATGGGCTATGAATCTCCTATTTGTGAAAATAAAGAAGCTACAGATGTAAGTTTTAATGGCGTCATGGCTTATTGCCTGTCAAATATTGAAGATATTTCTTCTTTCATTGGAACACATAATGAGATGAGTAATTACCTGGCCCTTCAGATCATGGAGGACAAAAAAATTGAGATTGATGATGAGCGGGTATGGTTTAGCCAACTGTATGGGATGAGTGACCACATAAGCTTTAACCTTGCCAGAAAAGGATACAATGCTGCCAAACTGGTGCCATTTGGGCCGGTAAGGGAGGTAGTTCCATACCTGATTCGCAGAGCGCAAGAAAACACTTCGGTTAAAGGACAAACGGGAAGGGAGCTTTCTCTTTTGCAGGAAGAACGAAAAAGGCGAAAAGGAGAACCAACTAAAGCCACACGGGAAAAGAGAAAAAACGGAGTAAAACAATCTGTTAATTAAATGAGGTGGATCTCCAGGATCGTTTTCTTTCAAATATTAAAATGGGATTTAAAAGGTTCTATTGATCCTGAAATAAATAAGTGCGTGATTATTGTCGCGCCTCACACCAGCTGGTATGACTTTTTTATCGGGATTTTGGTAAGGAACATTCTTGATATACAAATCAATTTCATTGCAAAAAAGGAGTTATTTAAAGCTCCATATGGATGGTACTTTAGATGGGTGGGAGGAATTTCTTTGGATAGAACTTCAAACCAGAAGAAAGTAGAGGTCATTGCCAACATTTTTAATTCTAAAAAAGTTTTTAGACTTGCTCTTTCTCCTGAAGGAACCCGTAAAAAAACGGAAAGATGGAAAACAGGTTTCTACTATATAGCCTGTAAGGCTGATGTTCCGGTAATACCTATAGCATTTGACTATTCCCGGAAAACAGTTGTTATATCAGAACCATTTTATACAGGAAACTTTCCTGAACAGGATATAGCAGAGATCCTTCAGATATATTCGGGGGTAAGTGGAAAAGTAGCTGAAAATTTCAATACTCCTTTGCGTTAATCTTCAGATTCTTCCATGGTGTGATACACATTTTGAACATCGTCATCTTCCTCCAGGCGTTCCAGGAGTTTTTCAACATCAGCAGCTTCTTCAGCTGATAATTTTTTAGTGACCTGTGGAATACGTTCAAAACCTGAGGATAAGATTTCGATATTTCGTCTTTCCAGTTCCTTTTGTAAAGCACCAAAACTCTCAAATGGCGCATAAATTAGAATTCCTTCTTCTTCCTCAAATATTTCTTCAGCACCAAAGTCAATTAATTCCAATTCCAGTTCTTCAGGATCCAAACCTTCAGCATTAATTGAAAAATTACAGGTATGGTCAAACATAAATTCAACAGATCCCGAGGTGCCAAGATTACCTTCGGCTTTACTGAAGTGCATACGCACATTAGCAACAGTCCTATTATTATTGTCTGTTGCAGTTTCTACTAATACAGCTATTCCATGGGGGGCATAACCCTCAAACATCACAACCTTGTAATCTCCCTGGCTCTTATCACTTGCCCGTTTAATTGCCCTTTCCACATTTTCTTTGGGCATATTTATACTCTTGGCATTTTGTATTACTGCCCGTAATTTTGAATTTGCATCGGGATCCGGACCGCCTTCTTTCACAGCCATGACAATGTCTTTCCCAATACGTGTAAAAGCCTTGGCCATTGCAGACCAACGTTTCATTTTACGTGCTTTTCTAAATTCAAATGCTCTTCCCATAAAAGTTTTAAATGTGCTGTAAAAATAAAAAAAACGTTCCATTTTCAACTATAAAAATGGAACGTTGCTAATTAACAATAAAATATTTTAATCGGCATTCACGATTTTCTCTATTGCCTTGGCAAGTTCAAAATCTTTTTCAGTAACTCCACCTGCATCGTGAGTGCTTAAGGTAATTTCCAGTTGATTGTAAACATTTGACCACTCCGGATGATGTTGAAGTGCTTCAGCCTCAAAGGCGATCCTTGTCATTAATGTAAAGGCTTCTTTGAAACTCTCAAATTCAAATGAGGTGTGGATTGCCGTCCCATTGTATGTCCAGCCTTCCAGTGAACTTATGTTTTCTTCAATCTCCTTTTCAGATAATTTTTTCATGGATTGGGTTTTTCTTATTGAGGTTATAACCTTAGTCTTTCAATTTACGAATTTAGATAAACCCCCGTTGCTTTTTAAAGCAAGATTAACAGCTATAGGATCACAGAAGCTTTAATTACCTGCTGAACCGAAACCTGCAAATTTTTAGGCAAAAGATTGTCTTTAGGTAAAACGGCGAGGAAGCGGTCATAATTAGAATCGTAGACCTGTTTCAATAACGGATTTTTGTATCCCAGGGTTTCAGCAATGTCTGTAATAAGATCATGTTGATGGGTGAGATCACTGCTTCCCAAATGAAAGACTCCTTGTTTTTGCTGATTGATTATGTAGTGTATTTGCTGCGTAACCTTGCTTATTTCTGTAGCATTGACCACTACATTAGGAAAGACCTCAATGGCTTCTCCGAATTCGATCTTATTCTTTATTTCAAGCACTCTTGGAGAATTTGCACCAAAGACCATTGGCAACCTAATAATATTGTATTTGTGATTAGGAAGCCTTAAAAGTGCATTTTCAATCTTTATCTTAAATCTTCCGTAGATGCTTTGAGACAAGGTCTTGTCGTATTCATAAGAAGGGTAATTTGTAAAGGCGTCAAAAACATTGGCTGAAGAGATGAATATAAGTTTACACTCATGCTTCAGGATATATTCAATAATCGAATAATGGGTATGCACCTGTTCATTAAAATTTCCCCGAAGCGCAGAAATAATTACGGTTGGTTTTAAATTTTCCAATAGAATAGAGACATTTTCTGTCTCCTGGTCAAATTCAAAAAATTTTTTGTTATTCTGAAAAGGTTCTTCTTTTGTAAAGTAGGTACCATAGGTATCAAAGTAGGAGCAGAGCTCTTTATATAAAGCATTTCCTATAAAGCCACTCGCTCCTAAAATTAATATCTTTTTCAATAGTTATCCTTTATAAAAAGGCACTTTCACCAAAGTTGCAGGAACAGCTTTTTTTCTGATCTGAATATAGATCTTATCATTGTTAGCCGCAATCTCAGTAGGGATATATCCCATACCTATTCCTTTATCCAAAGATGGTGACATGGTGCCTGAAGTAACTACGCCAATAATCTTGCCATTTGCATCAGCAATATTGTAGCCATGTCTTGGTATTCCACGCTCATCAAGTTCAAAAGCAATTAATTTTCGCTTGGGTCCTTCTTCCTTTTCTTTTTTGAGATTTTCGGAATTTACAAACTCCTTTGTAAATTTTGTGATCCAACCTAAACCTGCTTCAATAGGAGAAGTAGTGTCATCAATATCATTCCCGTAAAGGCAATATCCCATTTCCAGCCTAAGCGTATCCCTGGCTGCCAAGCCAATAGGTTTAATGGCATAATCAGCTCCGGCTTCCATTATGCGGTTCCAGATATCTTTGGCATCTTTATTTTTAATATAAAGCTCAAATCCGCCACTACCTGTATATCCTGTGGCTGAGATGATCACATTCTTTGCCCCGGCAAATTCTGCCACTTCAAATGTGTAAAATTTCATTTCCTTTAAGTTCACATCAGTAAGAGATTGCATAGCTTCTGCAGCTTTAGGACCCTGGACAGCCAGTAAGGAATATTCATCAGAGAGATCTCTCATAGTGGCTTCCATGATATTATGCTGGGAGATCCAATTCCAGTCTTTCTCAATATTAGAGGCATTAACTACCAGCAAATACTTCTCATCTGCAATCTTATATATAATGAGGTCATCTACAATTCCGCCTTCTTCATTGGGCATACAGGTATACTGGGCTTTTCCATTAACCAGTTTAGATGCATCATTACTGCAAACCCGCTGTATAAGATCCAGCGCATTTTCACCCGTAATTAAGAATTCTCCCATGTGGGAAACATCAAATACTCCAACTCCTTTACGCACGGTTTCGTGTTCAATATTTACACCTTCATAAGAAACAGGCATAATATAGCCTGCAAAAGGAACCATTTTAGCATTTAATGCCTGGTGGATATCATTAAGAGCGATTTCTTTCATTGGTTTTAAAATTTGCGCAAATTTATTAATTTAAAGCTGAAAGCCGTCGAATTTGCAGAAGATTTAGGAATTATATCAATTCCTCTGGTTTTTTCTTAGATTGATAAGTTCTATATTTAGGAAATTGAAAAATAACCTAAATGAAGATATTTCATGTTCAGCAATTGGCTGAAGCAGATAAAGTTACTATTGAAAAACAGGGGATCACCTCTGGAGAATTGATGGAACGGGCGGCTACTTTGGTCTTTAAAGAAATTCATAAGCGCCTTGCCCATGAACCAATTCCTATTAAAATTTTCTGCGGAATAGGAAATAACGGGGGAGATGGTCTTGTAATAGGAAGATTGTTGTTGGAGCAGGGGTATGATGTGACCCTTTATGTGGTGAACTATACTAATAAAAGATCTGAGGATTTTCTTCTAAATTATAACAGGATAAAGGAAACAGGTGCAAAGTGGCCTACTTTACTCAAACATGAAGATGATTTTCCCGAAATTACTCCGAAGGATTTTGTGATCGACGCCATTTTTGGAATAGGCCTGAACCGTCCTGCAGAAGGCTGGGTAGGAACCCTGATTAATACTATCAATAAATCCCGGGCCTTTATCTTAGCAATAGACATGCCGTCGGGACTTTTTTCAGATAAAATTCCGGCAAAAGAGGATGCGGTTATAAAAGCAAATTTCACCATAACTTTCCAGGCACCTAAACTGGTGTTTTTCCTTCCTGAAACAGGAGAGTTTGTCGGTGATTTCCAGGTGTTGGATATAGGCCTGGATTGGGAATTTCTTTCTAAAGCTCCCGCAGTAGCCGAATTGATTGATAAGCAGGAAGCTATTAATTTATATAAGCCCAGGAAGAAATTTTCTCACAAAGGGGATCATGGACATAGCCTAATAATTGGTGGATCTTACGGTAAAATTGGAAGCATATCACTTACTGCCACTGCCACTTTGAGAACTGGTGCAGGAATGGTTACTATTTATGCTCCCAAATGTGGTTATGAGATCCTGCAAACGGTTCTTCCTGAAGCCATGGTCCTGGCTGATGGTGGTGAAAAGGAACTGGAATCTATAAACTTTGATATGGAGCCAAAAGTTATTTGCTTTGGAATGGGAGCAGGTACCTCAGAGAAAACTGTAAAATCTTATGGATCTTTACTAAAAAAGATAAAGCAACCTATGGTAATTGATGCAGATGGATTAAATATGCTTGCTAAAAATAAGGAGTTCCTGAGCCTGGTGCCGGAAAATTCTGTTTTAACACCGCATCCAAAAGAACTGGAAAGGTTGATAGGAACATGGAAGGATGACTTTGAAAAACTTCAAAAAGCCCGTGAATTTTCCAGTAAATACAAATTGATCCTGGTACTGAAAGATGCACATACCATTACAGTTTCAGGTAATAATCTTTATGTGAATAATACAGGAAATCCCGGTATGGGAACTGCCGGGGCAGGAGATGTTCTTGCCGGAGTAATCACAGGATTGATTTCCCAGGCTTATGAACCCTTAACTGCTGCCGTTTTTGGAGTCTTCTTACACGGAAAAGCCGGAGATCTCATAGCAGATCAATTAAGTTATCAGGGAATTATAGCAGGAGATATAGCAAATGCTATTGGACCTGCTTTTGTAGATTTGTTCAAAAATGATCTGGAACGCCCTGCTAATTGAATTTTATTCATTTATTTTAGCAATTGTTTAACCTCCCTTAATTGAAATTTAAAAGGTTTACATAAAAATAATGCTGTTTCTGGTAAAAATATATTTTCCGGTACTGGATAATTAAAGCGCACATCAGCTATACAAACTCACCAATTCTCTATGGATCCATTTCATTATATAAGTTCTGCTGTTTTAGATCTTCCAACGCTTTTTGAAATCATTCAACAGGAAAAGAAACTGGATCTTAGTGATGAAGCCCGAATAAATATTGAAAGATCTAGGAACTATTTGGATAAAAAAATGTCGCAAAATGATAAGCCTATCTACGGAATTAATACAGGTTTTGGATCTTTGTGTAATGTGAAAATATCCCGGGAAAATCTCACACAGCTACAGGAGAATCTTGTAATGTCCCACGCCTGTGGAACAGGCCCTCTGGTAATAAAACCGATAATTAAATTAATGTTGCTCCTGAAAGTGCAGTCCCTGAGTTACGGGCATTCAGGAGTTGCGTTGGAAACTGTTCAGCGCCTGATCAATTTTTATAATGAAGATGTTCTTCCTGTCATTTATGAACAAGGATCTTTAGGCGCTTCCGGAGATCTTGCTCCTTTAGCACATCTGGCTTTACCGTTAATTGGAGAAGGAGAAGTGTATTATAAGGAGGAAATTATCCCTGCTAAAGATGTATTGAAAATTTTTAAGTGGAAGCCTCTAAATCTTCAATCTAAAGAAGGACTGGCATTATTGAATGGCACCCAATTTATGAGCGCCCATGGGATATATGCTATTCTTCAATCATATAAATTGTGTTATCTGGCAGACCTGATAAGTTCAATATCAATAGATGCCTTTGACTGCAACATGTCACCTTTTGATGAACTGGTGCAAAATGTACGTCCTCATAGGGGGCAGATTAAAACAGCAGAAAGATTGCGTAATTTTTTAAAAGGAAGTGAAATTGGTCAAAAGGAAAAGGAGATCGTTCAGGATCCATACTCGTTTAGGTGCATACCTCAGGTTCACGGAGCAACCAAGGAGACCCTGACTTTTGTACGTAAAACATTTAAAACAGAAATTAATTCAGTAACTGATAATCCAAATATTTTCATAGAAGCCGACCGCATAATTTCCGGTGGAAATTTTCATGGCCAAACCCTCGCTCTTTCCCTGGACTACCTGGCTATTGCGATGGCTGAATTAGGAAATATATCTGAACGCAGGATCTACCAGTTGGTTTCGGGGCAGAGAGGCCTGCCCACATTCCTGGTTGAAAATCCCGGCCTGAACAGCGGATTTATGATCCCGCAGTATACGGCAGCGAGTATTGTTAGCCAGAATAAGCTCTATGCAAACCCATCCAGTACAGATTCTATAGTATCTTCAAATGGGCAGGAGGATCACGTAAGCATGGGAGCCAATGGAGCAACTAAAGTCCTGAAAGTGATTGATAATATTTTCACCATTCTTGCCATAGAACTTTTTAATGCCTCCCAGGCATTGCATTACAGGGAACCTTCGAAGAGTTCTCCTAAACTTTGCGGGGTTTTAGATTCTTTCAGAGCAGTTGTTCCAATTGTATATGAAGACCAGGTGATGTCCGTACATATACACAGGGCTAAAGAATTTTTAAGTTCTTATGAAATAGAGGATGAAGTCTTATTTGATTAAATCTGCTCTCTTAAATGGCTTTTCATCCAATCTATAGCTTCTTCCAATTCCGAAAACACCTCAAAATGATTGTTTTCTTTATAGAATTGCCGCTCTAAAACTGCATTTTGTTTACAGATATCACTTTTGGATACAACCGCTATTGCTCTTAAATATGGTGCGTTTGCAGATTCAATGTAAACCATTGGGTTTACGGCATAGGAATTTTTTCGGTTTGAGATATACCCGTAAGGCTGGTCCCGGAATGTTTCACTTCCAATTTCAAGTAGTTTTCTGTTGTTTTCTACATCAAATAAAATACCTTCATCTAGTTCAGCTATTAATATGTTCTCCAAAAACCAAACCCTTCCAAATTCCAATTCCAAAACAGGTTTTATCATAAACGCAAAGTGAATTTTAAGTGGCAAATGTATGATTAAAATTCCAAGGGAAAAGCATTATTATTCAATTGTAATAGGGTATTATTTAGCATCAAATCCTTTTGCAACGTCATACAAAATGGCAGAAAAAAAATGCCTCTAGAAATTTATCTTCTAAAGGCATTTTTTCAATACTTCTTCTAAAAACTTATGATTCTGTTTCTTTCTCGGCTTTTTCAATCTCCACGGTAAGCTTATCTTTCGATTCATCAAGATCCATAAAGATCTTATCTCCTTCAGTTAAATTAGAGGTAATGATCTCTTCTGCAAGAGCATCTTCAATGTATTTCTGAATAGCCCGGTTCAATGGTCTTGCTCCATAATCTCTGTCAAAACCTTTCTCTGCAATATAATCCTTAGCTTTTTCACTTAGCTTAAGGTTGTAACCAATAAGCCCAATGCGGTCATAAAGTTTCTGCAGTTCAATATCAATTATCTTGTGGATATCTTCTCTTTCAAGAGAATTAAAGATCACTACATCATCAATCCTGTTCAGGAATTCAGGAGCAAAAGCTTTTTTAAGAGCACTTTCAATTACGCTTCTGGTATTTGCGTCGATCTGTGAGCGCTTTGCAGCTGTCCCAAATCCAACACCCTGTCCAAAATCCTTTAATTTTCTAGACCCAATATTAGAGGTCATGATTATAATGGTATTCCTGAAGTCGATCTTACGGCCCAGACTATCTGTTAAATAACCATCGTCAAGTACCTGCAGCAACATATTAAACACATCGGGATGGGCTTTTTCAACTTCATCAAGTAACAGAACTGCATATGGCTTCCTTCTCACTTTTTCAGTCAATTGTCCACCTTCCTCATATCCAATATATCCCGGAGGTGCTCCAATAAGTCGGGAAACAGCAAACTTCTCCATATACTCACTCATATCAATTCTAATGAGCGTGTCTTCATTATCAAATAATTCCTTGGCAAGGATCTTCGCAAGCTGAGTTTTACCAACTCCGGTTTGTCCCAGGAATATAAAAGAACCAATAGGCTTATTTGGATCTTTTAACCCTGCCCGGTTACGCTGTATTGCTTTCACAACCTTATTGACAGCTTCATCCTGCCCAATAACTTTTCCTTTAATCCTAACAGGAAGTTCTGCCAGTTTATTAATCTCAGTTTGAGCAATTCGGTTTACAGGAACTCCCGTCATCATAGAGACTACATCAGCAACGTGATCCTCAGTTACTGTTTCTCTGTGTTTTTTAGACTCTTCTTCCCACTTTTCCTGGGCTATAGCAAGTTGCTTTTCAAAATTCTTCTCATCATCCCGCAATTTAGCCGCTTCTTCGTATTTCTGCTTCTTAACCACTGCATTCTTACTCTCACGAACTTCTTCAAGCTTCTGTTCCAGATCAAGAATTTGCTTAGGCACCTCAATGTTGGTAATATGTACTCTGGCTCCGGATTCGTCAAGGGCATCAATTGCCTTATCCGGCAGGAACCTGTCTGTCATATACCTGTTAGTAAGCTTCACACAAGCGTCAATTGCTTCCTGTGTATAAGATACATTGTGATGCTCTTCATATTTGTTCTTAATGTTATTAAGAATTTCAAGAGTTTCATCTACCGTTGTAGGTTCAACTATAACCTTCTGGAATCTTCTTTCCAGGGCTCCGTCCTTTTCAATATATTGCCGGTATTCATCCAGCGTAGTGGCACCAATACATTGTATTTCCCCTCTTGCAAGTGCAGGTTTGAACATATTGCTCGCATCAAGACTACCGGTAGCGCCACCGGCGCCAACTATGGTATGAATTTCGTCTATAAATAAAATGATATCATCATTTTTTTCAAGTTCATTCATAACCGCCTTCATACGTTCTTCAAATTGTCCTCTGTACTTCGTACCCGCAACAAGGCTGGCAAGATCAAGAGTTACAACACGCTTGTCAAACAATATTCTGGAAACCTTTCGCTTTACAATACGAAGGGCAAGACCTTCAGCAATTGCAGATTTACCAACTCCGGGTTCTCCAATTAATAGTGGGTTATTTTTTTTCCGTCTGCTCAGGATCTGGCTCACTCTCTCAATTTCCTTCTCTCTTCCTACAACAGGATCCAGTTTATCGATCTCGGCCATCGCAGTAAGGTCTCTTCCAAAATTATCTAAAACCGGGGTTTTGGATTTTTTGGTAGACTTACCTGTTGAACTGCTAAAAGGGTTGTCCTTTGTAGCATCATCGGTATTATCTTCATCAGAGAATGATTCAGCTCTGGGAGCTTCCAGAAAATCATCTTCGTTCGTTATCATATACTTAAATTGATCTTTAACTCCGTCATAATCTACCTTCAGCTTATTTAAAAGTTTTGTGGTAGGATCGTTCTCATTCCTTAATATACACAGTAGTAAATGTGCTGTATTAATTGAAGAACTTTGAAAAAGTTTTGCTTCTAAAAAGGTTGTTTTTAAAGCACGTTCTGCCTGCCGCGTTAAATGCAGGTTTTTCTTCTCATTTGAAACTCCGGTTGCTGCAGGATTTGCAGGGCTTAAAATCTCTACTTTACGTCTTAAATGACTCAAATCAATATCAAGAGCGTTTAATATATTAATAGCTTTGCCGTCTCCGTCGCGGAGTAACCCAAGCATCAAATGTTCAGTTCCAATGAAGTCATGCCCAAGCCTCAAAGCTTCCTCTTTGCTATAGGCAATGACATCTTTTACTTTGGGTGAAAAATTATCATCCATCTTTATTTCCTTTCTCTTTGTTTTTTTATTCAGCTAAAAGGTTTCAAAAATTGTACCTTTTATTTTAGCGGATAACTCTGCTGGAGTAAACCACAGTTGATATGTCGTTAGCTAATTGACAAAATTACTTGCAATAATCAAAATTCAAGGTAACTAACTTATTAACCAAGGCTGCCTAAATTTTTGTTAATAAAATTTGGGAAAACATGGGGATTTCCCCCGTAAAACATTGGCAAAAAGCGTAAATTGGCACGTTAGATTTTTGAACTAAAATAAACTGATAATATGGCTGAAGGAGAAAAATTAATTCCTATCAACATTGAAGATGAAATGAAATCGGCTTACATCGATTATTCGATGTCGGTCATTGTGTCACGTGCGCTGCCTGATGTGCGTGATGGATTAAAACCGGTACACAGACGGGTTTTATTCGGGATGCACGAATTAGGGATACGATCAAATACGGCCCACAAGAAATCTGCAAGGATCGTTGGGGAAGTATTAGGTAAATATCATCCTCACGGGGATACTTCAGTTTACGACACAATGGTTAGGATGGCTCAGGAATGGAGCCTGCGATATATGCTGGTAGACGGGCAGGGGAACTTTGGATCTGTAGATGGAGACAGCCCGGCGGCTATGCGTTATACTGAAGCGAGAATGAGAAAGATCGCCGAGGATATGCTGGCAGATATTGATAAGGAAACGGTAGATTTCAGGTTGAACTTTGATGATACCTTGGAAGAGCCCACTGTGTTACCTACAAGAGTGCCCAACCTTCTTATAAATGGAGCAAGTGGAATTGCAGTGGGAATGGCCACCAATATGCCACCTCATAACCTTGCAGAAGTAATTGACGGAACCGTAGCTTATATTGAAAACAACGACATAGAAATTGATGAGTTAATAACACATATTAAAGCTCCCGATTTTCCAACCGGAGGTACCATTTATGGTTATGATGGCGTACGGGAAGCCTTTAAAACCGGAAGGGGCCGTATTGTTGTTCGTGCCAAATCCAGTTTGGAAGAAGTGCAGGGCAAGGAGTGTATCATTGTAACTGAAATTCCATACCAGGTCAACAAGGCCGATATGATCAAAAAAACTGCAGATCTTGTCAATGATAAAAAGATCGAGGGGATCACTTCTATAAGGGATGAATCTGACAGGAATGGAATGCGTATTGTCTATATATTAAAGAGAGACGCAATTCCAAATATTGTTCTCAATACTTTATATAAGCACACAGCCCTTCAAACAAGCTTCAGTGTAAACAATATTGCCCTGGTAAAAGGCCGCCCTGAGATGCTTAATCTCAAAGATATGATCTTCCATTTTGTGGAACATCGACATGAAGTGGTAGTAAGAAGAACAACTTACGAGTTAAGGAAAGCAGAAGAAAGAGCGCATATCCTGGAAGGGTTAATAATAGCATCAGATAATATCGATGAAGTAATAGCCTTGATAAGATCTTCAGGAAATGCTGAAGAGGCAAGGGGTAAATTAATTGAGCGGTTCTCACTTTCAGAAATTCAAGCCAAGGCGATCGTAGAGATGCGATTGAGACAACTTACAGGGCTGGAGCAAGACAAACTTCGCGCTGAGTATGATGATATCTTAAAAACAATTGAAGATCTAAAGGATATCCTGGAGAATAAAGACCGCAGAATGCAGGTTATTAAAGATGAATTACAGGAAATTAAAGATAAGTATGGCGATTCGCGACGCTCCATCATTGAATATGCCGGTGGAGATTTAAGTATTGAAGATATGATCCCTGATGAGCAGGTGGTAATTACCATTTCACATGCAGGTTATATTAAAAGAACTTCTCTTAATGAATACAAGACCCAAAATAGGGGTGGAGTTGGCCAGAAAGGTTCTACTACAAGAAATGAAGATTTCCTGGAATATCTGTTTGCAGGAACCAATCACCAGTATATGCTGTTTTTTACCCAAAAAGGTAAATGCTTCTGGATGAGAGTTTATGAGATCCCGGAGGGAAGTAAAACTTCAAAAGGAAGGGCTATACAAAATTTAATAAATATTGAGCCGGACGATAAGGTAAATGCTTTTATATGTACTCAGGATCTCAAAGATGAGGAATATATCAACAGTCATTATGTTATTATGGCCACCAAAAAAGGCCAGGTTAAAAAAACTTCCCTGGAGCAATATTCACGTCCGCGTATCAATGGAATCAATGCCATTACCATTAGGGAGGATGATGAACTTTTAGAAGCCAAACTTACCAACGGTAGCAGCCAGGTAATGTTGGCCATAAAAAGTGGAAAAGCGATTCGTTTTGAAGAAGAAAAAACACGTCCTATGGGACGTAATGCTTCAGGGGTAAGAGGTATTACTTTAGCCGATGAAAATGACGAAGTAGTAGGAATGATTGCGGTTGATGATTTCCAGGCTAATATTCTGGTAGTATCAGCAAATGGATATGGTAAGCGTTCAAGTCTCGAGGATTACAGGATCACCAACAGGGGAGGAAAGGGAGTGAAAACTATTTCCATAACCGAAAAGACCGGGGAACTTGTTGCCATTAAAAATGTGACTGACAGTGATGATCTTATGATCATAAATAGATCGGGGCTGGCAATTAGAATGAGCGTTGAGAATTTAAGAGTGATGGGAAGAGCCACACAAGGGGTGAAACTCATTAATCTTAAAGGTAATGACGCCATAGCTGCTGTTGCAAAAGTGATGCAGGATGAAGATGGTGAAATAGATCTGGATGATGCGGAAACTGCTGGTACCAATGACGACATAGTAGATGGCACAACAATTGCAGAGGATAGCGAAGAATAAATAATCTAAAACCAAAATTAATGAAAACTAAGTTTTTAACCATAGCACTATCACTGTTTACGGTAGTAGCTATAGCTCAAAAGAAAGAAATCCGTAATGCAGGTAAAGCTGTGGATAAAGGAAGCTATGCGGAAGCAAAGACCCTTCTTGATCAGGCGGAAGCAAATCTGGCAAATGCCAAAGACAAGCAGAAAGCAGACTTTTACCTCTACAAGGGTCAGGCTTATTTAGGAAGCGGTGAAAATGTTTCAACAGAAGACCTTATGACTGCGGCCGAAGCTTATAAGAAAGCTCAGGAACTGGGTGCTAATGATGCTGCTGAAGGATTATCTGCAGTTACAAACTCCTTAATTCAAAGCGCCATTGACGATCAGAACGAAGAAAGATATTCTGAGGCAGCAGATAAATTGTATGCAGGATATAACCTAAATCCCCAGGACACTTTATACCTGTACTTTGCCGCGTCTAATGCTATTAATGCAAGGGATTATGACCGTGCTCTGGAGTATTATGAAGATTTAAGAGATCTTGGTTATGTAGGAAGCGAAACAGAATTTGTTGCTACTAATAAAGCTACCGGAGAAGAGGAAGTTATGAATGAGGCTCAAAGGGACTTGATGGTTAAAGCTGGTGAATATATTAATCCTGAAGACCGAGTATCTCCTTCTAAATCTGGAGAAATTGCTAAAAATATTGCATTGATCTACATCTCTCAGGGAGATGAGGATAAAGCAATTGCTGCTATGGAAGATGCTAAACGTGCTAATCCTGATGATGCAGACCTTTTGCAATCTGAAGCCGATATGTACTACCAAATGGGCGAAAAGGATAAGTATCAGGAGATAATGGAAGGAATTGTACAGAGAGATCCTAATAATCCTACACTTTATTATAACCTTGGAGTCTCTACATTTGAAATGGGAGATACCGACAAAGCAGTGGAATATTATAAAAAAGCTTTAGAACTGGATCCTTCTTTGACCGATGCGCGTTTAAATATAGCTGCAGCAATTCTTGCGAAAGAAGCTTTAATTGTTGAGGAAATGAATGGCCTTGGAATGAGTAAGGCTGATACTGAAAAATATGATGAACTTGCTGAACAACGTAAGGAATTATATAAGGAAGCTTTACCGTACCTGGAAGATGTAGTGGAAAACAATCCGGAAAACGTTGACGCAATGCGTACTACTATGAATATATACTACCAGTTAGGAGAAAATGATAAAGGAGACGCTATCCAAGCTAAATTGGATGGAACCGAATAAATTAAGATTAAATATAAACAGAAAGGCTGCCAATTAGGCAGCCTTTTATTTTATAATTTTCAGCGTTAAATGATCTTTTTTATGACCCTTAATTTGTAGGTATGCTTCTTTAGATCTACATTAAATATTCCGGAATGATCTATCCTGTCAATTCTAACTTTCCCGTCAGCGTGTATGATATAGTTATCACTCATCATAATTCCTACGTGAATAATATTTCCTTCAGCATCATCAAAAAAGGCCAGGTCCCCGGGTTCACATTCCTCAATAAAACTTAAAGCCTCTCCTTGTTTTGCCTGCTGGGCGGCATCT
This sequence comes from Gillisia sp., assembly GCA_024635655.1. Lineage (GTDB taxonomy): Bacteria > Bacteroidota > Bacteroidia > Flavobacteriales > Flavobacteriaceae > Gillisia. The sequence continues at coordinate 64,807 of JAGXIL010000007.1, read as the reverse complement.
CTAAGTAAAGAGTAACCGTTAAGCATATACACCATTTGTACTAATCCGCTGGAATCTATTCCAAAGGGTGTTTTCCCTCCCCATAAATATGGCGTGTTTAAATATAACATTGCAGAATTTACCAGGTTAGCTTTTTCTTTTATACCCGTTATAGTATTTCCTTCAAAATCATATTGATTCTTGGAAGCGTGATTTAAAACAGATCCTAAGGGAATAGCAGATAAATCTCCATCCTTTTCAGATATAAATTCAATAAGATCCCCAGAGTAAATCCTTAAATAGCTATTTAGATCCTGATAAACTTCTTCCTCAATCTTGCTTATTTGGTTATTGTTCACCCAACCTTCATAAGAATCAAAAGCAACACGAATTCTGCTCCATTTTCCCCGTTCTTCAAGGATCTTGAAATATTCACCATATAAAATCTGGGTAACCATTTCAGAGGCATCTGCCAGTTGATTTCTCACCGGCACAATGCTAAGCTTACAAATTCCGTATTGCATCAATATTAAAGCAGGTTATCTTAGTCTCTTTGAATAATGATTGCAGAAGCGCCACCGCCACCATTGCAAACTGCTGCTGCCCCGGTTTTAGCACTATTTTGCTCCAGAACATTGAGTAATGTAATGATGATCCTTGCACCTGAACATCCCAAAGGATGACCAAGAGAAACAGCCCCACCATTTACATTAGTATTTTTATCACTTAAGCCCAATAATTTAATATTTGCCAGACCAACTACAGCAAAAGCTTCGTTAAACTCAAAGAAGTCAACCTCGTCTTTACTTATTCCTGCATTATCAAGAGCTTTAGGCAAAGCTTTGGCAGGTGAAGTGGTGAACCATTTTGGTTCCTGGGCAGCATCTGCAAACCCTTTGATACTTGCCAGAACTTTTAAACCAAGTTCCTCAGCTTTTTCCCGGCTCATTAATATTATTGCAGCAGCACCGTCATTTATAGTAGAAGCATTAGCGGCGGTTACTGTTCCATCTTTGGAAAAGGCCGGACGCAAGGTTGCCATTTTTTCAAAATTCACATTTTTGAACTCTTCGTCTTCCTTGACTATAATGGGATCTCCTTTACGTTGTGGTACTTCAACGGGAACTACTTCGTTGTCAAATTTTCCCTCTTTCCAGGCTTTTGCAGATCTTTCATACGATAGCCTGGCGTAAGCATCTTGCTCTTCCCGTGAGAAATTGTATTTAGTGGCACAAAGATCTGCGCTGGCACCCATTGCATTATTATCATAGGCATCTACCAAACCATCTCTCTGCATCCCATCTATCATAGTTGCAGGTCCAAATTTTTGGCTACTTCTAAGGTGAATATAATGTGGAATAAGGCTCATATTTTCCATTCCTCCGGCTACAACAATTTGAGAGTGGCCAAGCATTATAGATTGGGCGCCCTGCATCACAGCTTTCATTCCGCTCGCACAAACTTTATTCACAGTAGTGCAGGGAACTGTTTCTGGTATTCCTGCGTCTAATGAAGCTTGTCGGGCCGGTGCCTGTCCTACGCCTGCCTGAACCACATTTCCCATAAGCACTTCATCCACCATTTCCGGTTTCAGATTAATTTTATTTAAAGCCCCTTTTATGGCAATAGATCCTAATTTTGTGGCAGGTACGGTAGATAAACTTCCCAGGAAACTTCCAATAGGAGTTCGTGCTGCACTAACTATAACAACTTCTTTCATGATTCTCTTTTTTATTTTCTGCTATGCGAATTTAATGATTTTATAAAGAAGAATCCAAGGTCTTCCCTCTGCATGATGTTTTTTTCTTACTTTTGGAAAACAGTAAATTCGTTCATGAATAACTTTATTAATAATTTTTATAAAAATCAGGCCTTATTCTACAAGGTCTTTTTATTTATTCTCACCGCAGTTCTTATTGTTTACTTAATGCCCAAAGGAGGGAAATTTAAGTACGAGATCACTAAGGGGAAGCCCTGGCAGTATGAGAATCTTTATGCTCCTTTTGACTTTGCCATTCTCAAGACAGATGATGAAATAGTAAGGGAAAAGGATCAGATCATTTCTAACCATATCGCTTATTTTAATTACGATCAATCAATTGCTGAAAGTGTCAAAGCTGAAGCAGAAGAGCAGATCAACGAAATCTTTTCAGATAGCATAATAAACAGAAGAGGTAGTGCCATTGTTAATTTTTCTGAATCTGTTATTGATGAAGTGTATGAGTATGGAGTGCAACAGGAAGATAATCAACTGGAAGATGATCAACCTGTTTATTTGAAACGTGGAAATATTGCAGAAGAGATTCCTTTAGGAAGGATCTTTTCGCAGGATGAAATTCCGGAATACTTAAGTACGAACATTGACCGTAGTAATCTCACCGATTTTAAACCTGAACTTCTTGAACTTTTTTACAATGTAATTGAACCCAATGTTACTTTTGACGCTTCCTTTACCCAAAAGGAGCTTGACAGTAAACTTAATGCTATATCCTACACCAGGGGAAGTATTGAAAGGGGAACTATTATAATTTCTAAAGGCGAGATCGTTGAAGGGGTCAAACTGGATATTCTCAATTCTCTAAAGCAGGAATATGAATCGCAGTTATGGAGTCAATCCAGTTACAGCTGGATTCTGTTTGGTTACAGTTTACTGGTATCCCTGGCTTTATTGATGCTTCTGCTTTTTATAAGGAAATACAGAAGAGATATTTATGAGAATAATGTGAAGATCACGTTCATTTTCTTCAATATTCTTTTAATGGTGTTCCTTACTACCCTGGTGGCAAACTTTGAAGCAAGATATGTTTATATAGTTCCTCTGGCCATTCTGCCTCTAACGTTAAAGGCATTTTTTGATTCCCGCCTGGGGCTGTTTACCCACGTGATCACAGTTCTTATATTGGGCTTTGTTGTTCCCAACAGTTATGAATACATGTTCCTGCAAATCATTGCGGGTATAGTCACAATATTGACGGTTTCTGAATTGTATAAGAGGGCGAATTTGTTTATTTCTGTTGGACAGATCACCTCTGTATATATCATCGTATATTTTGCCTTTACTGTAATTCAGGAAGGAAATATTTTAGATCTCGATTCTGAAATATTTCTCACTTTTGTTCTCGGAGGCCTGGCAACACTTTTTGTGCAACCGCTAATATACATTTACGAAAAACTCTTCGGACTTGTTTCAGATATGTCTTTGCTTGAGCTCTCTGACACGAATTCCAGACTCCTCAAAGAACTTTCAGAAAAAGCTCCGGGAACTTTTCACCACTCATTGAACGTAGCAAATTTAGCTGAAGCTGCGGCTAATGAGATTGGTGCTAATTCTATGCTTGTGAGGGTAGGGGCTCTCTACCATGATATTGGTAAAATGGAAAATCCAACATATTTTTCTGAAAATCAAACCAGTTCCGTGAATTCCCACGATGAACTTTCACCCACTGAAAGTTCCGAAATTATAATTGGCCACGTCATCACCGGAATTGAAATTGCCAAGCGAAATAATTTACCTGACAGGGTTATTGACTTTATCAGAACCCATCACGGAACCAGTACGGTTTATTTCTTTTATATGAAGGAAAAGCAACAAAATGAAACTGCATTGGCAGCAGATTTCCGATACCCCGGACCTATTCCTTTTAGTAAAGAAACCGCTATTTTAATGATGTGTGATAGTGTAGAAGCAGCCAGTAAAAGTTTAAAAGAGCCTACTACTGCTAAGATCAATGATTTTGTTGAGAAGATCATTAACAAGCAAATGGAGGAGGAACAATTTTTAAATGCCAATATTACCTTTAAGGAAATCCAATTGATCAAAAAAATTCTGAAGCAAAAGCTTAAAAATATATTTCATCTACGGGTAGAATACCCTGAATGATCAATGAACATCCAGGATCTCTATATCTTCGTCATTTAAGGTAAAGGTGTCACCTTTCCTTTTTCCTTCTAATTTTTCAAAGATTGGTGCCTCTGTAGAGATTGCCTGTACTATGCTACCGTCGTCCATAGAAACCTTACCTATAGGAGCAACAATGAAATAATAAGCCTTTTTTGTTTCTATAAGGCTTCCAAATCTTATTTCCTCGCTATACTTGTCTTTGTCTACCCGGGAAAGTTTTTCTTTCATATTGCGCGCATGGTCCAAATGGGTAGCATAGCGTTCAAAATCCCCGAGCAGCTGCCCCTTACTTCCTTCTTCATCATAATCTGTATGCACATCATTGGCTTCCATGGATTCTTTGATATTATCCATTTTTTCCTGATATTTTTTAATGAGATCATCTACTTCTGCAATACACTTGTAGTAAACTTCGGTTTTGTTATGTAACATATTTTCTTCTTTTAAAACTAAAGTAATTATCCCTATCCTGCCTGAACAATTTTTTGGAAAAATTTAATATTTACTTTTTTTCATTATATCCATTATAAGTCTATATACTTATTTCAATTGTTTATAAGTCTGTAAACTTATAATACTATAATATAAGGTTATAGACTAATTTTTATTATATTTGGTCTATGATAGCAGTTTTAACAGCAGATTTAATTGATTCTTCCCTCTATGATGAGGAGGTGCTTAAACTTGTTCTGGATACATTAACATCTGAATTTAAAGACATTACAACTAAGTACGGGGAGAAAACAGTAAGATTAGACATTTACCGTGGAGATAGTTTTCAGGGAATAATAAAAGATCCGGAAGAAGCGCTAATTATTGCCATGCAAATAAAAGCAGCGATTAACCGAATTCATTTAAAGAAAACAAAAAAAAGTAAGACCTATTCCAAAATTGTCGATTTCAAGATTGCCATAGGTATAGGAACCCAAAGCCTGGAACGGGAAGCCATTGCAGAATCGAATGGGCAGGCATTCCAGTTTTCAGGCCGGACCCTGGATGAAATGAAAAATGAAAACAGAAAAACCAGATTAAAAACAGAAATAGAAGATATAAATGAAGAATTTGACACTTCCTTTTTTTTATTGGATACCATTACTGATAAGTGGAGTACGGCTTCGGCAGAGGTGGTATACTACCTTCTAAGGGATCTTAAAGAACGCGAGGTGGCAGCCGAGATAAATATAAGCCAATCTGCAGTGAACCAAAGAAAAAAGGCTGCAGGCTGGGAAGCTATTGCTTTGTTATTAGCAAGATATCGCAAAGTGATCACAACACAATATAACGATGGAAAATAGCCTATTAATCCTGTTGCAGCTCTTGTTTGCACATTTGCTTACAGATTTTATCCTCCAGCCCTCAAAATGGATCAGGCACAAAAGAAAATTTAAAGTCAGGTCTTATGTGCTTATTATCCATTCCCTTTTGGCGGGGGCTTTAAGCCTCTTGTTCCTTCAAACCTGGGAGTGGTGGTATGCAGCGATCTTTATAAGTGTAACCCACTATGTAATTGATGTATGGAAGCTATACCAAAAAAAGGATAATCTTAAATACTTTCTCCTGGACCAGTTTTTCCACCTTATTATCATTTTGCTGGTTTGGTTGCATATCATTAACGGATTTTCACAAGTTCTTCCATTGTTAAAGACATACCTTAATTCTCCCGCAGCATTGGCAATTACAGGAGCGTACCTTATCGTAATCTTCCCGGCCGGTTTCCTTATAGGTAAAGCCACACAGCGCTGGCAAAATGAAATAGAACCGGATTACAGAAACAACAGTTTAGCATCTGCAGGAAGGTATATAGGAATATTTGAACGAATCCTGGTACTAACTTTTATACTAACCAACAACTTTGCAGCAATAGGTCTACTTATCGCGGCAAAATCCATCCTGAGATTTAGTGATAAATCTGAGACAGGAGCAAGAAAGCAAACAGAATATGTTTTAATAGGAACCTTAATGAGTTTTGCTATAACTATCCTACTGGGCTTGCTGGTAATGAGTTTGATCTTCTAGTAATTGTATATTACTAATCATTCTTTCCTTAACAATATTCATCATGCGTTTATTTAGTGCAGAAGAATTCTGCACATATATGCCGTATTCTTCAAGGGTAAATTGACCTGTAACAATACCTTTTAGGTTATTTCTGAATTTTATATCCCTTTGGATTGCATTCTCGATAAACATCATCTTTTTCTCTACTGAAAAACCATAGAAGGTATTCTTATGTTTGTGTATATAATTTTTAAAAACTTCGATTATAAGAAGATCCTGAAGTTTAGCAATAGGACGCAAGGTCTTGTTCTGAAATTGCTCCTCATTACTCATATTGTCTGAAACTTTTGCCGAAGGGATATTGGGCCGTAACAAAAGTAAATTCTCATCTCGCTTATTCATAATATAAGGGTTTTTTAAAAATACTCAATATAATCCCGCTGATCTCCTGAAGCCGGATAACTTTTAAACTACTTTATTAACATCAGTTAAATTCCTCTTAATCGCTCCCGGTCATCATTATCATGTTTTACCTTTAAAAAAACACTTTCAATTATGATCATATCAAAAAATCCCTACACCGGCGAAGAAATTGGCCGCAATAAAGAATTAACTAAAAAAGAAGTAGATGAAGCCTTGCAGGTAGCTCATGAAAGATATGGGACCTGGAAAAAAACTTCTTTTAAAGAAAGGGCCGATCTTCTTATAAAGGCTGCAAAGGAATTAAGGAATAGGAAAAAAGAGTATGCAGAAACTATATCCCGGGAAATGGGAAAACCAATTACCCAGTCCTTATCTGAAGTAGAAAAATGTGCATGGGTATGTGAATACTATGCTGAAAATGCCGAAAAACAACTGGCCCCTGAAACGGTAGAGACAGATGCTCATAAAAGTTATATTTCCTATGAACCTATTGGGGTTGTCCTGGCTGTAATGCCATGGAATTTTCCATTTTGGCAGGTCTTCCGTTTTGCCGCACCGGCACTTATAGCAGGTAATATAGGAATTCTTAAGCATGCCAGTAATGTTATGATTTCTGCAAATAATATTCAAAATATTTTTGAACGCGCCGGTTTTCCAAAAGGCTGTTTCCAGAACTTACCCATTGGAAGTGACAAAGTAGAAGAGATCATAAAAGATAAGCGGATTCGGGCTGTTACTCTTACAGGAAGTATGCCGGCGGGAAGTGCGGTAGCTTCAGTTGCAGGAGACCAAATAAAAAAGTCTGTGTTAGAGCTGGGAGGAAGTAACGCTTTGGTTGTCTTTGAAAATGCAAATCTGGAAGAAGCCGCTAAAACGTGCGTACAGGCCAGATTTCAAAACACCGGCCAAAGCTGTATTGCGGGTAAGAGATTAATTCTTCAGGTAAATATTTCAGAAAAATTTCTTGATCTTTTTGTTAAGGAAGTCAAAGAATTAAAGGCCGGAGATCCCATGAGCGAAGACACTTATATTGGGGTTATGGCCAAAGAAGACCTGGCAGAAGAACTTGAAGAACAAATGAACAAATCTGTCAAGGCAGGTGCAAAGATTATAATAGGAGGGAAGCGGAAGGGAACTTTCTTTGAACCGACTGTTCTAACTCACGTAACACCGGACATGCCGGTTTTTTCTGAAGAAACCTTTGGACCGGTAATTTCTGTTACTACTTTTAAAACGGAAGATGAAGCAATTGACCTGGTTAACAGATCAGATTTTGGATTGGGTGTTTCTATATTCACTGAGGATCTGAAACGTGCAGAAGAACTGGTTCCACGGTTTGAAGACGGAGCTGTTTTCGTGAATGAACTGGTAAAGAGTGATCCGCGTTTACCTTTTGGAGGTACAAAGATTTCAGGATATGGCAGAGAATTATCGGTTCAGGGAATCCGGGAATTCGTAAATAAAAAAACCGTGTATTTTAATAAATATTAGATCTCAAATAATATTCCGAAAAGTTATTGATCCAGGGTGGGAAACGTTTAAATAAGGATTTCAATATTGGAAATGTAAGAAAGGAGTTTTATATTTTTTGGGTTTATGCACGTCCACCAAAACGGAGCTCCGGAGGAGCAATCTATTTATAAAATTTTACACAAGTCTAACATTTGAGCTCCGGAGGAGCGAACTATTTATAGAAATTTATAGAAGTTCAACAATTGAGCTCCAGAGGAGCGACATATTCTTGCAGGAAAAATATGCCGCTCCTCTGGAGCTATTATTTCATCTGTAATTAAACATTGCTATAAATATACTGCCACGCTGTGGCTTAGTGTTCCAATTTTCAAATAAAATTTAAGACTTTCATCATATGAGATTCAGGGGTGGGAAACGTGTAAATAAGGATTTCAATATTGGAAAGGTAAGCTCGAAAGGAGCAATATATTTTTTGGGTTTTATACACGTCCACCAAAATGGAGCTCCAGAGGAGCGACATATTTATAGAAATTTACACCAGTTCAACAATAGAGCTCCAGAGGAGCGACATATCTTGTAGGAAAAATATGCCGCTCCTCTGGAGCTATTACTTCATCTGTTATTAAACAATGCTATAAATATTTCGCCACGCTGTGGCTTAGTTTTCCCATTCTAAAATAAATTTTAAAGACTCCATCAAATGAGACTCAGGGGTGGGGAACGTGTAAATAAGGATTTCAATAAAGTAAATTTAAGCCCGAGAAGAGCTATATTTTTTTGGGTTTACTCACGTCCACCAAAAATGGAGCTCCGGAGGAGAGACATATTTATAGATATTTAAAGAAAATCAGCAATTGAGCTCCAGAGGAGCGGTATATTGTTGCAGAAAAAATATGCCGCTCCTCTGGAGCTAATAATTCATCTATAATTAAACATTGCTATATATACAGCCACGCTGTGGCTTGATTTATCTCCTGGAAATAGTAATAGTAACAACTATTTAATATGTTTTAAATTCCGTATAGATAGATGAAGGTTAAAGGTCTCTTGCTATTACCCTTGCTTTGGAATTAAAGCCCATTGATAAAGTTGCATATGCAACAGACAAAAATGCTGACTCTATAAATTGCATTAACCTCCTAAGGCTCCTTTTTAGGTTCTTCGTCTTTTAAATTCCGTACAGGAAAATATTTTTCTTTACCGTAAAGCTTCAGTTCTTTAATTTCTGCAGGAAAATAGTACCCCTTTTGCTCAAGAGATTCTTTAACTCTTTTAATTACTTCTCCTTTGGTAATAAGAGCCATTCTTCTGTAATCCTTGGTATCAACCCAGAAGAAAACTTTAAGATCTACTGTGCTGACTCCGAGTTCATGTTCGATCACAAAATTTTCATGGAGTTCGTCTTCAATAACATTGGGCTCCCCTCTCAGGGCTTCCATAATAATGTTTTTTGCTCCCTCAATATCATCTTCATAAGCAATACCTACTATAAAATCCCATCTAAAAAATCCATCTTCAGTAAAATTTGTAACAGGTTTGGTTAGTACATCACTATTTGGAATATATACGTCCTTCCCGTCAAAAGTCTTTAACTTAGTGTACCTGAATTCAAGCGTCTTTACTTTTCCGAAATTATCTCCTATTTCTACTGTATCATTTACATCAAAAGGTCGGTTAAAGGCAAGGATAATTCCTGCTATAAAATTTTCTCCAATATCTTTAAATGCAAATCCTAAAACCAGAGCACTGGCTCCGGCAGCAGTTAATATACCGGTAGCAATTCCTCCCAGGCCTGCCGCACGCAAACCCAACATTATTGCAATAAGAACAAATACTATCCTTATCGTTTTACCCAGAAAAGCACTCATTAAAGGATCATTTGTCCTGGCAGAGATACGGGTTTTGACAAATCTTCCAACCCACATTCCCAGTAATACCCCCAGAATTATAATCAATAGCCCTAATCCAATTTGAGGCAATTGATCTATAAAGCTGTAATAGAAATCCTGAAAGGATTCATTCACAGATGTTTTTTGGTTTGTTTCTGAATTCTGGTCCATGAGATTAAAATACAAAGAAATCATCATAAATTTTAGACACCTTGTCCTGCCAGAGAAATAATGGCAAATTTATTTGTTTTGTTTTTGTTCATCGTTATTCTCTTCCCTGGCCTTTTCAATTTGATCATCGGCATCCTTTTTTTGTTTTTGCGATGGTTCATCCTGTTTTTGCTCCCCCGCTAAATTTGGTTCAAGGGTAATTTCAAAATAGGCAGGAAAATGATCAGAATCCACATCCTCTCCAAGTTTCATCTCCACCAGCCTAAATTCATCAGAAGCGAAAAAGTGGTCTAAAGGCCATCGCATAATATAGGTTTTTGCATTAAAAGTGTTATAAAATCCCCGGCCAACCCTGGGATCAAGAAGGCCGCTCATGTCTTTAAATAATAAAGTAGATTGGGACCAGGCCACATCATTAAAGTCTCCTGCTACTATTACCGGCAACGGGTGATCTTTAGCCATTTTCGCGATCAGCATCATCTCTGCATCCCTGTCTGTAGATGAAGGATTTTCCTGTGGCATAGGGGGAGTAGGATGAATACAATACAGTTGGATCTCCTGCCCGGTGGGCAGTTGTAAAACAGTTTCCATGGAAGGTATGCTGTCATCGACCAAATAATTTATTTTTTCATTTTTTAATGGTAATTTAGAATATAACAACATCCCATAAGTGTTATCCAGAGGCGCTTCCAGCTTGTACGGATAGTTGGACACCACAGTTTTCACATCATTCATCCATCGGGTATTTGTTTCCATTAAAAGCACAATATCAGCGTCTTTATTTTTTATCTCATTTATCAGCTTTTCAGGATCTTCATTATCCTGAAGTACATTGGATATAAAAAATTTAATTCTTTCTTCCTCTTTTTCCGGGCTGGCATCCATCATCTCAAACTTTCCGTGAGGGATATAGGGAACAATTTTCAAAAGCTGAAAAATAAAACAGGCCCCTAAAATAAAAACAAAGCCATAATCCTTTTTTTCCTTGATATCGAATTTTATAAAATAGGTAACTAAAGCTACAAAGGTCAAGATGGTCAACTGGGTATGGGGAAAGTCAAAGACGCGAATCCACCAATAATCAGCTGCAATAAAGGGAATAAGGGTTAATATGATCGCCACCAGGCCGAAAGCTTGTAACAGGGATTTCAAATTCATAGAAATTGGGGTTTAGAAAAGAGCAAATATAGAATATTCCCAACTTTTTAAAAGTCCATCAAAAATTTATAATTTAATGCATTCAGGTTATTCTAAATTTCAGATTTCCTCAAAAATCGAATTTAATTGTTAAAAATTTTTTAAAAAATAGGATATTTTTAACCCAATTATTATTTAATTCATTTTTATATAATAACTTAATTCTAAGTTCATTAACCAATTCTTAAACTTACGATTATGAAAAAAATTACAAAGTTAAATTCGTATCGGGCTGTTCCACGAAAAGGAGTTTCCTGGAGAGCTATTTTTGCAGGTACTGTAACAGTTTTATCGGTGCTTTTAATTTTAAACCTTATTGGGTTGGCTATAGGTTTAAGTTCTATTGAACCTACTGAGGAATCCAATCCTTTAAGCGGACTTGGAACAGGGACAATAATCTGGTGGATCTTAAGCAATTTGATTGCTTTGTTTTTAGGGGGTTATGTTGCGGCAAGAGTAGGGGTTTCTTTTACCACGAAAAGTGGTGTTATACAGGGAATTATGACCTGGGCACTTCACACCCTAATATCTGCCTGGCTTCTCACAACCATTATAGGAAGCATAATTTCAGGAGTAGGGAATGTTATAGGAGGTGTACTTTCTACAACCGGGCAGGTGATTGGACAGCAGGTAGCCCCTGCCATCCAAAGCCAGGTGGAGGAAATTGGAATATCCTGGGAAGAGGCAAGAAATGAGTTTAGATCCATTCTCCAAGATGCAGATAAAGATGCCCTTGATCCTGATGCCATAGAATCTGACGTTAATCAAATGACCACTCAGGCGCAATCTGGTGAAAGTCTTGATGCGGTTTTCGAAAGAGCCCGTAACAGGGGTGAACAAACTTTTGAAGAATTAGATCGCGAAGCATTAGTAAATATTATGGTTGAGCGCACAGATATGACAAGAGCTGAAGCAGAACAAAGGGTAGACGAGGTTATTTCCCGTTATGAAAGCGTACGCTCCAGTGTTAATGAATTTTTGGAAAAAGCAGGAGAAACAGCAAATGAGCAGGCTGAAAATATCGCCCAGGGTGTAGCAGATGCTGCTTTGTATCTTTCAATAGCATTGATACTGGGAGTTATAGTTGCTGCCCTGGGAGGATTAACGGGGGTTAAGAGTCTAAGAGATGATTATGCACAGGAGGACGAGTATCTGCTGGAGGATAATGATGATACCTACAGAAGGGATACCCGTCGCAGAGACGAGCTTTAGAAGAAAAATCAACATAAAAAAAGAGGCATCCTAAGTGCCTCTTTTTTTATGTTATATTGGTATATTCTGACTGTAAATATTGCCTGATGTCATCTCCTGAAGGTGCTTCAAAGATCTGCAGTTTAAAATAGGGAACCGCTGCAATGAGATGATCAAAAATATCTGCACTTATATATTCAAAATTCTCCCAGCGCTTATCCCTGCTAAAACAAAGTATTTCCATGGGAATGCCCTGGGCAGTAGGAGCCTGGTGCCTAACAATAATATACATCTCCTTATGAATTGCCGAATGATCATGAAGGTAAGCATCGGCGTATTTCCGAAAAATCCCCAGATTGGTTTGGTTCCTTCCGTTGATGGGAACTTCCTTATTAATGTTTTTACCAGTATTATGCTTATCGATCTCTTTTTGCCTGTGACTTAAATATGGAGCAATAAGGGAGATTTTTTTAAATTCCTCTATTTCTTCCGGAGTAACAAATTTCACCGAGTTCTGTTTAATAAAAATAGAACGCCTTATCCTTCTACCGGGGGATTCCTGCATTCCCCTCCAATTCTGAAAAGAATCGGCAATTAAACTATATGTAGGGATTGTTGTATAGGTATTATCCCAGTTTTGAACCCTAACTGTGGCAAGATTAATTTCGGTTACCGTACCGTCTGCACCAAACTTACTGAAGGTGATCCAGTCTCCAATTCGAACAATATCATTCACTGAAACTTGTATAGAGGCTACAAAACCTAAAATAGTATCTTTAAAAATAAGAAGAAGGATGGCTGAGGCTGCCCCAAGGGAAATGGCGAAATTAACAACAGATCTCCCGGTGATCTCAGAAAAAATAAACATGAACCCAACAACCCATACAAATATGATCAATACCTGAATATAGCTATCTATAGGTTTGTCCCGGTACTCATCACGGGTTTTCAGGTAATTTTTGGAGGTTCTCAATAAGCTTCTTGCGATCCAGATAACAAGAAGTATCCCATATATCATAATGATCTTATTAATCATTCCAAGGATAAACTGGTGATCAATGAGGATGTACGGAATTGTGTAATAAATAAGGGCAAGAGGAATTATTTGCCCTACATATTTTGGAAACCTACTCTTTACCAGGAAATCATCGAAGGTGGTTTTTGTTCTGTCGGTAAAAGCTTTTAAAAATTCAATTACAAATCTTCGAATGATAAGATGTGCAAGTACAACTACCAGAGTAAGAAGGGCAATGTTAATGAACAGATTGAGGTAACTGGCAGTAATAACATTCATTCCCTGTTCAATGAAATATCTTTCCCAAAAACAGCTTATAGTTTTAAAATCAAAATATTCATCCATATCTACAGGTATTTATTTTCCACGTAGAACGGTCCAAATGGGACTACAGAACATGCAATAACTATAAGTAAAGTTCGTTTTCGCCAATTTAGTGGTTTGTACATCCAAAGAGCCCCAAACACATAGGCGATGAAGAGAATTCCATGTGCCATCCCAACTACCTGAACCATTTGAGGCAGGTCAAAAAAATATTTTAAAGGCATGGCTAAAAATAGTAATAACAGAAAGGAGATTCCTTCAAGAATACTTACCCACCTAAAGATCTTCATCTGATTTTCCAGCGTCATTATTTAAAAATTTGAGCAAAGATAAATTTTCTTAAAGGAGATATGGAGAGAAAACAAGATAAAATGATTTTATTCTCTGGTAATAAAATATTGTTAAATGAATCCTTTTCAAGCCAGTATAAGGTGTACCGAAGAGGTGGATGTTAACATTTTTACTATTTTGCAGCGCATTAGAAAAAATAAGATGAAATCAAAAATATTAGTTACCGGCGGACTTGGATTTATAGGTTCTCACACGGTAGTTGCCTTACTGGAACAGGATTATGATGTTGTAATTATTGACAACCTTTCAAATTCCTCAATTGAAGTGTTGGGAGGAATCACTAAAATCACCCAAAAGACGCCAGAATTTGAAAATTTGGATCTTCGAAATAAAGACTCGGTAATCCAATTTTTCGAAAAATACCCCGATATAGATGGCGTAATTCATTTTGCAGCCTCAAAAGCTGTAGGAGAAAGTGTAGAGAACCCACTGCTTTATTATGAAAATAATCTAAATACATTGGTCTATGTTTTAAAACAGCTAAGTAAAAAAGAAGAAGCGTGTTTTATTTTCAGTTCTTCCTGCACAGTATATGGCCAGGCTGATGAAATGCCAATTAGTGAGAATGCTCCTGTCAAAAAAGCTATGTCTCCATATGGGAATACCAAGCAAATAGGGGAGGAGATCATACGGGATACTTGTAAAGTTCACCCGGGTTTAAAAGCTATTTCTTTGAGATACTTTAATCCAATTGGAGCACACCCGTCTGGAGAAATAGGAGAGTTGCCGATTGGTACTCCACAAAACCTGGTTCCTTTTATTACCCAAACTGCCATAGGAAAGAGAGAAAGACTTTCGGTATACGGAGATGATTATCCTACCGGTGATGGTACTTGTATCAGGGATTATATACACGTGATGGATTTAGCAGAAGCTCATATTGTTGCCTTAAAACGGCTATTGGAAAAAAGATCAGAAAACAATTATGATGTCTTTAATTTGGGAACAGGAAAAGGAAATTCTGTCTTAGAAGTTATCAATACCTTTGAGGAGGTGACAGGAAAAAAACTACCGTATAAAATAGCCGACAGGAGAGAAGGGGATATAACAGCGGCCTATGCAGATACTAATAAAGCCCACAATGTCCTCAATTGGAAAGCAAAGTTCACACTAGGTGATGCTCTTGAAAGTGCCTGGAAATGGGAGAAAAAAGTAATTGAAAAGGAAAATAAGGAAAGCTAAACCTTAAAAACATAAAGGGTCAAATTAAATATTGACCCTTTTTTGTGTTATCTATTTCTGTTTACTGTTTACGTAAAAAGCATGTATTACCCCGGGGAGCCAACCTAAAAGAGTTAAAAGCACACTTACTAAAAAAGTTGACCCAATTCCATGCTTTAAAAACACCCCCAGAGGAGGAAGTAGAATACATATAACAATGTTAAATACTGACATATTCGTAGTTTTTTGGTTAATGATTCAATATAATCATCTTCTCAGGCTGAAAAAAATAAATTAAGAAGGTTTGGGTAATTATTAACGGGACTTTGGTTCTTTCAATTTTTAGATTTTGAGCTTTTAAAAAGTATCTTTGCATTTCAAAAAATAAATATGGGATTTGTCGAGCTAGGTGTATCAAAGGAAATTGAGCGAGGATTAAATGATTTGGGGATACATACCCCTACCAAAATACAAACAGCTGCTATCCCTGTTTTGTCAACCAAAAACGTTGATTTTATCGGGCAGGCGCAAACAGGAACCGGAAAAACGGCAGCTTTTGGGTTGCCTATATTAGCACGGGTCGATCCCGAAATAGATCATATCCAGGCTTTGATCCTGGCTCCAACCCGTGAACTGGGCCAGCAAATAGCCAAACAACTGTTTAAATTCACCAAGTATTCTAATAAGGTATTTACAGAAGCTGTATATGGAGGGGAAAAAATAGATATCCAGATATCACGGTTAAACCGGCCCACACACATTGTTGTTGCAACCCCGGGAAGGCTACTTGATCTGCTGGGCAAAAAAGCTTTAGATATATCTAAAATTGAAACCCTGGTATTGGATGAAGCTGATGAAATGTTGAGTATGGGCTTTAAACAAGAACTGAAAGAAATTCTGGCACAAACCCGCGGGAAAAGAAATGTTTGGCTGTTTTCTGCAACCATGCCAAAGGAATTGGATGAAATTATTAATAGTCACGTTTCCTCAGATGCTATTCGGGTCAATATAAATAAAACAGAAGCAGTCAATGTAGGGATCGAGCATCAGTATGTTACCGGCGATGACAATAATAAACTTGACACTCTTGCTTCATTTCTTAAATCCCAGGGTAAAAGCAGGGGAATTATTTTTACACGAACAAAAGCTGTCGCAAAGGTTTTGGCTAAACAGCTCCTGGCTAAAAATTATGCCGTTGGATTATTAGAAGGTGATATGCTCCAAAAAGACAGGGATAAAGTGATGCGCGCCTTTAAAAACAAAACAGTACGTCTTTTAGTTGCCACAGATGTTGCTGCCAGGGGAATTGATGTTGATAATCTTGCTTTTGTAGTTCATTACCAATTGCCGGATCAAACAGATTATTATACCCACCGCAGCGGAAGGACAGCAAGGGCTGGAAAAAAGGGAATCTCCTTAGTTCTTGCAAATCCTAAAGAACAGAAGCGTATTTATGAAATTGAAAAAGAACTTGGGATCAAGTTTTTAAAGATCAGGTAAAATTTAATCTCTGAAATGCCGGTATTTTGCCATCAGGAACATGTATAATGCATATCCTACAAGGCCCGCGGCTACTGTTCCTAATAACCAGGCTCCATAACTGGAGTTTTCTAAAAAAGAAAAAGCATCCATTGTGGTCTTTATTTCCGATGGATTGGAAGTAATTGCTGCGTGAAGAGCAAAATATCCAATAATTAAGAAAAGAACACCTCTTGAAGCCATACCCATATAAGCGGTATTTTTTATTGATCTTTGCTTTTTATCCTCTAGAGCAGCAAAATTAAACTTCTCCTTAAACTTCTTTTTATAGGCTCTTATAAACTGATAAATTCCCGTGCAAATAAAAATAATTCCCCCTGCCCCCAGAATGATTAAACCTGTATCTGTCGCCAAAAAGGATGATTGGGTTTGTGAACCCCCGGATCCCTGGGAAGGGCTTGTTGAAAGCACTCTCCAAATGGCTAAACCTCCAAGCCCCAAATATATACAGCCACTTACAAAAAATGCAGTACGTTTGACTTTTGCTTTTTTATCATCCCCAATATTTTCAGGATCAGAAATGGATTGGATAAATCTCCAGGCAGAATAGCAAAGTAATCCAAGACCCAGGATCAGTAATAAAATATTTCCAAAAGGCTGTTCATCCAAAAATTCCAGAACTTCCAGTTGACCAGTCTTTTCTCCACCTAAATTAAAAGCAGCCAGAAAAGTAAGTATTCCTGTGATGCCATAAACTGTTCCTTTTGCCGCATACCCTGTACGGGCTATCACTTTTAATTTTCTATCCATAATATGTTACTTTGTAAAAAATTAAAAATATATTAAATACAGGAATCTCTTCCCGATTTAATATATAATTATAATTTTTTACAGAATTTTGGAAATTAAACCATCTCAAATATTACCAGGGCATAGGCATAGAAACGTACAAATCGTAAAAGTCCGAACATAAGGTAGCTTAGAAAAGGAAAACGGATAAATCCCGCTGCTATGCTGGTCATGGCAAAGGGAATAGGAAGTAAAGCCCCGACAATAATTAAAAATCCACCCCATTTCCGGGTATTTTTGATATGCTTCGCAAGATTGAGTTCCATTTGCCTGTGAATAGCCGGTATTTTTGTAATGGCAAGACCTATGAAATAAGAAACAATACCCCCCGCATATGAAGCTGCGGCTAATAGCGATAAATAAAATATAGGAAAGGCCGATTTCCCAGCCCAGGCTATGAATAACTCAGGTGGAATTAATCCCAGAATTGATTCCGAAAGAAAAAATACAGCTATTATTCCCGCGGGAGGATAGGTTTCGGTAACAGTTACCAGAAGTTTATTTAGATCCAGAACGTAAAAATCCAGCGCCCATATTGCAGCGATAACCAGGATAATAGGGATAACTGCTTTTTTAATACTGTTACCTACAAATTTATAGAATCCGGTATAGCTGTAATATTGATGCATCAAACGCAGACGCGATTTCTTTTTGGACTTTTCATCCTTCTTTTTCATTAAACTTAGGTTTAAATGAAATTCTTTCCCGGTTTTTAAAGTAAAGGAGTCTTAATTCTCTTCAGCATATTCCTGTAGCGCTCTGCTGTATTCTCTTAAGTCAATTTCATTATTTTTGATAGAAGTATCACTCATTAGAGAAAGAAGGTAATCCAGGCTTTCTTCAGGATTTGAATCGGGAGCTTCAATAGCCTCTTCATTTTCATCTAAAGGCTCATCATCTGGAATAGGAATGTCAAAAGTTTGGTAAGTGTCAATATGCTCATAAGTCAACCGGATCACTTTGGCAAGTAGTGGATCTTCTTCCTCTACAGCATAAGGGCGAAGCTCTTTGAGATCCTCTACCACCGTATTTACAATTATTCCATTACGCATGAGATCGCGTTGAATTTTATCTATTAACTTTTGACCTTTTGGATTTTTCAATGCTACCGGTTTTTGGTGTTTTAAATTATCTTTTATTTTTCCTGGATGTATATACTACACCTGCTTTTTAAGTGACGCAAAGTTAATTGTTTCATCTTCTTTCGAAACTATTTTATGTAATATTTATAAAAGATTTCCAAAAACTATTTTTCTTTCGATATTGTCACCACAGTTTTTAAATCCTCATATTATTAACAATTAATTAGTTGTAATAATTTTATTGGCTAAGGCTTCTTTAGTAGTTTTAACCTCATAATAATAAATTGAGAGATGGATACATTTGAAGGAAAAGTTACCCTCATTACAGGAGGAAGTAAAGGTATAGGATATGGTATTGCAGAAGCATTGCTTCATTTAAATATGAGAGTTGCAATTACCAGCCGTTCTGAGGAGTCAGCTGTAAATGCAGCCAAAAGATTAACTGAAATAGGTAAAGGAAAAATTCTTGGTCTTGTAGCTGATGTCCGAAATTACCGAAGCATGGAAGACGCTGCAGATGTAGTAATGCAAAAGTGGGGACAAATAGATGTTTTAGTAGCAAATGCCGGAATTGGTCACTTTGGATCTGTTGAAGATCTGAGTATTGAAGAATGGCAACAAACTATCGACACTAATCTTAGCGGGGTTTTTTACAGTATTAAAGCAGCTTTACCGGCGTTGAAAAATTCTAAGGGTTATGTGATCACCATCTCCAGCCTCGCAGGAACCAACTTTTTTGAAGGTGGCGCTGCCTATAATGCCAGCAAGTTTGGAGTTACAGGAATGACTCAGGCAATAATGCTCGATGTTCGTCGCCATGGGATTAAAGTAAGTACAATAATGCCAGGGTCTGTAGCTACTCATTTTAATGATCACGAACCATCTGAAAAGGATTCCTGGAAGATACAAAGTGAGGATATTGGAGATCTGGTAATAGACCTTCTCAGGATGAATCCCCGAACATTACCCAGTAAAATAGAGGTAAGACCATCGATGCCTCCCAGCAAATAAGAATACCTAAATACAGAGCATATTACATAAAAGGGCTGCCATAATCTAAATGGCTGCCTTTTTTCATGAAACCTATTTGGATTATTTAGTAAAACAGTTTAATATTTTGAAGAGCAATAACCTGCTCAATTTTTTTTAAAAATAAACTTCTAAATAAGGTGCTTTTCGTTTCGAAATGATTACTATACAAGATCAATAAAAAGAATATTAAAACAAAAAGATGAAGTACCAGATAAAAATAAATAAGATCAATACAGTCGATGAGATCCAGGAATACTGGACAAATAAGGATTATAAAGAATTGCTGGAAGCCTTTGATTTTCCTGATTCCGCCGATACTATTTCAGAAAACAGAGACCTCCTTTTCATGGCCATAACCGATTTTGAGCCTGCTGACGCAGCGACTATCGTTCTGAAATACAAATTGGCTGATCACTTAACTGATGGTCAAATTGATCAGATCTCAAATGATATGCTGATAGATACGGTTTGTGAGGAATATCCGGAAATGGAGCTGCAGGCCACTTTATTCCACATTAATCAATTACTACATAAAGCATATAATAGCCAGTTTCCTTCGGCAAAAGCAACTATTATTGAATGCTCTGTTACTCCTATGGACAAGGGTTCAGGTATAGAGATAACAAAAGAAATTTTACTGAAATTATTAAGTAAAGGACTTTCGGAGAGAAATATACTTAAAAGATTATTTTCAGAACAGATGGAGCAAAATGCTCCTTTTCCTGAAGCAGAAAATATTATTTGGGAAATGAAAGCTACAGATGATCAAAACTTCAGGATCATTACATCAGAAAATTTACTCAAGGATGAAGATCTTATTTCTTCAGAATTTGAAGGAACGGTAGAGTTAACAGAAGATACTCCAACCTAATTTCCCGGCTGATTATTTGAATATCAAAAATCAAACATAGACTGATCATTTACCTCCTGTCAATTATAACTTTAGGAGGTAAGATTAGCCTGTTTAACTATAAGATCTGCAATTTCCTCAGAAACTTCCTCCTGCAGAAAATGACGGGAAGGGAGAGCATGTACCTCCCTGAGATTAGCGACTTTTTTAATTTCCGCTCCGTATTCGTCCAGCTTGAGTGCGGGATCATCTTTACCCCAAATTGCCTGTATTGGATAAGGCACCTGTTGCAAAGCTCTGTAACACGTATCTCTAAATTCGGGGGAGTCTTCAAAATTACGCATGATCTTCAAAAATGCCTTTCCATCGTCTTCTCTTTTTAGCAGGTCAACATAAGCTTTGATCTCCTCATCCGGAATTTTGTCTGGATCATTAACTCCCATTTTTGAAAACATCAGAGGCCAGGTAGCATGAGATAACATTTTCAGTTCTGCTTCTCCCAATACCTTATTTTCAAATGGTCTCATAACCAATGGTTTTTCAAAATTCACCACATCTGCCCAGGTATTTAAGATGGTAAGCGATCTTATACGATCTTTTTGATTGGCAGCCAGGGAAAATCCAATGGGACCACCAATATCGTGTACCACAAGGTGAAATTTTTCTATATTAAGTCTATTTAAAGCATTAGTGAGAAATCTGGAAAACCCGGAAAAGGTATAATCGAAATTTTCAGGTCTATTTGAAAGTCCAAGTCCCGGTAAGTCAATTGCTATTCCTCTATAACCTTTTCGGGAAAGGGAATCTACTACTTTGCGGTACAGAAAAGAAGAAGTGGGAACTCCGTGAATACATACCACTGCTTCGCCGCTACCTTTATCCAGCAAAAAAGTATTAATACCATCTACCTCCAAATATTTTCCCGACGATTCGTGAAGATCTACTACATTTTTAGAATTTCTGTGTTCTTTAGTGCTCATATTACTCTATGTCATTTTATATTACAAAGTGTATAATATATGTTGGATAATAAGCTTTACCAATAATTTCCCGCTAATAAATAGTTAATTATTAAATAAGGATTTATCTCATTAATTTATTTAACATCTTAGAAAACAAATGTTTAAAAAATCACAATTGGTATTGGGTTCTTTGCAATAAAGCCATTACATCGTAAATTAGAGGAGCAAATAAATAATTTTATTATGAAGCAACAGGAAAATTATCAGAAATTTACAAAAGCCATTACACCATTATTATTTTCAGCCATTCTTATTCTTAGCTTTTCTTGTAGAAATGAGAATAGACAACAAGATGACCTGGAGGAACAACAAATGAACCAACAGGACACCCTTGAAAATACACAAGTTCAGGTAAGAGCCTACACTGGGGATATTTCAGGGATGAATACAATGGGAGATGAAACAGAAGTGACAGGAAATGTTGCTGTTCGAATAGAAGGAGATCTCATAAGATTTACAATTACTGCAGAAAACCTTGCCCCGGATATGATGCACAGGCAATTTTTAGTGGCATCGGGATCGGGCGAAACCACAAACTGCCCCGGGCCAGATGCCGATGCTAATAATGTTGATATCGTTGATATGAATGAAATCGCAGGAAATGCAGAGGAATTGCACATGATACCCCTGCACATGGGACCATCTACATTAGAAAGAAATGTTGATACCTATCCCCGAAGCAATATCAATGGAGAATTACAATTTTCCAGAACTACAAGCCTTGATAGTATTAATACAGCAGTTCGGGAAGGTTACGGAGTTCAGGATTTTGATATTACCAACTACATTTATATTATACAAGGTGTGGCCGGGGAAGTAACGCTACAACAAACCGTACAAAGAGACCAGGATATTCCGCCTCAGGAAACCGTTCCGGTAGGTTGTGCGGTTCTTGAAGAGACGGAAGTAACAGAATAACAATCTATAACGTAGATTTCTTTCGATAAAGATCCAGTAGAGAAAAACCAGAATGACCAAAAAGTGCAACTAAGACTATTTAAGCAAAATTTATAGCTTAAAATTCATATTTCCGGTTTTAAAAGTTGAAATAAATTCTAATCAAAGATCCCTCTATGCTTATGGATAGAAAATTTACATTGTTACTATCTATTTTGCTGCTTATCTCCTGTTCCCAGGGTGATGCTCCAGCAAAAGAAGATATGCTGATCAATACGACTTATGTACATCTTTTTTTCGACTCTGAAAAAGAATGTCTTGACTCCCAACCTGATTCCGGATTTTTTTACAATTGCCATCAGCAGCTGGATTTTTACAAAAACAATATTGTAGAGATCATGCTTACAGATATTATTTGGAGAGGTAAATATGAAACCCACGAGAATACAATTATTTTAACCTTTGAACCAAATTATGAAGTTCCCGATGGAGAAATTCGATTGGAAATATTGAATTCGAAGTGGCTGGTCAATCTTGAGAATGAAACCCTTTGGAAAAAAGTTGACGGGGACTCTATTTGGGAGTAAATAAAGAGGGTCCTGTTGCAGGACCCTTTTTTATTTTTAAAAATGAAATAACTATACCTTGACGATCATCTTACCATTATTTTTTCCTTCAAAAATATCCAGGAATGCTTGTGGGATATTTTCAAAACCTTCAACAACAGTTTCAGAATAGGAGATCTTTTCTTCATGTAACCAGGTAGATAGTTGTTTTATAGCCGGTCCAAAATCCTTCACGTAATCCCTTACAGTAAATCCTTGCATTAAAATGCTTTTTTTAATAAGAATTCCCTCCGGCCTGGGGCCCACAGGCATTTTGGTCGCATTGTACAGTGAAATAGCCCCGCAGTTTATTACTCTTCCAAATTTATTCAAATTTGCCAAAGCAGCATCAAGAATTTCACCTCCTACATTGTCAAAATAAACATCTACACCGTTAGGGCATTGTGCAGCAATGGCTTTCTTCAGATTTTCTGAGGTTTTGTAATTTATTCCCCCGTCAAAACCCAGATCTCTCAGATACTTGATTTTTTCATCACTCCCTGCAATTCCTATGACCCTGCATCCATGAATTTTTCCAATTTGACCTGCAATACTACCTACTGCTCCGGCAGCTCCTGACACAAGTAAGGTTTCACCTGATCTAAGTTTACCAATTTTTTCCAGTCCCAGGTAAGCGGTAATTCCGGTTAATCCTAAAACGCCCAGGAAAGCAGAAGCAGGGGCAAAAGATCTGTCGACCTTATTTAATCCGGCTCCGGTAGAGACTTGAAATTTTTTCCATTTTAGCATTCCATTTACCAGATCCCCTACAGCAAAATTAGCGTTGTGAGATTCAAGAACTTCTGCAATTACCCCGGATTCTAAGGGCTTATTCACTTTAAATGGCTCTATGTAAGATGGTTCATCCCTCATTCTTCCCCTTAGATAAGGATCTACAGAAACAAATAAAGTTTTAAGTAAAATTTCCCCGGTATTCGCCACTGGTTGATCTTCCTCTACAATTTGAAAATCATCAAGAGATGGTTTCCCTGATGGTCGATTTTTTAGAAGTATGCTATTATTCATTTTATGTATGTTTTTTTAAGGTTTTAATTTACACTTAAAATTAATGATATTTATTGGTAGCAAGTTTTTTTAAGGTCTGATTTCCGTTTCATTTTTCAGAAAAGATTAACGTAGTTGGTAGGTATTGAAGTTATCTTTGCCGAATGATCCCCGGGAAATTTTCAGGTTACAAAAAAACGCTTCTAAATTCCTTAGACCGCCTTAACAGGTTTTCCAAAAGTACCGATTTTTCTAAAGCTTTGATCCTTGGCTTTGCTATTACAATGCCTATTGTTTTGGGAGTCAAGTCGGGATTTTTTGAAATTGGGCTTGCCCTGGCACTTGGGGCCTTACTGAGTTCACCAAGCGATGTAAGTGGAAGTGAAAGACATAAGAACTTTGGAATATTGTTATCTACTTTTCTGGCAGTTCTGGCGAGTTTGGCCGGAGGATATCTTGCTTTTGATTCTTTGTTATGGCTTCCTATTTTAGGGATATTCTTTTTTGCCATTTCTTATCTTTCTGTTTTTGGATTTAGAGCTTCTTTGATAAGTTTTTCGGGATTATTTGCAATGGTGCTTAGTTTCGCCAATATTTCAGAAGTATTAGAAATCTACGAACGTGCCTTACTTATAGGAGTAGGAGGGGTGTGGTATCTATTTCTCACGATTTTATGGAACAGGGTAAACCCAAAGGGACAAACAGACCAATATCTCGCCCAATGCCTGGATCTCACCTCTCAATACCTTAGAGTCCGGGGAGAATTGATCGTTAAGAATCAAAAGAGAGAGGATTTATTCAGGAGATTACTGGAACTCCAATCTGAAATCAATGAAAATCACGAAACCTTAAGGGATATCCTTATTTCTGCAAGAAAAGAATCGGGTAACTCTGGTTATGAGCGAAGGAGATTACTTGTTTTTGTACAACTAGTGGATATTCTTGAACTTGCAATGGCCAACCCTGTTAATTATGAGAAAATGGACAGGCTTATGGAACAGCATCCGGAGCAGATCCTATCTTTTCAAAAGCTCATTCTAAATATGGCCAACAGGCTCATGATCATTTCTGCAAAGATCCAACAAAGAAAAACTCTCCCTTCAACCGGACAATTAAAATATTCTTTGGAGGAGGTGAAAGTAAGTATCAGAGACTATGAAAAAAGACAGCATACATATCCTGATGAAGGGGCAATAATCCTGCATAATTTATTTGATTACCAGGAGAAACAGGTGGAAAAAATAATAAGAACAGAACAATTATTACAGGAAAAAGACCTGGGAGAAATTGGATTACTTAAGAAGGATGATATTTTAAAATTTATTACTCCACAGGAATATTCTCCAAAATTATTGCTGGAAAATCTTAGTTTAAAGTCTCCTATTTTTAAACACTCCCTGAGATTGGCTATTGTGGTAATGGCAGGTTATGCAGTTGGAGATTTTTTCTCTTTACAAAACGCCTATTGGATCTTGTTGACAATTATCGTGATCATGAGGCCTAATTATGGCCTTACCAAAACCAGGTCCAAACAAAGAACCGCAGGAACTTTGATAGGAGCAGGAATTGCTATAGGGATAGTACTTATTACTCAAAATGTGGTTTTGTATGGGATTCTTGCGGTAGTTTCCCTTATAATCGCCTTTGCCATGGTACAAAAGAATTACAAAACCTCGGCAACCTTTGTAACTTTGAGTGTGGTTTTTGTTTACGCTTTACTTGAACCTAATGTTCTGGACGTTATACAATTTAGGGTAATAGATACTTTAATAGGGGCAGGGTTGGCAACCATAGGAAATTTGATCCTTTGGCCGTC
Source organism: Gillisia sp. (assembly GCA_024635655.1). Classification (GTDB taxonomy): domain Bacteria; phylum Bacteroidota; class Bacteroidia; order Flavobacteriales; family Flavobacteriaceae; genus Gillisia. The sequence goes on along the minus strand of JAGXIL010000007.1, from coordinate 39,097 downwards.
ATGGGAATTTTTAGGTATAAAAAATCTGATCTTTGATAGTATTAAGGCCAATAAGGATTATTTGAAGGAAGTAACCAGCTTTTACAGCAAGAAAGGACAGGTAACTACAAATTATAAAATTTCCAGAAAACAAGCTTTCCTGGGCATTGGAAATTTAAGTTCGGCTTTTCAGAGAATGACTCAGGAACCAAGATCAAAACAAAAGAATCTTGAGAAGATATATGAACTGGTAACGTTCAATCATAATTTTCTTACTTCCCTGGCTTCAATGGGTACTTATATTCAAAACCATTCTACTACTTCTGCATCAAAACATTTTATAGCTTATACCAATCTTATTACTTCAAATCTTGAAAGATCTCTGAGTAAATTAAAAGGTGAGCAGCAAATGGCAGAAGACAATAAATCTATACGAAAAGATGCTGAATTATTTTTCAATGAAAGGATAAAAAATATAATTCAGGACAAGTCTCGACCAAATGATAATATTAATCCTGGAGGTACTGAATTACAGGAAGCACAATTAGTTTATGAACAACTAAGATGGCTCTTAGAATTATCAGGCAAAATAGAAAATAAGATCAGGGAAATCGACTTTTAATATATCATTGAATACGCTGAGATCAGGTAAAGGGATATAAAAAATATAAGTTAGATATTGAAGATCAATTCCCTATTTTTGGGAGCAATGAAAAAGTGGTTATTGTTATATCTTTTCCTGGTTTCCCCTCACATATCTGCACAACTGGGGTTTTGTGAAGGCAGTAAAGGTGATTATATCTTTCATGAGGATTTTGGCCAGGGAACTGTTGGAATGGCCCTTCCCGCAGGTGTAACTTCATATAACTTTGTAACCGGAATGGATCCTGAGGATGGATTTTACACCGTTGCCAATAGTATTGGTGCAAATATTACCTCCTGGCATTCCAATCTTCCCTCGACAACAATTTCTAATGGACTTGCTTTAATAGTCAATGCAGACGATGTTAATGCAGGCCGGTTCTATCAAATAGCCATTCCTGATCTATGCGAAAATACATCTTATGAATTTTCAGCATTTTTAATGAATGTATATGATAAAAGCAGTGGGGTTTGTAATTTTCAGGATATTCCTATAAATGTGAGATTTGAGATCTGGGATGAAACTAATAGCCGAATTTTAAAAGAAGGTGTTACAGGAGATATAGCATCTTCCGCTACCGCCAAATGGGAGCAATATGCACTGACATTTCAAACAGAACCCGGACAGGATTCAGTTATTCTGAAAATGTTCAACGAAGGAGTGGGAGGCTGCGGAAATGATCTTGCAATTGATGATATTGTATTCAGGTCTTGCGGGGATCTAACTGAAATATCTTCTGACTCAAATGCTGAAAGTCCATTTTATATTTGTGAATCTGAAACTCCATCGACTTTGACTTTGACAGCAACTCCTGATTTTTCGGTTTATGATCAGCACAGTTATCAGTGGCAGGTAAGTGACAATAACCAAAATTGGCAGGATATTAGGGGAGAAACAAATGAAAGTTATACTACGCCTGAAATTTCAGGATCTAATTTTTACCGCGTAAAAGTTGCTGAAGATGCTGTAAATCTCAGCAATAATTTGTGCAGCACAGCCTCTGAATCTTTTCAAATCAATTTTAATAAAGTTCCTCTTGCACCTATAAGCAATGGAGATATAACAATTTGCAGTAATGAAGACATTCCACCCCTTTCTGTTTCTGTAGAAAATGGGGAAACATCAAACTGGTATGATGCAATGGAAAACGGTAATCTCATTGCGGAAGGTAGTACATCTCTCTTTCCGGAAGATGAAGGTACTTATTACGCTGAGGCTGTCAACATTACTTCCGGTTGTGGTGGAGGCGCAAGAACAGAAGTCACCCTTACTATATTTGAGTCCATTATAGTTGAAGATGCGGTCCTTCAATTATGCCGGGACTCCCAACTTGAACTGGATGCAGGAATTGGTAATATGCAATATCTTTGGTCTACGGGAGAAATTTCAGAAAAAATATTAATTGCAGAAGCCGGAAATTATTATGTGAGCATAACAACTGAAGAAGGCTGTAGTACTGTCAGGAATTTTGATATACAACCGGTAGATATCGCAGGTATAAATGAAGTGCTTTCAGAAGAAAACCGGGTTATTATTAATCCTGTACATTCCGGTAATTTCGAATATTCCCTGGATGGGATAAATTACCAGTTATCCAATATTTTTGAACCTGTTTCAGGGGGTGTTTATACAGCTTATATGCGGGATCTTCAAGAATGTAGTACTGTATTGCTGGAATTTCCGCATATCGTGATCCAGAAATATTTAACGCCAAATGGAGATGGATATAATGACGTCTTTATTTTAAATGGTGTGGAATATTTTTCTTCGTCCTATATCTCTCTTTTCGACAGATATGGTAAATTAATTAAAGCCGGAAACGGAGAGGATTTCACCTGGAACGGAACCTTTAACGGAAAAGAATTGCCGGCAGCAGATTTCTGGTACGAGATCTATATTGAAGGTTTTAAAACTATAAAAGGGAATATAAGTCTTGTTAGGTAGCCTCCACAGTTCTTATTCTCTGGCAATTAAGTGTTACCAGGAACATAAGGGAAAACAAAGACAGCATTATAGTAGTAAAACTGATATTGAGATCAATGAGCATACCTACGAGCAATGGCCCAAGTGCAGTACTAAATACCATAAACATGGTAAACACACTTCGAATCAAGCCCATTTTTTCGGTTCCATACATTTCCGCGATCAAAGCGGTTTGCACTGTTCCGGAAATCCCTACTGTAATTCCAGCCAGAATTAGAAAGATCAAAGCACCAATAATACTGCCCATAAAAGCGAATGGCAGCATTCCTAAACAAAACGGAATTAAAAAATATCTGAAAATGACCTTTGCTGAATATTTATCTACCCAAACTCCACCAAACATGGAAAATAAGAATCTTGTAGCTGCGTATACGGTAAAAAATGTTGCGTATAATTCAATAGACCAGTTCTTATCTTCCACAAAAACATATTGATAAAAGAAAATGGCCGTAACTGTAAAGCTTAAAACAAAACTGGCCGGCATCATGATACCAAATTTCTTTTCAGAAGCTACAGTTTTATAGTCTTTCATTAAAGATAAGGCAGAAGGTTTTTTTAAGGTAGAAAGTTGTTTGTCAAATCCTTCCAGATTAGTATACCGTAACCTTATCAAATAAAGCAATAATCCCACCCCACTGGCAATGGCTGCTACCCTCCAGTCAAACCAGGCGATAATTAAAGCAATAATGATAGGAAAAATTGCCTCTCCCATGGAATATCCCAATGATGAAATACTTAGAGCTTTCCCTCTGTTCTTGTCAAAATATTTCGAGATCACTGTCATACTTATATGACTAAGAAGGCCCTGCCCAGTCAATCTCAAACCTATCAAGGCTATAAATAAAAGGGAGATGTGGTATGAAAATCCTAAGAGTATACTGGAAAAAGCAAGCCCAAGTATGGTAAAAGAGGTTACATATTTTGCCGGCTTATGATCAACGAGATGCCCCACTGTAAGCATTACTACTGATGAAATTATTGTACATCCGGCATAAATAGCTCCAAATGTACCTTCTGAAATTTGAAAATCCCTTACGATCTCCGGTACGTATAATGAGATCAAAAAAGTTTGGCCAAAACTTGAGAAAAAGGTCAATAACCAACCAAAACTTACTTTCCTGAAGTTGTTTTTGAAAAAATGAAAAAGATCCTTCAAACCCGTTATAAAAATTAAGCGGCAAAGATAAGGCTTGTGATCGGGTCGGAGAACCTATTTAAATAAAATAAATATAAAAGCCACCCATTGGGTGGCTTAAATTAAAAAGAAAAAAGCTTTTATCGCTGAGTTTTCTTTTGATCCTGCTTTTGATCTTTTTGATCTTTTTGAGAACCGGTTTTTCCCGCAGTTTGTTTTTTTGGATCCTGCTTCTGGTCCTGCTTTTTGTCTGATTTTTGATTTTGATTCTGTGCCATGATCATAATTTTAAAATGATTAATACGAATAAATTTACTTCTTAATCCAATCCTTAATGTTCACATTAGTAAACAATTAACTAAGCTTGTTAATATTAACAATTAATTTCCTGCAACATAAAGACAGGTGTAAATAAGGTAGAATATACTTATCTAAATCCTGGTCCAAAATTCTTTGATGCCTATCTGTAATTTTATGGGCACAAAATATCAATCTGCAGGAAAATAGCCGACCTGCTGGTTTCTTCCTGAAAGAAATTATAAATTGAAAGAAGATTCTTTGGGGTAAGCCTGCAACTGTAATATTAGAAACCTTAAATTTGATTACCCAAAGGGATTATAAAAGGGGGGTGAATACATTAAAATTGTTTCCAAAAAGGGTAATTATGCCAGATAAAAAAATTATTGAAAAGATAAAAGAGCAAAAGCGTTTGCCCCATTTAAAATACCAGATCAGAGAAGAAACTACGGCTTTTACAAATCGGCTTTTTTACACTCTTTTTGATAGTACTACATCTGTAGAGGAAAATTTGGTTGGGTTGGAAAAGGATTTTAAAAGTTTACTTGAAATGCTATCCTGGGAATCCCTCTTACCCTGCAATGAACTATGGAGTTCATATTGTGAGCGATTACCTGAAATTCTTAAAAAACTTGATCTCGATGCCCGTTCCATAAATGAAAATGATCCTGCAGCAAATTCCCTGGAAGAGGTGTACCTGGCATATCCGGGTTTTTACGCCATAGCCATTTATCGCCTTAGCCACGAATTAAATAAAATGGGCATTCCCCTCGTTCCCCGGTTAATGGCAGAGTGTGCCCATAGACTTACAGGAGTAGATATTAACCCCGGGGCGGTCATTGGAGTTCCTTTTTTTATTGATCACGCCACCGGAGTTGTTATAGGTGAAACCACAATAATAAAGGATAATGTGAAATTATATCAGGGTGTAACCCTGGGTGCGCTATCTGTAGACCGAAAACTGAGAAATGTAAAACGCCATCCCACCATTGAAGATAATGTGACTATTTATGCAAATGCTACAATTTTAGGAGGAGATACAGTCATTGGTGCAAATAGTATAATTGGGGGAAACGTTTGGTTAACCTCAAGTGTCCCTGAAAATTCCCTGGTTACCCATACTCCTCAAATAGAAATTAAAAATTCATCCAGAAAATGAGCTACTCAATTCTTGAATTAATAGGAAATACACCGCTGGTTAAATCCAGAACTTTGATCAAAAACCCAAAGGTAAGTCTGCTGCTAAAGTTAGAAGGCCAGAATCCCGGTGGAAGTGTTAAAGACAGAGCCGCTTTTAATATGATCAAAAGTGCTTTAGATCGTGGAGATATTACCAGAAAAACAAAGTTAATTGAAGCCACAAGCGGAAATACAGGAATTGCTCTTGCTATGATAGCCGGTATTTTTCAACTGGACCTGGAACTTGTGATGCCGGAAAATTCTACTATTGAAAGGGTGCAAACAATGAAGGCCTTTGGAGCAAAAGTGACTTTAACCCCGGCAGATAACGGTATAGAGGGTGCCAGGGACCATGCTGAGGAGAAAGTAAAAACTCACAAGCTCTTTATGATAAACCAGTTCAGCAATATTGATAATTGGAAAGCCCACTACAAAACCACCGGCCCGGAGGTATGGCAGGACACAAACCAGAAAATAACCCATTTTGTTTCTTCAATGGGTACCACCGGAACCATAATGGGAACATCTACCTTTTTAAAGGAGAAGAATAGTGAAATCCAGATCATTGGGGTTCAACCTGCAGATGATGCCCGCATCCCCGGGATTAGAAAATGGGAGGAAGCATATCTCCCTAAGATCTTTGATCGCCAAAAAGTTGATCGGATTATTGAAGTAAATGAAGATGAGGCAAAAAAGATGACCCGATATCTTGCCGAAAAAGAAGGTATTTTCGCCGGGATGAGCAGTGGGGGAGCAACCGCAGCAGCAGTTAAGTTGTGTAATGAACTGGAAGAGGGCGTAGTGGTAAGTATTATTTGTGACAGGGGAGACCGGTATTTATCCTCAGATCTCTTTGAATAAAGAAACCCAAGGTTCTGCGGAATTCAATTTTTTACTATAGCTTGGGGAGAATCTTTGTCCGGTATGATTCTCAGCATTTTTGATTCTTTTCCATTGTTAATTTTGATGTTATACACCTCCTCATCAATTCTATCCTGTTGCCCGCTGGCTATGTATTCCTTATTTAAAATTCTCCAATTTTTAAAATTTTCAGATACTTCTTGTTGCACAGCATACGGTAAGCTTTTGTTTTTAAATTGCCTAAAATTATAGAGAAGGTTACCATTACTGTCGTACTCTTCTAGAAGGTATCCATTATTACTTTTAAAGTTCACTTTGTACCCATGATATTCTATCTCTTTTAAGCTTTTAATATAGGCTTTTATGTTGAAGTTTAACTTCGAAAAACCCACGGGATCCTTTTGAAATTCGGGTGCATAAACCTCTTTCACAATAAACTTTATTGCAACATCAGAATTTATTTGAATTAATTTTTCCGAATAAAAAATGCCGGTGTCTTCAGTCATTGAAGTATTTTGTGCGGGCGATCCACAACACAAGACAAATAGTGCAAGTAAAATTACCTGAGATCTCATAATTAAAAGATTTTGATATGTAGTGGGGGGGTAACTATTCTAAGAGTACATCCATAGCTATAGCTGCCTGGAAACGAACTGTTATAAAAGATGGATTTCTATTCACAGGGCTCAAAAGGCAAATACCAGTTTAGGATGAAATACTCGTACAAATTAGTGTTTGGAATATGATTGATAGCAGAGAAGAATACAGCTCTCCGTCTGCTATCAATGGTATGGTTTAATTGTCTTTATATTTCAACTTACCGGCAATTTGTACTGTTACATTAGGATCTGGTTTAATTTTGATCCTTTGGGTTTTGTTGCCATTCATTAGTTTCAGCTTATAGACCTCCTTGTCAATTTGATCTGCTTTTCCGCTGGCTACATATTTGAATTCAGTAACCGCCCATCCTTTGTAATCTCTGTAAAGATCCTGGGCTAAGGAATGTGGTAAAGGAATATTCTTGAATTTTTGAAACGTACTAATTAATTTGCCACTTTCATTAAAACGAGCTCTTAAAATACCCTTTTTGGATTTAAAATCTACATCATAGGAGTTTATCCTGTCCTTTTTTCCCTGTGCCAACAAATGATTAACATCAAAATGCTCTTTCATAAATTTAATAGGGTTATTTATAAACTGTCCACTAAAATTTTCCTTTATCATCATGGTATATGCTTTAGGACTATTAATTTCCGTCATAGTCGGTGAATCATAAGTTACCTTAGCTTCCTCGAGTTCAATTACCTGTGCTTGTCCTGTCGCTATAAAAAACAGCAAGAACAAAATCATAACATTTTTCATAATTAAAGTTTTAAATTAATAATTATGTAAAGTTAAGACCGGACAAAAAGTTATAAGGATACTTAGGTAGCATAGCAAATTATTTAACAGGGGGAAAAATCCCTATTATTCAAATTTTTTGCTGTTGTAGTTCGAGTAAGTGGATTAATTTAGATAGATCTGTAATTTCAAGATGGTTTCTTGTAACCTTAATGGAGCCATTGCGTTTTAGTTTTTGCAAATGACGGTTTACCACAGTACGGGTAGAACCTACCATATAAGCAATTTCCTTATTTGAAAGGCCGTTGATTTTTTCGAGATTTTGGGATTTTCTATTGGCGTTTTTAATTAGAAGCTTTAATATACGTGTAGAAATACTGCTGAAAGTTATATCTGTAACAAAATTTTCAAGTAAACGCATTTGTCTTCCTGAATAAAGCAAAACATTGGTCATTGCTGAAGGATATTGACTATACCATTTCCTTATTTCATCCATAGGGGCTGCGAGCACTTTGACATTATCGAGGCACTCATAGAATACATCATGTTTACACCCGTCTAAAAGACAATAAATATCAAAAACATCATGTTTGGAAAGTATAAATAAGGTAATCTCTTTTTCTCCGTAATTATCCACCTGGTACATCTTTATTCTTCCGGAAACAATTATGTATAAGTGAAAAAAGAAACTCTCGTTGTGGAGCAAACAAGATTTTTTAGGCCATTCTTCTTCATGAAAAAGCAACAGGAGCCTATCCCGTGCAGGATCTTCCAGGTTTTTAAAAAGAATACAATCTTTTAAAACAGCTTGATGTTTAGTGATTAAAGTAGTTGCTCGATGCATAATTTCCAACTTTCAATTGGGAGGAAAATGTGAGGTTTACAGAAGTAGTAAATAAGGAGCCTATACTAAAAATTTGCAGTAGGGTCAATTTTTTCTTAGACTTACTCGTCAATTAAAATAGAACCTAAATATACAAAAATATCTCAAGACTTAAATCCTTCAGGAGAAATTTAAGAATCTTAAAATCAGAATTATATGGAAAATATTTAAGTAAATAATAGCTGATCCTTTCATTCCTTAACTACAATATAAACAATACTTATTTCGGCTGATAGTTTAAAATCAACGTTTGACCTACTGAAGTGACAGTGCATTTTGACATGTAATAAAAATTTCTGGATAAACTGTTTAGGTCAACCAACACACTTAAAAAAAATATATTAAAATCAAATACATCATTTTTAAAGGGAGCTTGTAATGTGAAATTTGATCTTCAGGAAGCCATCTTCCTTCAACGTTCTTTTTAAATATGGTCAAAGATTTTATTTAAACCCAAAAATCTGCTATTTTTGCAAAATTGCTATTTAAAATAAGATATGAAAGTTGAAACCTTTGGACTTGAAGAAAAGAAGAATGATAAAACCCTTTATGATTACCAGCAAGTTGATATAGATAAGATTTTCAATGTTATAGATACCCATCCCACTAAGTATAATCTATTATACCAGTTACCAACAGGTGGTGGAAAAACCGTTATCTTTTCTCAAATAGTAAGAGAGTATATTCAGCGGTACAATAAAAAAGTCCTTATCCTTACCCATAGGATAGAACTCTGTAAACAAACTTCTACCATGCTCTCAGAGTTTGGTGTCATCAATAAGATCATAAACAGTAAAGTTAAGGAATTACCAGACCAGGAAGATTATATGTGTTTTGTTGCCATGGTTGAAACACTTAACAACAGGCTTCACGATGAGAAACTGGAAATTGAAGATATTGGATTGGTGATCATAGATGAAGCACACTACAATTCATTCAGAAAGCTTTTTAAATTCTTTGAAAAATGTTTTATACTGGGAGTAACCGCAACTCCTTTGAGTTCCAATATAAAACTTCCCATGAAGGATAATTACCGGGAACTTATCGTGGGGGATTCGATCTCTTCCCTTATAGGCAAGGGTTTTTTAGCTAAGGTCAATGTCTACTGCTATGATGTTGGATTACAATCTTTGAAGGTAGGGATCAATGGCGATTATACCGTAAAATCTTCAGAAGAACTTTACTCTAATATGTCTATGCAGGAGAAGCTTCTTGGAGCTTATATGGAAAAATCGCAGGGAAAAAAGACACTTATATTCAATAACGGGATCAACACCTCTAAAGAAGTTTATGAAACCTTTAGAACTGCCGGTATTCCTATCAGACATTTGGATAATACCACAAGTAAACAAGATCGGAAACAGATCCTTAAATGGTTCAAACATACCCCTGATGCCATTGTTACTTCAGTAAGTATTCTTACCACAGGCTTTGATGAACCTTCCGTAGAAACAATAATATTGAACAGGGCGACCAAATCTCTCACCCTGTACTTCCAAATGATTGGTCGCGGTTCACGGATCCTGCCGGGAAAATCTGAATTTACAGTGATAGACCTGGGGAACAATATGGCTCGTTTCGGCCATTGGAATGCACCGGTAGACTGGAAGCAATTATTTAGATCTCCAGATTTCTATTTCGAGAACCTGTTGAGCGATGAAGAAATTGAACGGGAATTTAAATATGTAATGCCTCCGGATTTGCGAAAGCAATTTGCAAATTCAAAAGACGTGAGTTTTGATGTGGAAGCGAGATATGATGAAGTTATCAAAAAAGGTCTTAAATCTAAAATTGTTTTAGATTGGTCTATGGAACAGCACGTAACTATGTGTGTTGAAAATAGTGAAGATGTTTTTGACGCCAGAATTCTTGCCAAAGAACTAAAAGATGATATTTCTTCACGAATTAAACAGTTCTCTTATTGTATAAGTAAAAGCACCAAAAATTACCGGGAATGGCTTGAGGAAGATTATTCCCGAAAGTTGAGGATGCAGATCAATAAAGAATTTTAGCATTCCATTTCTTTTGAAGTTAACCTAATCTACCTAAATACATTTGCAGGAAACACGACATTATTATCTTATAAAGGTTCAGTATTTAGGTTACCGGTTACACGGATGGCAGCGACAGCCGAATTTTAAAACCGTGGAAGGATTAATAAAGAAAACCATGAAGTTTGTGCTTCCGGGCCGCAGGACCAAGATCCTTGGCTCCAGCCGCACAGATGCCATGGTATCTGCCAATGAAGCTGCTTTTGAATTGTTCTTATACGGTGAACCGCTAAACAACAACCCGGATTTTTTAGATCTGTTCAATCACAACCTACCTCCGGATATCCGGGCATTGTCTATAAAAGAGGTGGATTCAGGATTCAATATTATTCAGCATCCCAAACAAAAGGAATATTTATACCTGTTTTCTTTCGGATCAAAAAATCATCCTTTTTGTGCACCACTCATGGCCAATATTAAAGACGATTTAGATATATCGCTTATGGTTGAAGGAGCGAAGCTTTTCCAGGGAGAGCATCATTTTAAAAATTACTGCGCCGACCCTTCTGAACATACGGTATTTTTAAGAGAGGTGAAGGAGTCAGTAATAATGAAAAACGATCTTTATACTGCCAACTTCTTTCCTGAAGATTCCTACATCTTTAAAGTAAGGGGAACAGGTTTTTTGCGTTACCAGGTGCGTTTAATGATGGGAGCGTTGATTCAGTTAGGGAAAGGGGAGTTGACTCTTCAGGATATCCGGGACAGCCTTACCCCGGGAAATTCAATTGTTATAAATTTTATAGCTCCCGCCTCAGGTTTGATCCTGAATAAAATTGATTTTGAATAGGTTTATAACTTCCCCTGCATGGACGGGTGCCCGCAGGGTGGGGTGGGAGCTCTTGTTTCTTTATCCTTCCTTGGAAATAATCGCCAATGCCAACCTTATAGTACCATAATCCATTTCCTCCTGAAAGTGTGCGTAATAGGCTTTTAAAGTATCGGGATCGTCTAATTCTTCCTTTGCTTTTTTAACTGCATCAAGATCGCCTTCAGCAATGAATTTTTTCATATCAATGTCCTTTCCTTCCTCGTATAATTTAGCTAAATGTGAAAAAACAGTAGTAGCCGCCAGTTCCCTCTTTTGAGCGATCTCTTCTATATTTAAACCTTCCTTATACAAATCATGAGTGACTTTCAAAGTATTGCCTTTAGCCTTCTTTTTTTTAGCGGGTTTTTCTTTTATATAGGCAATGATCTCTTTAATAAACTGATATCCGTAATCCTGCATCTTTTTTCTTCCAACCCCGTTGATCTGCATAAACTCGTCATCGGTCATTGGACGCTCCTTTTCCATTTCCTTAAGCGTTGCATCGTTAAAAATGAGATAAGTCGGAATACCTTCTTCCTGCGCCAGCTTAAGCCTCAACTGCCGCAATTTCTCAAAGAGGGAATTGGGTTTGCTCTTTTTCTCAACATCCTCCTGTTTCTGGATATCTTTCTCATCAGGGATCTTCGCCAGCTGTACTTTGGCGCCATCAAAGAGTACTGTTTTGGCTAGAGGTGTTAATTGCAAATGATTGTTTTTATGAAATGCTATTTCTATATACCCTATATTGATAAGCTGAATGATATACTGCTGCCAGTCTCTCCAGGAAATTTCTTTTCCAACTCCGTAGGTTTTCACCTGTTGATAATTTTTTTCTAAAACTGCTTCGTTTTGCGACCCTCTCAATACATCGATCAATAAGGTAATTGGCTCCTTCCCTTTGAGCCGGTAAATGCAGGACAGCGCTTTTTGAGCAATCACGGTGCCGTCAAAGAACTGCGGCGGATTTCTGCAGATATCGCAATTTCCGCAATCCTCTTGTTTTAATTCCCCAAAGTAATTGAGCAATATTTTTCTGCGGCAGGTAAAAGCTTCTGAATATTGCTTCATCCTGTCCAGTTTTGCCAGCTGTACCTGCTCGTTCTTGGAATTGGCAGCAAACTTCTGAAGTTGTACTACATCGGCATAACTGTGAAACAGCAAGGTTTCAGATGCCAATCCATCTCTTCCTGCACGGCCTATTTCCTGATAATATCCTTCCAGGTTCTTGGGCATATTATAATGGATGACCCACCGGATGTTGGATTTATCTATTCCCATCCCAAAGGCAATGGTAGCACAAATGATCTGAGACCTGTCGTTGATAAAATCATCCTGGATCTGGATACGTTCATCATGATTAAGGCCAGCGTGATAAGCTTTGGCTTTAAAACCTTTGGCTGAAAGTTTGGCTGCAACTTCTTCAGTATTTTTCCGGCTCAGGCAGTAAATGATCCCGCTTTCGGTTTTACGTTTTTCGAGAAAATCCTCGATCTGTTCGTAACGCTTTGTCCCCGGTCTCACTTCGAGGCTCAGATTCTTTCGGTCAAAAGATGCTATATGTTTTTTGGCATTGGGAACATTGAGTTGTTGACAAATATCCTTCCGGGTAGCTTTATCGGCAGTTGCGGTGAGAGCAATAAGGGGCGTGTTGGGAAAGCGTTTCTTTAAATATCCCAATTGAGTATAAGCAGGGCGAAAGTCATGGCCCCAGCTGGAAATACAATGGGCTTCATCAATGGCTATAAGGCTCAGCTTCCCTTCATTTAGAAACCGGTCTATGATCTGAAGGCTTTCAGGAGCAACATATAAAAGTTTTAATTCATTCTTTTCAATTTGCTGATAGATCATTTGCTGATCTGCCTCCTGCTGACTGCTGTTGAGAAAAGCGGCAGGAACACCATTGGCCGTAAGTCCGTCAACCTGATCTTTCATTAAAGCGATCAAAGGGGAAATTACCAGCGTTATTTCCGGAAGGAGCAAAGCGGGTAGCTGGTAACAGATAGACTTTCCACCACCTGTTGGCATGATCACAAGATTATCTTCCCCGGCAAAAACAGAATCTATGATCTTTTTTTGAAGTGGCCGGAAGGAATCATATCCAAAATATTCCTTTAAAGTGCTTAAAAGTCGCGTTGTCTCCATAAATGCAAAGGTATTATTCTGTATTTGAAATTCCGTCAGCCATGGCAGTTAACTAACTAAATATTTATTCTAATAAATATGTGTGGTCTTACCCCGAGAAGAGGCTGCTGTTGTAATAGAATTATTACATTTATAAAAAATATTTTATATGGCATTACGCAAAAGGCTTTTGTTGAGAAGGCCAAAAGCTACTAAAGCGTTAAACCAGGTCCCCGGTACCGTTACTTATATTGGAAGAAAAGAATCTGAAGAGATTACAATTGAAGTAATAGATTATAATAAAACCAGTTACGAGAGGTATTTTTCCAAGAATCCTGAAGATGCTTTTAATTTTGAAAATGAATCAAAAATTACCTGGATTAATGTCGACGGTCTTAGCAATACTCAAGAGATCGAGAAACTGGGAAAATATTACGAGCTGCATCCTCTAATTCTGGAAGACATTGTAAATACTAACCAACGTCCAAAAGTTGACGAATTTGATGATTACATTTTTCTTGTAGTAAAGATGCTATATTTCCCTAAAGATGTCACTGAAAAAAATAATGGAAGCCTTATAAACGAACATATTAGTATAGTTGTAGGTAAAGATTATGTGCTCACTTTTCAGGAAGCAGATGGCGATGTCTTTGAAGGAATAAGAGACCGGCTTGCCAATGCTAAGGGACGCATAAGAAACCACGGAACAGATTACTTGCTGTTTAGCTTGCTGGATGCTATTATAGATCAATATTTTGAAGTTATTGATAATATTGGAGATAAGATCGAAGCCCTGGAAGATGACCTTTTCCAGGTTCAGCCAAGTGACGATATCACCTTTGAGATCCAGGAATTAAAACGTACCATTTTAAGAATTCGAAGGGCTGTTTTTCCGCTTCGGGAAGTTTTGAGCCGGCTCGAAAAACTTGACAGTCCTTTAATAGAACATAAGACCCGGAACTATTTTCGGGATCTTTACGACCACATAATCCAGGTTTCAGAAAATATTGATATCTACAGGGAAATGACCTGGGGCCTTATGGATATGTATATGACCACCATAAGCAACAAGATGAACGAGGTGATGAAGGTGCTTACTATCATAGCCACTATCTTTATTCCGCTTACCTTCATTGCAGGAGTCTATGGGATGAATTTTGAATTTATGCCGGAATTGCAATGGAAGTACAGTTATTTCGTACTACTTGGTTTTATGCTCATAATATTTTTATTCATGTTGTACTATTTTAGAAAAAAGAAATGGATCTAGGTCCTTCAGCTTTACTTTATTAACTTTTACTTCTAATTAAATGAAGAAAATTATCTTGATCAGTATTATACCGTTACTGGTTATATCCTCCTGTAAAAATGAAAATCATGAAAAGTATAAAGCTGAAGAAAAGAAAAATAATACTACTGCTATGACACCAATCTATATAGGTACTTACACAAAAAAAGAAGGGCACGTTGATGGCCAGGCTGAAGGTATTTATACTGTGTTTCAGTCCGAAACCGGAGAACTCAAAAAGGGTGAGACTGTTGCCAAAATCACTAATCCCTCATTTGTTAGAGCTTCCGGGGATAATCGGCATTTATATGCAGTGAGTGAGTTGGGACCAGGAGACGGGCCTTCAGGCCTCATATATTCATTTAAAATAAATGATGATCATAGTCTGGAGGAAACCGGAAGTATTTCTACTGAAAGTTTTGCTCCATGTTATATAGCTGAAGATAGATCAGGGCAATACGTGTTTGTCGCAAATTATGTAGGAGGAGTAGTAATGATGTATGCAAAAGATGCTGATGGCAGCCTGAAAAAACAGCAGAAAATCTCCCTGGAAAATCCGGAAAGATCTAATCCTCATTCTGTTAATATTTCAGCTGATAATAAATATGTTTATATCACTGATCTTGGAAATGATCGCATTTGGATCTATGTTTTGGATACCGAAAAAGGCTCATTAGTACCACATGCCACTCCCTACATTCAACTTCCGGAAGGATCCGGTCCAAGACATTTTACTTTTTCCGAAAATAACAACTTTGCCTATTCCATCAATGAATTAAATAGCTCGGTATCTGCTTTTAAAATAGAAGAGGAGGGAACCCTGAACCCAATTATGAATATCTCTTCCTTACCTGAAGATTTTTCCGACAATAATTCCGCAGCCGATATTCATATACATCCTTCAGGAAAATTTTTATACGCTTCTAATCGGGGGCATAACAGTATAGCAGCATTTAAAATAGATGAAGAAACCGGTGCTTTGGAAAATATTGATTTCACTTCTACCGAAGGAGCAACGCCCCGTAATTTTGCCATTTCTCCCAATGGAGCGTTTTTATTAGTTGCCAATCAGGATTCGAATGATATAGTGTCATTAAAAATTAACACCCAAACCGGCAGCCTTGAATCCCCCGGGCAAAAACTTGATGTCATGACTCCTGTATGTATTGCCTTTAATGACTAGTTGTCAATAAAAACATATAAAGCTTTGAAACTGAATAAGTTTTTTTACTAACTTTAGGTATAGCTAATACGTAAATAATGAAAATCAGACATTTATTTTTTAAGGCAGGTATCCTTTTGCTTGTCATGGGCTGTAGCGGTTCAAGGACAGGTGATGTGATGGTGCGTACTGCTGAAGATCTCCCGGCAGGATTTGAGACTCCCGCCGGAACTTCATGGGGAGGTAATTCCTGTAGAAATCCAATTGTAGATCCCGTTGATGGAACTGAACTTATTCTTATACAATCCCAGGCAGGTTTGGGAGATTACAGTGTAGAAAACGGAAAGTATGGAGTAGGACGGGGGGAACTTTTGCGCATCAATTGCACCACCGGGGAAGTTGTAGGTATAGTAAAAAGGTAGAGGAGAATTAAGTTCTTCTGAGCCACCAGCTCCTTAATTGAAATGGAGAAAACATTCCGGCTTCCAGTGCTATCGTCTTTCTTTTAAGAAACGGCTTAGAACCTTTTTCAAATGCATATTTTCAATCACTGCATTTTAAGAAATATTATATCCGCGCGCATTATTGAATAGTTATTTTCAAAGTAAATTCTCACAAATCGGTTTTTCATTACATAATTATAATGTCATAAAAATCCTAGGCTGAAATTCTAATAATTAGGAGCAGGTTTGAAGTTTTAGGTTCTGGAGTAATATATTTCTTCCTTAAATTTCTTAGTTATGCACCTTTACATCCGACCCATTTTAAGAGTTGTAAGAAATTATTTACAGTGATTTTCAGGAATAAAAAAATACTGGCACAAAGCGTCAAGTTTAATACCTTGTATAGCAGTATATTAAGGATGTTCAGCTTCTTAACGAAATTTTTGGAATTTGAACGAAAAAGTTTTTCAAATGTTATAAATCTGCCTAGCTTAGTTCTATAATAATTCCCCACTAGTTCTCTCCCCACATTTTTCATCCCTACATTATTATTACATTCAAGTTCGAGGTAATATTCTTCGATCCAGGATTTTGAAGTTGATTTTTCTTCTTGGATATAAGTATTACTGGAAATCAAATTTGTATTACTAGCTTTAAATGTACCCTTTTAAAGTAACCCCGGATTTTAATTTACTGAAATTTTATTATCGAAGAGCACCCCGTATTTACGTTTAAAATATTCTGGTCAAAATCCTTACTATGGGATTCAGAAGGGCGAAGCCATGAGATCATTACAGGTTTTAAATATATTCTGTAAGAAGCAAAATAGAAACAGATCTAATTTGTAAGAAAAAAATTACACATTATAATATTCAGAAGCTTTATGTATGCCAAAACCTCGATTGTTCCCTCTATTTCAATTAAGTTCAACTATAGTCTAAGCTTTTAAACGAAAAATTTTTAATCTGAACGAAATGTTATTTTAATCATTGATTTTTATAATAAATTAGTTTTAGGATAATATTTTCATACGTTCACCTCCCCCAATTATTAAGTTAACATTGTAATACATTATAGTTTTTTTGAGGTAAAGCTCATAGACCCAAAAGTTATTGAAAAAAATTATTTTTGAAACTTGAAAACCCATTCAAGGTACCCATTTTCTAATTAATGGTATTCTCTAATTAGAACCACACCCCGTAATTTTTTGACTACTATCTAATTCGGGTTCCAAATAAAATGGGACCCAAAAGGCGAAGCCTTATGCTTAATTTTCAGCTAATATTTTTTTAAAATTTTTAAACATTTTATTAAACAATCTAATATGAAAAAAGCCTTAATAACCGGGGTGACGGGACAGGATGGAGCTTACCTAAGTGAGTTCCTGCTGGAAAAAGGATATATAGTGCATGGGATAAAAAGAAGGACTTCTCAATTTAATACTGAACGAATTGATCACCTCTATCAGGATCCACACGAGCCAAACCGAAATTTTATCCTTCATTATGGGGATTTAACAGACAGCTCCAATGTAATTAGGCTAATTCAGGCCATTCAACCAGATGAAATATACAATCTTGGGGCAATGAGCCATGTGCAGGTGTCTTTCGAAATACCGGAATATACCGGAAATACAGATGGATTGGGTACGCTTAGGATACTGGAAGCGGTTAGATTACTTGGCCTCGAAAAGAAAACGAGGATATACCAGGCTTCCACCTCAGAGTTATATGGCAAAGTGCAGGAGGTTCCGCAATCTGAAACCACTCCCTTTTATCCACGAAGTCCATATGCTATAGCAAAACTATATGGCTATTGGATGACAGTTAATTATAGAGAGGCTTATCGCATGTTCGCCTGCAACGGAATCCTTTTCAATCATGAATCTCCTGTTCGTGGAGAAACATTTGTTACCCGTAAAATTACAAGAGCCACTGCAAGAATAGCACTGGGGCTTCAGGAAAAAATTTACCTGGGCAATTTAGATGCACAGCGGGATTGGGGACATGCCAGGGATTACGTAAGAATGATGTGGATGATCCTACAAGCTGATGAGCCGGAAGATTGGGTAATAGCAACCGGTAAAACCACCAGTGTAAGAGAATTCGTAAGGATGGCCTTTGCAGAAGCCGGTATCAAATTAAATTTTAAAGGAAAAGGAATAGAAGAAAAGGCGTACGTTATTTCTTGTAGCAATCCAAATTATAAACTTGCCGAAGGAACTGAAGTTCTATCTGTAGATCCTAAATATTTTAGACCCACCGAGGTAGATCTATTAATCGGCAATGCAACTAAAGCAAATGTTAAGCTGGGATGGACTCCGGAATATAGCTTACAGGATCTTGTAAGAGAAATGATGCAAAGTGACCTGGTGCTAATGCAAAAGGAACAATATCTCAAAGATGTAGGTTATAAAGTTTGCAATTTTTACGAATGATAAATATAGGTTGAATAACCATCCTTAAACGTTAGACTATTTCTGTAAGCATTTTTTTACTGATAATTATAAAGAATTAAACTAATGTATAAAAATTCCAAAATTTACCTCGCAGGGCATCTGGGACTAGTAGGTAGTGCTATCCTGAATAATTTAATAGAACAAGGTTACTCTAACGTGGTAACCAGAACTCATAAGGATCTGGATCTTACTGATTGTGCTGCAGTAGAGAACTTTTTTAAACTGGAAAAACCTCAGTATGTTATTTTGGCTGCTGCGAAAGTAGGAGGGATTTTAGCGAACAACATTTACAGAGCCGAGTTTATCTATGAAAATTTAATGATCCAAACAAATTTGATCCACCAAGCTTATCTGCACGATGTAAAAAAGTTACTTTTTTTAGGGAGCACTTGTATATATCCTAAAAATAGCCCTCAGCCTATAAAAGAAGAATATCTTCTTACAGATACGCTGGAATACACAAATGAACCTTATGCGATAGCCAAAATTGCAGGAATAAAAATGTGTGAAAGTTATAATTTGCAATATGGAACCAATTTTATTGCTGTCATGCCCACCAACCTTTATGGTCCCAAGGATAATTTCCATTTAGAAAATTCCCACGTCTTACCTGCCTTAATCCGAAAAATTCACCTGGCAAAATGCCTGGAGGAGAACGATTGGGAGGCAATATCTGAGGATCTCAACAGACGCCCAATTCACGGGATCGATGGAAGCCAGGGAAAAAAACAAATACTCTATACACTTAAAGAGCATGGAGTATGTTTAAAGGCAACATCAGATGGGCTGGATAATACTTTAGAAACAGAGCAACCGGTTTCTGTTGAAATATGGGGAAGTGGTAATCAGATAAGGGAATTTTTATGGAGTGACGATTTGGCTGAAGCCTGTGTCTTTATAATGGAAAAAATAGATTTTCCAGACCTGATTTCATTGGATGGAATACCAAAAAATGAAATAAGAAACACCCATCTGAACATAGGTACCGGAAGAGAAATATCAATTGCTCATCTTGCAGAAATAGTCAAAATTATAATAAAGTTTAAAGGTGAAATTCTCTTTAATACCTCAAAACCCGAAGGAACACCGCGTAAACTTACTGATGTATCTAAGTTAAACAAATTGGGATGGAAATATTCTGTGGAGCTGGATGAGGGGATACATAGGCTGTATAAATGGTATAAGTCGAGTATATATAATAAGTATTTGAAAGAGGATAGTGCAGGTATTTTATAAAAAGCGTATTATTTTATAAAATCATAATAAATACTCTCTTTTGCCGAATATTAAATTATTGTTAACCCAAGCAAAATATTGCCTCTCTGATACAGGGACAGAATTACTTCTTTTTTATTTACAAAATAAAAAAGGTGGTAAAATTCCTCTTAGCACCCCGGAAACAACTAGTATCTGCTGCCAATCAATATATTATAGCAAGTATGCCACGTTGATTAAAGTATAGGCTTTATGAAAGGATCTTCCTTTATTATTCCAATTTTAGTGATCATTAATTTAATGATCATTAATACTGTTCTAAATTTGTTAACACCTGAATCTTATAGGGAATTGGGTGTTGCAATAAGTATCAATTTCACCTGGTTGATAATTGGTATCGGTCTCAATTTTTACAGTATAGAAAGGAAAGAGAAATTCATAACAAAATATCATAAGTTTTTACGTCATTATTTTGTTTTCGTACTTTCCTATTTTACAATTTTAGCTTTTGCTAAAATTCAATTCGAATCTCTAAAACAAATTTTAGTTCTAACTGTATTGCTGGTTTTTCTTTCTTTCTCCCGATGGCTCTTTTTTGAATTCCGAAAATTGTATCGGCGGAAAGGTGGAAATTTCTTAAAAGTAGTGATTCTAGGAAAGGATAAAAATCTTAGTCTTCTTGAAGAGATCTTTAAAAAACCAGATTACGGTTTTAGGTATCTTGGTTATTTCCATGGAAGGATCAACCAACCAATAAATAATGATAAAAATCTCGGATCTTATAATGATTCCTTCAAATATATTCTTGAAAACCGGGTAGATGAAATTTACTGCGCAGTAAGTCAATTTTCAGTTCCGGATTTAATAGAGCTAAGAAATTTTGCCGACAATAATTTAATTAAATTAAAACTTATCCCGGATAACAAGGGATTCTATTCCAACTCAATGGAATTTGAAATGTTTGAAAAAGTGCCGGTTCTTAACTTGAGGAAGTCCCCGTTAGAAAAAAATTATGCCAAGCATGGCAAGAGGATATTTGATATAGTTATATCTTCTCTAGTTATCTTATTGATTCTTACCTGGTTAATACCTGTTCTTTATCTCTTAAACAGGTTTGAATCTAAAGGCCCGGTTATATATAAGCAGCTGCGTCACGGGTATAATAAAAAATCCTTTTGGTGCTATAAATTCCGATCCATGACACTAAATGTTGAAGCCAATAGGCAAATGTGTACCCGAAATGATTTAAGGATCACCAGGGTTGGTAAATTTATTAGAAAAACCAGTATTGATGAATTACCCCAATTTATCAATGTTTTAATGGGTGAAATGAGCATCGTTGGACCAAGGCCCCATATGGAATTCCATACAGCCCTTTTTCAAAAGGACGTTGAAAAATATCTAGTGAGACATTATGCTAAACCCGGTATTACAGGATTGGCTCAGGTTAGGGGCTATCGGGGAGAAATTATCCGCAAATCGGATATCGTTAACAGAACCAGAATGGATATATTTTATTTAGAGCGATGGACGGTTCTGCTGGATTTAAAAATAATTTATCAAACAATTTATAATTGCCTATACGGTGAGGAAAAAGCTTATTAATGCCTACCTCATAAAACAACTTCTATATAACCAAAAGCTAAACTAACATGAAACATTTAATTGTCCATCCTCCCGCTTCTTACAAAACAACAATTAGGAGAATCACCAGGATTTTTTTACTGTTGGGTCTCTATTCATCTCTGGCCTCATGTGTAAATGTCAAAAAAGCTACTAATTTTTATAATATACCAAATTCTAAATTTCAAGGGCATCCTGAAGACCTGGAACCCATTGTGAGGGAAAATGATTTGCTAAGTATTTCCGTTAGCAGTTTAAATCCCGAAGCTACTGAAGTTTTTAATGCCTCCAATGTTTCAGTAACACAAACTTCTACAGCTACCGGAACTACAACCCAGGCTTCCGGTTATCTGGTGGACAATGAAGGATATATTCGTTTTCCATTTTTAGGAAAACTAAAAGCTGCCGGAAAATCTAAACAGAAATTAAGAGAAGAAATTACAAAGGAACTTGAAGATCGCAAGCTTTTAATAGAGCCAATAGTAGATATAAGATATTTAAATTACCGCGTCTCTGTTCTTGGAGAAGTAAAAAACCCATCTGTATTGACCATCCCCAGTGAAAAAGTGACTTTATTAGAAGCACTGGGTTTAGCCGGAGATCTTACCGTATATGCCAATCGAGACAATGTTTTGTTGATAAGAGAAGAAGACAATGTTAAAAAGCTGGTAAGACTTGATCTAACTTCAGAAGAAATTTTTACCTCACCATATTATAATCTTAAGTCTAACGATATAATATATGTAGAGGCCAATAAATCAAAACTGGCTTCTACTAGTAGAGTGAGTCAATGGTTGCCCATTATTTTTAGTTCCCTTTCTCTTGCCGTTATTGCATTGGACAGATTTCTTTAATAAACGCAAAATTATGAATTTCAAATCGAAAACCGAAAGTGAGGATAATATCTTCAGATATATTATCCAAACATTTTTTCCATTTTGGCCCTTATTTTTAATACTCATTTTCTGTTTTTTATTGGCAGGGTGGGGATATTTACAATATGCAACTCCAGTTTATGAAGCATCAGCATCAATAATAATTAAAGATGAACAAAAGGGTGTGGATGATTCCCGTATAATGGAGAGTATTAATCCTTTTGAATCAAAAAAAATTGTTGAGAATGAAATTTTGGTTTTACAATCCAGAAATTTGATAAACAGAGTGGTAAAAACCTTAAATCTATATGCCCCGGCCTATGAAGAGACGGGGATGAAATCAAAATCTGCTTATACGTCTACTCCTGTCAAAATTCTAATAAAGGATCCTGATAAAATTGGATTATCTAATGAAGAGCCTGAGAAATATGTTTTTCATTACGATTCAAAAAATGAGGAAGTTTTGGTTTCTGGACAAAAATATGTACTGAATGAATGGTTGGAATTTCCAGATGGACAAATTGTTATGTTTGTAAAAAATGACAGAAGAAACAGGGAGTCAAAAAATCCTCATTACTTCACTTTCCTAAATCCTAAAATAATTTCAGATGAAATTATACGCAACCTGAATATTGAAATAACCAATAAATTATCTTCTGTGGTAAATTTAAGTATAGGGGATCCGGTACCTGAAAGGGCTGAACATATATTAGATAATTTGATACAACAGTACCATCAAAAAATCATTAATGAAAGAAAGGAATTAGCTTCTAATACAATGATTTTCATAGATGATAGGATAGAGAATGTGGAAAATGATTTAGGGGAACTTGAATATAAGATAGAAGAATACAGATCAAAAAAGGGTGTAATAGATTTAAGTGAGCAAGGAAGGTTATACCTTCAAGATGTGGGTGCTAATGATAGGCAAATTTCTGAAATTGAACTTCAGTTGGCGGTGTTACATAATGTGGAATCATATGTAATCTCCAAAGGCAGTACCGGGGGTATTGTCCCTTCAACACTTGGAATTAACGATCCTATTCTTTCTCAACTTATTGATAAGCTATATAATCTTGAGGTAGAATATGAGAGGTTGAAGAGAACAACGGCTGAAAACAATCCAGTTTTGACTTCCATAACCAATCAAATATCCAAAATTAGACCTGGTATTTTAGAAAATGTAAGCAGCCAAAGGCAGAATTTACAATCCAGGGCAGAGAATTTAAACTTTAATAATAGAAGATTTAACTCTACATTGAGCACAATACCAGAAAATGAGAGAACTTTGCTTGAAATAAATAGACAAAAAACCATTAAAAATAATCTCTTTTCATATTTACTTCAAAAAAGGGAAGAGACTGCGTTGGCAAACATTCCTACAAGTGAAAATAATACACTGGTAAATAGCGCAGAGGCTTCATTAGACCCGGTAAGTCCAAAACCACTTTTCACTTATTTCATAGCACTGTCTCTTGCCTTAGTAGCAGGTATTGGTTTTGTAATGGGAAAAGAAGTTTTGAGCGGTAAAATTCTCTTTCGTTCGGAAATTGAAAAATACACCTTCATTCCTATTATTGCTGAGTTATTTTATGTTAAACTTCCTGCTATTAATAAGTTCGAAAAACCTCAGGAATTTGTTTTAATTGAGCAATTTAGACAGCTTGCGGCCCGGTTGGGTTTATACAACCGGGAATTTAAACAGAAAAGAATTTTGATTACCTCTGGAATCTCGGGTGAGGGAAAAAGTTTTGTAAGTTCTAATCTTGCTTATAGTTTAGCACAATCAGGAAAAAAGGTAGTATTGGTAGATATGGATTTTCGGAAACCTTATATTTCAGAATTATTCGACCTTTCTTCCTCAAAAGGAATTATTGGATTCTTAGAAGATGAAGTTGTCTATGAGGAAATTATTCATTCCTCCGGTGTAAGTCCCAACCTGTTTATCGCCTCCACAGGTGCAAAAGGAGATGATTATTCTGAAATTTTATTAAATGGAAAAATGGATATCTTTATGGAATTACTCTCAAACGATTTTGAATATGTGATTCTGGATTCTGCTCCTATCAATGTATTGGCCGAGGTAAATCTCCTGGCAGAATTTAGTGACAAAACTTTGTACATTATTAGACATGGGCATACTTCCAAAGAAGCAGTTAAAACGCTTGATGATTCTTCAAGTTTGCAGTCTCTTAAAAATGTATCTATCGTTTTTAATGGTTTAAAGACCCGGGGTATGGTAAAAACAGAATACGGCTACGGATATGATTTAAAATTTATGGACACTTATGCCACTCATAAGTCTTAAATTTCTAAAAAAAATTTGGTCATAATGACGACGTCTCCAAATCACAGAATCTGGTTTGGACCTATAATGTTCCTATAGAAGATGATATACTAAGATGGTACGACCATCTTAACAAAGCAGAAGTAACTATCAATTAAACAAAAATCTATTTTTTAAGCTATAAAAAAATTTAAAATCAAAATATTCTCTTCCTATATCTCCATTTTATCCTGAAACTATTTAGCGAAATAATGTTTAAGGTCCAGATAAGTTTTCTTCTTTTGTTAAAATCCATAGAAAGCAGATGTCTATTTACAATGAACATTTTGCATTTAAATTAATGATGACCAGATATTTTGCTCCATTATTTTCTTTTTATCAAAATTTCCTAAATAGGGGCCATGAACGTAGCGTAAAAGCAAAGAGGAATATTATTACTTCTGTTTTTATAAAAGGGGCGAGTATTGGAATAAGCCTACTGTTAGTCCCTCTTACGATTAACTATGTGAATCCTGAGCGTTATGGAATATGGTTAACTATAAGTTCTATTGTCGCTTGGTTTAGTTTTTTTGATGTCGGGCTCACTCAAGGCTTACGAAATAAATTTGCAGAAGCCAAAGCTGGCGGGGATGATGAAAGTGCTCAGGTTTATGTGAGCACAACATATGCAGTATTGGGGATTATTTTCACTGCTGTCTGGTTTATTTTTTTATTGATAAACCCCATTTTAAATTGGAGCAATATGCTAAATGTTTCGGCAGAATTTTCCAATGAGATTTCTCTATTAGTTGTAATTGTTTTTACCTACTTCTGCTTACAGTTCGTGTTAAGGGTTTTAACAACAATTATAACCGCAGATCAAGAACCAGCAAAAGCATCTTTAATAGATCTTATTGGGCAGGTAGTAGCCCTTCTAATAATTGTAATATTAGTTTCGACAACCCAGGGATCTTTGATCTATTTGGGCCTGGCTCTTTGCATCGCCCCAATTGTTGCTTTGGCCGGGGCAAATATTTTTTTCTTTTCGGGTAAATATAAGCCGTATAAACCTGTATTAGCCAAAGTAAAATTCTCCCATGCTAAAAGCCTGTTTAACCTGGGAGGAATATTTTTTATAATTCAAATAGCCAGTCTAGTGCAATATGAATCGGCAAATATCATTATTTCAAGGAATTTCGGCCCCGTTCACGTTACAGATTATAACATTGTCTATAAGTATTTTGGTATGCTTAATATGGGGTTCATGATATTTATAAGTCCTTTTTGGTCTGCATCTACTGAAGCTTTTCTAAAAGGTGATATCAATTGGATTAGAAACAGTATAAAAAAATATAATCTGTTAAATATCATTTTCATACTTGCAGGTTTATTAATGCTCCTATTTTCGAAAACCATCTATAATTTATGGCTCGGGGAGGGAACGGTGGATATAAGCTTTGAGTTGTCCTTATGGGGTTTTTTATATTTCTGTGGTCTAATGTTCGAATCAAAATATGTGAGTTTTTTAAATGGTATAAGTGCCTTAAGAATTCAATTCTGGACTAGTCTGCTTAGCCCTTTTCTATTCATTGGACTTGTCTTTTTTTTTATCAACTATTATCAAATGGGGGTATATTCCCTGTTCCTGGCATCATTAATTGCGAATTTCAACGGCTTAATTCTTGCCCCCCTTCAATATTATATGATTGTTGTTAAAAATAAAAAAGGAATTTGGATAAAATAAACAAATATGGCTAAGCATTTTAGAAGATTCTTTAATCGGCCAGACTGGTATAACCTAAGATCTCTTGATCCAATTTCTCCCAGTTTTGGATTAGACAGGGGCACACCTATAGATCGCATTTATATTGAAGATTTTTTAAAAAAGAATTCCGATTCCATAAAGGGTAGAACACTGGAAATTGCTGATAATTTTTATTCCAAAAAATTTGGTTGTGCCATAGAGAAGTTTGAAATACTTCATGCTACGGCAGATAATGATAAGGCTACGATCATTGGGGATCTTACAGATATTTCAACCTTGCCGGAGAATAGTATTGATTGTTTCATATGTACTCAAACTCTTAATTTTATATACAATTTCAAAGATGCCATCGCGGGAACTAAATATCTTTTAAACGAGGGAGGGGTGGTACTTGCAACAGTTGCAGGAATTTCGCAAATATCAGCCTATGATATGTCCAGATGGGGAGATTATTGGAGATTTACAACATTGTCTATTCAAAAGTCTTTTGAAGATGTTTTTGGAAAAGGAAATGTTCAGGTTGATTATTACGGAAATGTTTTAACCAGTATAGCATTTCTTGAAGGAATATGTGCAGAGGAGTTAAAAGAAGATGAACTTTTCCATAAGGATCCTAATTATCAGATGACAATTGTGGTAAAAGCCACGAAACGAAAACATTAAGTCTTCATTTTTGATTTAACAATGATGGGTATTAAGCACAAAGTAGATAGCAGCATTCCGATCATAATTGATAAAATGGGATATATTTTTAATCCCTTAATTCTCAGGTTTAAAAGTGAGAAGAATCAACTATTAATATTTTATTTTCATGGAGTTTATGAGTCTTCCCAGCAGAAAAAAGAATGCCATGTTTCACCTCAAAATAATATTACTAAGGAACAATTATCAGATTTTGTAAAATATTTTCTATTAAAAAAATATAAGTTCATTTCTCCAAAAGATTTGGAAAAAGGTTTGGATAAAGACAAGTCGTACGTGATGATAACTTTTGATGACGGTTATTATAACAATTTTTATTCCCTGCCGATATTGGAGGAATTCCGGGTTCCCGCAACTTTCTTTATTACCACCAGAAATTTGGTTTCAAATTCTTCTTACTGGTGGGATGTGATTTATAAGTACAGAACTCGTGAAGGAGTTTCATTAGAACTGGTACAGGAAGAACAAGAATCTCTAAAACGACTTCACCATTCTGAAATCGATCAATATTTGCTGGACAATTTTGGTGATTTCTGCTTTACTCCCTGGAGTGATTTAGACCGACCGATGTCTTCTATAGAACTTAAAGTGTTTGCAAACCATGATTTGGTAACAATTGGGAACCATACTCATAGTCATTCTATTCTTACAAATTATAATTTGGCGGAAGCTGCTGAAGAATTTAAAAAGTCGAACGATATCCTAACTAAAATTATAGGCTATACCCCAACTACAATGGCGTTTCCTAACGGAAATTATTCCAGCAGCCTAATTGAAGTTGCCAATAAAGCTGGGTTCAAGTATGTATTTACTACCAAAAGTTATATAAACAGGCTACCATTAAAATATGGAAATATAATTACTTTAAACCGTTTTATGGGAAGGGCAATTAGTATTCACTCTTATGGGACTTTTACAAGGTTAGGATACAATGGTAGTTTGTTGTTTAATAATTTCAAGAAAAAAATTAAAGACTTAATTTAAAAGCTGTCCATTCTATAAATGACTAAGGTTCTGCAAATACAATACGGATGTTCCTCCACAAGTCCGGCAATTAGACTAAATCAAGCTTTCATTGAAACTGGAATCGAATCTAAAATTTTGGTGCTCTATCCGGAGAGAAATGAAGACCAGCACGTTTTGGTGATGGGGAAGAAGGGTCGGCTGCATTCTAGGATAAACAATTGGGTAGAATCCTATCTTACAAAAAATATGCTTACCAATTACGGAAAATTTTCCTATCCTGTCCTTGGCTCCGATGTTTCAGAAATGAAAGAGGTAAGGGAGGCCGATGTAATTTACGTGCATTGGATATTGAATGGTTTCCTAAATATTCAAAGTTTGGAGAAACTTGCCCAGCTGCAGAAACCCATTATTTTTGTAATGCACGATATGTGGGCGATCACCGGGGGTTGTCATCATAGTTTTGACTGTAATAAATATACCAGTCAATGTCAAAATTGTAAATTCTTTAATAAAAATAAGGTTAAGGATCTGTCCTATAAAGGTTTTAATAAGAAGCAGCTTTTTTATTCCAAATATCAAAATCTTTATTTCGTCTCTCCAAGTAAATGGCTATTTGACTGTGCTCAAAAATCGGTTTTATTAAGTTCTAAGCCTTTATTTCATATTCCAAACATTATTGGTAAAACCCTTTTTAAACCATTCAGCAGAAAAGTAGCCAGGCAGATTCTTAATCTCGACAGTAAAAAATATATAATAGCCTTTGGGGCGATGGCTATTACCAGTCCCTATAAAGGCTGGGAATATTTAAAATTGGCTCTCAATACATTGTATAAGGCAGGCAACAGGGAAATCGAGGTTGTGGTTTTTGGAAGCGGTCCTAATTCAAAGATTTCCGAATCAATCCCTTTTAAAACAAAATTTTTGGGATTTGTAGATAACGAATATACGATGTCTATAATTTATAACGCAGCAAATGTATTTGTGGCTCCTTCTCTTGCCGATAATTTACCTTATACTATTCTGGAATCATTATCCTGTGGAACTTGTGTAACCGCATTTAATGTGGGTGGAATTCCGGAATTAATTACGCATAAAAAAAACGGTTATTTAGCAGAGTATAAAAATTCCGAAGACCTTGCCAATGGAATTGCATATTGCCTGAAAGAAAAAATAACCGGCTACAGATTAATGGAATATGATCCTGTAACTATTTTAAATGAACATCAGGAATTAATTAAAAGTGTGCTTGATTAATACTTTATGGAGAAAAGCTTGACTACATTTCTGCATACCACCTATCGGGAACGTGAACTAGTGAACCTCATGTGGATTGGTTTTTTGCTATATACATTGAGTTATACGTTATCAACCACAGCTTATATGAATTATATCATTTGTCAGGTAGTGCAGATTGTAGGACTTCTATTGTTTATCCCCTCGTTTTTCATGCTTTTAAAATTTAGATTGAGAAATCCCTATTTGCAGGTAATATTCACGATATATATTTTTTGGGTATCATTCATAGTTATAAGGGATTTTCCGGGCAATTATGATCTGATTAAATTCATGATATTTGATGCCTGGTTTGGGGGAATTCTATATTTGAGTCCGTTATTTTTGTTATTGCCACTTAAACTCTTCTATATAAAAAAACTTTTTTGGGCTATATTCATTCTCGCAATTGCCTTTTTATTTTATGATGTTTTTTTCTTAAAAGATCTTTTAAGCCGAGGAGATAACCTCACCAGTCTGAACATTATAGAATACTTCTCCAAAACACTAGCGGTGCCGGCTTTCTTTCTTTTGATGGCCTACAGTTATCATTCCAATCGAAAGAAACTTTTCCTGGTAATAATACTTTTTGTGACAATTTTATTCGCTCTTGTGAGGGCTCGCCGAGGATTACTTTTTATGTGCGGCCTCACTGCTGTCTTTTCGTACTTACTTTACCTGTTTCAAACCAGGGATAAGTTTTTTTTAGTGGTGCTCACAATTTTAGGTGGAGGGATATTTTTAATTTTTGGATTGGAATTTTTGACCTCTCAAGAAATTGATGTCTTCAAAAATATTACAGATCGGGGAATGGAAGACACTCGTTCTACAGTAGAATTATGCTTTTATCAGGATTTAAGTTCCAAAGAATGGATCATAGGTAAAGGAATGATGGGAGAATATTTTTGTCCAGGTATAGATCCTGATAATGTAACTGGTTATCGGTATACCATGGAAACTGATTATCTTCAAATAATCTTGAAAGGAGGGCTAATATCTCTAATTCTTTTTTTGTTGATCACAATACCGGCCATTTTAAAGGGACTTTTTTATTCAGATAATTTGCTTAGCAAAGCTGCCGCTATTTGGATCGTATGGATATTATTAAATATGTACCCTTCAACAATCCATACTTTTACTATGCAATATATCTTATTGTGGATAGCAGTGGGGATTTGCTATTCAAAATCAATAAGATATATCCCAGAACAAATTCTTGTCAGTTATTTTAGAGAAGAAATAAATCCTATCTTAAATTATCAAAATTCCAACAGTTAAAATTTTAGCGATGTCCTTACCTAAAATATTAATAATCAATCAGCCTTTTAATAAAAATACAGGAGGAGGAATTACCCTCTCAAATCTTTTTTGCAATTGGGGAAGAAAGAATTTGGCTGTAGCCTGTTCCGGATATCTGCTAACTGATAAGATGGATCCCACGATATGCAACAATTATTATCAATTGGGTTCTAAAGAACGCAAATGGATTTTCCCGTTAAATCTTTTCCGCCGTAAATATTATTCCGGTCCTGTAAATATTGATGACAGAGCAAATACTAAACAAAAAGTGGTTGTTGAAAGATCAAAATTTCGGGTAAAACTGATTCTTGATTATATAGTTCCAATTTTTGATTATATAGGTGTATCCCATTTTCAAGCCAAAACAAAGTTGTCTTCAAGTTTTTGTAAGTGGTTAGATGCTATCGACCCTGATGTATATTACATGCAGGCCGCCTCAAGAGAAGGTATTTTATTTTGTAATGAGTTAATAAAATATAAAAAACGACCCGTTATTTTTCATATGATGGATGATTGGCCATCTTTAGTTGGTATAAAAGGACCTATGAAAAACTTTTGGGAAAGAAAAATTGACAATGAATTCAGACAATTGTTGAATGAGGCAGACTTGCTGATGGGAATTAGTGATTATATGTGCGAAGAATATAAAAACCGATATGGAAAAAAATTTGTCACTTTCCATAACCCTATAAACTTAAACTTTTGGAAAAAGGCCCAAAGGAACAATTATCAACTTGCCAATACTCCCACAATATTATATGCCGGAAGGATAGGTCTTGGTATTGATAAATCTTTAGAGAACATAGCTGAAGCTATAGAAAGCGTGAATAAAATACTACAATCCAATATAAAATTTATAATCCAAACCGAAATTGCCCCCAATTGGATCAAAAATTTTAATAATGTTCACCATCAGAAATTTGTAGCCTATGAAGATCTTCCCCGAGTATTTTCTCAGGCTGATATATTGGTTCTCCCGTATGATTTTAGTCCTGAATCTCAAAGTTATATTAAATATTCCATGCCCACAAAAGCTCCGGAATATATGGCTAGTGGTACCCCAATAATCATTTTTGCTCCGGAGGACACCGCCCTGGTTCAATATGCTGAAAAATATCATTGGGCGGCAGTAGTGACAGAAAACAGTGTACCTGTTTTAATAGAGAATTTAAAGAAATTGTTTTTTGACAGGTCTCTGCGAGAACAAATAGCCACAACAGCTAAAAATATTGCTGAAACGCGACATGATTCAGTTCAGGTCGCGAGGGAATTTGAACAATTGATTTTTACGACGGTAGGAAAAAAAGTAATTGTATAAAATTATATTTTCATGAACCGCTTGGTTATAGGTATTCCAACATATAAAAGACCGCTATGGTTGGAGAAATTGGTCCATAGTATTTATACTTGCAACATTGATAAAAAATTTATTTCGACTATAGATATTTTGATTGTAGATAATGATATAGACCAAACTGCAGAAACTATTAGCTCAAAACTTAAAACTAATTCCACTTTCAATTTCAATCTTCATTATCATAATTACCCTATAAAAGGTCTTTCCAATGTTATAAATGAAATTATGGCTAAGGCACTTTTATTTGAACCAGATTTTGTTGTCTTTATTGATGATGACGAATATGTCACAGACCATTGGCTAAATGAACTGATTTATGCCGCTGTAAAAAATAATGGGGATATGGTAATAGGTCCAGTAATTCCGGAATTTGAATTAATGGCGTCAGAAGCCATATCAACATGGTTCCTTCCACCTCAATTTAGAAATCATGAGAAATTGGATTTTATTACGACCGGCAATCTCATAATGCGTGCAAAATTTTTAAAAGACCATCAAATGCAATTTGATACAAGGTTCAACACCACTGGTTCTGAAGATTTTTATTTTGGGATTTGCGTTTTAAAAGAAAAGGGAACTATTTATTATGCGTCAGAAGCAATAGCCTATGAGTATATTTCTAAAAAGAGGGCAACTCTTAAATGGCTATTACAACGAAAGTATAGGGGTGCAAACTCTTATATGTTTATAATGATTTTGGAGAAGGATTTTATTGGTGTGGTAAGAAAAATAATTACAAGCATTATCTATTTTGTTTTAGGAGTTGTTGGTTTACTTCTACTTCCTTTTAAATTTAAATATAAGTATTTTGGAATTATGAAAATTGCAGAAAGTCTGGGAGGATTTGCAGGGCTCTTAAATATAAAATATAACGAATATTCCAAAGATAACAGATAAGAGTAGAGGAACTTTTAATATTTCAGCAATACCTATCAATATAATTTAATTCTGGTCTTCCTCTGATGGATATCTTGATTATCATAAAAATTCACCTTGTATTAAAAGAAGCAAGATTAAGTGCAAAGTAAGTTTGCCCATTTTTTTAATTCAATATAAAAGAGTGCTATGTTTTTTATTGAAATATCACTCAATTAAAAAAGAAAAATTCACCAATCTGGTATTGCTCCTTTATCAAATTTAAATAAAGATTTTAATCTAAATTGGCCCTTGATAATTCTCTACTCGTGAAATTTTTTAAAAGTATTCATTAATAGATTATATAATGTTTTTTTTGCTAAAAAAATGGGTAGTGTCAACGGGAAAAAAAATAATTCCGCTAGCTACAAGAGTTTTAGGTGTAAAACTTTTAAATAAAGACGAATCACTTTTATTTTTAAAAAATGCGGAAATAAATTTTAATCTTGGGGATTCGGTACAACTAGCACCTGTTAAAACATTTGGGGGTACGATTGACTGCTTTGAAAAAAGAGAAATAGTAAAGACATCTTACAGTGCTGTATATTGCCTAACCGGTGTTGGGTTGAAAATTCTACCCCACGGTGGTATTCAGGTAGGATCAAAGGTACTGGACTTGGATTTTGGATCATCAGAATTTATACGTAGCTGGTTTAAATTTAATAAAAGAAGAAAAATTTCAAGTAAAAATTGTATTGTTTTATGGTCCCACAATTGGGGTGGAGGTTATTACGATTACCTTTTTTACATTTATGCTAAACTATTGAGAATCAGGGAGGTTATAGGGGAGAAGGAATATCAACGATCAGTTGTATTATACCCTATATTTGGAAAACCTTTTGAAAAGGAATTTTGGGAAATTGCCGGGTTAAAGGAAAATCAGGTACTTGATGTTAGGAGTAATAGGGTAGAAGCAGAGAACCATTATTTTGCTAATAATGAAAAATGGTTATATCCAAATATGAGGGATATTGAAAATTTGCGGAGGTTATTTTTATCTCATTCTATAAATAAATCTTCTGAATTTAAATGTATTTATATTTCCCGGAAGCATAAAAGGAAATTAATTGAAGAAGACGAGATAATTGAAGTTTTACAGGAATTTGGATTTAAAATTATAGAAGATAAAGTAAGAACGGTTAAAGAACAAATGGAAATATATAGTAGTGCGGATTTTATTTTGGGTCCCCACGGAGCTTCTTTTTCCAACATTTTATGGTGTAGGCCTAACACAGTTTTAATTGAACTGTTTTCAAATCAATATTACCCGCCTTATTTCAAATATTTAGCCAGTATGTTAGGATTAAAATACTATGCTATAATTGAAAATAACGTGCGCGTTAGTGACTATGCTTATTCCTCCAAAAATATTATGATTTCCCCTGAAGTTATTCGCCATTCTCTCCAACGAATATTTTCTAATCAAGGTGGCTTATCCATATCAGCTTCTTAAAGAGATAAGATAATACAACTCTGTTGTATTTAAAAATTTTAAATAATGAAAAAAGTATTGCTCTCCGCTTTTGCGTGTGATCCACAATTAGGTTCAGAACCAGGATATGGGTGGAACTGGTCTTTGGGTCTAGCTAATAGAGGTTTTGAAATTCACTGCCTTACCAGAGAAGTTGGTAAGGCAAATATTGAGAATGGATCTAAACCTGCTAATTTATACTTTCATTATATAGTTTTGCCTTGGGGATTAGAGAAATTATATTCTAGTTCAAGGTTTGGTATGTATCTGTATTATTTACTTTGGCAATTACTAGCCTATAATAAAGCACGATCCTTAAATAAAAAACTTAATTTTAATATTGCTCATCATATAACCTGGGGAAGTGTGCAGTTAGGTTCATTTCTTTATAAACTGGATATTCCATTTGTATTTGGACCGGCTGGGGGTGGGCAAATTTCTCCGTCAGCCTTTAAAAATTATTTTGGAAAAAGCTGGAGTGTAGAAGAAAAGAGAAACAAGGTTTCCTCCTTTTTAATAAAACATAACCCGGCCTGTAGAAGTATGTTAAAAACTGCATCAGCAGTATGGGTATCTAATCAGGATACTGCTGATTTGGTGAAAAAAATTCGATTTTCGGAGGTAAACCAAACTCTCGATACAGCACTTCCAACCGATTTTTATCCGATAAATTTTCAACCAAAAAATTCAAAGAAAGGATCGTTAAAACTATTATGGGTAGGAAGATTTATGCCCCGGAAAGGTATCTTACTATTATTGGACGTAATGGAGAAATTGAAAAAACACCCTGGAATTGTCCTTACTATGGTCGGGGACGGAGAACAAAGAGAAAAGATTTCAGAAACGGTAAAAATTAAAGAATTAACTTCTACCGTAACATTAATAGGAAAAGTTCCTTATGAAGAAGTGAGAAATTTTTATGCTAGTAATGATGTATTTTTCTTTACTTCCTTAAGAGATTCAGGTGGCGTGCAACTTGTGGAAGCAATGGCTTTTGGAATGCCTGTAGTAACCATTAATCTGCACGGGCAGTCGGTTATAATTAATGATGAAACTGGCTTTAGGTGTCCTTGTAAGGATCCTGCTGAAACAATTGACGCCCTGGCTAAATCAATTTTGAAACTTTATTATAATCCTGATTTACTTCGTAGAATGAGTTCAGCCGCTCACAAATATGCTCTCCAACAAACCTGGGATAAAAAAATTGAAACAGTTGTAAACCATAGTTATGTTTAAATAGTTTATCCATCCTGGAAACTTCACAGGTTCTTAAATTATAATTATAAATTACTATTAGTAAATTAGATATGAGCAAAAAAAAGTTGCTTGTTTTTCATCCCGCCTTAGCACCATACCGCGTAGACTTTTTTAACTATCTTTTTCATCAATTTAATGCCGTATTTTATTTTACCAATTTAAACGTTCCTGATCAAAAATTTGATCAGGGGGCATTAAAGCAACAATTAAATTTTGAGCCGAAGTATTTATTACGAGGAATAAATTTGAATTCCCGATCTTTTCGTTTAGATATTTTCAAAGCTATAAAATCTGAACAACCAGATATAATATTAAGTAGTGAATACGGCCAAACTACATTGTTTACATTTCTATATAGGATCTTTTATGGGAAAATCTTTAAAATCTATACTATTAGTGATGATAGTATAGATAATGCCCTAAATAGAAGGGGATTACGAAATTATTTTAGGAATTTAATACTAAAAAACATTGATGGTGTCATTCTTCCCAGTAGTGAGGTTTGTGAATGGCATAAAAAATACATTTCCCATTCTCTAAAAACTTTAGAACTTCCTATAATTCACGATGATGATATTTTCAGAAAAAAACTTAGTAAAAGCATAGATTTAGTAGGTGATAATATTAGAAATTACGGTCTAAATGGTAAGAAGGTTATTTTATTTGTAGGACGATTAGTAGAGGTAAAGAATCTGGAGTTTCTACTCAAAGCTGTCTCCCAATTGAAATCAAATGATTGGAAACTAGTATTAGTTGGCAGCGGAGATTCAGAAAAAAAATTAAAAATTTTATCTTCTGAATTGAAATTTAAAGAAGAAGTGGTTTTTATTGGTCGTAAAGAAGGATTAGAACTTTATTCCTGGTATATAACAGCTGATATATTTGTAATTCCCAGTATTTACGAACGATTTGGGGCTGTGGTAAATGAGGCATTGCTTGCAGGTTGTGATGTTCTCTGTTCGGAATTAGCAGGGGCTTCAAGTTTAATAGATTCAACTAATGGCAAAATATTTAATCCCAGGAACTTAGAGGACTTGGTTCAAAAACTAAATCAAAGTTTACAGAAAGTAAATAACATTGATTTTAATAGAACTGAATTAAGGAAAAATAAAATGATTTTTTCTTTTAAAGAAAAAGTAGAAACTCTTGTAGAAAGCATATGAATTTGAAAATTCTTTTTATACTTCATTTCCCACCACCTGTTCATGGTGCAGCAATGATGGGAAAATATATCCGTGAATTTAAAATAAGTTGTAATTCTTATGAAGGCCGTTATCTCAATCTCGGTACCTCGAGAACACTTGAAGAAATTGGTAAGGGGGGACTTAAAAAGTTGTTGAGATATTTTGTTATTATTTGGAAAACCGGGTTTAACTTAATGAACTATCGCCCAAATTTGGTCTATCTCACCCTTACTTCAAAAGGGAAAGGATTTTATAAAGACACTGTGATAATAATTATAGCTAAGGTGCTGCGAGCAAAGATGGTATATCACTTTCACAATAAAGGGGTAAGTACCCGCCAGCATAAATGGTTGGATAATTTCTTAAATAAAATCGTATTTAATAATGTTGATGTGATTTTGCTTTCCGAGCATTTGTATCCGGATATCCAAACATATGTACCAAAGAATAGAGTACATATTTGCCCAAATGGAATTCCGGAAATAAGTCAAAGTTCAAAGTTTAAAGTCCAAAGTGATACAAACAAACCTGTTGAAATCCTTTTTTTATCAAATTTAATTGAATCCAAGGGTGTTTTTGTGCTTTTGGAAGCCTGCAAAATATTAAAGGAAAAGGGAGTACTTTTACATTGTACCTACGTAGGAGGTAGAGGTGATATTTCTCCAGCACAACTTAAGCAAAATATTGAAAAATATGGCTTGGAAGAAGTTGTGGAATATGCAGGAAAAAAATACGGAACCGATAAAACAGAAGTATTTTCAAAAGCAGACATTTTTGCATTGCCTACCTTTTATTCAAATGAGTGTTTTCCCTTAGTTCTTCTTGAGGCAATGCAATTTTCACTTCCGATAGTTTCTACTTTTGAAGGTGGAATACCCGATGTGATAAAAGAGGGAGAAACCGGCTTTTTAGTACCACAAAACGATGCCATAACCCTGGCAGAAAAATTAGAACTTTTAATTAAAGATCCTGGTTTGCGCAAGGAAATGGGAGAAATGGGAAGAAACAAATATGAAGCAGAATTTACATTGGCTGTTTTTGAAAAAAGGTTTAAATCCATATTACAAGAATTAGTTAAATGAAGCTGTTATACAACCCTTTCTTCAAACTTCTCCCTAATTTAATCTGTAAGATTATGCAAAGAAAGTTTTAATGAAGCCCATCAAATATAATTATATCAATATTCTTGGTTATAATATTTTTTCATCTTCTATTAACGAAATTGAAATCAATACAGGAAAAATTCTTATAAATACCATTAACCAGTACTCCTACTGCCTTGCAGAGAAGGATGATAGTTTTAGAAAATCTCTGCAGAATTCTAATATTTTACTTCCAGATGGTATAGGAATAGTTATAGCCTCAAGAATTTTAAATGGAAGAAAAATTAACAGAATCACAGGAGCTGATATGCACAAGTGTTTATTAGAAAAATTAAACGAAAAGAATGGTAAGTGTTTTTACCTTGGTTCCTCTTATAGTACTCTTCTAAAGATAGAGGAAAGGTGCATGGAAGAATATCCTAACATAAGAATTAATTCATATTCACCACCATTTACTGAAAATTTTTCAGACGAGGAAATTGATAAAATGTTGACAGCTATTAATAATTTTCAACCTGATGTCTTATTTATCGGAATGACGGCACCAAAACAGGAGAAATGGGCAAATAGACATAAAGAGGTTTTAAATGCAAAGGTGATTTGTTCCATAGGTGCCGTATTTGATTTTTATTCTGGAACAGTAAAACGGCCTAATAAAATATGGCTAAATCTAGGATTTGAATGGTTAGGTCGATTAATTAGGGAACCAAAAAGAATGTGGAGACGTTATTTATATTATGGACCAATATTTATTTACTACGTCCTTTTTAAAGAAAAATAATTTAATTTACTATAAATCTAAATTTGTATTCCCCCCGTCCGTATCATTGAAAATAGATCCCCCTTCTCCTTCATTCCTTAAAGTGTTGTCTTTTAAAGTGTTGCCTGTAGCTCCGGGGAAAAAGGTTACTGTTTCAGAATTATCAGCTGTAGTAATAAAAGTGCTACTACTGAAGGTGTTATTTAAGCTTCCGTTATCTACATAGAGACCTATACCTCCATCCGATGAATGAAAATTTTCTGTAAAAGAAGAATTTTTTACATCACCAACATGCAGTGCATCGGCATAAAATGAATTTTTGGTATAAACCAAACCATCAGCACTGTTGATTGTTATTAAGTGAGGTTCATTCCCTTGAACCTTACCGGTATTTCCAGTTATTAAAACATTTGTGGTATACTCTGCGCCAGC